>NZ_BAFP01000031.1 GCF_000308455.1 Nocardia abscessus NBRC 100374 | reverse complement strand
GAAGTCGCCAGCGGTGGTCGCTCGGACGCGAGCCACAAGAGGGCCGCGAACACCCAGCGCCGCAGGCGCTGGAAAAACAACACAGCCGCGAACACGCCGCGACGAAGTCGCGGCCAAATACACTGCACGGATGCGTCGCTATGTGGCCGCCATCGATCAGGGCACGACCTCGAGTCGGTGCATCGTCTTCGACCGGCAGGGGCGTGTCGTCGGCGTGGCCCAGCGGGAACACGAGCAGATCTTTCCGCAGCCGGGGTGGGTCGAGCACGATGCCGAAACCATCTGGCGCAATACCGAAATCGTCCTGGGCGAGGTTTTGGAGCGCAGCGGGCTCAGTGCCGACGACATCGCCGCGGTCGGCGTCACCAATCAGCGCGAGACCACGGTGGTGTGGGACCGCGAGACCGGACGGCCGGTGCACAACGCGATCGTCTGGCAGGACACCCGTACCGACCGGCTGTGCGCCGAACTGGGCGGTGATGCGGGACCGGCCCGCTACCAGGATCGCACCGGTCTCCCGCTGTCCACTTACTTCGCCGGGCCGAAGCTGCGCTGGATCCTGGACAACGTGCCGGGCGTGCGGGAGCGCGCGGAGGCGGGTGAGCTGTGTTTCGGCACCGTCGACAGCTGGGTGCTGTGGAACCTGACCGGGCGGCACATCACCGACGTGACCAATGCGTCCCGCACGATGTTGCTGGATCTGCGGTCATTGCAATGGGATTCGGAGATCTGCCGGGAGTTCGGCGTGCCCGAGTCGATGCTGCCGCAGGTGCACAGTTCCTCGGAGGTCTACGCGCCGATCAGTTCCGGCCCGCTGGCCGGGGTGCCGGTCGCGGGCATTCTGGGCGACCAGCAGGCCGCCACCTTCGGCCAGGCCTGCCTGTCGCCCGGCGAGGCCAAGAACACCTACGGCACCGGTAATTTCATGCTGCTGAATACCGGCACCACACCGGTTTTCAGCAAGCACGGCCTGCTCACCACGGTCTGTTACCGCCTCGGTGACGCGGACGCGGTGTACGCCTTGGAGGGCTCCATCGCGGTCACCGGTTCACTGGTGCAGTGGTTCCGCGACAACCTCGGCATCATCTCCGCCGCCGACGAGATCGAGCCGCTCGCCCGCAGCGTGGCCGACAACGGCGGCGCGTACATCGTGCCCGCCTTCTCCGGGCTGTTCGCGCCCCGCTGGCGCCCCGACGCGCGCGGCGTGATCACCGGGCTCACCCGTTTCGTCACCAAAGCGCACCTGGCCCGGGCGGTACTGGAATCCACCGCCTTCCAGACCCGCGAGGTGGTCGACGCGATGCGCGCGGACGCCGAGTCCCAGCGGCTCGGCCTGGAACTGACCACGCTGAAGGTGGACGGCGGCATGGTCGGCAACGATCTGCTCATGCAATTCCAATCCGACATCCTCGACGTACCCGTGGTACGGCCGGTCGTGAACGAAACCACCGCGCTCGGTGCCGCGTACGCGGCCGGGCTCGCCGTCGGCTACTGGTCGGGCACCGACGACATCCGCGACAACTGGACCGCGGACAAGACCTGGCACCCCACCATGCCGGACGCGGACCGGCACGCGCACTTCGCCGCGTGGAACAAAGCGGTCGAGCGCACCTACGGCTGGGTGGACTGACCACGCCGGATCCGACTTCGCTCGCCGGGCCGCATCCAACGATGACGTCGCGCGGCGCGGTTGTCGCCGTGGACCCGGTTTCGCCGTAGATCCGGAGACGAAGATCGGGCCGGTTCCGAGATGGAACCGGCCCGATCGAGGTAGCCGTGATTCAGTTCCCGGCCGACGACTCGACTAGCTCGGATGGCACCACGTCGTCACCGGCTGGCAATGGTGCGCCGAAGCGACACCCGGCACCAGCGAAACCATGCCGACGGCAATCACCGCGCTCGCAAGGAATTTCACGATCATCGAATTACTCCCCTCCTATTGGATGCCTGCAACCCTATCTGGCGAACCCACGCGCGGGCAACCGAAAGCCCCTGTGCCCCGCAGCTATTCACCTATCGCACGCGCCAAGCGCGCGACCGCCTCCCGAAGCGTCGCCGCCTCGGAGGTGGTGAAGCACAGGCGCATCGAATTGCGGTGACCGCCGGCCACCGCGAACGCATCGCCGGGGACGTAGGCGACGCCGAGATCGATGGCGCGGGGCAACAAGTCCACAGTGTCGGTCCCATCGGTGAAGTCGACCCACACGAACATGCCACCCGCGGCGTCGGTGCTCACCAGCCGGTCACCGAAGCGCGCGCGCAGCTCGTCCACCAGGACCCGCGCTCGCGCACCGTAGACGCGCCGGATCCCCTCCACCTGCGCCCCCAGCCAGTCGGCGTCGGCGAGCAGATCGGCGGCGATCTGCTGCGTCAGCGCCGAACCGCACAGGTCCGCGCCCTGCTTCAGCAACTCCACGCCCCTGCACACAGCGTTCGGCGCGGTCATCCAGCCCACCCGCAAGGTCGGGGCCAGGGTCTTGGACACACTCGACAGCCGGATCACGTTGGGCGAGTATGTCGCGATCGGCTCCGGCGACGGCCGATCGAACCACAGCTCGCCGTAGGGATCGTCTTCGATCACCCAGAATCCGTACCGGTCGGCGAGTGCGGCGAGTTCACGTCGACGCGGTTCGCTCATGGTGACACCGCGCGGATTGTGGAAATTGCTCACCGTGTGCACCACTGCGGGCCGCTCGCCGCTGCCGAGCAGGTCGGCCAGCTCGTCGACCCGCATGCCTTCGGCGTCCAGCGCGACCGTCACAATGCGCGCTCCGGCAGCGCGGAACACCTGCAGGGCGCCGACGTAGGCCGGGTCCTCGACCACGACCAGCGCGCCCGGATCCAGCAACACCTCGGCGAGCAGCGACAGCGCCTGCTGCGAACCGTGGGTGACGAACACCTCATCGAGCGGCACCGGCCGCCCCAGCCGCACCGTCTCGCGCGCCGCGAGCACCTCACGCAGCGGGCCCCAGCCCGCCGATTCGGTGTACTGCAGTCGCGCGCGGTCGGCCAGCGCCGCCTCGGCCGCCTGCGCGATCCGGTCCCGCGGCATCAACTGCTCGTCGGGCAGGCCACCCGCCAGGCTGATGACGTCGTCGCGCGCGGCCACCTTCAGCAGATCGCGGATCGCCGAACTCGTCAGGCCGTCGAGACGCCGGGCCAGCGGTGGAGTGATCGGCGACAGGGACACCTCCGAGAAATGCGCCATAAGGCACTGTCGCACAGTCATATCAGAATCTGAAATAGAAATCTCACATTCTGAGAAATAGACTCAGTCGATCAGATAGATGAGGGTCCGTCCGTCCAGGTTCACGGTCGTGATCACCGGGAAGTACCGGGCCTCGGTGCCATCGGGACGGCGCTCGGTGATCTCGACGTTGAAGCGATCGGGGGCCATCTCCGCGATCCGCAGGCAATAGGCCGTGCCCTGCGGGATGTGCTGGTCAATGGTTTTCTGCAGGTCGGCAGGCGGCTCGACGTTCGCGCCCGGCGCCACGAACGTGTGCGCGCGGGTAGCGCTGCGCTCGGAATAGTACGCATGCTCGAAGCCGAGAATCGCCCGGATCCCACTGCTCGTATCACCCGCACCGTTGCCGAAGGTGACATTGCCCTCGGTGCGGGTCGGGCAGCTCATCGCCACGGCGCTGGTGGTAGCCGCAGCAGCCGTGCCGTCCTGGCCGTCATCGCTGCCGCTGGACATCAGGATGGTCACCGTCAGCGCGACCAGCACCACCACGGCCGCGAGCGTGCCCAGGACGACCCTGCGCCGCGAGGAGTTGCGCCGCGCGGGCGAGGGCGTCTCGGGAACGCCCAGCGCAAGCCGCATGGCGATGGGGTCCTCGGCCCAGGACAGGCTCGACTCGGAGGGCTGCGGAGGCTTCGGAACGCCGCCTTCCAGCGTCGGCCGGTTCCACCAGGAGTCCTGCTTGCCGTCCGTGGACTGCGGGCGCACGGGCTCCGCGGCAGGCGGCTCGGGCTGGGCGGGCGCGGGCGGTGCGGACGGCCGTTCGGAGTAGACCGTCGAATCCGGCGCGCGATACTGCGGGGGCGGTGCAGACATCGCCTCCGGCTCGCCCGCCGGGCGCCAGGTTAGTTCGGGGTGGTCGGCCGACTGCTGCGGCACCTGCCAGCCCGGGCCGGTGTCCGCGCCCATCGGCGGCCCGAATTCCGCGACAGGCGGCCCGAATTCGGAGATCGGCGGCCCGAACTCCCCCACTGGGGGACCGAACTCCGACCCGGACTGGTCGGATTCATTCCTCGCATCACCCTCGGAGGTCACACCCAATCCTTTCCCGTGACACACGTGTGGGGCGGTCGCGAACGACCGCCCCACCCGTCGGAATCAGCTCGTGTCAGTACTGGAGTGAACCACCCCACTGGGTGGTGACACCACCCACTTCGGCGGTTTGCGGAGCGAAGTCGCCCGGCTGAAGCGGAAGCTTAACCTGTGCGGCGGCTTCCAGGGCGGCCGCGCCGCCCGGCTGCTCCCGGATCCAGTCCTCCACCGCGGCCTTGGCCTGGTTCAGCTGGGTGGTGTCGAACACCGCGGTGGTGTTGTTCGAGGCCAGGCCCTCGCCACCGGTGTAGGTGGTCAGCTTGACGGTGTTCTTGTCGACGAACTCCACCGAGACGCCCGCTTCACCGGCACCGGTCGGCGTGCGGTAGCCGATGGTGCCGACGTAACCCGCCTCGTTGCTGAAGTGGTGGGTGTTTGCCACGTGGCCCGGCAGCAGGGTGCCGCCGTCGACGTTCGCGCCGATCTCCGCGTGCGGGCCGGTCATCTCCACGACCGGGGCGGCCGGGGCCGCCTCCAGACGCGGAGCCTGCCAACGCGGCTGTGCCTGTGGCTGCACCAGCGTCGAGCTCTCCGGCTGCCGCGCCTCGGAATTGTCGCTCTCGGTGCCCTGCTGCGGGGCGGCTTGCTGGCCGGGCTGCGGAGCCGCCTGCTGTCCGGGCTGCGGTGCGGCCTGGTCCGGCGTGACCGCGGCCTGCGGGTCGCTCGGCTTCTGCTGGCCGGGGACCGGCAGCGGCGCGACACGCGGCGGGGTCACACCCGGCTGGGTCGGCTTGGACAGCCGCGGATCCTTCTGGTCCGGCATGGCATGATCCGGGTCCGCGTCCGGTTCCGGAGTGGTGACGCCGGGCTGACGCGGCGTCGGCTTGCTCTCCGGCTTCTGCGGATCCTGCTTGGACTCCGGCTTGTTCGGCTCCGGCTGTGTGGTCTCCGGGGTGCTCGGCGACTCGTTCACGCCCGGCTGCGCCGGAGCGGGCGTCGGCGGAGTGGTCGGCTGATCGTTGGGAGCCGCCCCCGCCGGCGCAGCGAAGAGCGTGGCCACGGCAGCCGCTGTGGCCAGTGGCAACGAGGTGCTCGCCATCGCTCGCTGCGCCCGACTCGGCTTACGATGTTTCACTTTCCGCATTCCCTTCCCGGGTGCGGCCCGGCAGGCCGCATTCAGTTGTCCCCTGGGTGAGACGCCTGATCGTCGAACGACCCGGGCCGTTCGCTCGTGCCGATTTGGAAAGGACCATCCCCCCACACCGAACCCCGCGACCGCCTCCGATCGCATCTCTGCCGAGAGTGAACCACATGTGCGCACGATGGGCAACGCGGCGAATAGCCAAGGGTGGCAAGACCGCCCGCCTCCCCTGCCCGCCCCGAGTTCGCAGGGCACGATGTCCGAGACCGGACACGGCACCGTACGCGCCAAACCGAGGTCAGTCCAAGTCGTCGTGGCGCATCAGCAATCGCGCCGCCTCGGTGACCGAACCGGTGAGCGACGGGTACACCGAAAACGTCTGTGCCAGGTCGTTGACCGTCAGATTGTTCTGCACCGCAAGGGCGATCGGCAGGATCAGCTCCGACGCGATCGGCGCCACGACGACGCCGCCGATCACCACGCCGGTCGCCGGGCGGCAGAAGATCTTGACGAAACCGCGTCGCAGCCCGGACATCTTGGCGCGCGGGTTCGTGTTCAGGGGCAGCATCACCGTGCGCGCGGGCACCTCACCGTTGTCGATCGCGGTCTGGCTGACGCCGACGGTCGCGATCTCCGGCCGGGTGAACACCGCGGAGGCGACGGTCTTCAGCCGGATCGGGCTGACGCCCTCACCGAGCGCGTGGTACATCGCGATGCGTCCCTGCATCGCGGCCACCGAGGCCAGCGGCAGCAGGCCGGTGCAGTCGCCCGCGGCGTAGACGCCGGGCACCGAGGTGCGCGAAACACGGTCCACCCGCAGGTAGCCGCCGCGATCGAGTTCGATGCCGACCTGCTCCAGCCCGAGACCGGCCGTGTTGGGTGTGGAGCCGACGGTCATCAGCGCGTGCGAGCCGGAAACCGTGCGCCCGTCGGACAACTTGACCACGATGCCTTCGGCGGTGCGCTCCACGGCGTCGGCGCGCGCGTGCTTGACCAGTTCGACGCCGCGCTCGGCGAGCGCGTCCTCCAGCACCAGCGCCGCGTCGGCGTCCTCGCCGGGCAGCACGCGATCGCGGCTGGAGACCAGCTTCACCCGCACGCCCATTTCGGTATAGGCGGAGACGAACTCCGCGCCCGTCACACCGGAACCGACGACAACCAGGGTCTCCGGCAGCTCCGCCAGGTCGTAGAGCTGACGCCAGTTGAGGATGCGCTCACCGTCGGGCTCCGCGCCGGGCAGCACCCGCGGGCTCGCGCCGGTGGCGATCAGCACCACCTCCGCCTCGATGGTCCGCTGCGCGCCGTCGGCCAGCTTGGCCAGCACCCGGTGCGCGGCAGGCCCGCTGCCGCGATCGATCAGCTCGCCGTGCCCGGCCAGCACGGTCACCCCGACGGTCTGCAGCTTCGAGCGGATATCGGAGGACTGGGCCAGCGCCAGCGCCTTGACGCGGGCGTTCACCTCGGGCAGCTGCACCTGCGCCTGGTTCGGGTCGAGGGTGATCCCGAGATCGCGCGCCCGGCGCAGGTCGGTGCGGACGCCGGTCGAGGCGATGAAGGTCTTGGAGGGCACGCAGTCCCACAGCACGCACGCCCCACCGATGCCGTCGGAATCGATCAGCGTCACCGACGCCCCGTGCTGGGCCGCCACCAGGGCCGCCTCATAGCCGGCCGGTCCGCCACCGATGATCGCGATGCGGGTCATTGATACCTCCGCTCGTGCTTCGCGCCGGGATCTCCGGCACGGGGTAAACGTTATCCGGGAACCACCTCGCACTACCGACCGCGTTACCGGTGCGCAACCCTTCCCGGTCGCGCGCCGCGCCGCAGGTGCGGCAATCGAACGCGGTCTCTCCCGGTTATTGGCTACCCTTTGCTGGTGCCGATCTATGCCGCCTATGGGTCCAACATGGACTCGACGCAGATGCTCGATCGCTGTCCGCACTCCCCCATGTCCGGGACGGGCTGGTTGGAGGGCTGGCGGCTCACCTTTGCCGGTGACGACATCGGCTGGGAAGGGCCTCTCGCGACGGTCGTCGAGGACCCCGGTTCCCGGGTGTTCGTCGTGCTCTACGACGTATCCCCCGAGGACGAGCAGCGGCTGGACCGCTGGGAGGGCTCGGACTTCGGTATCCACAAGAAGATCCGTCTGCGCGTCACCCGCAACGCCGACGGCGGGGGTGAGCCCACGCTGGCCTGGCTCTACGTGCTGGACGCCTACGAGGGCGGGCTGCCCTCGGCCCGCTACCTCGGGGTGATCGCCGACGCGGCCGAAAAGGCAGGCGCACCAGAGGATTACGTGCACGCACTACGCACCCGCAACAGCCGCAACGTCGGCCCGGGCAACTTCGGCTGACCCGGGCGCCCGCGCAGACGGCAGCGGCGTGGCCGACCCGAGGGTTCGGCCACGCCGCTGCCGGTGTGACGAAGAACTCAGCGCGTGCCGAGCACGAGATTGCTCAGCACCCGGACGCCGACCGCGAGCGCGCGCTCGTCGATGTCGAAGGTCGGCTGGTGCAGATCCAGCTGCTCGCCCTCGCCGGACCAGACGCCGAGGCGCGCCATCGCGCCGGGCACCTCCTCCAGATACCAGGAGAAGTCCTCGCCGCCGCCGGATTGCGGGGTGTCGGAGAGCGCGTCGGGCCCGAGCGCCCGGATCGCGTCCTCGAACATGCGGGTGGAGTGCTCGTCGTTGACCACCGGCGGCACGCCGCGCCGATAGTTCAGCTGGTAGCGCACGCCGGTCGGGGCGAGCAGGCCGTCGACGATCTCCCGCACCATCGGCTCCAGCAGCGACCAGGTCGCGTGGTCTCCGGTGCGGATGGTGCCGGTGAGCATGCCGGTTTGCGGAATGGCGTTCGGCGCCTTCCCCGCGCTCACCGCGCCCCACACCATCACGGTGCTGGTGCGCGGGTCGATGCGGCGGCTGAGCAGGCCGGGCAGGCCGGTGATGACCGAGCCGATCGCGTAGACCAGGTCGCTGGTCAGGTGCGGACGCGAGGTGTGGCCGCCCGGCGAGTCGAGCACCAGTTCGATGGTGTCGGCGGCGGAAGTGATCGCGCCGACGCGGATGCCGACCCGGCCCACCTCGAGGCGCGGGTCGCAGTGCAGCGCGAAGATCCGCTGCACGCCCGTCATGGCGCCCGCGGCGACCACGTCGATCGCCCCACCGGGCATGACCTCCTCGGCGGGCTGGAAGATCAGCCGCACGCCGACCGGCAGCTGCGGCACCTCGGCCAGCGCCAGCGCCGTGCCGAGCAGGATGGTGGTGTGCGCGTCGTGACCGCACGCGTGCGATACGCCCGGCACGGTGGAGGCGAAGGGCAGTCCGGTGAACTCCTGGAGAGGCAGCGCGTCCATATCGGCGCGCAGGCCGATCCGCGGCCCGTCGGGGCCGATATCACAGATCAGGCCGGTGCCGCCGGGAAGCGGCTGCGGCGTGAGCCCCGCCTTGGTCAGCCACGCCGAGACGAACTCTGTGGTGCCGAACTCGGTACGGGACAGTTCCGGATTGGCGTGGATGTGCCTACGCCACCCGACGAGATCGACCGTGTGACCGGCCAGCCACGACTCCACCGCTCCCCGCCCGGATACCACGGTCTCCGGCGCTGCGGAGTTCCCTGGCTCCTGCGTGACCACACGGACGCCCTCTGCCGGGCCCGTCGCCGGTGCCGCCGAACGGCCGGTTGTGCTCACCGAATGTCCTCCTGTCGTTGAACTAGCCGTTGCAACAACCTGTCTCTATGTATGTCATCGCCGGCGACGGTGATCGCGGTACGCGCGAGCGCCAGTGCGCCATCGATGACCGCGCGATCCGCCGAGGCGTTGACGCTGGCCGCGGCGAAGCCTGGCTGATGTGTCACCGCACCACCGGCATCGATTCCGATGACCGGGTGAATGCCCGGAATGACGTTGGTGACGTTCCCCATATCGGTGCTGCCCAGCGGCCGCTGCGCCTCGAACTCCGGAGCGAGCGGCACGCGTCCCGATCCGGTGATCTGCTCGCGGTAGACGAGCAACAGCTCCGGATCCGGGGTCAGCTCGGTATACGTCGGCGCGAGCGTCCGGATTTCGTGGGTGCAGCCGGTCGCGAGGGCGCCCGCCTCGAAACAAGCCGACGCTCGTCGCATCAGATCGTCGAGGGATGCGGAGTCGACTGCGCGTAGGTAATACAGCAGTTCCGCACGTCCGGGCACGATGTTGGGAGCTACGCCACCGTCGCCGACTATACCGTGCAGTTGCTGGCCCGGCAGGAGGTGCTGCCGTAGCAAGCCGAGAGCAACCTGTGCGACGGTCACCGCGTCGCCCGCGTTGCGGCCCTGTTCGGGGGCCGCGCTGGCATGCGCCTCGCGCCCGTGGAAGACCACCGACACGTCGGCCAGCGCCAGCGAGCGGGCGCCGACGATGTCGAGCGGACCCGGGTGCACCATCATCGCCATCGCGACGTCGTCGAACACCCCCTGTTCCAGCATCAGCACCTTGCCGCCACCACTCTCCTCGGCGGGCGTGCCGAACACCAGCACGGTGAGATCGAGCGCGTCGGCGACCTCGGCGAGTCCGAGCGCCGCGCCCACCGCCGAGGCGGCGATGACGTTGTGCCCGCAGGCATGCCCGATCTCGGGCAACGCGTCGTACTCGGCGCAGATGCCGACGGTCAGCGGCCCGCTGCCGTAGCGCGCGCGGAAAGCCGTGGGCAGTCCGGCGACGCCGGTCTGCACCTCGAAGCCGCGCTCGGCGAGCGGTGCGATGGTCTTGGCCGCGCTACGGGTCTCCTCGAACGCCAGCTCGGGCTCGGCGTGAATCGCGTGCGAGAGCCCGATCAGGTCGGCGGCGGCGGCGCGGATCGCGGCGTCACTGCGAGCGGCCGCGCCGACCTCGCACACAGCGTTGCCGTCGTGCTGCGATTCCGGGCGCCCGCTGCGCGGTGGTGGCATGCAACACAGTCTCGCACTGTGTTCGTTTTGCCGCGCCTTCGGCGCGGCGGGTTCGCGGCCCTCTTGTGGCCGCGAACGGCGCATGCTCGGTCTCGCTTCGCTCGAAACCGGGGCTGGAGTGCGCTGGGCGCGTCAGGGGCGACCGCTGTGGCCATTGGCACGCCGTTCGAGAGACCTCCACGCCGTTGCGGGACGGCGGGTCAGTTCGCGCCGAACGCCAGGTTCTCCGGAGTGGTGAGCACCGCGAGGCCGGCCAGCGCCTTCGCGTGCAGGGCGCGCTTGATCACCGGCAGGTTCGGCTTGCGGTTGCCGGCCAGCGCGGCTGCCCGCTGCACGGCGGTCGCGAGCAACTCGGCGGCTTCGGCCTTGCCGTCCACGATGCCCGCGGCGATCGCCTCGTCGGCCGGGTAGCGGTGGCCGGTGGTCATCGCCTGCACGCAGACCTGGTTGGTCAGCCGCTCGGTGAGCAAGGCGTTCATCCCGATGGTGAACGGCATGCCCAGATGCACCTCGGGCAGGCAGTAGAAGCCGCGATCGGCGCGCATCACCCGGAAGTCGTGCGAGGTGGCCAGCATGGCGCCCGCGCCGAAGGCATGGCCGTTGATCGCCGCCACGGTCGGCAGCGGGAAGGCGAGCAGGCGGGTGTAGAGCGAGTGCACACGGTCGAGGTAGCCGTGCATCTTGTCCAGATTGGGGAACAGCCAATCGGTGTCCAAACCGTTGCTGTAGAACTTCCCCGTCGCGGTGGTCACCAGCGCGGCAGGCCCCTCGGACTTCTCGACCTCGTCCAGCAGCCCGTGGAATTCATCGATCCAGTCCGGGTGGAAACGGTTCTCGCTGTCCGTGGTTCCCTCGGCGCCGAGGTACACGACGAACACTTCACCTTGGCGTTCGAGATACGGCATGCGGTGCAGAGTAACGGTCCGTGGCAGACCTCCCTACTCGCGGGTAGCAGTTGCTCGCGCCCCACCTCAGTGCCCCTGATCCGGCCCCCAGCCGAACCGACAGAGAGGGGACGAAGCGAAACGCCCCCACACGCCGTACACCTGGTCCCGACCGGCTTACACAGCCGACGGCTCACATGACAGCCCCTCCACCTGCGAGCCCCACGATCATCGGCGACGATCCCCATCACGTCCGCCCCGCCGCCCTGTCCACGGCACACCGACGCCCCGCCGCCGTGTCCACGGGACAGCCGACACTCACCGACCAACCGTCCCTTCGCCAACGACAACCCGACGCCACCGACAACACCCACCCGAAATCGAGCCCCCAACCACCCCACGCAACCCGAAATCGAGCCACCACCCCACACAACCGGAAATCAACCCACGACCACCACACGCAACCCATCACCCCTAACCCCGGGTTTCGAGCGAAGCGAGACCGAGCATGCGCCGTTCGCGGCCCGGCTCGCGTTTGCGCGGCCGCCGCGTACTCGACGAAGGAGCAAGCGGCGGCCGCGCAAACGCGAGCCACAAAGGGGCCGCGAACACCCAGCGCCGCAGGCGCTGGAAATCAAACACCGCTATCGTGACGATCATGCTTGCCGAACAGGCCGCCGAGGCGATCGCCGAACGTACGGGAGTGGCACGCCACCGGGTCGCGGTGGTGCTGGGGTCCGGCTGGCAGGACGCGGCCGCGGAGATCGGGGCGCCGCGGGCGTCGGTGCCGATGCCGGAGCTGCCCGGGTTCGGGACGCCGACCGCGCAGGGCCATGTCGGCGTGATCCATTCCGTCCAGGTGGACGACAACGCGGTGCTGCTGCTGATGGGCCGCCAGCATCTCTACGAGGGCTATCAGCCCGCCGATGTGGTGCACCCGGTGTCGGCCGCCGTGGCGGCGGGCGCGGAGATCGTGGTGCTGACCAACGCCGCGGGCGGCATCCGATCCGGCCTGCGGGTGGGCGATCCGGTGCTGATCAGCGACCATCTCAACCTGACCGGTCGCACGCCGCTGGCAGGCGCGACCTTCGTCGACCTGGTCGACGCCTGGGATCCCGAGTTGCGGGCGGTGGCCAGGGAGATCGACCCGAGCCTGACCGAGGGCGTCTACGCGGGCCTCACCGGGCCGCAGTACGAGACCCCGGCCGAGATCCGGATGCTGCGCACGATCGGCGCGGACCTGGTCGGCATGTCCACGGTGCTGGAAGCCATCGCCTGCCGCGCGCTCGGTGCACGGGTGCTGGGCATTTCCTTGGTCACCAACCTGGCCGCCGGGGTCACCGGCGCGCATCTGTCCCATGCCGAGGTGCTCGCCGAAGGGCACGCCGCGGCTCCGCGTCTGGGCAAGCTGCTGCGCGGCGTGCTGGAACGGGTGTAATGCTGCGCTTCGGCACGGCAGGTCTGCGCGGGCCGCTGCGCGACGGCCCGGACGGCATGAACGTCACCACGGTGAGCAGGGCGACCGCAGGAATCGTCGCGTGGCTGCGTAACCGCTGCCTCGGTGGCGGCGCGGTGGTGGTCGGCCGCGACGCCAGGCACGGTTCCGCTGAGTTCGCCGCGGTGACCGCGGAAATCTTCGCGGCGGCGGGCTTTCCGGTGACGCTGCTGCCGCGTCCGCTGCCCACCCCGGTGGTCGCGTACGCGGTGCGCGAACTGGGCGCCGTCGCGGGCGTACAGATCACCGCTTCGCACAATCCGGCCTCCGACAACGGCTACAAGGTCTACCTCGACGGCGGGTCGCAGCTGATCGCCCCGGCCGACGCCGAGATCGAGCGCTGTATCGAGGCGGTGGCCGAGCCGATAGACCGTACGCCGGTCGCCCCCGCTGACGACGACGTGGTGCGGCGCTACGTGCGCCGCGTCGCCGAATTGCCCACCCGGATCGGCGGATCGGGCGAGCGCGCCGGAATTCGGATCGCACTCACTCCGCTGCACGGCGTCGGCGGTGATCTCGCGGTCGAAGCCCTCGGCGCGGCGGGTTTCCCCGACGTCCACGTGGTCGCGGAACAGTTCGAGCCGGACCCCGACTTCCCCACCGTCGCGTTCCCGAACCCGGAGGAACCGGGTGCGGCCGACCTGCTGCTCGCGACGGCCGCCCGGGTCGGCGCCGACGTGGCGATCGCGCTGGACCCGGACGCGGATCGGTGCGCGGTGGGCGTGCCGCGGCGCGACGGCACCTGGCGGATGCTGCGCGGCGACGAGACCGGCGTGCTGCTGGGCGACTGCGTGCTGCGCACCGCCGCGGCCGGCGCACTGGTGGCGACGACCATCGTGTCCTCGCGGCTGCTGTCGAAGCTCGCTCCCGCGCGCGGCGGCCGCTACGCGGAAACGCTCACGGGATTCAAATGGCTGGCCCGCGCGGGCGACGGCTTGGTCTACGCCTACGAGGAGGCGATCGGCCATTGCGTCGACCCGGCGGCGGTGCGGGACAAGGACGGTATCTCCGCCGCCGTGCTCGTCGCCGACCTGGTGGCCCGGCTGAAGGCGGCGGGCCGCGACCTGGACGACGAGCTCGACGACTACGCGGTGGAATTCGGCCTGCACGCGGGCGACCAGGTGTCGCTGCGACTCGCCTCGGCCGCCGACGCCGCGGCGGTGGTCGATCGGCTGCGGGCGAACCCGCCGGAGGAGATCGCGGGCGAGCCGGTGAAATACACCGATCAACTCCAGGTGCGGGGCCGGATGCGCACCGACGCACTGATCTTCGAGGGCGGTTCGTCCCGCGTGGTCGTCCGTCCTTCGGGCACCGAGCCGAAGCTCAAGTGCTATCTGGAGGTGGTCGAACCGGTCGGCTCGCACGCCGATCTCCCGGCCGCGCGGGAGGCTGCGCGCGTACGCCTTTCGGCGCTGCGCGAGGTCTGCCAGCGGTTCTGACCCGCCCACCGCCGGTCAGCGCGGGCCGAACTGCCGGTCGCCCGCATCGCCGAGACCGGGCACGATGTAGGCGTTCTCGTTCAGCCCAGCGTCGACGACGGCCGTGACCAGCCGTACCGGAAGTCCCGAGTCTGCGAGTGCCGCAACGCCTTCCGGAGCCGCGACGACGCAGACCGCGGTGATGTCGGTGGCTCCGCGCGCCGCCAGCAGTTGCAGGGTGTGCCGCATCGAGCCGCCCGTGGCCAGCATCGGGTCGAGCACGAAGACCGGCAGCCCGGCGAGATCGGCGGGCAGCGACTCCATGTAGGGCACCGGCAGGTGGCTGTCCTCGTCGCGGGCCAGGCCGACGAATCCGATCCTGGCGTCCGGGATCAACTCGGCGGCCGCGTCGACCATGCCGAGCCCGGCGCGCAGCACCGGCACCAGCAGCGGCGGCCGGGCCAGCCGGACGCCTTCGGTGGGGGCGACCGGCGTGCGGATCTCGAAACGCTCGACTTCCGCGTCGCGCAGCGCCTCGTAGATCAGGATGCCGGTCAGATCACGCAGTGCGGCACGGAAAGCCGGATTCGCCGTTCGCTCATCTCGCATCGTGGTGAGCAGGGCGGCGACGAGTGGATGGTCCACGGTGTGGGTGCGCATGAGGGAACGATAAGGTCGGTCGCGGGCGCGCCGCCGAACGCCACCGGACTTTTTTGCGAAGCGGCGGAACCGAACCGGAACCACGCGCGTCGAACCAAGTGGATGACGTACTCTGCCTGGGAACGACAGATGGGGGAAGCTCTGATGCGAAAGATGTCGGCGGACACCGAGGGCATTGCAGCCTACGGCGCGACCGCCCACGTCATGGCGGGTGAGATGGCGACGGCGGGAGCGAGCGCCGCGGCGGCGGAGCCCGCGTTGCTCGGTCCGATCATGGGGCTGATCGGCGGTGACTTCATGGCCGCCTATACCGCGGCGCACGCAGGCCACGTCGCGGCGATCGGCCAACTGTCGGCGGTGCTGACCAGTATGGGCGGCGCGGCCACCGGCGCGGCCACCGTTCTCACCGAGACCGACGCCGCCCACGCCGGCGCGCTGCAGAACGCGGCCGGCGAGCTGGAGTGAGCCTGTGATCGACGTCAACGCGCTGGCACAACCCATCCTCGACCTGCTCGCCAGCTTCGGCAGCGGCGTGCTGCCCGCGGGCGGTCCCACCGACGCGCTACGCAGCACCTCGGCCGTGGTCGACCAGATCCATCAGATGGGCCGCGACAGCATCAACGGAATGAACGCCGCGTGGGACGGCCGCGCCGCCGACGCGGCCACCGCCAAGGCGCTGCGCGTGCAGACCTCGGCGGCCACCATCTCCGATCGCGGCAACGAGATGGCCACGGTCGTGAACCAGGCCGCGGGCGAGGTCGAGACGGGTCAGAAGGATCTCACCGACATCGCGCAGTCCTTCGTGAACACCGCGGCGAGCATGGGCCCGGTCCTGGCGACGCCGGAGGGGCTGACGGTGCTCGTCGGCTCGGCGATCGACCATCTCAACCAGGCGCTCAATGTCGTCGGCCGGGTCCAGAACGAATTGCAGACGCACACCGCGTCGATGAACGACCTGACCCCGCCGCCCACCACCCCGTCGCTCGCCGGTGTGCCCGCTGCCGGTGTTCAGCAAGTGGTGTCCACCGCATCCGGCGCGCTGGGCAGCGCGGGTTCGTTGCTGAGCACCGTGATGGCCACGCCGCAGTCGCAGTCCTCGCGCAATTCCCGCGGCACACCCGACACCTCGGGTACGCCCAGGCCGGACACCGGTTCGTCGGGGACGGCCGACGACGGCAAGGGCGTGAAGATCACGCTGCCCGACGGCAGCGTCGTGGAGGCGCCCAACGAGCAGGCCGCCACGGCGGTGCGGTCGGCGATCGGCGCCGTCGGCACGCCCTACGTCTGGGGCGGCAACAACCCGGGTGCGGGATTGGACTGCAGTGGGCTCACCAAGTACGCCTACGGCGAGGCGGGCGTCGACCTGCCCCGGCTCGCGGCCGAGCAGGGCAACGGAGCCACACCGGTGTCGGCCGGTGATCTGATGCCCGGCGACCTCGCGATCTGGGACGGCCACGTGGCCATGGTGATCGGCAACGGCCAGCTTGTCGAGGCGGGTGACCCGGTCCAGATCAGCTCGATTCGAACGGAGAACTCAGGCATGGACTTCTACGGTTTCTACAGGCCGACGGCATGACCCGACCCCAGGTCCCCAATGTCACGGTCGCGGCCAGCAGCAATCGGTCGGGCACCATCTCGGTCCGCGCGACCGATCAGGGTATGCCGGTGGAAATCAAGTTCGAGCGCAGCGAATACCGTTACGGCGCACAGTCGCTCGCGAACGAGATCCTGCGGCTCACCCAGCGCTCCGCCATCGCGGCCAGGGCGCGGCGGCGCGAACTGCTCGCCGAGGCGGGCATGCCCTCGGACGTCCTCGACCGGCTCGGCCTGCCCACCCGCCAGCAGGCGGTGGACGAACTGGACCGGATCGATGACGCGGACACGGGACCGACGAGCTGGATGAGGCCGGTATGAGCGCGGAAATGGACGCCCTGGTGGCGTCGGCTACCCAGAAACTGGAGGCGCTGGAAGCCGCGCTGTACGGGTTGAAGCAGGTGCGCGGGCGTTTCACCTCGGAGGACGGCGCGGTGAGCGTCGAGGTGAACAGCGACGGCGCACTGGTCGGCCTCAACCTGGCGGAATCGGTCACGTCGCTGCCGCCTGCCGAGGTCGGGCAGTTGATCGTGTGGGCGTGCAGGCAGGCCGCCGAGGACGCCGGCGCGCAGCGGTCCAAGGTCGTTGCGACACTGAACGAGTCATTCGTCCCCGCCGGACAGCCGCCCGCGGGAGCGAATGGGGGCGGGCCGGATAGTGCCTGACGCGGAAGGTCGATAGGCTTCCGCACATGGCTTCTGGAGACATCGTCCCGATCGAGCTCGGCCTGACCGACGGCGATCTCGTCACCTTGTGGGCACCGCGCTGGCGAGACGGTGACGACGAGTGGGAGGCGTTCCTCGGTCACGAGGACGCCCTCTACGGTTTCGAGTCCGTGGCGGAGCTGGCCGCGTTCATCCGCACCAACACCGACAACGACCTCATCGACCATCCGGCGTGGAAGGTTGTCGCGGGTCTCTCGGCGGTCGAACTAGAGCCGGAGGAGAATTTCTCCTTCGATCTGGTCGCCGTGCCGGAGCTGGCGGCCGGCGATCCGGACGTGGACACCGTCGCCGAGCTGGAGGACACCCTCGGTATGGTGCGCAACATCGGCGAGGTGTGCGAACTCGAGACGGTCACCAAGTTCTTCGGTTCCCATCCGGTGCTCGGCGCGCTGCCCGGCGGCGTGAGCGCGTTCGTCGGTCGCGACGGCGAGGAACTGTGGGACCAGATCGGCGCCGCCATCGCCAAGGGCTGGGACGACGTACTGGATGCCATCGACTCCGTCGTGCAGACGCCCGAGGTCGACGCCGAGGCGGTCGCGGTCGCCGAGGCCGAACTGCTGGCCGCCGAGGAGAACGTCGTAGACGCCGACGACGCGGCCGACAGCGACGAGGACGAGGAGTTCGAGCCCGTCGACCTCGAAGCAGAAGACGAGGAGGAGGACGAGGACGAGTCGTTCTGGCACGAGGTCGGCATCGACCCGGTCAAGATCGTCACGTCCGAGGGCAGCGTCTTCACGCTGCGCTGTTACCTCGACGACGAACCGATCTTCCTCGGCACCAAGCGCGCGATCACGGTGTTCTCCTCCGAGCGCGCGCTGGCCCGCTACCTCGCCGACGACCACGAGCACGATCTGGCCCGCGTGAGCACGTTCGCCGACGTGCAGACCGCGGCGGTGGACGGCTCGCTGGAGGTCGAGGTCACCGACGAGAACGTCTACGTGCTGCCCGGTCTGGCCGACGACCTGGCCGAAGGCCCGGAGGCGGTCGACATCGAACAGCTCGACTTGGCGGTCGAGTTGTTCACCGACGCCGCCGACTACGCCGACGACGACACGGTGGAGCAGGCCTTGGCGCAATCCACCCCGCTGGGCTGGTACGTCTCCTACCTGCTGAACCCCGACCCCACCCGGTTGGCGCCGAACCCGCCGTTCACCGCCGAGGCCCAGGCCTGGCGCGAGCTGGAACGCAACCTGGAGTCCCGGCTCGACAAGCAGTAGTCACCGCAGCCGGATCCAGACCTGCTCGGCCTGCCCGAGCAGGCGTTCGTCGGCGCCGTAGACCGCGGTGGAGGCCCAGCATTTGCGGCCCTGCTCGCCGTGGAACTCGCCCACGACGACGCAGCGCTCACCGACCTGGGGCACATCGCGCACGGTGGCGGTCATCGAGCCCAGCAGGGCGGGACGTTCCAGCATGCCGGGCAGCGACCAGCCACCGGGGCAGTCCATCGCGGCCCACAGCAGGGGCGGCACCCAGCGGGACGGTCTCGTCGGGAACCCACGGCGCGGCTACCCGGGCCGCGTCCACTCGACCGGGTTCGATGCGCAGCCCGTCGGCCCGCCCGCTGCCGCAGACGAAGCAAGACGCGAACATCTCGATGCTCGTGTAGCCGCGCGATGCCGCTACCGCGTCGGCGAACGGAACGGCGTGCGGCGCGTCCCGCTCGAGTCCGCCGCTCTTCGACTCGGCGATCAGCGTGTCGCGGTCGTACAGCCGGTCCTCGCGCACGTCGAGCGGCGTCTCCAGCGGCGGGGGGCTGCGCAGGATCACGGTCGCCGTCGCCTCGTCGCGCTGCTCGGCGAGCAGACCGGCCACATAGCCGCCGTTGCCGGAGTCGGGCGGTCCGTTGAAACGGCGGGGAATACGCAAGGTCGCCATGTTCGTCACGCTAGCGAACCGGTTGCCGGGCGCCTGCAAAGCCGCATCGCCGATTCGTACCTTTCCGGCACGACGGGCTCGGCGGTTCCTTCGATGCCGCACCCGGCAATCGATCGCGAGGACGGGTCCCCCTACCCGATGAGCACCGCGTATCCGGGCTTGATGATGTTGTCGATGATCCGCAGCCGCTCGGGGAACGGGATGAACGCCGACTTCATGGCGTTGATGGTGAACCGCTCCAGGTCACTCCAGCCGTAGCCGAACGTCTCGACCAGCTTGAGCATCTCCTGGCTCATGCTGGTGTCGCTCATCAGCCGGTTGTCGGTATTGACCGTGACGCGGAAGCGCAGCCGGGCCAGCAGGTCGAACGGATGCTTGTCCAGCGACGGCACGGCGCCGGTCTGCACGTTCGACGACGGACACAGCTCCAGCGGGATGCGCATGTCCCGGACATAGTTGGCGACCAGGCCGAGCTGTGCGTCCTCGACCGCGCCGGGCACGCTGATGTCGTCGGTGATCCGCACGCCGTGACCGAGCCGGTCGCAACCACAGAACGCGAGGGCCTCGTGGATGGACGGCAGGCCGAACGCCTCACCCGCGTGGATGGTGAAGTGCGCACTGTTCGCGCGCATGTACTCGAACGCGTCGAGGTGCCTGCTCGGCGGGTAACCGGCCTCCGCGCCCGCGATGTCGAAGCCGCCCACCCCGCGATCGCGGAAGCGCACCGTCAGTTCCGCGATCTCCCGCGAGCGCGCCGCGTGCCGCATCGCGGTGAGCAGGCAGGTCACCACGATGGGGTGGCCCTGCTCCGCGGCGGCCGCCTCGCCTTCGCGGAATCCGGCCAACGTGTGCTCGACCACCTCGTCCAGCGTCAGTCCGCGCTCCAAGTGCTGTTCGGGGGCGAAACGCACTTCCGCGTACACGACGCCGTCGGCGGCGAGGTCCTCGGCGCATTCCCGGGCGACGCGGCGCAGGCCCTCCGGGGTCTGCATCACGGCGACGGTGTGGGCGAAGGTCTCCAGGTACCGTTCCAGCGATCCGCTGTCGGCCGCGTCGCGGAACCAGGCCGCCAGCGCCGCCTCGTCGGTGGCGGGTAGGTCGTCGTAGCCGCTGTGCGCGGCGAGTTCGAGCACCGTCGCGGGCCGCAGGCCACCGTCGAGGTGATCGTGCAGCAGTGCCTTCGGCGCTTGGCGGATCGAGGCGAGAGTGAGAGGCATCGGTCCAGTCATGTATCGACGGTAGCCGCACCGCGCCGAAACGGCAGCCGACTCCGGCCGTGGCAACCATCTCGTTGCCCGCTGGATGCGGGCCGGTCCACAAGCGGACACCGCCCGGACCCCACCGTTGCGGCAGCCGAAGCGCAACCCGGACCGAAGGTCGGTCAGGACACGATTCGATCGAGGATCAGCGGGGCGGCAGGCACCGGCGAGGCATCGGCTTCGATCGTGACGGCGTCACGCAGGGCCGCCATGGCGCCGGTGAAGGCGTCGGGGGTGTCGGTGTGCATGGTGAGCAACGGCTGTCCCGTGGTCACGGCCTCGCCCGGTTTGGCGTGCATCTCGATGCCCGCGCCGAACTGCACCGGATCACCCTGACGTGCGCGGCCCGCGCCCAGGCGCCAGGCGGCGATACCGACACCCAGCGCGTCGAGCCGGGTCAGCACGCCGTCGGCGTCGGCGCGCACGGTCTCGGTGTGTTTCGCGGTGGGCAGCGGCGCGTCCGGGTCGCCGCCCTGGGCGCGGACCATCGCGCGCCAGTGGTCCATCGCCCGGCCGTCGGCCAGCGCCTCGGCGGGGTCGGCATCGAGGCCGGCCAGCGCGACCATCTCGCGGGCCAAGGCGAGGGTCAGCTCGACGACGTCGGCGGGCCCGCCGCCCGCGAGCACCTCCACCGATTCCGCGACTTCCAGAGCGTTGCCCGCCGTCCGGCCGAGCGGGATGTCCATGGCGGTGAGCAGCGCCACCGTCCGCACGCCCGCGTCGTTGCCGAGTTCGACCATCGCCGTGGCCAACTCCCGCGCCCCGTCCGAGGTCTTCAGGAACGCGCCGGAGCCGACCTTGACGTCGAGCAGCAGCGCCGCGGTGCCCTCGGCGATCTTCTTGCTCATGATCGAACTGGCGATCAGCGGAATCGATTCGACCGTGCCGGTCACGTCGCGCAGGGCGTACAGTCGCCGGTCCGCGGGTGCGAGGTCGGCTCCTGCCGCGCAGATCACCGCACCGATGGCAGGGTCGGTCAGCAGGTCCCGCATCCGCGACACCGGCACGTCGGCCTGCCAGCCGGGGATGGACTCCAGCTTGTCCAGGGTGCCGCCGGTGTGGCCGAGGCCGCGCCCGGACAATTGCGGCACCGCCGCGCCGCACGCTGCGACCAGCGGCGCCAGCGGCAGCGTGATCTTGTCGCCGACGCCACCGGTCGAGTGCTTGTCCACAGTCGGGCGTGGCAGGTCGGTGAGGTCCATACGCCGCCCGGAGGCGATCATCGCGGCGGTCCATCTGGCCGTCTCACGCCGGGTCATCCCCCGCCAGACAATCGCCATGGCCAGCGCGGACATCTGCTCGTCGGCCACCACACCGCGGGTGAACGCGTCGATCACCCAGTCGATCTGCGCATCCGACAGTTGCCCGCCATCGCGCTTGGTGGTGATGATCGAAACCGCGTCCAGTGCCGTCACGGTCGCCAGTTTGGCATGAGCCGTCGCAGAACCGGTTTCTCGCCGATGGGATGCAACCGCCTCAGCGTCGCCGAGAGAACCGGCTACAGCTGTCCCGCGTCCAAGTCGTCCGGACCGAACGCGTCCGGCAGCAGAGTGCGCAACGGCACCGCTCCCGCCTTGTGATCGACGAGCAGATCGGCCCCGCCGTGCTCGTAGAGCAACTGTCTGCAGCGACCGCAGGGCATCAGGATTTCGCCGCGAGAATCGGTCACGGAGACCGCCGTCAGACGCCCTCCACCCCCCGAAATCAAGTTACCGATGAGTACACATTCGGCACACAGGCCCAATCCATATGAGACATTCTCCACATTGCAACCGCTCACAATTCGGCCATCGGCACTGAGAGCAGCGGCGCCGACCGGAAACCGCGAGTACGGCGCATAGGCATTCCGCATAACTTGAAATGCGTTGTCGCGCAACAACTTCCAGTCGATTTCCGCCATGGGGAACCTCTCTCGGACCGACCCGATCACGGCCGCGCGAGGGCCACGACGCAACCCCGCACACATCAAGAAAGGTAAGCCTAACCCGATTGGATGTCGCGCAACGCACGGTACGCCGAATTAGTTCCGGGATTGCCGGGGGATTAGAGTCCAGAACAGATCGGTTCAGGTTTCCCCTGCGACGGGCCGGAGTACAGCCACCTGGGCATTCGCCCCCAACGCCGTCGGCGTCGGACCTGCAACCGGGGTCCATCAACGACGTTGGAGGCATCGCACTCTATGACCACGATTGAAGCTCCGGCCCAGCCGAAGCGGAAGACGCTGTACCGAGGCGACCCCGGAATGTGGTCGTGGGCGCTGCACCGGATCACCGGCGTCGCCATCTTCTTCTTCCTCTTCGTCCACGTGCTGGATACCGCCCTGGTGCGGGTGAGCCCGGACACCTACAACGAGGCGATCGAGATCTACAAGACGCCCATCGTGGCGTTGATGGAAATGGGCTTGGTCGTCGTCGTGCTGTTCCACGCGCTCAACGGCGTCCGCGTGATCCTGGTGGACTTCTGGTCCAAGGGACCGAAGTACCAGCGCCTGATGCTCTGGATCATCCTTGCGATCTGGTTCCTGCTGGCCGTTCCGGCGATCGGACGCCAGTTCTTCTACCTGTTCACGGAGCACTGATAATGAGCGAGCGAAGCGAGCGACTCATGAACACAGCCGCCAGTGCGGTCATGCCGGAGCCGAGCGCCAGCGAGGTGGAGGCATGAGCGCACCTGTTCTCGGTAAGTCCTACGACCGGCCGGCCAGCCTGGATCTGCCCCGCTCGCCACGCGCGCGCTCGAGCAACAACTTCGAGAAGTACGCCTGGCTGTTCATGCGGTTCTCCGGCCTGCTGCTGATCGTGCTGGTGCTCGGCCACATGACGATCATGCTGCTGCTCGACGGCGGTGTGAAGCGACTCAACTTCGCCTTCGTCGCGGGACGCTGGTCCAGCCCGTTCTGGCAGTTCTGGGACCTGAGCATGCTGTGGCTGGCGCAGTTGCACGGCGGCAACGGCCTGCGCACCGTCATCGACGACTACTCCCGCAAGGACTCGACCCGGTTCTGGCTCAAGACCCTGCTGGCCATCTCGATGATCCTGATCATGGGCGTGGGCACCTACGTCATCTTCACCTTCGACCCCAACATCAGTTAGGAACAGGCCCCCTCGCATGAGTGAGCGCAGCGAACGAATCATCGGGACTGGTGGATCTCGTCCTGTCCAGGAGCACCGCTACGACGTCGTCATCGTCGGCGCGGGCGGCGCGGGCATGCGCGCCGCGATCGAGGCCGGCCCGCGTGCTCGGACGGCGGTGCTGACCAAGCTGTACCCGACTCGCAGCCACACCGGCGCGGCCCAGGGCGGCATGTGCGCCGCGCTGGCCAACGTCGAAGAGGACAACTGGGAATGGCACACCTTCGACACGGTCAAGGGTGGTGACTACCTGGTCGACCAGGACGCCGCGGAGATCATGGCCAAAGAGGCCATCGACGCGGTGCTCGATCTGGAGAAGATGGGCCTGCCGTTCAACCGGACGCCCGAGGGCAAGATCGACCAGCGGCGCTTCGGCGGCCACACCCGCGATCACGGCAAGGCCCCGGTCCGCCGCGCGTGCTATGCCGCCGACCGCACCGGCCACATGATCCTGCAGACGCTGTACCAGAACTGCGTCAAGCACGACGTGGAGTTCTTCAACGAGTTCTACGTGCTCGACCTGGTGCTCACCGAGACCGAACGCGGTCCGGTCGCCACCGGCGTGGTCGCCTACGAGCTGGCCACCGGTGAACTGCACGTCTTCCACGCCAAGTCGATTGTGTTCGCCACGGGCGGCTCGGGCCGGATGTACAAGACCACCTCGAACGCGCACACGCTGACCGGCGACGGCATGGCGATCGTGTTCCGCAAGGGCCTGCCGCTGGAGGACATGGAGTTCCACCAGTTCCACCCGACGGGCCTGGCCGGCCTGGGCATCCTCATCTCCGAGGCCGTCCGCGGCGAGGGCGGCATCCTGCGCAACGCCGACGGCGAGCGGTTCATGGAGCGCTACGCCCCCACCATCAAGGACCTCGCGCCGCGCGACATCGTCGCCCGCTCGATGGTGCTGGAGGTGCTGGAGGGCCGTGGCGCGGGACCGAACAAGGACTACGTCTACATCGACGTGACCCACCTCGGCGAGGACGTGCTCGAGGAGAAGCTGCCCGACATCACCGAGTTCTCCCGCACCTACCTGGGTGTGGACCCGGTGAAGGAACTGGTGCCGGTGTTCCCGACCTGTCACTACGTGATGGGCGGCATCCCGACCCGCATCCGCGGCGAGGTGCTGCGCAACAACAGCGACGTCGTCCCCGGCCTCTACGCCGCGGGCGAGTGCGCGTGCGTCTCGGTGCACGGCGCCAACCGTCTCGGCACCAACTCGCTGCTGGACATCAACGTGTTCGGCCGCCGGGCCGGCATCGCCGCCGCGGAGTACGCGCAGCGCAGCGAGTTCGTCGAACTGCCGGAGAACCCGGCGCAGATGGTGCAGGACTGGCTGGCCCAGCTGCTGAGCGAGCACGGCGACGAGCGGGTGGCCGACATCCGCACCGAGCTGCAGCGGTCGATGGACAACAACGCCTCGGTGTTCCGCACCGAGGACACGCTCAAGCAGGCGCTCACCGACATCCACGCGCTCAAGGAGCGCTACGCGCGGATCACCGTGCAGGACAAGGGCCAGCGCTACAACAGCGACCTGCTCGAGGCCGTCGAGCTCGGCTTCCTGCTCGAGCTGGCCGAGGTCACCGTGGTGGGCGCGCTCAACCGCAAGGAATCGCGCGGCGGCCACGCTCGCGAGGACTACCCGGACCGCGACGACGTGAACTTCATGCGGCACACAATGGCCTACAAGGAGGGCTCGGATCTCCTCTCGGACATCCGCCTGGACTTCAAGCCGGTGGTGCAGACCCGTTACGAGCCGATGGAGCGTAAGTACTGATGACTGCTGTTGCCGAAGCACCCTCTTCGCAGAAGCCCGCTCCGGTCCCCGAGGGCTCGGTGATGATCACCGTCAAGGTGGCCCGGTTCAACCCGGAGGACGACAAGGGCGCGCACTGGGAGTCCTTCCAGGTGCCGGTCCTGTCGACCGACCGCTTCCTGAACGTGCTGATCTACATCAAGTCCTACCTGGACGGCACGCTCACCTTCCGCCGTTCCTGCGCGCACGGCGTCTGCGGGTCCGATGCCATGCGGATCAACGGCGTCAACCGGCTGGCCTGCAAGGTGCTGATGAAGGACATGCTGCCCAAGGGCGGCAAGTCGATCACCGTCACCGTCGAGCCGATCCGCGGCCTGCCCGTGGAGAAGGACCTCGTGGTGAACATGGAGCCGTTCTTCGACGCGTTCCGCGCGGTGAAGCCGTACCTGATCACCACGGGTAACGAGCCCACCCGCGAGCGCATCCAGAGCCAGGCCGACCGCGCCCGGTTCGACGACACCACCAAGTGCATCCTGTGCGCCTGCTGCACCACTTCCTGCCCCGTGTACTGGAGCGACGGCAGCTACTTCGGCCCGGCCGCGATCGTGAACGCCCACCGCTTCATCTTCGACAGCCGCGACGAAGCCGCCCGCGAACGCCTCGACATCCTCAACGACGTCGAAGGCGTCTGGCGCTGCCGCACCACCTTCAACTGCACCGACGCCTGCCCCCGCGGCATCGAGGTCACCAAGGCCATCCAAGAAGTCAAGCGAGCCCTGCTCTTCACCCGCTGACCTCTGGCCCAGCCGAAAAGCGAAGGCCGCCTCCGTCACCCGATGAAGGCGGCCTTCGCCGTTCCTGCCTCGGCCCGGTTGCCGCGATCGGCAAGTACATCGTGTTTCACACAGTTCACCGGATAGCCGGAGCGCTGGACCAGCTCTCGCCGGCGAGCACCACGTGGTCCAGGAAGCGGAGGCCTACGGTGTGGGCGGCTTCGGTGAGGAGGGTGGTGGTGCGGCGGTCGTCGAGGCTGGGGGTTGGGTCGCCGGAGGGGTGGTTGTGCACTATGGCGAAGGCTCGGCCGTCGTGGCGGAGGACGGTGTTCAGGATTTCGCGGACCGGGACGGCGACTTGGTCGATGGCGCCTTCGGCGACGAAAACCTTTTGGCGCAGGCGGTTCTGCGCGTCGCAGACCAGCACGAGCAGGCGCTCGACACGGGCGCCCGCGAAGTGGGGGCGGGCGGCGGCGGCCACGTCGGCTGGGCTGGTCAGCCGGATCGCGGTGTCCGGCCTGCCGCGTGCTCGTGCGCCGAGGTGGAACGCGGCGATGATCGCGGCGGCCTTCGCGACGCCGACGCCCGCTCGGCGGGACAACTCCTCCGGGCGCGCCGACGCCAGCCCGGCGAGGCCGCCGTGCTCGACCAGCAGTTCCACCGCTAGATCCAGCGCGCTCGCCCCGCGCCTGCCCTGCCGCAACAGCAGAGCCAGCAACTCCGCGTCGCTCAGCGCGTGCGGCCCGAGCGCCAGCAACCGCTCGCGCGGCCGCTGCGCCACGGGCACGTCGACAAGAGAGACCGCCATGACTCCCACCCCTCGCCTCACGCCAACAGTGCCCGGGATTCTGCCAGCGGCCACCGACAGTCCACGCCCACCGAGTCGCGTTCCACCCGCCCACCGGACTTCATCCCCACACCCACTGGACTCCGACCCATATGCTGGCTGATGTGCGTTCGGTCTCCGAGTCGGTCGCGAACTGGGGAGTTGATGGGCGATGTGGTACCTGAAGGCGCAATGGCACCACGACTTCGACGACGAGCCGGTCGAGCTGTTCAGCGAGATCGGCGACGACGGCTTCGAGGTGCGCAAGGTCGAGATGTTCCGCGACGGGCACAGCGACTGGGCCGAGACCGGTCGCGGCACCGGCACGACCGAACTCGGGCAGATTCCGGTTCCGGCGCCGGACGAGCTGAATGCCGAGACCGAGTTCACCGCTCTCCAGATCGATGCTCAGGAGTTCGAAGAGGTCTGGCTGCGCGCACTCGATGAGCAACGGCCCGCCGCTCCCCGATAGCTCCCGCCCCACCGGAGGCGTCGAGCAGCGCCCGCGAGCCGCCTAGCGGTCTGACATCGCGACGTCCGGCAGCCCGGCGAACGCGTTCGCGGCGAGCCTTTCCAGATTGTGCAGCTGGCGCTCGTGCACGACGATCCGGCGCAGGGCCTCGTTGATGGTGGCGTCGCTGGTCGACGTGCCCATGATCGCGGCCGCCGCGTCGAGCAAATTCTGGTCGAGATCGATCCGCACGGATTTCATGCGCCCTCCTTCGTACTTTCGCCATCTTGCGGCATAGCGCCCGCTCATGTCCGGCAAATCGCGAACTCGGGGTTGTATAAATACCCTACGGGGGTATAGTTCCATCCATGGAGCACAGGCACGACACCTCGGGCGAGCACCTCTCGCCTACCGCCCACCCGGCGATCAGCGCCGGGCAGCACACCGCGCACCACTCCTCGGCTACCTGGCGTATGGCGGCCATGGCGACGCTGCACTGCCTCACCGGCTGCGCCATCGGCGAGGTCCTGGGCATGGTGATCGGCACCGCGCTGGGCTGGAACAACACTTCGACGATGGCGCTGGCCATCGTGCTGGCGTTCCTGTTCGGCTACGCGTTCACCATGCGCGGCGTGCTGCGGGCCGGCCTGCCGCTGGCCGCCGCCGTCAGCACCGCACTGGCCGCCGACACGGTGTCCATCACGGTCATGGAGATCGTGGACAACGCCGTGATCCTGGCCGTCCCCGGTGCGATGGACGCCCACCTGAACACCGTGCTGTTCTGGGCCACCCTGGCCTTCGCCTTCGCGGTGGCGTTCGTGGTGACCACGCCGGTCAACAAGTGGCTGATCGGGCGCGGCAAAGGCCACGCGGTGGTGCACTCGCTGCACGGCGCGCACTGATCAGCAGGCCGCCCGATTCGAGATTTCTACTGCCGTGATCACGCAGAACGGCCCGTCCGGCTAGGCAGATTGCTCAGCTGGACGGGCTTTTGTTGTCGCCGGGTTCGAGCGGTGCTTGCATCGAGATATGTTCAGCGAGGCGCAGCTGTACTCGCCGGTGACCCGCACCGGCGACGGCGACGTGACCGTGCACCTGAGCGACGAGCACCCCGGCGTGCACGACCCCGACTACCGGGCCCGGCGCAACGCGATAGCCGCGTTGGCGCTGGACTACGCACCGGGAAAGCCGCTCCCCCAGATCGCCTACACCGACGAGGAGCAGCAGGTGTGGCGAATCGTGTCGGCCGAACTCGCGCGCAAGCATCGCAGATATGCCAGCGCGGAGGTCCTCGCGGCCGCGGAGGCGCTGTCGTTGCCCACCGATCACATCCCACAACTGGACGAGGTATCGGCGGCGCTGGCGCCGCTGACCGGATTCCGCTACGCCCCGGCCGCGGGCCTGGTGCCGCTACGGGAGTTCTTCGGCTCCTTCGCCGACCGGATCTTCCACTCCACGCAGTACATCCGGCATCATTCCGCGCCGTTGTACACCCCGGAACCGGACGCCATCCACGAGATCATCGGGCACGCCAACCAGATCGCCAGCCCGCGCTTCGCCGCCATCTACACGACGGTCGGCGCGGCGGTCGCGCGGCTGAGCACCGACCGCGCGCTGAAGTTCTTGGCCGACGTCTTCTGGTTCTCGATGGAGTTCGGCGTCGTCCGGGAACGGGGCGAAGTTCGTTGCTACGGAGCGGGCCTGCTGTCGTCCTACGGCGAGATCGAGGAGTTCCGGCACGCCGAGCTGCGTCCGCTCGACATCGCCCAGATGGGGACCGCGACCTACGACATCACCCATTACCAGCCGATTCTCTACTGTGCGGACTCGATCGCCGAGATCGAGGACGTGATCGGCGGCTTCTTCGCGACCATGGACGACGACACCCCGGATCGGCTGCGGCAGGCCAGCGCCGCCGGGGCGCAGTAGGTCCGTATCACCCCCAGATCGCCTTCAGGATGACCGCTCGGGCCCGAGCGGCATGCCCGCACCCAGGAAATCCAAGGTGCGCGTGATGTTCTCGACATTCAACGGCGTCATCGTCGCCATGGCCAGGGCCGCGCCTGCCATCGCGCCCGCCGCCACCCGCACCTCGAAATCATCGGCCGACCGGCCGACATGCTCGGCCAATAGGCTTGCGATGAGGTCGATGCTGCGGATGATCTCCAAGCCGATGGCCGAGCGCAGCTCCGGCACGTGATAGAGCAGCGCCTGCCGTTCCTGCTCGAACGCGAGTTCGGCGGCGGGCAGACCGCTGAATACCTCGAGCACGGCGTTGCGGAAGGCGGTCCACGGTGAGACCTCGCGCGGCTGGCGTTGCAACGCCTCGATCATCAGCGGATCGAGGTCGTCGGCGAGCACCAACTGTTCCTTGGTCGGGAAATAGCGGAAGAAGGTGCTGGGCGAGACATCGGCGCACGCGGCGATCTGCTCGACGGTCGTCTCGTTGTACCCCTGCTCGCGGAACAGCCGGAAAGCCTCGAGGCGGATCGTCCGACGGGTCCGTTCCTTCTTCCGCTCGCGCAGACCCTGCGCCGTCCCGTTCGCGGGTAGCTCAACCGACATGAATCGATTCTGCCGCACCCGGCTCGCGCACCCGGCCGGGTCGCCGCGCGCGAACGAGCACCGCCGTGAGCACCGCCGCCAGCAGGCACAACGCGGCGCAGGCCCAGAGCATCGCGCTCATGCCGCCCAGGAAGGCGACCTGCACCTGGTGCAGCACCGACGGATCACCCAGCTCGTGCGCCGCGGCGACGCCCGCGTTCACGCCGTCGGCGATCGGTTCGCGGTTCAACGCGCCGAGCTCCGACCGATACCGGGTGGACAGCACAGTGCCCAGCACCGCGACGCCGATGGTGCCGCCGGCCTGACGCAGCGCCTGCAACAGCGCGGAGCCGGAGCCGGAACGCTCCGCGTCGAGTTCCCCCATCGCCATGCCCATCGCGGCGGGCATCACCAGCCCCATCCCGGCGCCGAGCAGCGTCAGCCACAGCGCGGTGTAGCCGTAACCGCTGTCCACGGTGGTCAGCGCGCCGAGGACGAGGGCACCGGCCAGAAGGGTGAACCCTGCGGTGATCACCACGCGGATGCCCAGTTTCGGCAGCACCTTGTCGACCAGTCTGCTGCCGACCAGGATCCCGCCGATGAGCGGAAGCAGCCGCAGGCCGCTGCCGAGCGCGTCCACGCCGAGTACCGCCTGGAAGTACTGCGGAACGGTGAAGAACATGCCGAACATGGCGAAGTTCACCACGATGGAAAACGCGGTGCCCCAGCGGAATCCGTCGGCGGCGAACAGTCCGAGATCGACCAGCGGATGCGTGGTCCTGCGCTGCCAGGCCAGGAACGCGCCGAACAGCAGCACACCGGCCGCGACAGTCGCCCAGGCCGGGCCGTCGCCCCAGCCTTCCTCGCCGATCCGGATGAAGCCGTACGTCAGTCCGAGCATGCCGACGGCCGACAGCACGACACCGGGCAGATCGATCCGGAAGCGCTGCGCGCTGCGCGATTCCGGTACCAGCACCGCGACGGCGAGCGCGCCGATCACGACCATCGGCACGTTGATCAGGAACACCGAACCCCACCAGAAGTTGCGCAGCAACCAGCCGCCCACGATCGGACCCAGCGGAAGACCGATCGCGGTGGAGGTGATCCAGATGGTGAGCGCCCGCTGGAGATCGGCCGGTTCCGGGAACATCGCGGGCAGCACCGACATCGACAGCGGCATCATGGCCGCCGCCGCGATTCCGAGCACGACGCGCGCCGCGATGAGTTCACCGGGCGAGGTGGCCAGGGCGCACGCGACGGAGGCGACGCCGAACAGCATCAGGGCGGCGAGCAGGAATTTCTTGCGGCCGTAGCGGTCGCCGAGCGCGCCCGCCGGCAGCATCACCGCGGCCAGGGCCAGCGTGTAGGCGCTGCTGAACCATTGCAGCGCGGCGGTATTCGCGTGCAGGTCCACCGCGAGCGTGGGCAGCGCCACGGTCAGCACGGTGACATCGAGCCCGATGGTCAGCATCGCCGCCGCCAGCGCGCCGAGCGCCAGCCAGCGGCGGGTCGAGTCGTTCTTCACTGGACCTCCCCGAAAATGGTATCTACTACTTTTTGATAGTAACTCTCATTTGGTTGTTACTGTCAATACCGTGCTCGCGTGCACGAGTGTGTGCGGCCGATCACCGGATCGCTCGCTAGGCTCATCGGCGATGAAGATCACTCGCCGTGCCTTGCTCTGCGCGGGCGCCGTGCTGGCCGTCGCCGCGATCGGAGCGACGGCCGTGCCGTCCCTGGCCGAGCCGAGCACCACCACGCCGTTCACCACCCCGAACACCGACGCCTGCCCCCAGAAGACGTTGCCGCCCGCACCGATCGACGCCTCCGAGGTGCCCGTGCCCGGACAGCCCACTCCGGCGCCGCTGCCGGTCCCGTCCCCGCCGATCGGCGGGGCCCGTCTCGGCGAGTGCGGCGTCGTGCTACCCAAGGCCGCACCGCCCGCGCCGCAGGACATCTCGGCGACGGCCTGGCTGGTGGCGGATCTGGACACGGGCGAGGTGCTGGCGGCAAAGGATCCGCACGGGCGCTACCGGCCCGCCAGCACGATCAAAGTGCTGCTGGCCACGCTGGCATTGCGATCGTTGAATCTCGACAAGACGGTCGTCGGCACGCAGGCCGACGCCAACGTCGACGGCACCCGGGTCGGCATCGGTCCCGGCGGCCGCTACACGAACCGGCAGCTGATGCAGGCGCTGATCATGGCCTCGGGCAACGACGCGGCGCATGCCCTCGCCGCGCAGCTCGGCGGCGACGCCGCGACCGTCGCGAAGATGAACGAACTGGCGAAGTCGTTGCGCGCCATGGATACTCGCGCGGCCACCCCTTCCGGCCTGGACGGTCCCGGGATGAGCACGTCGGCCTACGACCTCGCCGTGCTGTTCCGCGAAGCCATGACCATCCCGCTGTTCGCCGAACTGATCCACACCGAGCAGGTCGACTTCCCCGGCTACCCCGCCGACCCGGCCGTTCCGGGTGACACCGACCGCCCCGGCTACCCGATCGGCAACGACAACCAGCTGCTCTACAACTACACCGGCGCCCTCGGCGGCAAGACCGGCTTCACCGACGACGCGCGCCAGACTTTCGTCGCCGCCGCGCAGCGTGACGGGCGCAGGCTCGCCGTCACCTTGCTCCAGGCCGAGGTGCAGCCGCTGCGGCCCTGGGCCCAGGCCGCCCGGCTGCTCGACTATGGATTCGCGCTGCCCCGCAGCGCCTCGATCGGCAATCTGCCCGGTGCGGTACTACCCCAGCGCGACCAGAGCGCGGTCACCCTGGCCGCGCCGCCCGCGCCGGGCAGCGACCGGGCCACGCCTTCGGTGCCGGGCAGCGACCCCTCCGCCATGCCCCCAGCCGAAGATCGTCGCACCGGCGCCAGAACCACGCTCATCATCGGCGGCGTCCTCTTGGTCGCCGCGCTGCTGCTAGGAGCACGGCAGGCGAACCGGCGGCGCTGATCGAACCGGCGCACGAGGAACTCGAACCTGCGAACGGGTCAACGACGGCCGGGTAACTTACGTAAACCGGAAAGCGCAAGGGCCGCAAGCGCGCCCGCGCCGAAGTAGGCCGCGCCCACGCCCACCGAGATGTCGCGTGCGCTGACCCGCGGGGCGATCACGGCCGGTCCGGGTGCGGGAATCTCCGCTTCCGGCTCGTTCTCCGCCGCGGTGGCGGCCCAGGCGGTAGCGAACAGGACGATGCGATAGGTGACGTAACTGAACACCATCAGGCCGATGATCGAGCCGAAGGTGGCGCCCGCCGGGCTGCTCAGCACCGATCGCAAGTAGATCGACGCGACGATCTTGAACACCTCGAACACCACCGCGGCCAGGGCAGCCGCCTTGACGGCGCTGGCCAGCGTGACCGCTTCCCTGGGCAACCTGGCGATGACCCACGCGAACACCGCCCAGGAGGCGAGAAACCCGAGCGAGGTCGACAACAGCCACAGCAGCACGCCCGCCCCGGGCGCATCGCCGAGACCGAGGCTCTCGAGCAGCCGCCTGCCGAGGGTGCTCGAAGCCAACGCCGACAAACCCAGCGACATCGTGAAGGCGAGACCGAGACCGACCAGCGCCCCCAGATCGGAGAGCTTGGTCATCAGCCAATTGCCGTCCGGAGACTTCTGCTCCCACTGCTCGGTGAGCGCCGCCCGCAGGTTGGCCATCCAACCCAGCCCGCTGTAGACGCCGGTGACCAGTCCCAGGACACCGACCGTGCCCCGCGACTCGATCGCCTGATCGACCAGGTCGTTCAACTGGGTGCCGAACGAGCCCGGGATATTCTCGACGATCTTGGCCTGTAACTCCTCGAGCAGTTCCGGATTGTTGGACAAGACCACGCCCGCGACCGCGAAAGCGATCATCAGCAGCGGAAACAGCGACAGCACAGTGAAATACGTGATGCCCGCCGCGTAGTAGTCGCCCCGCTGCCGCTGGTAGCGCGCCGCCGTACGGACCAGATGGTCCAACCACGGCTGCGCCTGAACACGGCGTTCGATCCCGGCCTTGACGTTGTCGATCACCTGCACCGTTTGCCCCTTCGACCGAGAGACCTCGCACGACACCTGACAGGCCGCACAAAGGTGAGGTAGCCGTTCAGCGACGCAGCAAACCGACCCGATCGTAAACCTGCGCGAGGGTGTTTCCCGCGATCTCTCGCGCGCGCTCGGCTCCAGCGGCGAGGATGCGGTCGAGTTCGCCTTGATCCGACATGTACTCCTGCACCTTCGCACGCAACGGCGTGACGAATTCGACCAGCGCGTCGGCCACGTCGGCTTTCAGCTCGCCGTAACCCTTACCTTCGAAATCCTTCTCCAAGGTGACGATCGGCGCACCGGTCAGCGAACTCAGAATCACCAGCAGGTTGCTGACGCCCGGCTTCTGCTCCGGGTCGTAGCGGATCTCCCGTTCGGTGTCGGTGACCGCGGACTTCACCTTCTTCGCGGTGACCTTCGGGTCGTCGAGCAGGTTGATCAGGCCAGCGTCGGCGGAGGCCGACTTGCTCATCTTCGCCGTCGGGTCCTGCAGGTCGTAGATCTTCGCCGTGCCCTTGACGATGTGCGCCTCCGGCACCACGAACGTCTTCTTGAACCGGGTGTTGAAGCGCTGGGCCAGGTTTCGGGTCAGCTCCAGGTGCTGGCGCTGGTCCTCGCCGACCGGGACCTGATGGGCGCGGTAGAGCAGGATGTCGGCGGCCATCAGCACCGGGTAGGTGAACAGGCCCACGGTCGCGTTCTCCGCGCCCTGCTTCACCGACTTGTCCTTGAACTGGGTCATCCGGCTGGCCTCGCCGAAACCGGTGATGCAGCTGAGCACCCAGGCCAGCTCGGCGTGCTCGGGCACCTGGCTCTGCACGAACAGGGTGGACTTCTTCGGATCGATACCCAGCGCGAGCAGCTGAGCGGCGGCGACCTTGGTACGCGCCTTCAGCTCCTTCGGGTCCTGCGGCACCGTGATCGCGTGCAGGTCCGGAATGAAATACAGCGCGTCGTAGTCGTCCTGCATGGTCACCCAGTACTGCAGCGCGCCAAGGTAGTTCCCGAGATGAAAAGAGGAGCTGGTCGGCTGGATCCCGGACAGAACCCGCTGTTTGCGTTCGGCGGCCGGGGTGGGCGCAGGACTGGACATGCCTTCGATTTTCGCACGCGGCTCAAGCGGAATTTCGCTGCACCCAGTTGCGCGGGTGCACTCCGGGCATACTCGGCCGTCCGCCGCTGACCAGTTCGTGTTCCCGCTTGGAGAGCATTTTGTAGACCGGCGCGCTGGGGCCGGCGAGTGTGCCGCGCAGCACCGGGGGCACCAGCGGGACCGGCACGTGCGCGGTGCGAACCGCCCGGGACAACGCCTGGTAGGCGACTTGCTCGGCCACGCCCCAGCGGATGCCGTACATGGTGCGGATCCGCGGCGGCAGACTGCCCTGCACCAGCAGGTAGAACACCGAGGTGACCTGCTGCAACGGCACGCCCTGCGGATACGGCACGCGCTGCCCGGCCAGGTACGAGCCGACCAGCCGCGCCTCGTCGGTGAGGAACAGTTCGTCGGAGGCCAAATAGCCGTCGAAGAACGCGCGGAACTCGCGGTAACTGCCCGGCGCGGCGTCCGCGGGCATGCCGAACAGCTCGCCCCAGCGCACGTAGTCCTGATAGAGCCCCTCGCGCTCGCCGTCGGTCATGGGGCGCACCAGCAGGTCGTACATCACCTCGGCCGAGTCGAAGGTGAAGGCCATCGTCATGAACATCAGGTGCGGGTCGAGCGCGGAGTACCCGGTGCCTGCCGGGTGGTGGGCTCCGGCGTACTCGGGGAGCGCGCCACGGACCTTGACGTGCCGCTTCCTGGTGAACGCCAGCGCGCGATCGGCCTCGGCCTTGCTGCCGAGGAACACCGCCTCGAACAGATGCCCGGTGAGCGCGAGCCGGGTGTAGGGCGTCGTCCGGTGCTCGGTGTTCTCGGCGGTGCCGACGTACAGCAGCGGGTGCACCGCGCCGATCACCAGAGCGCGCAGGCCGTAGGTCAGGCCCACCGCCCGTTTGCTCATCACCCGCCGAACCATCGAGTGGTCGCTGAAATAGCCGGGCTCGGACACCGCTGCCTCCTCGTCGAGATCATCTGGCAATAGCATCCACCAGAATTGCTAATTCTGGCAATACCCTCTGCCAGAATTGTTCTCTGTCAGAATCGAACGGTGGCGGCGCAACGGACTTATGGAGGCATCTCCGCCGAGGAGCGCCGGGCGCAGCGGCGTGCGGCCTTGCTGGAGGCGGCGCTGGAGATCATCGGCACCGAAGGGCTGTCGAAGCTGACCGTGTCGGGGCTGTGCGGACAGGCCGGGCTCAACGAGCGGTACTACTACGAGAACTTCGACAGCCGGGACGCCGTACTCACCGCCCTGCTCGACGGGATCGCCGCGGAACTCGCGGCGACCATTCTCGCGGCCGTGCGCACCGCACCGCCCGACACGCGCGCGACCGCGCACGCCGCGATCACCGCGGGCGTCCACCTGCTCACCGACGACCCGCGCAAGGCGAAAGCGGCCCTGATCACGGCCATGGCGACGCCCGAACTGCGCGCCCGCACCACCGAGACGGTGCGCGCGTTCGCGCGGATGGTGGCCGCGGAAGGCATGGATTTCTACCGGATGCCCGATGCGGCCCCGGACCCGGCGATCGACTTCCGCGCCCTGTATCTGGTCGGTGGACTGGTGCAGACGCTGACCGCGTGGCTCCAGGGCGATCTGAACCTCACCCGGGACGAACTCATCGAGCACACCGTCGACGTATTCGTCCTGCTCGGCGAGGACCTCGCGGGCAAATTGCGCTGACGGCCCCGGTCACAGGCGCAGGGACACGTCCTCGAGGTCGGGCGCGTCGCCCTGGAGCACCACCCGGAACAGCACGTCACGCCGTGACCAGTAAGCCGCGCAATCCCGCATGGCCTCGGCGAACCAGTCGCGCTCGATCGGCTCCTCGGCGAGCAGTTCGGCCGAGTCGCGCACCACGGCAACGTATCCGGCCCCTTCGCCGAGAAAATCGTCCAGGTCGCGCAGGCATTCGTCGAAGGCGTCCTTGTTCCCCCCGAAGTAGTACGGGAACTGGAACGCGGCGGCGAACTCGTCGAACAGGCGGGCGGTGGTGGACATCTTCGTGCCGCGGACCTCGCGCACCAGATAGCCGGGGGGCGCCTTGTCGCGCACCCCGCTGAACTCGGCCGCGTCGACCGCGAGGGCGCCGAAGGTAACCCGCGGCGGGGCGAGTTCGGCGCGGGGCGGCGCGTCGTCCGCGTCGGGACGGGCAAGGAACTGCGACAGCGTGACGGTCTTTGTCATCAGCGCATCCTCGTGAAGGTCTTGTAGTGGTCACCGGTGTACCACGCCGAGCCGTCGCTGCCGGTGACGATGCGTTCGGCGTCGCGGGACCGGCCGGGCTGCTTGGGATTGACGTCCCATTCCTGATAGGTGATCGACTTACCGGAACCGTCCGTGGCCGGCAGGTCGCCGCCGCGGTTCATCCATCGCTCGCCCCCTTTGGTGCCCGGGGCGTTCGCCGAGCCCGGCCAGCGGCCCGCGTCGATCTCCCGCAGCGTGGCGTACGCGCGCTCCGGGACGCCGACGGCCTGGGTGACCGGCGACGCGGTGTCCCCGCCGCGCGGTGCGGTGGCGGGCGAGGTGACGGTGCTCGCAGCGACGGTGCTCGCGCGACTCGCCGAGGGGGACGTGGTGGCATCGCCACCGTCGTACAGAGCCAGCACCGCGGCGATCAGCACCAGAGCGACCGCGCCGAGTACGCCGAGTACGCGCTTGGTCAACGGCGACCGGTTCATCGGTACTGCACCGTGACGGGCGCGTGGTCGGACCAGCGCTGGTCATAGGTCGCGGCGCGTTCCACCACCGCCTCTTTCGCACGGGCGGCCAGTTCGCCGCGCACCAGCTGATAGTCGATGCGCCAGCCGCTGTCGTTGTCGAACGCGCGACCCCGGTATGACCACCAGCTGTAGGGGCCGTCGGCCCCTGGGTTCAGGCTGCGCACCACATCGACGTATCCCGCGGCCAGCAACTCATCAATCCACGCCCGCTCCTGCGGCAGGAACCCGGCCGACTTCAGGTTGCCCTTCCAGTTCTTCAGGTCACGCTCGGTGTGCGCGATGTTCCAGTCCCCGGCCACCACGAAATCCCCGGTGCGCGCAGTGAGGTAGGCACCGAGTTCGGCCATGAACCGATACTTCTCGTCCTGGCGCACGGTGCCCGCGTCACCGGAGTGCACGTAGACGCTCGCGACGGTGACGTCGTCGAAGTCGGCCTCGAGATAGCGGCCCGCCGCCGCGAACTCACTGCTGCCGAAGCCGATTCGCACGGCACTCGGCGCCCGCCGGGACAGGATGCCCACTCCGGCGCGACCCTTGGACTCCGGCTCGGCGTGCGAGAGCTGCCATCCCGCGGCGAGCGCCGGCGCGAGCGCGGCCCTGACCTGCTCGTCGGTGGCGCGGGTCTCCTGCACGCAGACGACGTCGGCCTCGGTGACCGCGAGCCAGGCCAGCAGCCCCTTGCCCGCGGCAGCGCGGACACCGTTCACGTTCACTGTCGAGATATACGGCACTCCACGACCGTACAATGCTGGTCTGATGAAGTCCCCCGGACACTGCCGTCCAGGAAGGGGTGATGACGATGTCGTCTGACGCCTCCCAGTCCTCCTCCGCCGCCGCGCGCGGCTCCACCCGGGCCAACCGGCCCCAGCCGATCAAGGCATTGCACCTGGGTTCCGGCGACCCCCTGCTGTTGCTGCACGGATTCATGATGTCGCCGCACGCCTGGGAGCAGACCGCGGCGCGGCTGTCGACGCACTGCGAAGTGTTCGCGCCCGCGTTCGCGGGCCACTGGGGCGGTGCGCCCAGCGACGGCCGGTCGGTCGACGTGTACGCGCTCGCCGACCGGATCTGCGATCAGCTCGACGAACTGGGTTGGCGCACTTGCCATATCGCAGGCAACTCGCTCGGCGGCCTGGTCGGCGTCGAACTCGCCCGCCGCGGACGCGCCCGCACCCTGACGCTCATCGCGCCCGCGGGCGGCTGGCACGCGCCCTCGCTGACCCAGTGGCGGATCAACCTGAAATTCCTCTCCCTGGTGCCACTCGTCGAAATCGGCAAGCGGCTGGGCGGATTCGCGATCGGCAACCCGCTCGCCCAACGCGTCGCCCTGCTCGCGCTGAGCAAGCACGCCGCCGCGGTATCCCGCCGCGACGCCGCCGCAGCCCTCGCGGCCGCGTTGAACTGCTCGGCGATGATCCCGATGATCCTCGGCGCGATGCGAGCGCCGGCCCAGGAGGACCTGGCCACCCTGCGGACGCCGGTCCGGCTGCTGCTCTCGGAGTACGACCGGGTCATCCCCAACCGCGTCTACGCACGCCGCTACCTGAAGGAACTGCCCGAATCCGCCGACCGCATCCTGGTCAACGGCGTCGGGCACGTACCGATGCTGGAAGCGCCCGACCGCATCGCCACCCTCATCGCCGAGCACGTCTACGCCAGCCGCACGCGCCTTCGGGCTGTGTAGTTTGGCCGCGACTTCGTCGCGGCGTGTTCGCGGCCCCCTTATGGCTCGCGGGCCGCGAACGGTGCATGCTCGGTCTCGCTTCGCTCGAAAGCTGGGGTTGAGGTGCGCTGGGGGCGTTGGTTTCTGAAGTCAGGATTCAGTGCACGCGGTTTGTGGTCGCTGGCCGTCAGGTTGCCGGGACTGGTGACTGGTCGCGTACGCGGCGTTCACTGGGATGTGCGCCGGGGCTGCGAACGGCGCATGCTCGGTCTCGCTTCGCTCTGTGGTCGGGCCGATGTGGTCGCGTGGAGTGGGCAGCGCCCGCCTGAAGGTTCGCTGAGGAGGGTCGGCGTGTGGTCAGTGCGGGCCGACGGCCCGAGTGCTCAACGTGCGCGTCGCTTCCTGCTCGATGGCCGCCCACGACTCGGCGCCACTCGGGCACGAGCCGAGCCGCGAACGGGCCGACGCTCGGCCCGCCTCGGACGAAGCCGTGGGCCGAGCCAGCCCGGAAGTGACATCGCTTCCACAGCGAGTGAAGTCGCCTGGGCGCTGCCGTCCCGGGAATTACTACGCGAGCAGACCCTTCGCTATGTGGGTCACCTGGATCTCGTTGCTGCCCGCGTAGATCATCAGCGACTTGGCGTCGCGGGCGAGTTGCTCCACGCGGTACTCGGTCATGTACCCGTTGCCGCCGAAGAGCTGGACCGCTTCCATGGCCACCTCGGTGGCTGCCTCGCTGGCGTACAGCTTCATCGCCGACGCCTCGGCCAGGGTCGGCGGTTTGCCCGCCCTACCTCGCTCCAGGGTGTTGAACACCATGTTCTGCACGTTGATCCGGGCGATCTCCATCTTCGCCAGTTTCAGCTGCACCAGCTGGAAGCGGCCGATCTCCTGGCCCCAGAGCTTGCGGCTCTTGGCGTACTCCACGCACAATCGGTGGCACTCGTTGATGATGCCCAGCGCCATGAAGGCCACGCCGATCCGCTCGGCGGTGAAGCTGGAGCGGGCGCTGTCGCGGCCGTCGCCGCCCCGGTGCTCCTCGGTCTCGCCGAGCAGCCGGTCCCGGCCGACGCGCACGTTGTCGAAGAACAGCTCACCGGTCGGCGAGGAGTGCAGGCCCATCTTCTTGAACGGCTTGCCCTGGGTGAGGCCGGGCATGCCCTTGTCCAGCACGAAGGTGAGCACCTTGCGTTCGCGCCTGTCGCCACCCGCGCCATCGTCCAGCTTCGCGTAGACGATCATCACGTCGGCGTAGGGGCCGTTGGTGATGAAGGTCTTCTGGCCGTTGAGCAGGTAGTCCTCGCCGTCGCGCTTGACGTAGGTCTTCATGCCGCCGAACGCGTCGGAACCGGAATCCGGTTCGGTGATCGCCCAGGACGCGACCTTCCGCATGGTGACGATGTCCTCCAGCCAGCGCTGCTTCTGCGCCGGCGTCCCCCGCGACATGATCGTGGTGGCGCCGAGACCGATGCTCACCCCCATCGCGGTGACCAGGCCCATGCACACCCCGGACAGCTCACCGATGAGCACCGCCATCAGCGATTCCTGGCCGGCGAACGGGCTGCCGCCGGAGGCCTTCTTCTCCGGCTTCGGCTCCCCCGCCTCGACCGCCGCCTCCCGCGCCGCCTGCTTGGCCAGCATCTTCTGCACGGCCTCGCCGCCCATCACGTCGATGCCGAACTCTGCGAACAATTTCCGGATGACGGGGTAGGGCGGCAGTTCACCGCTGTCGAGCGCGTCCAGGTTGGGGCGGACCTCCTTGTCGATGAACGCCCGGACGGCGTCGCGGATCATCACATCGGTCTCGGACCATTCGAACATCGTCGTTCTCCTCACGTTCCCCGAGATCAGGGCAGCCGGGCGGCGATGTCGTCGATCAGCCAGGGACCCTCGGTCTCGATGGTCTTCACATCGTGCCAACCGGCCAACTCCGAGATCGCGCCGCCCTGCACCGCGAACACTTTGCCGGTGATCGGGCAGGTGTCGGCGGCCAGATAGGCGACCAGCGGGGCGATGTTGGCCGGGGCGAAGGCGTCGAACTCGCCCTCGGACGCTTCCGCCTCCGCCGCCAGCATCTCGCCCATGCCGGGGGTGGCCAGGGTGAGCCGGGTGCGCGCGATCGGAGCGATCGCGTTCACCCGCACGCCGTAACGCCCCAGTTCCTCGGCGGCCACCAGGGTCAGCGCCGCGATTCCCGCCTTCGCCGCGCCGTAGTTGGCCTGGCCCGCGTTCGGCAGGGTGGTGCCCGACGCCGAAGCGGTGTTGATCACCGCGGCCTTGGGCTGGTTGCCCGCCTTGGACTGCTGCTTCCAGTACGCCGCGGCGTGGTGCAGCACCGCCGCGTGTCCCTTGAGGTGCACGGCGATCACCGCGTCCCACTGCGCCTCGTCCATGCCCGCGATGAAGGCGTCGCGCAGAATGCCCGCGTTGTTGACCACGACGTCGAGGCCGCCGAACTCGGTGACCGCCTGTTCGACGAGCTTCTGCGCGCCGTCCCAGGTCGCGACGTCGTCGGAGTTGGCCACCGCCTTGCCGCCCGCGGCGACGATCTCGCGCACCACCTCCTGGGCGGGACCGGAGTCGGCGCCCTCCCCCGCATTGCTGCCGCCGAGATCGTTGACGACCACCGCGGCCCCCTCCCTCGCGAACAGCAGTGCGTGCTCGCGGCCGATGCCGCGGCCCGCGCCGGTGATGACGGCGACCCGTCCGGCCAGTGCGCCCATGTTGTCTCCTGAAGTTCCGCCGAATCCGGCGTCGGGTGGAAAGGTGCGGCGCAATCGCGCCGCCGCACCGGGATCAGTCGGCGATCTCCGCCAGTCCGTCGCTGAGCACGACGTCGTCGCCGCGCACGGTCTCGAAGACGTAGCGGGTGACGCCATCGGCCGAGCCGGCTTTCCAAATGCGGGTCTCCAGGTGGTCACCGGGGAAAACCAGCTTGGCGAAGCGCACCGCGAACCGCCTGAGCCGGTGCACATCCGATGCCGCGACCTCGGTGAGCACCGCCCAGGACGCGAACGCCATGGTGCACAGCCCGTGCGCGATGATGCCGGGCAGCCCGGCGTCCTTGGCGACCTGCTCGTCCAGGTGCAGCGGCACCGGATCGCCGGACGCCGGTGCGTAACGGAAGGTCTGGTCGTCATCGACGTGCTGCGCCACGACCGCGACCGGCTCCTGCTCGCGCAGGCGTTCATCGAACTTGTGCGCCGGAGCGGCCTCGCCGACCGTCCTCCCCGCGTCGATATTGCGGAAGAACGCCGTCAGGTACTGGTCGTTGACCGGTTCGCCCGCCTCGGTGCGGCATTCGATGCGGATGGTGATGGTGGTCCCGTTGGGGCGGCTGGTGTAGCCGATCGCCTTGGCGCGCGACACCAGCCGGTCGCCGGGCCGGATCGCGCGGTGGAAGTGAAAGTCCTGTTCCCCGTGTACGACTCGGCCGAAGATGTCCATCGGGGCGACGTCGATGACCGGCATCATCATCGCCTCGAAAACCGGGACGATGGCGAAGACCGGCCCGGCAACCGTCCCGGCCAGATGCGCGGCGATCGGATCGTTGGTCGCGGCGGCGTACTCCGCGACGCGCTCGGCGGTGACCTCGAAACGTTCCTCGTCGCACCAGGTTTCCAGGCCGCTGTCATCGAACTCGACCACACGGGCCGCGGCAGTATCGGAACTCATGCGGACACCTTTCCGGCACGAGCGGGGCCCTGCGTGGTCACGCTCCGCTGCCGCCTCCGGGCCTGACCGCTCATGCTGTAGCTGCTGTCGGCACGAGCGGGGCCCTGCGTGGTCACGCTCCGCTGCCGCCTCCGGGCCTGACCGCTCATGCCGCTGCGGCCAGGGCGTCGAGCTGTTCGAGCGATCGGTCCAGCTGCTTGATGCCGTCCTTCTCCACGGCTTTGCCGAGCGCGCCCTTGATCAAGGCGCCTTCGAAGTCGCCGGAGACCAGGATGGTGCTTCCCGCGCCGCTGGGCCGGATGTCGAAGGTGAACTCGGTCTTCACCCCGGCCATTCCGGTTCCGCCGAGGGTCAGCGTGTGCGGCGCGGCCACCGAGACGATGGTCCACTCCAGCTTGTTCGCCATGCCGAGCATCACGATCTTGGCGACCAGTTTGGCGCCCTCGCTCAGCACGGCGGGCGGCTCCTCCATGAAGCGCTCGTGGATGGTGAACCACTTGTCCCAGGTCTGCGGGTCGGAGACGACCGCCCACAGCGCCTCGGGCGTGGCGTTGACGTCCTTGGTGGCTTCGATGTGTCCCATGTGTGCACTCCTCGTCGAGTTCGTCCGCGGATCGGGCCGCGGTTCAGCGGTCGGCGCGCTGGTAGGCGGTGACGACGGCCGCGCCGCCGAGGCCGATGTTGTGTTGCAGGGCGGCGGTGACGCCGTCCACCTGACGCTTGTCCGCGGTGCCGCGCAGCTGCCAGGTCAACTCCGAGCACTGCGCGAGACCCGTCGCACCGAGCGGGTGTCCCTTGGAGATCAGGCCGCCGGAGGGGTTCACCACCCACTTGCCTCCATAGGTGGTGCGGCCGTCGTCGATCAGCTGCCCCGCCTCGCCCTCCGCGCACAGCCCGAGCGCTTCGTAGAGCAGCAGTTCGTTGGCCGAGAAACAGTCGTGCAGCTCGATGACCTGGAAGTCGTCCGGGCCGAGCCCCGCCTGCTCGTACACCTTTCGCGCGGCTTGGACGTTCATGTCGTAGCCGATCAGGTTCTTGGCGGTCTCATCGAAGGTGGAGGCGAAGTCGGTGGTCATCGCCTGGCCGACGATCTCCACCGCCTGCCCGGCGAGGTCGTGCGCGTCGACGAAAGCCTCGCTCGCCAGGATCGCCGCGCCGGACCCGTCGGAGGTCGGCGAGCACTGCAGTTTGGTGAGCGGGTCGTAGATCATTCGGGAGCCGAGGATGTCGTCGAGCGTGTACGCGTCCTGGAACTGCGAATACGGGTTGTTCACCGAGTGCTTGTGGTTCTTGTAGCCGATCGTGGCGAAATGCTCGGCGGTGGTGCCGTACTGCTTCATGTGCTCGCGCCCCGCGGCGCCGAACATCCACGGCGCCACCGGGAACAGCACCTCGGAGATCTCGGCCAGCGCCATGACGTGCTTGGCCATGGGCTGCTCGCGGTCGTCCCAGGTGGAGCCGAGCGAGCCGGGTTGCATCTTCTCGAAGCCGAGCGCCAGCGTGCATTCCGCCAGCCCGCCCCGGATCGCCTGCGCCGCGAGGTACAGCGCCGTCGAGCCGGTGGAGCAGTTGTTGTTCACGTTGACCACCGGGATGCCGGTCATGCCGAGTTCGTAGACGGCACGCTGACCCGAGGTGGATTCGCCGTAGACGTAGCCGACGTAGGCCTGCTCGACCAGGTCGTAGGCGATGCCCGCGTCCGCGAGCGCCTTGGTACCCGATTCCCTGGCCATGTCCGGATAGTCCCAGGCACGGGTGGTGCCGTCGGCTTCCTCGACGAGGCGGCGGCCCGGCTTCTCGAACTTCGTCATGCCGACACCGACGACGTAGACCTTGTTCGCCATCGAACTCCTCAGGTTGTGCGTGCACCGCGGGGGCGGCCGCCCGGAACGAGCTGGAAACAAACATACATATTTGTATGTAAGTGAGCAAGGCTAAGTGGCGGACGTGCCACGATCACAGGAATAACCAGGCAATTGCGTATGGCCTGGTACATACAGTGAGACATGCATGTGTTCTGATCATTGCGTCGGCGCGCCGCAGGTCGGACTCACCGGATTGCCGAAGCGACCACTCCTCCGCCGGTCGCGACCGAGTGACCGATTCCGCGCGTCGCGGACTCGTCGGCACCGCGCTCAGCGTCCGGAACATACAGTGCTGTATGTAAGTGTAGGATCTAGCGGTGGCCAGGAGCGTAATCGTGAAACAGCAGCGCCGAACGCAAGAGCAGCGCAGCACCGAGATGCGCACCCGCCTGCTCGACGCGACCGTGGACTGCCTGGTCGAGTACGGATACGCGGGCACCACGACGCCGCGGGTAGCCGAACGCGCCGGCGTGACGCGCGGAGCCCAAGTGCATCACTTCGGCTCGAAAACCGATCTGGTGGTCGCCGCGATCAGCCATCTGGCACAGCTGCGCGCCGAGAGCGCCATGCGGGAGATGTCCCGGGTGGAAGCCGGTGACGATCCGGTGGCCGCGGCGCTGGAGTTCCTGTGGGACCTCCACCAAGGCCCGCTGTTCATCGCGACCGTCGAGCTGTGGGTGGCGGGGCGGACCGATCCGGTGCTGGCCGCGGCGATGGAGAAGGTCGAGCCGTTCGTCAACAACGCCGTCCTGATGGCGGTCGCCCGTTTCGTGCCCGACGACGTGCGCCGCAAGGAGGCGCGCGACTTCGTCTACACGGCCATGGACGCGCTACGCGGCATCTTGATCTCGAATTTCATCGACACGGATGCCGAACGGGCGCAGCGCCGCTGGCGCCGTGCCTCGGCACATCTGCACGAGATCGCCGGCCGCGCTCTGGGCGGCCGACCCGCCGAATAGCCTTCACTCCCCACCGGGCGGCTTACCGTTGTCTTGTCACGGCCGCTCCTGATTGTCGCCGCAAGGCGACCGAGGGCCGCTACTACGGCATGATCACCGCGTCGCTACCTGTGCCCGGGATTTCCGCGCGATCCAGACCGTCACGGCGAACAACAACACGCCGGTCGCGGCCAAGCCGGCGCCGACCACGGCCGGAGCCGTATAACCGAGGCCCGCGGCGATGACCAGCCCGCCGAGCCAGGCGCCCGCGGCGTTGGCGATGTTCAGTGCGGCGTGGTTGAGGGCGGCGGCGAGGGTCTGGGCATCGGCCGCGACGTCCATCAGCCGGGTTTGCAGACCGGGCGCCAGCGCGGCCCCGGAAGCGCCGACGAGCAACGCGCCGACGGCCGCGGTGTAGGGGTTGTGGGCGGCGGCGACGAAGCCGGCCAGGATGACAGCCATCGCGATCATGGCCGCGAAGACGGCGCGGTCCACGCCGCGATCGGCGAGCACGCCGCCGACGATGTTGCCGATCACCATGCCCACGCCGAACAGCATCAGCACCAACGGCACCGCACCGGCCCGCAGACCCGCGACGTCGGTGAGCGTGGTCGCGATGTAGGTGTAGACGGCGAACATCCCGCCGAACCCGATGGCGCCGACCAGCAGCGTCAACAGCACCTGGGGACGGCGCAGCGCGCCGAGTTCGGTCATCGGATTGGTCATCGTGATGCCGGTGAGTTCCGGGACGAAGCGCAGCAGCGCGGCCACGGTGGCGATCCCGATCAGCGCGACCACCACGAACGCGTCCCGCCAGCCCAGATGCTGACCGAGCCAGGTGGCCGCGGGAACGCCGACGACATTGGCGGCGCTCAAGCCCAGCATAACCGCGGCAACCGCTTTGGCCCGCTGTCCTACCGGAGCGAGGGTCGCGGCGGCCAGCGAGGCGACACCGAAGTAGGCGCCGTGCGGCAATCCCGAGACGAACCGGGCCAGGACCAGCGTCTCGAACGAGGGCGCCAGCACGGTCGCCGCATTGCCCAGTGTGAAGGCCACCATGAGCGCGACGAGCAGCCGCTTGCGCGCCACCCGCGCGGCCAGCGAGGCGATAAGGGGTGCGCCGATCACCACTCCGAGCGCGTAGGCCGATACCGCGTGCCCCGCCGTCGGCTCGGAGACGTGGAAGGCCGAAGCGATATCCGGCAGCAACCCCATGGTGACGAATTCGGTTGTCCCGATCCCGAATCCGCCGAGGGCAAGGGCCAGCATGGCGGGCACGTGCCAATCGGTTCGCTCGGGCGGCGCGGTGGTGCTCGTGGTCACGGGCCTGGTCACGTGTTCATGTAACCGTCCGCGGGCCGTCTTCGCTTCCCGGGCAAACGTGAGTTCGCCCACCGTGACGTCGAGGAATGACGCAGGTCAGCCCCAGAATCGCCGCAATGCGGACAAACGAGTCGGTTCGCGCGCCACAGTCCAGCATTCGTAGCGATGTTCGATCGAGCCGGGGCCGGCGCGAAGTAACCCCGAAAACAGTCCGGGCACCCGTTCCACCGAAGGTGGGGCGGGTGCCCGATTGTGTCAGCCCGGCGCTGGGTGAACACCCAGCGCCGGAGTCGGCCGAGCGACGCGGCTCGGCCCCGCAGTTCGGCGCCCGAGACGGCGCCGAGCGAACTCAGCGCAGTGCGCGAGCCAGGTTGGCATCCAGCGCGCCGAGGAACTCCTCGGTGCTCAGGTAACCCTGGTCTCCGCCGACGAGCAGCGCGAGGTCCTTGGTCATCTGGCCGCCCTCGACGGTCTTGATGACGACGTCCTCGAGGGTCTGCGCGAAGCCGATGACCTCGGGGGTGTTGTCCAGCTTGCCGCGGTGCTCGAGACCCCGGGTCCAAGCGAAGATCGACGCGATCGGGTTGGTCGAGGTCGGCTTGCCCTGCTGGTGCTGGCGGTAGTGCCGGGTGACGGTGCCGTGCGCGGCCTCGGCCTCACAGGTCTGGCCGTCCGGGGTGAGCAGCACCGACGTCATCAGGCCGAGCGAACCGAAGCCCTGGGCCACGGTGTCGGACTGCACGTCGCCGTCGTAGTTCTTGCACGCCCAGACGTAACCGCCCTCCCACTTCATGGAGGATGCGACCATGTCATCGATGAGGCGGTGCTCGTAGGTCAGGCCCGCGGCGTCGAACTGGCTCTTGAACTCGGCGTCGAAGATGTCCTGGAACGTGTCCTTGAACATGCCGTCGTAGGCCTTGAGGATGGTGTTCTTCGTCGACATGTACACCGGGTAGTTCTGCTGCAGGCCGTAGTTGAACGACGCCCGCGCGAAATCCTCGATCGACTTGCGGAAGTTGTACATGCCCATGACGACGCCGCCGTCCTCGGGCATCTTCACGACCTCGTGCACGATCGGCTCGCTGCCGTCGTCCGGGGTGAAGGTCAAGGTGACGGTGCCGCCCTGGAACACCTTGAAGTCGGTGGCGCGGTACTGGTCACCGAAAGCGTGGCGGCCGATGATGATCGGCTTGGTCCAGCCGGGAACCAGCCGCGGAACGTTGGAGATGATGATCGGGGCGCGGAAGATGGTGCCGCCGAGGATGTTGCGGATGGTGCCGTTGGGCGAGCGCCACATCTTCTTGAGACCGAATTCCTTGACCCGCGCCTCGTCCGGGGTGATGGTGGCGCATTTCACACCGACGCCGTGGCGCTTGATGGCCTCGGCGGCGTCGACGGTGACCTGGTCGTCTGTCTTGTCTCGGTATTCGATACCGAGGTCGTAGTACTCCAGGTTCACGTCGAGATAGGGGTGGATCAGCTTGTCCTTGATGAACTGCCAGATGATCCGGGTCATCTCGTCGCCGTCGAGTTCTACGACGGTGCCTTCAACCTTGATCTTGGACATGGATCTTCGTGTCCTCCTAGGATGGTGCCCTCATTGCACGGCCAGGCGAACACGCTTGTGAGCGGACCCCAGCTGTTCCAACAGACAACGTATATGTCCCGCGTTGTCCGCGAGACGTGTGGTGCAAACAAGACAAGCGTACTGCTGCCGAAGTCCTCACCGCACGGGCAGCCCCCGGAGTGAGCTGGACCACCTTTGTTACCGATTGGTAGGTCAGCGGCACCTTCCGGCGCCTCGACGGGCACCCGCGCAACCGCCGTCGCCGCTATGATCCGCTATCTGTTCGAGCTCGGCAACTCTCCCGCAAACGGCGAGGTCCGCACAACGCCATGACGCTGCGCGGACCTCGCTGCCGACGGATCAGACCGCGACCGGGACCCGGGCCCCGTCCTCGGAGCCTTCGATCAGGTTCTGCGGCCGGTCCCGGATCATCAGGGCGATGATCGGGATGGCCGCGAGGAAGAACCCGGCGCCGACGTAGAAGGCCACGTCGTAGCTGTGGATCGCGGCGCGCGCGGCCAGGTTGTCGATGCCGGGGTTGTCGTGGGCGAAGGTCTCGGCGACCTGCACCGAGATGGTGGTCAGCAGCGCCGTTCCGACCGCGCCGCCGACCTGCTGCGCCGCGTTCAGCAGCGCGGACGCCACACCCGAGTCCGCTTCCTCCACCTGGTGCAGCGCCACCGTCTGCATCCCGACGAACAGCGGGCCCATACCGAGCGCGATGAGCACCTGGGCAGGCAGCACCCCGGCAAGGAAGCTGTCGCCGTAGCCGAGCTGTGCCAGCAGCAGCAAGCCGATGACACCCAGCACGGCGCCGGCCACCATCAGTGGACGGGGGCCGAGCTTCGGCAGCAGGGCGCTGGTGACACCCGCCGAGATCGCGATGCCGGCCGGGAAGGGCAGGAAGGCGAAGCCCGCTTTCAGCGCCGAATAGCCCAGCGTGATCTGGAAGTAGTAGCTCAGGAACAGGAACATCGCGAACATCGCGATCGGGATGAACAGTGCCGCGAGGAACGCCCCACCCCGGTTGATCTCGCCCGGGATGTGCAGTGGGAGCAGCGGGTTCGACGACCGCCGTTCGATCAGGACGAAGGCGGCGAGCAGAACCGGTCCGGCGATCAGCAGCGCCAGGGTGCCACCGGCCAGCCAGCCGTCCTCGGCGGCGCGGCTGAAGCCGTACACGATGGCGATCAGGCCCAGCGTCACCGTGACGGCACCGGGCATGTCGTATCCCCCGACGCGCGGCGCCGGCACGTCCTTCACCACCCAGGCCAGCGCTCCGACCAGCGCGAGCAGCGCGATCGGCGTATTGACCAGCAGGCACCAGCGCCACGACGCGTACTCGGTGAGCGCGCCGCCCGCGATCAGGCCGAGCGCCGCACCGCCCGCGGAGATACCCGCGAACACACCGAAGGCGGTGGCCCGCTCGCCTGGCTCGGTGAACGTCACCGACAGCAGCGAGAGCGCGGCCGGCGCCAAGAGCGCGGCGAACGCGCCCTGCAGCGCGCGTCCGGCGAACATCTCCGCACCGTTCTGGGCGAGACCGGCCAGCGCCGAAGCGCCCGCGAAGCCGATCAGGCCGACGATGAAGATCCGGCGGCGCCCCAGGTAGTCGGCCATCCGGCCGCCCAGCAGCAGCAGGCCGCCGAAGATCAGCGTGTAGGCGGTGAGCATCCATTGCCGGTTGCCGTCGCTGATGTCGAGATCACGCTGCGCGAACGGCAGCGAGATGGTCACGATGGTGGCGTCCAGAACCACCATGAGCTGGGCCAATGCGATCACTGCCAGCGCGAGCCAGCGCGCTGAGCCGCCCGGTTTGTGCGGCGCGTGCACCGCTGTCGCCGTGTCCGTCACGGTCATCTCCTCGTCCCTCGATGATCTGGAGCCATCCTGGCATTGGACGACATTTGTCGTCAAGCGAAAAATGTCGTAATACGACATTTGACTGTTAAGGACAGGAAAACGGAGGGTTGCGTTACCATCGGGACATGCTCGAGTCATCGACGTCGATGGGCGCGAGCGCCGCGGGAGCCGCCGCGAGCGCCCAGGGCCTGCGCGAACGCAAGAAGCAACAGACCAGGTTGCGCATCATCGCGACGGCCCTCGACCTGTGCGACGCCCAGGGCTTCGAGGCGACCACGATCGAGCAGATCGCCAACGCCGCGGACGTCTCGCCGCGCACGATCAACCGCTATTTCGACAGCAAAGAGGACATCGTCCTGGGACCGGTCCAGGACTTCGGCCGCACCGTGGCCGAGACCCTGCGCGAGCTGCCACGCACCGGCAACGAACTCGCCGCCCTGCGGGAGGCCTTCCTGTACGTGGTCGATCGAGCCGCCGCGGCGGGTGAGGCCGACCCGCTGTCGTTCCGGCAGTTCCAGAAGTTGCAGCGGATCCTGCGCAGCAGTCCGTCGGTCAGCGCGCGCAGTCTCGAACATGCCGACGACAAGAACACCGCCATCGCCGCGGTGGTCGCCGAGCGCCTCGGCACCGAGCCGGACGCCCGCGCGGTGCGGCTCATCGTCGGTACCTGGCAGCTCATCGGCCACGTCGGCATGGAGTGCTCCGACGATCTGTTCCTGGACGAGGACATGGCCACCGCGGCCCGGGCCGGGCGCGCCGTCTTCACCGAGACCTTCGACGAATTCGTGCGCAGCTGCTGCGTCGCGCCGACGGCCCCCGATCAGCGGCATGCGCTGGAGGATTTCGGACGCTGACGGCCCGCCGGTTATGATGCCGGGCAGGTCATGAGTATCAGCGCCAAGCCCCGGCTCGCTGGTCGGCAACCCTCCATCCGCGGTGGGGTGCTCCGGGTGATGACCTGGCTCCCGAAAGCCGGGAGCAAGCGCGTAACAGGAGGTCGCCGGCATGTGTTGTTGTTCACACCGCTAACCCCTGCTGTACCGGCGAACACCTTTTGGGAGCAAACCATGAGTGAATCCACCGCGCGCGGGGCCGAGCACCACCCGACGCATTCGCACCTCACACCCGAGGAACGGCTCGCCCCAGGACCGGTCCGTCTCGCGGTCGGCATCGAGGACATCCCGGCCGATCTGCGCGCCGGTTTCGCGGCGGCGACGACGTGACCGTGGATACCGAACGGAGCGCCCGGACCTCCGCCGTCGCCCTGCCGCCCTCGGACGGGCAGTTCGGCACCATCGCCATCGGCGATGTGCGATTGGAGAACGGAGCGGTCATCCCGGACGTGCGCTTGGCGGTGCAGCGCTGGGGTGAGCTCTCCCCCGGACTCGACAACGTCGTGCTGGTCGAACACGCGCTGACCGGAGATTCGCACGTCGTCGGCAAGCCCAACGACGTCCACGAGATGCCCGGCTGGTGGGACGGCATGGTCGGGCCGGGTGCGCCGCTGGACACCGACGAATGGTGTGTGATCGCGACGAACGTGCTCGGCGGCTGCAAGGGCAGCACCGGGCCGTCCACTCTCGCTCCGGATGGAAAGCCTTGGGGTGCGAGGTTTCCCGAGATCTCCATCCGCGACCAGGTGACCGCGGAGGCCGCTCTGCTCGACTTGCTCGGCGTCGAGCGGCTCGCCGCCGTTGTGGGCGGGTCGATGGGCGGCATGCGGGTGCTGGAGTGGATGGTCGGCGCACCGGAGCGGGTCGCCGCGGCGCTGGTGCTCGCGGTCGGCGCGCGCGCTACCGCCGACCAGATCGGCACCCAGACCACTCAGATCGCGGCGATCAAGGCCGACCCGGACTGGCAGGGCGGCGACTATCACGGCACCGGCCGCGCCCCGACGACGGGCATGGCCCTGGCTCGACGGATCGCGCACCTGACCTACCGCACCGAATTCGAGCTGGACCACCGGTTCGAGAACAAACCGCAGGGCGACGAGGACCCGTGGAACGGCGGCCGGTACGCGGTGCAGAGCTACCTCGACCACCAGGCCGAGAAGCTGTGCAAGCGTTTCGATCCCGCCACCTACGTGTTGCTGACCGAGGCGATGAACCGCCACGACGTCGGCCGCGGTCGCGGCGGCATCGAGGCGGCGCTCGCGGCGACGCCGGTGCCCTGCGTGGTCGGTGGCGTCGACTCCGACCGGCTGTACCCGCTGCGTACCCAGCAGGAGCTCGCCGATCTGCTCCCCGGCTGCGACGGACTGGAGATCGTGCACTCCCGCGACGGGCACGACGGGTTCCTCACCGAGGCGGCGGCGGTGTCGAAGCTGCTGACCGAGACCATGCGACTAGCCAGGACCGGTGTGCGACCCGAACGCTGACAGGTTCGGTGGTCGCCACCCTCACAGCGCCGCGGCCCGCCGCGCCGCTTCGATTCGGTTGATATTGGTCTCGATCCACTCCCGCAGCGCCGCTATCGGCGTGCGCAAGCTGTGACCCAGCTCCGTCAGCGTGTACTCGACCCGCGGCGGCACGGTGGGATGCGCTGTCCGCGTGACGAATCCGTCGGTCTCGAGTTGACGCAACGTCTGCGTCAGCATCTTCTGGGAGATGCCGTCGATGCGGTGGCGAAGATCGGTGTACCGCATGGTGCCGTCGGCGAGCGCGTCGATGATCAGCACCGTCCATTTGCCCGCGATGTGGTCGAGGACCTCCCGCGTGGGGCACTTCGCGGAGTAGACGTCGGCGGGCAGACCGGAATCTTCGAGATACGTGCGCACCTATCGGAGTGTAGCGCACCGAAAAGTGCCTTCTTCCCATTGGAGTGTGACTCTCCGATAGTAAGAAATATGGAAACACAGACACTTTCGGTGGCCGACGCGATTCGAGGACGTCGCACGGTACGGCACTATCGCCCCGACCCGGTGCCGCCCGGCCTGATCGAGGAATTGCTCGAGTTGACGATGCAGGCACCGAGCGCGTGGAACATGCAGGACCGGTCGATCGTGGTCGTGACCAGTGCGTCCGGCCGCGACGCCTTGTCGAAGGCGGCATTCGGTCAGCCGCAGCCGAAGGAGGCGCCGGTGGTACTGGTCTTCGTCGCCGATGCCGCCGCCTGGCGAGACCGCAACACCGATATCGCCGAACTGGCCGGCCGCAACGGCGCGTGGAACGCCGAATTCACCGCGTTGTTCGACGCGCGCGCCGAGTACCTGGCCTTGGAGCAGCGCGGACTGCTGCGGGAGAACGCCGTCAAGAACGCGATGATCGCGGCCACCTACGCGATGCTCGCCGCCACCGGACTCGGCCTGGCCTCCGCACCGATGAACGGCTGGGACCCGGACCTGGTGAAGCAAGCCATCGGTATCGGCGACCGCGAGGATCTCGCCATAGCGGTGCTGATCACCATCGGCTACAGCGACGCCGTCCCACCCCATCCCGGGCGACGGCCGCGTGAACGAACGGTTTTCGCCGAGCGATACGCCGCTGCCCGCTGATCACCTGGGCGACCCGACCCGGCCCGGCCGGGTCGCCGATCGCTCGAGCTGTCAGCCGACGCCGAGTGTGTTGATCGTGGCCGCGAGGAACAGAATGCTCGACCCCAGCAGGGTCAGCGCGCCGACGTCGAAGGGTTTGCTGCGCACCGCGAGCAGCCCGACCTGCGCGGTCGGCAGGCACAACCGGAACGCCGCCGCCAGCAGCGTCGCACCGCCGAAGAAGAACGCCCCGCGCCGCCACCGGTCGGACGCCACGAACACCACCGCCACCACCATGACCAGCGTCACTACCACCATCGGCAGATGGCAGCGCAGAAACTGCGCCCCCAGACTCCGGGCACCACCCCGGTGCTCCGCGATAGGCGTGTCGGCATCGGTCACACCCAGATTCTTGCAGACTCCCCCGCGCCCGGTCCGCCGGAGGTTCTTCGAACCGAACAGCCGGGCCATGGCGGCTGCCATCGTTGACGCTCCCGACAAGCATCCATGCAAGTTGTCGATGACTGACGATATAGAGGCCGGGGTTGCGGTCGCTCACCTGCCCAAAGACCTGAGCCATGCGTCGTGCTCAGCCGGTGAGAACATCCGGCCGCCGCTGCACCCTGGCGCCCAGCGAGCATAGGTCTTCGTTGAATCCACCGTGATCACGTCGACGACCTTCACCAACTCGGGCGGCACTTCCCCACCGAAGTGCCGGACACCGGGAACGATCACGGCGTCGACATCCACTCGGCGAACGACGTTCATCAGGCGGCTCAGAGGGCTGTCGGTCTCAGGACCGAACACGACCGTCTTCGCGAGTTCGTACCCGAGTCGCTTGGCGAGACTGCGGAGTTGAATCTCATCCCAGGTCTGTGAGACGCCGGATATATCTCGGCGCAGATACCCGATTGCTGTCGGCCGTGGCCTCATTCGTCCACCCCATCCGTCGCGGTTGGCAGGCACCCGACGTCGGGGGCAGGTCACCCGGCGTCGCGTGCCGGTAAGGACGGTAAAGAGCTCACCGGAGGTGCGTCCAGGTTCATGCACGGGTATGCACAAAGCAATATTTGCCTGGCGCACTGCATATTTGTGAGTCAGACTGGAATGACAGTCCATCATGCATGTGCATGTCACGATGGGAGAAACCCAGATGCGGTTGAGGTTCCTTGGCAAGGGCGGGTCCGAGGCCAACGGTTGTCCGTCGTTGTACGCCACCGACCAGGCGAGCTACCTCGTCCAGGGGTGGAAGACAGACACACCCGGAACATCGAAATCCCACACCTGCTAACTGGCTTCGCGGAAGCCGATACGTTCCTTGGGACAACGATGACGGACACCGGCCGAGGGACTTTCACCCTTGCCGGACGACCGATCACGGATGATGAGACCCTGAGTCAACTCGACTTGGCCACCGACGAAACGGCTATCGAGGTACCCAAGCTAGGAAGGACGTTCTACGGTGCTGCTGGCCGACGGTGACCCGTGGAATGACTGGTTCCGGGCATTGCGGCGCAGCGCATTTCATCTAGAGGTTCGCGACTCCTACGCCGTGGCATCCGAGGACAATCGACTTCGAGCATTCCTCGTCGGCGAACCTCCGCCCGACGAACCGCCCGTACCGTGGCACGCGCTTATGCAGGAGACCACTGGTCGCGGGATATCGGTGAGTCGGGTCCGTGTCGTGAGCGTCCCACACTCGGACTACCACCGTTGGTTGCTGTCGGTGACCGGACGCAACATTCAGTCCGGGGAGGACATCCGGTACTTGCCCCGCCACGCGGCCGGGAAGGTGCCACCGGATGACTGGTGGCTGTTCGATGACGAACGAGTCGTCTACAACCTCGTCGATGCTGATGGCAAACCGGCAGGTGCGGCGATAACCACAGATCCAGGAGTTGTGGACTACTGCCGAAGTGTCCGCGACCGTTTGTGGGAGTTGGCGACGCCGTACGCGGAGTACGCCCGCACGTGACCGACTCCATTCACCAGCAGCGCGAAGCTCTCGGAAATCGGCTCCGGGAGCTTCGACTCAACGCGGGATTGTCCGGCGCAGAGTTGGCCCGGCGAAACGAGTGGCACCAAACCAAGATCTCCAAGATCGAGTACGGACGGATCAAACCGTCACGCGATGACATCCGCGCCTGGTGTGAGCACTGCGACGCCGTAGATGAGGTGCCGGACCTGGTAGCCAACCTGGAGAACATCAACGCCGCATATCTGGAATGGCGGAAAGTGCTCGGCACCGGCACTCGACGACGTCAACATGCGCTGGTGAGCCTGAGCGAGACATCTCAAATCGTACGAATCTACAACCCGTTCTTCATCCCCGGGTTCTTGCAGACCGCCGAATATGCGACGGGAACGCTACGGAACGTCAGCCAGTTCTACCAAATACCCAACGATGTAGAGGCGGGGGTCGCCAAGCGGCTGGAGCGGCAACAACTTCTCTATCGAGGAAACCGGCGGTTCCACTTCCTCATCGGAGAGCAAGCGTTGCACACAACGGTCAGCGGTGCCGATGTGATGGTCGGTCAGTTGGACCGGTTGCTCGCTGTAGTCGGGCTACCCAGGGTGACGCTCGGAATCGTGCCGGCCGTGGCGGAACTTCCATTCGCTCCGACGAACTTTTCAGTGTTCGACAACAAAATAGTGCTCGTCGAAGCGATAACCGCAGAACTCACTGTGACCCAGCCGAGGGAAATCCAGCTGTATCACCGTGCGTTCGACACTCTTTCCGGCCTGTCGGTCACCGGCCACGCTGCGCGGGAACTGATAGGCGCAGCGCTTCGCATACATGGGGATAGATCGATCGAGGACCACTGAGGCTGGCTCAACTAGACCTTGCGGCCAACGAGACAGCGGTCGAAGTTCCGAAGATCAGGAGGACGTTCTACGGTGCTCTACCTTCAGCATGAGCCGCCGGATTGGGTGGCCCTGTTTCGTGATTGCAAGGCTGAGGCTTTTCACCTGGAAGTGAAGGACGCCTACGCTGTGCCCACGGAGTCCGACCGGTTTCGGCGCTTCCTCGCCGGAGAGCCCGCCTTGCCGGACGAACACAAGAACCGATGGAACGATCCGGTCGAGGAAACGACCGGTCGGGGAGTAACGGTGAGCCGGGTCCGCGTTGTGACGGTGCCGCACACCGACTACCACCGCTGGCTGTTGAGTTCCTAACGGATGTCAACTCGGTGGAAGGCTCGTAGCCTTGGTTGTTGACGGGCCGATCGGTGGAGCGCTGCGCGACTCCTTGTGTCGTCGGCCCGTCCGCGCACTGGTGATGCGGCGGGCGGCGCGGATCTCGGCCGGGACGGTGTATCGGTTAGCGACGATCTGACGGCCTTGTTCGGGTGTGAGTGGGCTGCCGTCGACGTCGCGGATGACGTAGTGCTCGCTGCGGCGCCAGCAGGCGGCGATGCGGGTGAGCAGGGTCGTGGAGAGATGGCAGACCGCGGAGTTGTGGTGTTTGCCGGTCTCGGTCATGAGCCGGTGGTATTTCGCCGCCAGCGATGGATCGCTGCGCCGGGCCTGTTCGGCTGCCATGAACAGTGCTTCGCGCAGGCAGGCGTCTCCGGATTTCGTTGGACCACCGTGTCTTCCGCTCAAGCCTGAGGAATCGAGCTTTGGCACCAGTCCACTGAAGGAACGGATCGCGGCCAGGGAATCGAAGCGGTTGGGGTCACCCAGACGTCCCAGGATCTGGGCTGCGAGAATCGGGCCGACCCCGGGCGCCGAGCAGACGATGCCGCCCGGGTCGGCCTTGTCCAGCAGTGCCGCGATACGGGTTTCGAGTTCCTTGATCTCGTCGGTGAGCTGCAAAGCCAGCCGGGCCTCGATCGCGATGTCGTCGGCCAACTCCGGGAAGTCCAGTCCATCGGCCCAGAGGTCGAGCGTTTCCCGGGCTGCGGCTATGAGCTGGTCGGCTTTCTCCTCGCGCCAGCTGCCGCGAGAATGGCGAGTGAGGAATCGTGACAGCCGCGCCCGGCCCAACCGGATGACTACGTGCGGGTCGGCGTAATGCGCGAGGAACCGCAGTGGGGTCTTGTTGGCCAGGTCCGCGCCGAGTGCCGCGTGCCAGCCTGGTCCGAGGAGTTCGAGCAGCGCATCCAATCGCGCGAGGATGCTGGTGCGGCGTTTGACCAAGTTGGAGCGCAGTTTGACCGCTCTGCGCATCGTGTCGCCGGGCCCGAGCCCGGTCGCGGTGTGCATGCCCTCGGGATGCAGAAGCGGGATCCGGGCAAGGATTTTCGAGTCCAAGCGGTCGGATTTGGTGTGTTTGCAGTAGTAGTCGCGCAGATCGGCAGATTGTTCTGGCGGCACCAGAACCACAGTGGCGCCCTGACGGCGGAACCAGGCCGCCAACGGCACCCAGGCGTTGCGCGTGGGCTCCATGATGATGGTGATCGACGACGAGTCCGCCCCGGCCGGCAGCATCGACCACAGTCGCTGCAGGTCGCTGGTGGTGGTGCGGAACTTGCGACCTGACCATAGGAATTTGCCTTGCTCATCGGCCAGGCTGGCCTGGTGCGCTGCCCGACAGGCGACATCGATACCCAGCCGCAACTCCAACGATCCAACTCCCGTCGCTCGACGATCTCTGTCCCATGTCCGGCGTGGGAAATTCCGTCGCGGGAGTCGATGCAATACCAGACATTCACCAACAGGGATCTCCGCATCACGCCTGCACAACGGCAGATGCCGAGTCGCCGGGTTCCTAACAGGACGCATCTCACCCGGCGATGGCCCTGCAAGCCCCGCGATCAACAGGCAAGGAGCACAACCCCACTCGGTCATTGAGCGGTAGCAAGCAGGCGCCGGAGTCTCGAATTCTCACCCAGCCGGCCGTGCCGGACGAGAGCTTCGAGACCATCACCAAGTTTGAATGTCGGTCACCGATACCAATACAGCGGCCGGTGAGGATATCCGGTACGTACCCCGGCATCTCGCAGGCGAGGTGCCACCCGATGATTGGTGGCTCATCGACAACGAGCGGGTTGTCTACAACTTGATCAACGAGAACGGGAAGCCAGCGGGGCTGGCCGTGACCACCGATCCGGGGATCGTCGGCTACTGCCGGAGCGTGAAGCAACGACTATGGGAACTGGCGACCCCGTACGCGGAGTACGCCGACCAGTGACCAACGTTCACGATGCGCGGGAAGCTCTCACCAGCGCGACCACCGGTTCCACTTCCTCATCGCCGAGCAGGCGCTTTACACCACCGTCGGCACCGACGCCGTCATGATCGGCCAGCTCGACCGGCTGGCCTCGATCCCGGGGATGCCGCGTGTCACGCTCGGCATCGTTCCAGCCCTGGCTGAGGCGCTGGTGGTGTCCACCAACTTCGCCATGTTCGATAACCGGCTTGTCATGGTGGAAGGAACAGCCGCGGAGTTGATCATCACCCAACCGCGAGAGATAGCAACCTATGGCAGGGCGTTCAAAACGCTCGCCGGGCAGTCTGTCACTGGTGAAGCCGTGCGGAAGCTGATCAGGACAGCGCTCGACCGGCGTCAAGCTCAGAGACGACGTCGTCTATCGGCATCGACGGAACATGACGGTGGCTGATTGTGACTCCGGTCATAAAAGCCACGGTGCTGCTCGCCGCTATCTGGGCACTTACCTGAACGTTTGGAACTGCTCCCGAAAGTGCGTACTTGTCGTTGTCGCCGGGTGGGCAAACACTCGGTCCTTGTCACGTGGCCATGAGTCTCACGTACAGCGCGCGATTGGAGTCGCATGAGTGATCAGAAAACCGCGGTATCCGTGCTCGGCACGGGTTCGATGGGTTCCGCCCTCGCGGAAGCCTTCCTCGCGGCGGGACATCCGACCACCGTGTGGAATCGCAGCCCGCAACGGGCGGCTGCGCTGGTGGCCGCGGGCGCGCACCAGCAACTCGCCGTCGCCGATGCCATCGCCGCCAGCCCGCTGATCATCACATGCTTGACCACGTTTCAGGCGACCCGCGACAGTCTGACCGCTGCCGAGACCGAGCTGAACGGGCGAGCCCTCGTCACGCTCAACAGCGGCACCCCTGCCGACGCGCGGGACTTCGCGCGGTGGGCGACCGGCCGAGGGGCGCGTTTCCTCGGTGGCGCGATCAAGAACGTACCTTCGGCTGTCGGAAAGCCGGACACACTGCTGTACTTCGGCGGCGAACAGGACGTCTTCGACGAGCACAGGGAAACACTGCGAGTACTCGGTGGTGACCTCGTCCATCTGGGCGACGAACCGGACCTGGCCGCTCTCTACGAATCCGCCGTCGGCGCCACCCTTCTCCCCGCACTGCTCGGATTCTTCGAAGGCGCTGCGGTACTGTCCGCGCGCGGTCTGGCAGCGCGCACAATGGTGCCCTATTCGATCAAATGGCTCCAGATGATCGAGTCACTGCTACCGGTCATGGCCGACGAGATCGACAACCGGGACTTCACCCGGCTCGGCTCATCGATCGCGCTGTTCCACACCGCGATCGGCAACGACGAGCAGCTCGGCGCGGAGTCGGGCGTCGATATGTCCTGGCATGCTCCGATGCACGACCTGCTGCATCGAGCGGTAGCCGACGGCCTGGGCGAGCAGAGCATCACAGCGCTGATCCAGCTACTGGCACCCGACCGCCCGCGGAACAGTATCCACGGAGCCTGACATCCGCGCCCGGTCCGGGATACCGCCTCTCGCGCCGGATCAAAAGTGTTGTCGCTCAGTGATGTTGATGCCCCTGAAAACAGGGGCACACTCGGGAAGCTGACAACATGTGGATCATGACCGCTCGACGACTTCCTTTTCTCGCCGCCGCGCTTCCGGCCGTGGCGATGGCGCTCGGCTCCGGCGCCACCGCGACCGCGACCCCTCCGCTGTCGCCTCCGGTGATCGAGGAGGTCTTCTCGGTGCCCGGAACCGTGTCGGCGAAATTCCACAACCCGAACGCCGAGGGCGTGTGCTGGGTGTACAACGACGACACCGGCGAGATCTTCGGCGGCAACAACCCCACATCGTTCGCCATCGCGGACGGCAAGATGGTCCAGTCGTCGCTCGGCAACGGAAGTCTGCCCGCCGGACAGATGCGTGTACGTGGCGCATGCGCCTGGGAGCGCCCCACCGGTGATCCCCGCCACGGCTACACGTCGATGACAGACGTCATCACCGTCGACGTGATCGGCAAGCCGAGCACGGGCAGCTTCGGCTGAGCATGTGCCGACGAGTCCCGGCGCCCGATCGACTGGACCGTCTTCCGCCTGATGGTCCACAAGCATGGAATTACCATTCGCAGAGCGTCAGCGACGGCATGACAGCCCGGGGTATCCGGTGCTACGGCAGGGATAGTGCGTACTCAGCGCTGTAGCGTGCAGTTCTCACTACAATCGATCCCATGACCGCAGCGTTCGACTACGAAGATCTACATCGTCTGGTTGATCGGCTCACGCCGGACCAGGCGCATGCGCTGCGGGCTGTCGCGTTGCAGTTGGTCGTCACCGATACCGCCGACCGAGGCCCCGCCACCGACCCTCCGGGCGAGCGGCGTCGACGCCTCTCGTTCGCCGGCGTGATGCACGCCGAGCCGGATCTCGCGGCAAGGTCGGAAGAGTTGCTCCGCGAAGAACGTGGTAGACAAGCCGAGTGATCGTCTGCGACACAGGCCCGCTCGTCGCCGTACTGAACCAGAATGACGCGGATCATCGGCGCTGCCTCGATCTCCTCGAGACCCACCCCGGGCCTCTACTGGTCCCAGGTCCAGTTCTCGCAGAAGTCTGCTACTTCTTGGAAACGCGGGTCGGACCTACGGTCGAAGCCAGGTTCCTGGAATCTATCGCCAATGAGGAAATCGAGCTTGTCGATCTCACCCGGGCCGATCTACGGCGGATGGCCGAGCTGGTTCGGAAGTACGCCGACTTCCCGCTCGGCGCGGTCGATGCCGCGGTCCTGGCCGTCGCCGAACGACTGGACGTGAAGGAAGTCGCGACATTGGATCGCCGACACTTCAGCGCGGTCCGAACCCATCACTCGGTTCCTCTTCGACTGCTGCCCGACTGACCGACGGTGTCGGTGGCTCTCGGCCACCTGGTTGACTGACACGTGTGTTCCATCTGATGTTCCACGAGCCGTGCATTCCGCCGAATACCGGTAACGCGATTCGGTTGGTCGCGGGGACCGGGTGTCATCTGCATCTGATCGAGCCGCTGGGGTTCGAGCTGTCGGAGCCGAAGTTGCGCAGGGCCGGGTTGGACTACCACGATCTGGCGTCGGTGACGGTGCACGCGAATCTGGCGGCGGCGTGGGAGGTGTTGCGCCCGGAGCGGGTCTTCGCGTTCACCACGCAGGCCCGCACGCGGTTCACCGACGTGGCCTACCGCGAGAACGACGTGCTGCTGTTCGGGACCGAACCCACCGGGCTGCCCGCGGAGGTTCTCGCGGACCCGCGCATCACCGACCGGCTGCGCATCCCGATGCTGCCCGGCCGCCGCTCCATGAACCTCTCCAACGCGGCCGCGGTAACCGTCTATGAAGCCTGGCGTCAGCTCGGCTTCCCCGGCGGCGTCTGATCCACCCCGCTTCGCGAATAATCTGCGAGACAGGGCGATCGACGCTCAGTCGTCGATCTCGAATCGTTTGAAGCGGGAGGTCGCGCCCGCGGTCAGGCGGACAGCGGACTTGGGGACTCCGTAGTGCTCGGCGAGCAACTCGATGGCCGCTTTGTTGGCCTTGCCCTCGACGGCGGGAGCCCGCACGTACAGGTGCAGGCTGCCGTCGTCGAGGGTTTCCACCAGCGGGCCCTTACGGCTGTTCGGCTTGATCGTCGCCCTTACCACCGTCGGCACGTTTGCCTCCTGTGCTGGTTTCCGCGCCTGCCGAGGCGCTGCTCGCGGGCTCCGCGGGAGCCGGTGCCGATTCTCTCGCGCCCGACGCGGGCTTCCCACGGCGCACAACCCGGACGATGCCCCACAGCACAGCGGCCGCCACCGCGAGGAAACCGAGCCACGGAATCGCCTTGCCACTGAACACGACCGCGTCCTGCAACCAGTCCACCAGGGAATTCCAGCCCGAGACGATGCCGTCCCAGAAGCTGTCGGGGTCGTCGTCGGACTTCTTCTGATCGGTGGTGATCTCGATGGTCAGCGTGGACAGAGCCACTTGGTCGTCGAGCCGCCGCTTCTGCGCGGTGAGGCTGTCCAGCTCACCCTGGCGGCTGGACAGCGCCTGCTCGGCGGTGATCAGGTCGGAGGTGTTGGTGGCGCCTGCGATCAGCGCGCGCAGCCGCTCGACCGAGGCTTGCAGCGCCTTGATCCTGGCGTCCAGGTCCTCCCACTGCATGGTGACGTCGTCGCGGTTGGTGCTGACCCGGGTGACCTGCCCGATCCCGTCGAGGTCGGCGATGAACGCGTCGGTCTTGTCCGCGGGCAACCGGACGACGAGGGTAGCGCTGGCTCTGGTGTCGTCGGTGCCGGGCTGCTCGGTGCGGCTGTCGACCCGCCCGCCCGCCACACGCACCCGCTCGATGACCGTGCCCGCCGCGGCGACCGGCGCGTCGGCGGTGATCTCGACGCTGCCGGTGACCACCTCCTTGCGATCGGACATCGGTTCACCGCCGGAGTTGTTGTCCCGTTTCGGCGGCGCCTGCTCGTGCAGCCCTGGCGGCACGAGCGCGGAGGCGGGCCCGGGGACGGCCACCGACGTCCGGTCCCGAGCGGGTTTCGCGTCCTCGTCACCGCAGCCGGCGAGCAAGATCAACCCCAGCACGCCGACACACAGCACAGCAAGCTTCCTCATGCCTGGCACAGTAGCCGTTTACGCTGCGCGGACACCCCCGCATAACAGTTCTCTAGAACGCTTCTAACACTTCTCTAAAGCACTCGCTCAACGGAAGTCGCGCGACTTGGACACCATCCGCAGATCCATCCGCTGCAGATGTTCGGCGACCACGCTGACCACGCCCTCGGCATTCTGCACCCGGCCGCGGATGAGCAGGGCGGCAGCGCCCTGGGCGAGGCTCCGGTAACGCCGCCACAGCCCCAGCGAGCAGACGATGTTCACCATGCCGGTCTCGTCCTCCAGGTTGAGGAAGGTGACGCCTTCCGCGGTGGCGGGACGCTGCCGGTGCGTCACCGCGCCGCCCACCAGGACACGGGAGCCGTCGGGCACCTGCAGCAGGCTCGAGGCCGGAAGGACACCGAGGGCATCCAGGCGTGGGCGCAGGAACTGGGTCGGATAGCTGCCGGGTGAGACTCCCGTGGCCCAGACGTCGGCGGCGGCGGTCTCCAGATCGCTCATCCCGGGCAGGGTGGGCGCGGTGGTGGCCGCGCCGGTACCGGGCAGCCGGTCCGGGCGCTCGCCCGCGGCCGCGCCCGCCGCCCAGAGCGCTTCGCGGCGGGTGACGCCGAGGCTGCCGAGCGCGCCCGCCGTGGCGAGGGATTCCGCTTGGGCGACAGTGAGTTCCACCCGCCCGGTCAGGTCGAGGAAGGACGTGTAGGGCCGCTCACCCCTGGCGGCGACGATCCGTGCGGCGAGATCCTCGCCGATCTGCCGGACCGCGGCGAGACCCAGGCGCACCTCGGTGCCCTCCGCCTCCAGGGTGGCTTCGGCGCGGCTGGCGTTGACATCGGGGCCGTGCACCGCGACCCCGTGCCTGCGCGCGTCGGCGACCAGGGACTGCGGCGAGTAGAAACCCATCGGCTGGGCGCGCAGCAGACCCGCGCAGAAGGCGGCGGGATGGTGCAGTTTGAACCAGGACGAGTAGTACACGATCGAGGCGAAGCTCTGCGAATGGCTTTCCGGGAAGCCGAAATTCGCGAAGGCGTAGAGCTTCTCGTAGATGCGGTCGGCCACCTCGCCGGTGATGCCGTGCCGTTCGCGCATGCCCTGATAAAGCCGGTCTTTGAGGCGCTCCATGCGTTCCGGAGACCGCTTGGAACCCATGGCGCGGCGCAGCTGATCGGCCTCGACGGCGGTGAAGCCCGCGACGTCGACGGCCATCTGCATGAGCTGCTCCTGGAACAGCGGCACGCCGAGCGTGCGCTCCAGCGAATTCTTCAGCGCCGGATGGTCGTAGGCGATGTCCTCCACGCCGTTGCGCCTGCGGATGTAAGGGTGCACCGACCCGCCCTGGATCGGACCGGGGCGGATCAGCGCCACCTCGACCACCAGGTCGTAGAAGCTGCGTGGTCGCAGCCGGGGCAGGGTCGCCATCTGCGCGCGTGACTCGACCTGGAAGACGCCCACCGAGTCCGCGCGCGAAAGCATCGCGTAGACCTCGGGTTCGGCCAGGTCGAGCGAGTGCAGCTCGACGGTCTCGCCCTTGTGCTCGCGCACCAGGTCGATCATGTAGTGCAGGGCGGAGAGCATGCCGAGGCCGAGCATGTCGAACTTCACCAGATCGATGGCGGCGCAATCGTCCTTGTCCCATTGCAGGACGCTGCGACCGGACATGCGCGCCCATTCCACGGGGCAGACGTCGGCGATCGGCCGGTCGCAGATCACCATGCCGCCGGAGTGGATGCCCAGATGCCTGGGTAGCCCCTCGATCTCGGCGGCCAGTTCCAGCACCTCGGCGGGGATGTCGGTGTTCGTCTCGGCGCCGACGCCCGTCCAGCGGCTCACCTGCTTGCTCCACGCGTCCTGCTGGCCGGGCGAGAACCCCAGCGCCCGTGCGGCATCGCGCACCGCGGACTTGCCGCGATAGGTGATCACGTTGGCCACCTGCGCGGCGTACTCGCGGCCGTACTTGCGGTAGACGTGCTGGATCGCTTCTTCGCGGCGGTCGGATTCGATGTCGACATCGATGTCCGGCGGACCGTCGCGCTCCGGGGAGAGGAAACGCTCGAACAGCAACTGGTTGCGTACCGGGTCGACGTTGGTGATGCCGATCGCGTAGCAGACCGCCGAGTTGGCCGCCGAACCTCGGCCCTGGCAGAGGATGTCGTTGTCCTTGCAGAAGCGGACGATGTCGTGCACCACCAGGAAATAGCCGGGGAACTCCAGGTCGTTGATCACCGCGAGTTCGTGCTCGATCTGCCGGTAGGCCTCCGGGTTCTCCTCGGGGGAGCCGTAGCGCGCCGCGGCGCCGGTCAGGGCGAGTTCGCGCAGCCAGGATTGCTCGTCGTGCCCCGCGGGCACGTCGAACGGCGGCAGATGGGGGGCGATCAGCTGCAGATCGAAAGCGCATTCGCGGGCCAGGGCCGCCGCGTTCGCCACCGCCTGCGGGCAGTCGGCGAACAACCGCGCCATTTCCGCCCCGGATCGCAGGTGCGCGCCGCCCGCGGGGGCCAGCCAGCCCGCCATCTCGTCCAGGCTCTGCCTGGCCCGGATCGCCGCGAGCGCCATCGCTCGGCGGCGCTGGCTCGGGGCGGCGAAGTGCGCTCCGGTGGTGGCGAGCACGGGCAGGCCGAGGCGGTCGGCCAAGGTGATGAGGTGGGCGTTGCGCTCGTCGTCCTCCGGGACGCCGTGGTGGGTGAGTTCCACGCTCACCCGGTCGGCGCCGAAGCGGTCGGTCAGCTCGCGCAGCGCGGCCTCCGCCCGGTCCAGCCGGGTGCTTCCCGCGCGCAGGTCGAGCTCGAGGGCCTGGCGCAGGTGTCCCTTCCGGCATCCGGTCAGGATCTGCCAGTGTCCTTCGGCCGCCGCGGTGAGCGTATCGAGGTCGTAGCGCAGGATGCCTTTCTCTCCCGCGGCCATGTGGGCGGCGGCGATCTCGCGGGACAGCCTGCGGTAGCCCTCCTGGCCACGGGCCAGCACCAGCAGGTGCGGCCCGGCCGGGTCCGGCGCTCCGGTGCGCGGCGCCGAGTCGGGGGCGGCGGCGTGCCCACGCTCGGTGCCGGGCACGCGCGGCTCGAGTGCCGTGCCGAGGGACAGTTCGGCGCCGAAGACGGTGGGCATCCCCCATTCCTTGGCCGCCTCGGCGAAGCGGACGGTGCCGTAGAAGCCGTCGTGGTCGGTGAGCGCGATCGCCGCCAAGCCGAGCCGCACCGCCTCCTCCACCAATTCCTCCGGATGACTCGCCCCGTCCAGGAAGCTGTAGGCCGAGTGCGCGTGCAGCTCCGCATACGGGACCGACGGCCCCTCGGCGCGGCGCACCGGCTCGGGCCGGTACTCCTCGCGTTTACGCGACCACGCCGGGCTGTCGCCGCCGTCGCCCGGATACCTCGCGTCGGGGTTCGTCCGCCCGGACAGCACCCGCTCCATCTCCGCCCAGCTGGGCGGACCGTCGCTCCAGCCCACGACTTCTCCTCCTCGCCTCGAACATACATTCGAAGACAGAGGAAGTACAGGCAGGTCAGGACGCCCGAAGCCGCTCGACGGACCCGGCGGCCAGGGCGGCCTCGACGCCCTGTAGACGACCCCGAATGAGCGCGCCATAGGCATCGGAAGCCAGCACGTCGAGATGCCCGCGAGCGATGGCCAATTGCATCCGGGCCACTTCGAACTCGCCGACCCGGCGATGACTGTCGGCCAGATTCAGATAGAGCGACGGCAGGAAGCCGCGCAGGCCTTCATCCAGCGGCACGCCGGGCCCGAACACCGCCGCCAGCGCGCGCTGATCCCAGCGCAGCGCCTCGGCGGCATTCTCCTGAAGGTCGGCGAGATGATGCGCGACCACACAGCGTTGCAATGCTCCGCCGTGTTCGCCGAGTTCGACCCAGAGCTTTTCCAACGCCCGTCGCCCCGCCGCGGGGTCGACGCCACCGAGCCGCACCGCGGCAAACACCTCCGCCATCCGATCGTCCGACATGCGCCGAGTATCGCACATATGTTCGAACGTTTCGAGCGTTGTTCGATGCGTTTCGTACACCCGGAAAACCGCACGCCCGTGCGGTTCTCGAACGCATCCACCACACCGGACGACGCGCCGCGGCGGCCGGCACGGGCATTCTCGACCTGTGACCAGGACTACTTGGCAGTTAACTTACTTCGGAGTAAGTTCTTGGCCACCAGACCTGCAAAGGAGCAGCGATGACCGACGCAGCCGCTGAGCCCGCCCGGCGCCGCAACCGTGACCTCACCGGACGGCACGTCCTCATCACCGGAGCGTCCTCCGGCATCGGCCGGGCGGCGGCGGTGGCCGTCGCGAGCAAGGGCGCCGCGGTGTTCCTGCTCGCGCGCCGCGGCGACGAACTCGCCGCCGTGGTCGACGAGATCAGGGCCGCGGGCGGCTCGGCCCACGGGTACGCCTGCGACATCACCGATTCCGACTCCGTCGACCACGTCGTCGAGACCATCCTGGACGAACACGGCCAGGTGGACATGCTGGTGAACAACGCGGGCCGCTCGATCCGCCGCGCCATCCACCGCTCCACCGACCGGCTGCACGACTTCGAACGCACCATGGCCGTCAATTACTTCGGCGCGCTGCGGCTGACGCTGGCCCTGCTGCCGCAGATGCGGGAACGCAAGTTCGGGCACATCGTGAACATCAGCAGCGCGGGGGTGCAGATGGCCACGCCGCGATTCTCGGCATATCTGGCCAGCAAGGCGGCGCTGGACAAGTTCACCGAGGTGGCGGCCGTGGAGACCATGGCCGACGGCGTCACGTTCACCACCATCCACCTGCCGCTGGTGCGCACGCCGATGATCGTCCCGAGCGGCGATCAGGGCCCCGCCGAGTCTCCCGAGTGGGCGGCGGCGACCATCGTGCGCGCGCTGATCGAACGGCCCAAACGCATCGACGTTCCGCTGGGCACCATCGCCGAGTACGGCGCCCTGCTCACCCCGAAGATCCGCGACCGCGTCCTGCACCGCTACTACCGCTCCCTGCCCGACTCCCCCGCGGCCAAGGGCGAGCAAACCGCGCTCGACGACGAAACGGCCGAACCAGCTGATGTGCTTCCCCCGCGACGGCCCCGGTCGGCCGCGCGGCGGGTCACGGGCACGGCCTTGCGGCGCGCTGCCCGATGGGTGCCCGGCACGCATTGGTGAACCCGGCGGTCTCGCACCGAGAAGCCAGGACGAGCGTGTAAGCCGCGCGTTGGGCGCTAGCCGGACGCGGTCAGCCCGCCAGGAACGGCCGGACGGCCGCGGCGAACTCCCGGTAGCGGTCGCGATGGATGCTGTGACCGCAGGTGAACATAGTCACCGTGCAGTCGGCGAGACCGGCCCGCAGGACGGCGAGCTTGTCCGGATCCCCCATGCCGCCCGGTCCGCCGCACAACACCAAGGTGGGTGCGGTGATGTCGGAGAGCCGGTCCCACCACTCCGGGTTCGGCTTACGGAACTGCTCGAGCGCCGTCTTCGTCATGGATCGGTCGAACGCGAGCACCGCGCGTGGGTGCCGGACCAGGCTGGAGGTGGCGTGCCACAGTTCGGGCACGGTGGGGAAGCGACGGGTCAGGCGCAATTCCTCGGCGCCGGACTGCAACGGGAGCGGACACTCCTCGATGACCAGCCTGCGCGCCAGCTCCGGCCGCTCCTGCGCCACGCGCGACACCGCGTAGCCGCCGAGCGAATGCCCGACCAGGTCCACCGAGGGCAGCTCCAGCTGGTCGCAGAGGCGCAGCAGATCGTCGCCGAAATCGTCGAAGAGATAGGAATCGGTGTGCGAGCTGCGGCCGTGTCCGCGGAGGTCGGGGATGATCACACGACGTCCGGATTGCACCAGGACACGCGCGAACCGGTCCCAGGTGTGCCCGTCGCCGCCCATGCCGTGCACCAGCAGCACGGGGATGTCGCTGACCGCGCCCACACCCGAATCCCGATAGGCGATCCGCACGTCACCGAAAGCCACTTGGCCCACCGTCAGATCCACGACGAACGAGAATACCGGCTGTTATGCACTCGACCTGCGCGGTGTAGCACGGATCACCTGCCGGTGAAAATGCGGTACGAGTGGCGCTTGCACCCCGTAATCAGTGAACTCCCGCGCGGCCGAGGATGTTTCGAGCGGCTCGGTAAATGCCTGGCGTGGGAGCGAGCTCGGAACAATACTCGCGGCATGCCCTCCTTCGCCGATTTCGACCGTCGCGACTACCGCACCGTCGACGTCGCCACGGGATACGACGGGTGGGCGTCCACCTACGAGCAGACGGTCCTGGACGAGATGGATCTCGCGCTGCTCGGCCGACTGCGACTGGACCTCGGCCGAGTGCGGCGCGCGGCCGACCTCGGCTGCGGCACCGGGCGAACCGGAACTTGGTTGCGCGAGCGCGGAATCCCGCACATCGACGGGGTCGACGTGAGCCAGGGAATGCTGGCGTTGGCCACCGAACGCGGCGCCCACACCACGCTGACCCGCGCGGACGTGCGGGCCACCGGCCTGCCGGAGGGCGCCTACGACCTGGTGATCGCCTCGCTGATCGACGAGCACCTCCCGGAGTTGGCGCCGTTCTACGCGGAGGCGTGGCGCCTGGCCGCACCGGGCGCGCGCTGCGTTCTGGTCAGCTATCACCCCCAATTCATCATGGTGTCCGGAATGCCGACGCACTACACCGATCCCTCCGGCGAGCCGGTGGCGATCAGCACGCATCTGCATCTGATCAGCGAGCACCTGTCGGCGGGTCTGGCCGCCGGGTGGACCCTTACCGAAGTCGCCGAGGCGGTGGTGGACGACGCGTGGCTGGCGCGCAAGCCGAAATGGGCCGCCCTGCGCGGACATCCGTTCACCTTGGCGACGGTGTGGTCACGCCAGGAGTGACTGGAGCCGATCACCACCCACTCGTCACTGCGCGTCGGCGGTCCCGCGGAGGATCGCGAGGTATCCGTGCCGGTCGTGCAGGAGAGTCGCAAGACCGGACGGTGACGCGGCAGCGCTGGTTCCCGACGCCGATTCCGTTCAGCGACAAGCCTGTACCGGCCGAGAGCAACCCGAGCTCGGCGGGTGTGTAGCAGCGCGATGCGGTCGAACAGAGCCGACGCTTACCGATCACACGATCCTGCTGGGGCCGGTCAATCGTAAAGGCCCTCGGCACACCATGTTTCGTCGTGATAGACCAGCAGCAGGACCTTGTCGGCAGCGGGGGCGTCATCGAGTTGGACCTGCGCGCGGGCGGTGAACTCCGTGTCGTCCGAATCGGGCGCCCACCAGCGCTCGTCCACCGGCCACGGTCCCGCCCAGCCGGTCAGCCGCCACTGTCTGCTTCCCCAGCGCAGCAGGGCGGGGTCGGCGTCGAACATGGCGCGATCGGTCACTTTGACGAGCGCGCCGTCGGCGGCTTCCAGCCGCACCGGTGGACGGTTCAGCAGGAGCACGGCGGGGGCGGGCTCGGGCAGCCGGCCCGGCCAGGGCTGCGCGGGGTCGGCCGCGGGGACGAGTTCGTCACCCAGCGCGACCATGGTGATGCGTTCGGCGGGTCCGCGGCCGCCGCTGAGCACGCCGACCCGCACCGCTTCCCCGCCGAGCAGCCCTTGCACCCGGATCAGCGCCCGGCGGGCGCGATCGTCCTCTTCCCCGGCCCCGCCCCACAACCCGAGTTGCAGTGCGCCCGCCGTGACCACCTCGACAGGTTCCAGCCGCAGCACGGTGATCGGCGCGGTGGGCCGCGCGCCGTCGCGCCGGGTGAGCCAGCCGTCCAGCTGCCAGCGCACCCGGTCCGCCGTACCCTCCGGCGTGAGCGGCTCCGCACAGCGCCAGATCCGCGAAAGATCCTCCCCCGCCGCGGTTTCCGCGTGCACCGAGAGCCTGGTGCAGGCCAGCCCGGCGTCCGCGAGCGCGCTGTGCAGCCGGGTGGCGAGCAGGCGCCCGGCGAAGGCCGCCGCATCGACCCGCTCGATCGGCGGATCACAGCGGTACTCCACCACCAGATCCGGCGGCGGTTGCCGCGCGGAGGGCGGACGCTCCGGCTCGGCCCTGGCACAGCGATACGCCAGCACCGCGTCGGTCCCGAACCGGGAGGCGACCTCCGCCGCGGTAAGGGCGGCGAAATCACCGATCCGGCGCAAGCCCAAGCGGTGCAGCAGGTCGACCAGGTCGGCGCGTTCCGGGGCGGCCAGGCTCGGCTCGACCGCGAGTTCCCCCACCGGCAGCGGCGCGAGAAACCGCGCTCCGGCGCCCGCGGGCACGACAGCGGCGCGCCGGGCGGCGATCACCGCCGTGGACAGCTCGTCGGCGATCCCGATCTGCGCTTCCGCCCCGGCCGCGGCCACCGCGTCGACCAGGCGCTCGGCCGCCGCCTCCTCGGACCCGAAGTATCGCGCCGCACCGCGCGCGCCGAGCACGAGCAATCCGGGACGCAGCACCTCCACGCCGGGCACCGTCTCGGCCACCGCCGCGACCACCGGTTCGAACAGCCGCGCGTCCCGATCCGGGTCTTGCTGCGCGAGAAACAGCTCCGGGCACCTCGCCTGCGCCTCTCTGCGCTTCAGGCCGCGGCGCACCCCTTCGGCTCGCGCGATCGCCGAACACGCCACCACCCGGTTGGCGAACAGCACCGCCACCGGCCGCGTCGCGGGCAGCCCCGCCATCGCCGCCGCGGCGACCGCGGGCCAGTCCGGGCACCACAGGGCCAGCACCCGCTTCGACCCCGGCCGGATCACGGCGACGCGCTGCCTTCCTCAGCCGCGCTCACGACACCGCCTCCTGGGTATCGATGGCTTCCACTGGCCGAGCCGCCTTTTCGCGCAGCACCCATTCCACGCGACCCGCATTCGGGCACAGATCCAGCCGTCCGCGCCGGGGTGGTCCCGCCTTGCCCCGCACCTCGACGGTCAAGCCGAGCGAGCGCAAGCGTCCGCGCCCGCGGCCGAGACCGGTGTAACCCGCGACGCGGGCGTCGAGCTGGAGGGACGCGCCGGGCCAGCGACCGTCGGCGACCACGAGGGTGGCGCCCTTGTTGCGGGCGCGAGCCGCGATCACCCGGCTGCGGGCGGGCGCGACGGCGCCGCCCCCGAGCCCGAGCACGACCAGATCGAGCCCGTCGAGCAGCACCGCGGCCACCTCCACCGGGTCGGGGCCGGGATCGCTGATCACGGCCAGTCGCCGCAGTTGCGCCCCCATTTCCACCGCGGCCAGCAGACCGAGCCGAGGCATGCCGACCACCGCGGCATGCCCACCGCTCTCGGTCACCGCGGCCAGCAGACCGGCCAGCAGCGAACTCGCACCCGTGTACGCCACGACGGAACCCTTGACCAAGCCACCATCGGGCAACAGCGGAGCGAGCGCCGCGGGCACCGGCAACGCCGCTCTCCGTGAACCGCCGCTGTCGAGCGGGAGCCGCTGCGCTGCCGATTCACCGCGCCCCGGTACCGCTGCCATGCGTCTACGCAGCTCATCCAGGGTGGGAGCGCCCTGCCGCCCCCCACCGCGCGGCAGCGCGTCCCGATCCACCCCTCCCTGCGACATCGCATCCGAACCCATCTCAACCACCTACTTCCCACGATGGACCCGAGGCGAAGCATGCGGAGCGGCCCTCGTGATTCGAGCGGCAGCACCGATTCAGCTATCGATCGATATCGAATATACGTTCGATACGGACTCAGTAGAAACCGACCCCCGGGTTTCGTCAAGAGTTCCGGCCGAGTGTCGCGGCCGCGTCTCCTCTTGCGCAGTGATATGGGCCGATGCGAGCTGCGACCGGGAACGCGGCGTGCCCCTGGCTACTACGTCCAGTCCCCGTTTATCGGTATGGTGGGCGGCACGCATCCGAACCGAGAGTCCGAGGGCGGGCGCGGCGCGCGATTCGTGCGCATGTCCCTGGCATGCGCGAACACGAATCAGGCCAGCTAGCCCCATTTTCCGCTACCCTCGCACCGTGACCGAACGCGCTCGTCCCACTGTCGGCCCTCAATACCTCGTCGCAGGCCGCTACCGCCTCCAGTCGAAGCTGGGTGGGGGCGGCATGGGCGCAGTCTGGTTGGCGCACGACCGCCTGCTCGACCGGGACGTCGCGATCAAGCAGGTGCTCACCACGGCCGGGCTCGACGAGGAGGAAGCCGAGGCGGTCCGCAACCAGATCATGCACGAGGGCCGGGTCGCCGCGAAGCTCTCGCACGACCACGCGATCGCCGTGTACGACGTGGTGCTCGAGGCCGGTGAACCCTGGCTGGTGATGGAGCACCTACCCTCGCGCAGCGTCGCGAAGGCACTCGCGCTGGTCGACACGCTGCCGCCGGTCGAGGTCGCGCAGATCGGCGCCCAGGTCGCCGACGCGCTGGCCGCCGCACACGCGGTCGGCATCGTGCACCGGGACATCAAACCGGGCAACATCCTCGTCGCCGACCGCGGCCCCGGCCTGGGCATGGCGAAACTCAGCGACTTCGGCATCTCTCGCGGTGCGGGCGAGGCATCCGACGAACCGGACGGCGTGATCACCGGCACCCCCTCCTACCTGCCCCCCGAGGTGGCGCGCGGAGCGCAGCCGACCAAGGCCAGCGACGTCTTCTCCCTCGGCGCCACGCTCTACACCGCGATCGAAGGGCAGCCGCCGTTCGGTTTCGACGAGGACAGCGACGTCATCGTGCACCGCGCCGCCATGGCGCAGATCATCCCGCCGACCCGCAGCGGCGTGCTCACCCAGGCGCTGCTGCACATGATGGAACCGGCGCCGCAGCGGCGGCCGACCATGGCCGAGGCGCGGGACGAAATCCTCACCGCCGCTTTCGGCCCCGGCACCGGACCGTACATTCTCGGCGCGCCCGTGCGCACCGAGGACGGAACCATCCCGGCCTGGGCCGCGCGCAATTCGGCGTCCGGGATCCGCAGCCCCCACTCCACGCCGCTCCCCCGCCCGCACCGCAACCTCGCCGGGGCGGCCGCGGCCCCGCCCGCGCAGCGCGCCAAGAACCCGCAGCCGAGCAACGCCCCCCTGGCCATCGCCGTAGGCCTCCTGATCGGCCTGATCATCATCATCGCGATCATCGTCGCCGTTCTCTGACGTCCTCGCACGTATCCGAAACGCCGCGGCGATCCGCGCGGCGCGGTCAGTCGATGCGGCGGTGGTGGGCCCAGCGGGTCAGTGCGTTGCGGTTTGACTGCTGGGTTTTGCGCAACACGTTGGAGGCGTGCGTTTCCACGGTCTTGACCGAGATGAAGAGGGCTTCAGCGATCTCGCGGTAGGTGTAGCCGCGCGCGAGCAGGCGCAGCACCTCCAGCTCGCGCGGGGTCAGGGAGTCGAGTTCGGGGTCAAGGGGCGGTTCGGGTACCGGAGACTTCCCGGTGAACGAGTCCAGGACGAAGCCGGCCAAGCGCGGACTGAAGACCGCGTCGCCACCCGCAACCCGGCGGATGCCGTCGGCCAGTTCGGCGCCCGAAATCGTCTTGGTCACATACCCTCTGGCTCCGGCCCGGATCACCGCGATCACGTCCTCGGCCGCGTCGGACACGCTCAGCGCCAGGCACACCGGCCCCGGTTCGATGCCGGCCAGCACCGCGACCCCACCCCCGTCGGGCATGTGCACGTCGAGCAGGACGACGTCCGGACGCTCGGCGTTGATCCCGGCCACCGCCTCCGCCACCCCGCCGGCCTCCCCGACCACCTCCATGTCCGCCTCCCGGCTGAGTTCCGCACGCACACCCGACCGGAAAACGGCGTGATCATCGACGAGAAAGACCCGCACGGCCACCTACTTCTCCTAACTGACCCTTGACCCCCAACCCGTACCACACCCATCCCCCACGCGCTCCGCACACACCGCACGCGCTCCGCGGAGCCGCGAGAACCCACCTGGACCGGTGCGGAACCGACGACTAGCGAGCAGCTCGAGCGGGCTCTTCGTCCGGGAGCCGGCAACCGGAGTCCGTGCGCGGCATGGTGATCCGGACTTCGGTGCCGCGGCCCGGCGTCGACACGATGTCCACCTGACCACCGCGGCGCTCGATCCGGCCGCGGATGGATTTGGCCAGACCGCGGCGGTCTTCCGGCACCGACGCGAGGTCGAAGCCCGAGCCGCGGTCGCGGACGAAGACGCTCACCTGATGCGGCTCGGCCTCGGCGAACAGGTCGATCTCCGGGACGCCCGCATGCTTGGCCGCGTTGACCAGCGCTTCCCTGCTCGCGCCGAGCAGAGCGGTGAAGTGTTCCTTGGGCAGACCCGAACCGGAGCCGTCGACGTCCATCGATACGTCGCCGACGGTCACCGGCGTCACCTTCACTCCGTGCTGGTCCTCCACCTCGCCCGCGATGGTCCGCAGGGCCGCGGCCAGGCTCGACTGCGCCGGACCGGAATCCTCGAACAACCATCTCCGCAGTTCCCGTTCCTGGCTGCGGGCCAGCCGCAGCACCTCCTGCGGGTCGTCGGCCTGGCGCTGGATGAGGGCGAGCGTCTGGAGCACGGAATCGTGCAGGTGCGAGGCGATCTCCTCGCGCTCCTCGTTGCGGATACGGGCGGCGCGCTCGGTGTTCAGCGCGCGCATCATGCGCAGCCACAGCGGAACCGTCAGCAGTCCGGCGCCGATCAGTGTGACCGCCACCGCGAGCAGCGCCGACCCGAGCGAGCTCAGGTCGATCCGCGCCAGCACCACCACGCCGAGACCGGCCACGATCAGCGTCGCCCCGGCGACGATGCGCGACCAGGTCACCACCGAGGGCCGCGCGGGCAGCCCGAGCAGCGAACGCGGCCCGTCGACGTCGTACTCCCGCCACACCAGCGCCGCGCCGACCGCGACCACGATGATCGGCGCGATCACCTTCGCCGCGGTCCCGCTGAACACCCAGGACACCGCGACCGCGAGCCCGAGCCCGAGCATGGCGAGCCCGATCGCCTGCCGACGCTCCGCACCCGACGGTTTCACCTGGTCCGTGCCGCCGGGAGTGAATATCCAGAGCAGTCCGTAGGCCATGATGCCCGCCCCGGCCAGCGCGGACAGCAGCACGAATGCCATCCGCACCTTGAACACGTCGACGCCGAGATGGTCGGCCAGACCGCCCGCCACCCCGCCGACGATCCGGCCACCGGAACGGCGGACCATCCGCACCTGCGGCGGCCCGGGAACCGGCGCGGGCGCGGGTCCCAGCCCGCGGGCAGCGTCGAACCCCCGGGTGTCGAACGCGGGAACAGACGGATACATGTCTTCGATACTGGCACGGTTACGCAGCTGCCAGCCATCGGTAATCACCCTGATCTTGCTGGTCGGCACCCGCCTCGACCAGGCCGAAACGGCCGCGCGCCACTGACCGCCGCACATAGCTGGATGATTGCTACATCGGTGGATCGGTCCAAAGTGTTCAGGCGGTTTTTCAGGGTTCCCCCCGATGCGCCGACACGGGAGTCGGGCACACCATGAGAAACATGACGAAAACGAGCTTCGGCGACCAGGTCCAGCAGATATGGCAGACCCGGCCGGTCCGATTGCCGCGACAGGGACCGGTCGCGGGCGTCGCGGCCGGGTTCGCGCGGCGCTACGAGATCGACCCGGTGCTGGTGCGCGTCGCGTTCGTGGTCTCGACGATCTTCGGCGGCGCGGGCATCGTGCTGTACCTGCTGGCCTGGCTGCTGCTGAGCGCGGTGGGCGACCAGGCGTCCGCGGCCGAGTCGCTGGTCGGCAAGGGCTCCAGCTCGCAGTCCCAGACCAAGACCATCGTGCTGATCGTGGCGCTGGCCATCGCGGTCAGCACGATGGGCCCGGTCGGCGTCGGCCTCGGCGGATCCGGCCTGATCAGCCTCGCGCTGATGCTGGCGGGCTGGTGGATGCTGCACCTGCGCACGCCCAACCCGCCGCCCGGTACCGCCGAAGCGTTCGGCGGATTCGTCCCCGACGGCGGGATCACCGCCACCGGCTACCCCGGAGCGGTCTTCCCGCCGGGAACGCCCCGGACCGTCGGCGACCTGTACGTGCCGCCGACCGCCATGTACACGCCGTACACCAAGCTGCCGGATTCGTACGTCCCCGAGGCGCCCGTACACGCCGCGAACGGCGATGCGGCAACGGTCCCGTTGAACAAGCCCGCGGCAGACGAGCAGGACCCGGCGACCGTGGTGCTGGACAAGTCGGCAACCTCCCCTGCTGGGCTCGAACCGAGCGCGTCCGCCGACGACGAAAGCCGATCGGACGCGGCTGTCCGCGACCAGGCCGGTTCGCCCACGGTCGGCGATCCAGCCGGACCGGTCACAACCGACAGCGGCCGAGCCGATTCGGCCGCACACGAACCGGCGGCCGCCCCCATCGCGAGAACGTCACCGGTCGCACTCGGCAAAGACGCCGCCGACACACCGGCGCGCACTCCGAACCCGCACCGCCCCGTGGCCGCTCACCCCGCGATCATCGGCGGTCCCACCCCACCGTCTTGGGACCCGCTCGGCGTCGCTCCGCTCGCCTGGGACCTCCCGGAACCCACCCCCGCCCGCACCGTCGTCGCCCCGCCGCAGAAGCGCCCGCGCTCACGGCTGACGCCGGTGGTGATCGGCCTGGCCATCCTGGCGGCAGCAGGCGCGGGTGCGGCAGCGGCCTCGGGCGTGGAGTGGATGACACCCGGCCGGATCGCCGCGGCGGCGCTGGCCGTGATCGGTCTCGGCCTGGTGCTCGGGGCGTTCCTGCGGCGCGGCTACGGCTTGCTGGTGCTCACCGCGCCGCTCGCCGGGTTCGTGCTGCTCGCCTCCGCGGTCGGTCCGGTCGAGTTCGACCAGGCCGCGATGGGCGACCACAACTGGGCGCCGGCCTCCGTCGCCGACCTGGCGGCGAACTACAAGGTGACCATGGGTGCGGGCACGCTGGACCTGCGATCGGTGAAACTGACCGAGAACCGCACCGTGGACCTCGACGTCCGGATGGGCGAAGCCCGCATCCTGCTGCCCGCCGACATGACCGTCCGCACCCGCTGCACGGCGACCATGGCCGAGGCGCGCTGCGTCGAGGGGATCAGCGGTCCGAATACTCCCGGCGCGCCGGTGCTCGATCTCGACATCGACGTCCGCGCCGGAAACGTGGAGGTGCAGCGTGGCTGAAACCGAGAAGAACGAGACGACCGAATCCCGCCGCGGCCCCGCCGCGTCACTGCTCATCGCGGGTCTACTGGCCCTCGCGGTCAGCGCGTGGGCCTTCGTCGGCCCCGCGTCCTGGCCCGCGGCCAGCATGATTCCGATCGGTTGGATCATCGTGCTCGCCGCGATCGTCATCGGCATCGTGCTGGTGATCTCCCCGCGCAAACGACCCTGATCACGCCGAACGGCCCGTCCATCCGGACGGGCCGTTCGGTGTTCGTCCCCGAGCTGGAGCGCTGGATATCCGAACCGCGCTCCCCTCGTCGTTGTACGACAGGAGAATCCGAATGAACCCCGGCGAACCCACCGATCAGGCGCCCCCGGCCGAGCGGACCGCACCGCCGGATCCCCGCCCCCGGCCCGCCGCCACCCATGGCTCGCTTCTGGGCCATCTGATCCTGCACAGCGCCTTCCACCGCCCCCGCTGAGCTCGTCACCCACTCGCCCGATGACGGCGCGCGGCTACCGCCCGCTGTGCGGCCGGGAGATCACTCCCACTCGATGGTGCCCGGCGGCTTGCTGGTCACGTCCAGGACCACGCGGTTGACCTCCGCCACCTCGTTGGTGATGCGGGTGGAGATGCGTTCGAGCACCTCGTAGGGCAGCCGGGTCCAGTCGGCGGTCATGGCGTCCTCACTGGAGACCGGGCGCAGCACGATCGGGTGGCCGTAGGTGCGGCCGTCGCCCTGCACGCCGACGCTGCGAACCTCCGCGAGCAGCACCACGGGGCACTGCCAGATCTGCCGGTCCAGACCCGCCGCGGTCAGTTCCTCGCGGGCGATGGCGTCGGCCCTGCGCAGCGTCTCCAGCCGATCCGCGGTGACCTCGCCGACGATCCGGATGGCGAGGCCCGGACCCGGGAACGGTTGCCGGGCAACGATTTCCTCGGGCAGACCGAGCTCGCGGCCCACCGCGCGGACTTCGTCCTTGAACAGCAGCCGCAGCGGTTCGACGAGTTCGAATTCCAGGTCGTCGGGCAGGCCGCCGACATTGTGATGGCTCTTGATATTCGCGGTGCCGGTGCCGCCGCCGGACTCGACGACGTCCGGGTACAGCGTGCCCTGCACGAGGAACTCGACTTTCGGCGCCTCGCCGTCGGCGTCGCCGTGCTCGAGCACCACCTCACCCACCGCGTCCTCGAAGGACCGGATGAATTCCCGCCCGATGATCTTGCGCTTCTCCTCGGGATCGGTCACGCCCTTCAGCTCACCGAGGAACTTGTCCACCGCGTCGACGGTCACCAGCTTGGCACCGGTCGCGGCGACGAAATCCTGCTGAACCTGCTCGCGCTCTCCCGCCCTCAGCAGGCCGTGGTCGACGAACACGCAGGTCAGACGGTCACCGATGGCACGCTGCACCAGCGCTGCCGCCACCGCGCTGTCCACCCCACCCGACAGCCCGCAGATCGCGTGCTTGTCACCGACCTGCTCGCGTACCGAGGCGATCAGCGAATCCGCGATGTTCGCCGGGGTCCACGTGGCCGGAATGCCGGCCAGCTCGTGCAGGAACCGGCTCAGCACCTGCTGCCCGTGCGGCGAATGCAACACCTCCGGGTGGTACTGCACACCGGCGAGGCGGCGCGCGCGGTCCTCGAACGCGGCGACCGGAGCGCCCGCGGTGGTGCCGGTGACCTCGAAGCCCTCCGGCGCGTCGGTGACCGCGTCACCGTGGCTCATCCATACCGGCTGAATGGTGGGCAGGCCGCCGTGCAGCAAACCGCCGTCGATGTTGAGTTCGGTGCGCCCGTACTCGCGGGTGCCGGTGTGCGCGACCGTGCCGCCCAGCGCCTGGGCCATCGCCTGGAAGCCGTAGCAGATGCCGAAGACCGGCAGCCCCAGCTCGAACAAGCGCGGATCCAGCTGCGGCGCGCCCTCGGTGTACACGCTGGCCGGGCCGCCGGAGAGGATCACCGCGAGCGGCTGCTTCTCGGCGATCTCCTCCACCGTCGCGGTATGTGGAACCACTTCGGAGTACACGCTCGACTCACGAACGCGCCGTGCGATCAGCTGGGCGTACTGTGCTCCGAAGTCGACGACGAGGACCGGTCTCTGGGTTTGTGCCACCCACCCAGTTTAGTGAGCGGCGAAACGAGCGAATCATCGGCACAGCGGCCAGCGCGGGAGCCGAGCCGACCGCCCGAATCGTCACGCGCGGCCCGGCTCGCTGGTTATCCTTCTGCTCGTGCCCTTCGCCCGCGCGATCGATGCCGACATCCATTACGAGGACAGCGGCGGGGACGGCCCGGTGGTACTGCTGGCGCACGAGTTCCTCATGGACCGCACCATGTTCGCCGCCCAAACGGCCGCGCTCGCACCGGAATTCCGGATCGTCTCCTGGGATGCCCGCGGCCACGGCCGCACCAGGGACGAGGGCCTACCCTTCACCTATTGGACCGCGGCCAGGGACGCGCTGACCGTGCTCGATCATCTCGGCGCCGAACAGGCCGTCATCGGCGGCACCGCGCAGGGCGGCTTCACGGCGCTGCGCACCGCGCTGATCGCGCCGGAACGCGTCTCCGCGCTGATCCTGATCAGCACCGAGGCCCACGGCCCCACCCCCGAGCAGTCGAGCGCCACGCAGAAGTTCCTCGAGCGGTGGTACGACGACGGCTCCCGCGAGCGCGCCGTACACCAGCTGGCTTCCTGGCTGATCGGCGATGACGAGTGGTACCGCTCGATCTGGACCCAGCGGTGGCTGGTGCGCGACCGCCGCGGCATCGAGGTCGCGGCGGGCTGCCTGCTGAGCCGGGACTCGGTGCTCGATCGCCTCCGCGAAATCTCCTGCCCCGCTTTGGTGATTCACCCCACACACAGCGGCCTGGACCGCGCGCGCGCCCAGGAACTGGCCCACGGGCTGTCCGGCGCCACGTTCATCGAGATCGCGGACGCGCGACTGGCGGTGACGATGACCCACCCCGAGCCGGTGAACCACGCGATCCAGCAGTTCCTGCGCGTCAGGACGAAACCGACCCGCGTGCGGTGAACCCGTTCACGCGCGCACGCTCAAACCGACCTTCTGGAATTCCTTCAGATCCGAGTAACCGGCCTTGGCCATCGAACGACGCAGTCCGCCAACGAGATTCAGCGATCCGAACGGATCGTCGGACGGACCGAAGAGCACCCGCTCCAGGCTCGGGCGCACGGTGTCGCCGACCGGCTCGCCACCCAGATCCCACGGATCGTCGACGTGCAGCAGCGAACCGCGCGGCACCGACGGGTGCGCGGCCGCCGACGGCCAGTACCAGCCGCGACCCGGCGCCTCGGCGGCCAGGGCGAGCGGAACGCCCAGCATGGCGGCATCCGCACCGCACGCGATCGCCTTGGCCAGCTGCCCGGAGGTGGCGACGTCACCGTCCGCGATGACGTGCACGTAACGACCGCCGGTCTCGTCGAGGTAGTCGCGGCGGGCGGCGGCGGCATCCGCGATCGCGGTGGCCATCGGCACGCCGATGCCGAGCACCTCGCCGGTGGTGGTCGCACCGGGGTAGGAGCCGTAGCCGACGATCACACCCGCCGCGCCCGTGCGCATCAGGTGCAGGGCGGTGCGGTGATCGCTCACGCCGCCCGCGACCACGGGCACGTCCAGCTCGGCGATGAAGGTCTTGAGGTTCAGCGGCTCACCGTCGCCGACGTGCTCGGCGGAGATGATCGTGCCGTGCACCACGAGCAGGTCGATGCCCGCCTGCAGCAGCGCCGGGGTGAGCGTGCGCGCGTTCTGCGGGCTCACCCGCACCGCCACGGTGACACCGGCGGCGCGCACCTGCGCGACGGCGGCGGCGAGCAGATCCGGCTGCATCGGCGCGGCGTGCAGCTCCTGCAGCAGCGCCACGGCGCGCTCGTACCCACCCTTGCCGACCAGCTCGAGCAATTGATCGATCTTCGCGCCGACATCCGCATGCCGCGCCCACAGTCCCTCGCCGTTGATCACGCCGAGACCGCCGAGGCGGCCGAGCTCGATGGCGAACTCCGGTGACACCAGGGCATCGGTGGGATGCGCGAGGAACGGGATCTCGAAGCGGTAGGCGTCCAGCTGCCAGGACAGCGAGACCTGCTTCGACGAGCGGGTCCGGCGCGAGGGGACGATGTCGACGTCGTCCAGCTCGTAAGTACGCCGGGCGGTCCGGCCCATGCCGATCTCCACCATGTCGCGCACGCGAAATCTCCTTAATATTGGCAGCGCCTGCGGCGCTGCGTGTTCGCGGCCCCTTGGTGGCTCGCGTTCCAGCGGTCGAGACTCGCGACTCCGTCGCATGCGCTTCGACCGCTGGAACGCGAGCCGGGCCGCGAACGGCGCTCGTAAGACTCGCGCCTCCAGTGGTTACTTATGGGGGCAGGTGGGCAGCACAGAACGCGCCGCCAGCTGCCGCGCAGCGTGCTCACCGCCACAGCCGGTGGGCACGCTCAATCATGCACGGACCGGTTGGTCCTGTACATGAACCTAGCGGGCTAACCCCGTCCGGTGTAGTTAGGGGCCTCGACGGTCATGGTGATGTCGTGCGGGTGGCTCTCCTTGAGGCCCGCCGCGGTGATCTGCACGAACTGGGCCTCCTGCAGGTGCGCGATCGACTGCGAGCCGGTGTAGCCCATCGCCGCGCGCAGGCCGCCGACCAGCTGGTGGATCACCTGGTTGACCGGGCCGCGGAACGGCACCCTGCCCTCGATGCCCTCGGGGACCAGCTTGTCCTCGGCCAGCACGTCGTCCTGGAAGTAACGGTCCTTCGAGAAGGACTTGGCCTGGCCGCGGCCCTGCATGGCGCCCAGCGAGCCCATGCCGCGGTAGCTCTTGAACTGCTTGCCGCCGACCAGGATCAGCTCGCCGGGGGACTCGGCGGTGCCCGCGAGCAACGAGCCGAGCATCACCGTGGACGCACCCGCGGCGATGGCCTTGGCGATGTCGCCGGAGAACTGGATGCCGCCGTCGGCGATCACCGGGACGCCCGCGGACTTGCACGCGGCGACCGCCTCCAGGATCGCGGTGATCTGCGGTGCGCCGACACCGGCGACGACACGGGTGGTGCAGATGGAGCCGGGGCCCACGCCCACCTTGACCGCGTCCGCACCCGCTTCGACCAGGGCCGCGGCGCCCGCACGGGTCGCCACGTTGCCACCGACCACCTGGATCCGGTCGCCGACCTCGGTCTTGACCTTGGTCACCATCTGCAGCACCTGCGCCTGATGACCGTGCGCGGTGTCCACCACCAGCACGTCGACGCCCGCGTCGGCCAGCGTCATGGCACGCGACCACGCGTCCTCGCCGACACCGACCGCGGCGCCGACCAGCAGGCGGCCGTCGCGGTCCTTGGTGGCGTTGGGGTACTGATCGGTCTTGACGAAGTCCTTGACGGTGATCAGGCCGCGCAGGCGCCCGTTGCCGTCGACGATCGGCAGCTTCTCCACCTTGTGCCTGCGCAGCAGTCCCAGCGCGGCCTCGGCGGTCACGCCCTCCTGCGCGGTGATCAAGGGAGCCTTCGTCATCACGTCGGCGACGCGGCGGTCCTGATCCACCTCGAAACGCATGTCGCGGTTGGTGATGATGCCCACAAGCGCACCGGTCTCGTCCACCACCGGAAGCCCGGAGATGCGGAACCTGGCGCACATGGCGTCCACCTCGGCGAGGGTGTCGGTCGGACGGCAGGTCACCGGGTCGGTGACCATGCCCGCCTCGGAGCGCTTGACCGTCTCCACCTGGGAAGCCTGGTCGGCCGCCGAGAGGTTGCGGTGCAACACGCCCATACCGCCCGCACGGGCCATGGCGATCGCCATCCGCGCCTCGGTCACCGTGTCCATGGCGGAGCTGACCAGCGGGGTGCGCAGACGGATCTCCCTGGTCAGCAAGCTGGAGGTCTCCACAGAGCTGGGGATGAGATCCGAGGCGGCAGGCAGCAACAGCACATCGTCGAATGTGAGGCCGAGCATGGCGATCTTGTTCGGATCGTCGCCACCCGTAGGAGGGCGGACTGCGATTCGTTCGCCCGGTACGGGATTACTCATTCGGATCGACCCCTCCTGGACGTCGATAGCGACCGGCGCCGGCAGAACCGGCGCCGTGACGGCTGATGGGATGGACGGTGGCGTTCGGCGGCGATGCGGTGGTGGCCCGCCGTAGCCTGTGCTCCATGGTATCTGTCCGGTGAACTCGCCGACGAAGTGAGCCCACCACCGAAACTGGCAGGCCGCATAGCTGGCGCAGACCACCCTGTTCTGCGTACCGTGGGGATGTGCGTGACCATCTACCACCTGGCTTGCCGCCGGATCCGTTCGCCGGAGACCCCTCCGACCCGTCCGCCGCGCTCGACGCCATCGAGCCCGGTGAACCGCTGGATCCCCACGAGCGCCTTGCGGTCGAGGAGGATCTCGCCGACCTCGCGGTCTACGAGGCGCTGCTGGCCCACCGCGGGATCCGCGGACTTGTGGTCAGCTGTGAAGACTGCAGGCAGGACCACTACCACGACTGGGACATGTTGCGCGCCAACTTGCTGCAGCTGCTGGTCGACGGCACGGTCCGCCCGCACGAGCCCGCCTACGACCCGACGCCGGAAGCGTACGTCACCTGGGACTACTGCCGGGGATACGCGGACGCCTCGATGAACGAGGCCTTCCACGGCGACGGATTCGACGGATTCGACGGCTGAGACCGGCCCGGCCTGAACGCACGCGGCCTCTTCGAGGGCCGCGTATCTCACGCTTGCCGCTGTGATTTTCGACGCACACCATCACGGCGCCAATCGTTTGCCGAAACCCGGCCCGCCGCCAGTACCCCTCTGATGCGCGGATTCTCGCACTGTCCGGCCCGAGAAAGACAAAAAGCCGATCGCCTGGCTGGCGATCGGTTCGTGTCTTGTTCGAAATATTCGGTCAGCGGCCGGGCGGCGTGAACGAGCCCGGGTTGGGAATGACCGGCACGCTGAAGGTCGGCGGCACGTTGTTGTCCTGCGTCGGCGGCCGCGTGGCCGGTTGCTGCGGCGGCGGCGCCACCGTCGGATTCCCGGTATCCGCGGTGGGCTCACCCGTGGGCGGCTTGACGTCCGTGGTGGGCGGCTGCTGCGGCGGCGCGGGCTCCCCGGTCGCCGGCGGTGTGGTCGCCGCAGGCGGCGGCGTCGTCACCGGAGGCGCCGTGGTCGGCGTGCCGCCACCGTTCGTGGTGCCACCGCCGTTCGTCGTGCCACCGCCGTTCGGCGCGGTCGCGTCGGCCGAGGGCGAGGGCTTGTCCGGCTGCTCGCCCGGCTGCTGCAGGATCGTCGATCCGCCGGTCGTCGAGTTGGGCTTCGTGGTCCCACTGGTGCCCGGGGTGGCACGCGGGTCGGTGGTCTTGGGCACCGTCGACCCGAGCTGGTCGGCCAGATCCTTGTTCACCTTGCTCAGCTCCGCGAGCAACCGCTCCCACTCGGTCATCAGCTCGGCGCGCTTGACCGGATCGCTGACCTGCGCGGCGTTCTCCTTGGCGCGCTCGAGGCGCACCTTCGCCTGCGCCGGGTTCTGCGTCACGAGCGTCGACGCCTCGCTCAGATCGGTGTCCGCCCGCTGTACGACGGTGGTCTGGGCCTGTTCGCTGAACACGACCTCCTTGACCCGCCACAGCGGATCACCCGGCTCGGCGTTGTACGAGAACGCCGTCATACCGCCGATGACCAGGGCCAGTGCGGCCGCGGTGCCCATGATCGGGCGTAGCAGCCGCAGTCGCCCGCCGCTGTGCGCCCCGATGCGGACCTGCCGCGCGCCGATCTCCTGGTTGACCGCGGCCACGATCGCATCCAGGTCCGGTTCGGCCGGCATCGGAGTCGTGATCAGCTCCGCCCGCCAATCCGCGAGCAGCGTCGCGAGCTGATACTCCTCGGCGCTGTCGGTGTGCACCGGACCATCGCTGGCGATGGCGTCGATCAGAGCATCGTCGCGGCGTACCGCGGCGATGTCGACCGGGCCGCTGTCACCGGACGCCTCGGCGTAGGGACCGCTGTTTCGCGATCCAAGCCGCGCCTTCCAGTCACCCCGACCGCGCTCGCCATCCCTAGCCATACATTTCACCTGCCCTCGCCACTTGTGACTTGAGTTTCGCGAGTGCCCTGTGTTGGGCCACCCGTATCGCACCCGCCGTACTGCCCACGGCGACTGCGGTTTCTTCCGCTGACAAACCCATGACCAAGCGCAGGATCAAGATCTCCCGATGCTTCTCAGGAAGCGTCGCGAGCAAACGGTTCATCTGTCTGCTCGTCTCGGATTCGAGAGCTCGTTGTTCCGGTCCCTGGTCGGTGGATATGACATCTGGTACTTCGGCCATCGCCTCCGCCTTGTTACGGGCGGCGTTGCGATGCGCGTCGGCGACCTTGTGCGAAGCGATTCCGTATACAAAGGCCATGAAGGGCCTGCCCTGGTCTTGATACCTGGGCAAGGCTGTCATCACAGCCAGGCAAACCTCCTGCGCAACGTCGTCCGCGGAGAGCTGCCCACGCTCCGCGGCTCCGATCCGCGCGCGGCAGTAGCGCACCACCAGCGGACGGACCATCTCCAGTACCTGAGCTAAAGCGGATCTGTCGCCCTGCGCAGCGGCAGCGACGGCGAGGTCCAACTCTTCGCCCGTGTGCGTCATCGTCAGAGATATTCCTGGCGTTACAAAGTGGCACGGTCCGGTGACGACCAGTGCTTCCACCGAAGGGGCGGAACGGAACTAACAATAGCGACCCGTTGCCGGGAACTGGGCAACACGGTGGTCTCCGTGATCAGCTGCCCGCCACCAAGGGGCGCAATGTCCCGCCACCACGGGCGATTGCCGCCGCGCACTCGGCCGCTTCGGCCGCCGCGTTCTCCTCGCCCGATCCGGCGCGGAGCATGGCGCAAGCCCACTGCAACGGCAGCAGCCCGTGCTCGCGGCACCGCTGGGCGACCTCCTCGGCCGACACGCCGGATCGCTCGTGCGCGCCGCGCGCCGTGTCGGCCGCGGCGACCAGCAGGCGTGACTTCACCTGGTGCCGCACCGAGGGGGATCGGTCGGCCAGCTCCAGCGCGGCCGCCGCGTGCGCCGCCGCCGACTCGGAATCGCCTGTCGCCAAGGCCGTTTCCGCGGACACCCAGCACAGGCGAATCGCCGGACGCCAGCCGGCCTCGTACCGGCGCGCCGCCGACGCGCTGCGCCGCAGCAGCCGATCCGCCAGGGCGAGCCGCCCGGTGCCCAGCGCGTCGGCGGCCAGCCCGGTGAGCGCGTCGCAGATCGCGTCGGCGCGGCTGGGCCGGTAGCCGCCCACCTCGTCCGCCGCGTCGCGGGCGGCGCCGGTCTCCGTCGCGGCATCGGCGGCGAGGATCAGCGCGGCCGCCCGGCCGTCGAACGCCGCCGCACGCTCGTGCCAGCCGAGCTGGCGGAGGAAAGAGCCCTCCGTACTTCTCGCCAGTGAGAGGAGTACGGGGTCGGTGCTGTGGTTGCATACCCTTCGCAATTCGGCGCGCGCCGCGGCGTAACGTCCTTGGCCGCCGAGCACCACCGCGCGATACCACCGGCCGAGCGGGTCGGAAGCGGGCGGCAACTCGGCGGCGGCGCGACCCGGATCGGCGCCGAAGGCGGCCTCGGCGAGGACCGCGACGTGAGGATCTCCGAGCGGAGCGGGCGCGAACACGGGCGCACTCTATCCTGACCGCCGCGCGCGCCGGGACGACGAAAGGTGATCGACGACCCGGTCGGCATCCGCTCCGCATTTCCGCGCCCAGCGGATGTTGCCATTAGGTAAATCTAGTCCCGGCAATCGCCCGGCTGCCGCGTCGGGAATTCATGCGCGTTTCGCGTAATTAACCTGCCGGCCCCGTTTCCGCCATCTTCGGATCCACGTCCCGCGAAGGCTGTCGGCGTCCGGAGTGACGGCCGGCATACGCCCGACGTCCCGGCCGTAGCGGCGCTACACCGCAAAAACAGCTGCTACCTGCGAAAACTCTCTGGCACACGGCACAAGTAGGACCAAGCCGCCTACGGCCAACCGAACAGTATCGCCGGAACCGACACGAAAAGTAAACAGTTCGGAGGTTAAATTTGACAGCGCGAGATTTGGAAAAGTGCTGCGTCGAACTATTGACGGAATTTCGCGGCTGGACCTAACGTAGCTCATCGCCACGGACGGCGCCGCGCGAAATTGCAGCGACCGCGAGGGGCGAGCCCCCCGGGTACCCCCGCCGACACGGCGTCGTGGCCCACGAACTGTTGCAGAACAACTGCTCGACAACGCTGACGAGCTCGCACCACGAGGAGTTCACCATGCCCATGCCGACCCACCTCCCGGGACCCAACGCCGATGTCTGGGATTGGCAGATGCGAGGATCGTGCCGCGGGCAGGATTCCGCGGTGTTCTTCCATCCCGACGGCGAGCGTGGCCGAGCCCGCACCGCGCGCGAGATGCGCGCCAAGGAGATCTGCCGCACCTGCCCGGTGCTCATGCAGTGCCGCACCCACGCGCTGAAAGTCAGCGAGCCCTACGGCATCTGGGGCGGGATGTCGGAGACCGAGCGTGAGATGCACGCGCGGCGCAACCGCCGCCGCATGGCCGTCTGAACCAATCTCCTCCCATCCGCACGCCAACGGGCGTCGAATCCCTAGCAAATAACGGGCCACTGCAACAGTGCTTCGGCCGAACCGCTCACGCGACACGCTGACCGGTTCATCGCCGAAGGTCGGCGTGTGGGTTCCGATCGGTCACCATCGATCGGCCGGCCGCCGTGGCGAAGGCCGGAAGCCGTGCACCCGCCGGTTCCGGCCCGGTGCGACAGCGCTCGGCGTGTCACGGCGTGTCTCTTCCCGAGATGTCCGGCGTGTCGGCGCTTTTCGCCACGCGGCGCCGACCCCGTGACGAGCTTGTGGGCACCCCACCGGAAGGGAGGTCATAGCGGCGCGCTACGGTAGTGACCGATGACACAGAATGGAGCGTTGTGACAACGCGGCCGCCAGCCGCAGAGGGCGACTCGTTCCGAAGAGATGCCTTCCCACCCCCGGTGGATTCTGCGGTTACGGCACGCGCAGCCGAAAGTATCGAGCTCGCCGCGCTTTTACATCGATGCGGCCGGGCCGACCAGGAAGCATTCGCCGAACTGTACGACCGAACGTCCGCGCGCGTCTTCGGTCTGGTATTGCGCGTCCTGCACGATCCCGGATACGCCGAGGAAACCACGCAAGAGGTCTATCTGCAGATCTGGCGGGTGGCATCGAGTTTCGACCCGGCGAAGGGTTCCGCGGTCACCTGGTTGATGACACTCGCGCACCGGCGCGCCGTCGACCGGGTGCGCGCCGAGCAAGCCCACACCCAACGCGAGGTCGCGTACGGGATCCGGGTCCTCGGCAACGAATTCGACGAGGTCACCGAAGAGGTCGAGCGCAGGTTCGAACAGCAGGCCGTCCTGGCCGGTCTCGCCACGCTCACCGAAACCCAGCGGGAAGCCATCTCGCTCGCCTACTACGGCGGGCGCACCTATGCGGAGGTAGCCACCTACCTCGACGTAGGGTTACCTACGGTTAAGTCCCGGATTCGGGACGGATTGACACGACTGAAGAAAAGTTTGGGGGTGACGTGAGATGAACGAACGCCAGATCGATCTCGCGCACACCGTCGCGCTCGGATCGATCGACGACGAAGACCATCGGGAAGTGCAGGAATTGCTCGACAACGAGGACCCCGTGCTACGCGCGGAGTTCGTCAGAGAAGTCAGAGACACGAAAGAAGCGCTCTCCGCTCTCGCCGCAGCCACGGCGGCCACTCCGCCGCCGTCGCTGCGTGCTCGCCTACTCGCGGCCATCGCCGCCGAACAGCCCCCGGTCGCCAGCTGAATCCGGCGTTCCGCCAGGCATTCCCCGCTCCGCGCGTACGGGCCGACCCGCCCGGATCATCCGGTGACCTTCGTCCCGCGGCAGATAGCGCGTCGAGCTTCGGAACACCCTCGCCTACCAGCGGTAGTCACGCCGCGGCCTGGGCTTGTCGCCAGGACGGGCAAGGCCCCCGAACCACGTGGTTCGGGGGCCTTGTCGACGGTGTGCCGCGCAGCGGCACTCCGCTCAGTGTGCGTGGCCGTGGTGGCCGTGATCGTGCTGCTCTTCGGCGGGCTTGTCGACGACGGCGCTCTCGGTGGTGAGCACCATGCGCGCGACCGACGCCGCGTTCACGACGGCCGAACGGGTCACCTTGACCGGGTCGACCACGCCGTCGGTGAGCAGGTCGCCGTAGGTGAGCGTGGCGGCGTTGAAGCCCTCCTTGCCCTCGGCCACCTTGTTGACCACCACCGCGCCGTCCAGGCCCGCGTTGGTGGCGATCCAGTACAGCGGCGCCTGCAGCGCGGTGCGCACCACCTCGACGCCGACGGCCTCGTCACCGGACAGCGAGTCGCGCAGCTCGACGAGCTTGGCGCTCGCCTGCACCAGCGCGGTGCCGCCACCGGGCACGATGCCCTCTTCCACGGCGGCCTTGGCGGCGCTCACCGCGTCCTCGACGCGGTACTTGCGCTCCTTGAGCGCGGTCTCCGTGGCCGCGCCGACCTTGATCACCGCGACGCCACCGGCCAGCTTGGCCAGCCGCTCCTCGAGCTTCTCGCGATCCCAATCGGAATCGGTGGACTCGATTTCGCGGCGCAGCTGCGCCACGCGCGCCTCCACGTCCGCCGCGGAACCGGCGCCGTCGATGATCGTGGTGTCGTCCTTGCTGACGACGACGCGACGCACCTTGCCGAGTACGTCGAGGCCCGCTTCACGCAGGGTGATGCCCAGGTCGGGGTTCACCACGGTGCCGCCGGTGACCACGGCCAGGTCGTCGAGGAACGCCTTGCGGCGGTCGCCGAAGAACGGGGCCTTCACGGCCACGGCCTTGATCGTCTTGCGGATGGCGTTGACCACCAGGGTCGACAGCGCCTCGCCCTCGACGTCCTCGGCGATGATCAGGACCGGCTTACCGCTCTCGGCCACCTTCTCCAGCAGCGGCAGGAAGTCCGGCAGCGAGCTGATCTTCTCGCGGTGCAGCAGGACGAACACGTCCTCCAGGACGGCCTGCTGGCTGTCGGGATCGGTGACGAAGTAGGGCGAGAGGTAACCCTTGTCGAACTGCACGCCTTCGGTGACGACGAGTTCGGTCTGCAGCGTCGAGGACTCCTCGACGGTGACGACGCCGTCCTTGCCGACGGTGGTCAGCGCCTTGCCGACCATCTCGCCGATCTCCTCGTCCCGCGAGGACACCGTCGCGACCTGCGCGATGGCCTGCTCGCCGGAGACCGGGGTGGCCAGCGCGAGCAGCGCCTCGGAGACCGCGTCGACGGCCTTGGCGATGCCGGAGCCGAGGACGATCGGATTCGCTCCGGCGGCAACGTTCTTCAGCCCGGCGCGGACCAGCGCCTGGGCCAGCACGGTGGCGGTGGTCGTACCGTCGCCCGCGACATCGTTGGTCTTGGTGGCGACGCTCTTGACCAGCTGCGCGCCGAGGTTCTCGAACGGGTCTTCCAGCTCGATTTCGCGCGCGATGGTGACGCCGTCGTTGGTGACGGTCGGACCGCCGAAGGACTTCGCGAGCACGACATGCCGTCCGCGCGGGCCGAGAGTGACCTTCACCGCGTCGGCGAGCTTGTCGACGCCGCGTTCCAGAGCCCGGCGAGCCTTCTCGTCGAACTCGATCTGCTTTGCCATGAGGATTCGCTCCTGTAGTGGATTGCGGCGCTCCGGACGCCTACGGGCCCGTCGCTCGCACCGCGTGATTCAGTGCCGGGATGTCGGCGCCGAACGCGTTCCGCCCCGGGTCGCGAAAGACACCGGGGCGGAACGCATGCGTGCCTGATCGGCTACTTGGTGACGACGGCCAGCACGTCGCGCGCCGACAGGATGAGGTACTCCTCGCCCTGGTACTTGATCTCGGTGCCGCCGTACTTGCTGTAGATGACGGTGTCACCCTCCTGGACATCCAGCGGGATGCGCTTCTCGCCCTCGTCGTCCCACCGGCCGGGACCGACGGCGACAACGGTGCCCTCTTGCGGCTTTTCCTTCGCCGTGTCAGGGATGACCAGGCCGGAGGCCGTCGTCGTCTCGGCCTCGTTGGCCTGGACGAGGATCTTGTCCTCGAGCGGCTTGATGTTCACGCTCGCCACGTTGAGCCCTCCACTTTCAGGGGATTCGGTCGTCCGGGACTGTTGCCCCGGACTCATCGGTTGGTCACGGTGCTGACCCTGCGCATAGCCCCGTCGTCGCGGGTGCCGGGACCCCTGCCCAGTGGTCAAGCTGCTGGCACAAGCACTACACACAGTGCCGACTAGCACTCTATACATGAGAGTGCCAGCGCTCAAGGGTGGGCGGTGCCAACTTTGCGCGGCGCGCCCATTCAGCCTCCGGCTTGGCGATAAGTTCGGAGAAACAGTAACGTTCGGATAACGGATTGTGACACTATTGACGACGGTCGCTGTCCGGCCGCCACGTTCCTCGCCCGCGCGGGCGCGGGCGAGGCCGCACACAGGTACCACAGCGCCGCCGAAACACGCAGCGTCGCAGCACGATCGTCTCGCACTACCAGCTTCACCAGAGAGCAATACACACGTGATCCATGGCCGGTCCCCGCGACCCACCCGGACGAGGGGCCGGTTCGTTTCCCGGTCCGGGTCGCGCGTCATCCACACGGCGGTCCGGCAGTCCATTCGAGATGGTCGGCGACACCATGACCATCCGCTCGAAGGGAGGTGAACATGCGAACATCCCTCGGCATCTCGGCCGGGGCGGAGGTGGTGTGCTCGGCGTTGGTCGCCACCGCTTCCAACGGCGCGCAGAGCTTCGATTACCGCGTCGTCTCCGCCGACGCGGCCCATTCCGATCTCGGTGACCTGGTGGCCTCCTCGATCGAGCTGATGACCACCCAGCTGCCGACCACGCAGCCGCCACGCGAGATCATCGGTCCGATCGGCGGGCGGTTCGCGGGCGCGCCGCGTGATGCCGAACCGATGACCGGTCATCCGCCCACCAGTGTCGCGGTCGCCTACCGCACCAAGGAGCAGGCGCAGATAATCCGTTCGGCCACCGGCAAACAGCGCGACCTGCGGCTGATCCCGGAAGCCACCGCCGCCCTGACCTACCTGAAGCACACCGGCCTGCTGGACCGCTACGACACCGTCGCCATCGTCGACCTCGGCGCCTCCGGCCTCAGCGTCACCGTCGCCGACCGGACCGAGGAATCCGTGCTGCGTTCCGATCGCACCGCGGTCGTCAGCGGCAAGGTTATCGATGACCTGATCTACCACCATCTGGTGGACATGCACTTCGCCCGGCGCGGCACCCGGCCCAACCGCGGCATGCTGACCAACCGGGGACGCGCGGCGAAGGAGCATCTGTCCATCGCGCCCGCGGTCACCATCGACCACGTCGCCGGGCGTCCGCTGAAGCTGACCAGGGCCGACTTCGAAGAGTTGATCGCCGACCTGCTGCGCGACCTGGCGCTGTTCGTCACGGCCGCGTTCGCCCGCGCGCCCATGCCACCGCAGGCGGTCGCGGTCATCGGCGGCGGCGCCAACATCCCGGCGGTGCTCGACACGCTCACCGCCGCGCTGGAGGTCCCGGTGTTCACCGTGCCGGACCCCGAGGCGGTGACCGCGAAAGGCGCGGCGCTGATCGCGGATTCGGTGCAACCTTCGGTGTTCCCGGTGAGCGCGCTCGGCGGCGACGCGCCGGCGGGGACGGTCACCAAGGTGTTCGGCACCCTGGCCGGAGCCCTCGTGGTCGTCGGCCTGATCGTCGGTTACGGCGTGAAGACGTTCGCGCCCACCTCGGACGACGAGGTCTCCCCCGCGGGCACCACGAGCAGCGCTTCCCAGCTGCCGCCCCCCACATCCGCACCGCCGTCGACCGCGGCGGCCACCACGCACGGCCACACCGTGGACAGCGCGGGCAGCGCGCCGACGACCACCGAACGCGGGCCGCAGAGCGCGACCGCCGTTCCGCCGACCACGCAGGTGATCACGCCCACGCAGCCCACACTGCGGCCGGACCCGAACCTCCCGCCGATACCGTTCCCCGAGCTACTCGGTCCGCTGTTCGGCAATCCGAATGCGGCGCAGACCGGTTCGCCCGAGCCGCCGTCGAGCCGCACACTGTCGCCGACCGGGCCGAGCGCCGCGGCTCCCGGCACGAACTCGGCACCGAATCAGGCGCCCGCGCGGTCGAGCCTGCCGCCTCCGCCGCGAGAGAACTCCGGGTCGGCGTCGAACCCGGGACTGTTCCTCCCGAACTGAGCCGGCCACAGTTCGATTGCTCCGACAAGCCCACGAAGGCGTGCCGGGACATCACCGGCCGCTCGCCGGGATCGAGCAGGTCAGCGGACCATGCTGACCGACACCGGCAGACCGGGATCGGTAGCGACCGTCAGCGGCGAAGGCGCCGCGCCGCCCGCGATGACATGCGCGCCCAGTGCGGCGATCATCACCCCGTTGTCCGTGCACAGCCGGGGCTTGGGCACCCGAAGGGTCAAACCGGCCGCGGCGCAACGCTCCTCGGCCATCGAGCGGATCCTGGAGTTGGCCGTCGCGCCTCCGCCGAGCACCAGCGTGCCGACACCGACGTCCTGGGCCGCGCGAACCGCCTTCATGGTGAGCACATCCGCGACCGACTCCTGGAACGAGGCCGCGATATCGGGAATGGGCAGATCCTCGGCGGCGACGCCGTCGCGCTGGGCTGCCTCCACGTAGCGGGCCACCGCGGTCTTGAGTCCCGAGAAGGAGAAGTCGTAGCGCGGATCGCGCGGCCCGGTCATACCCCGGGGAAAGGCGATGGCGCGCGGATCACCGCTCGCCGCGGCGGCATCCAGGGCCGGACCGCCGGGGAAACCCAGCCCGAGCAGGCGCGCCACTTTGTCGAACGCCTCGCCCGCCGCGTCGTCGACGGTGCTGCCCAGCTCGACGATCGGCTCGGCCAGATCCGTGACGTGCAGCAGGTGGGTGTGCCCGCCCGACACCAGCAGGGCGACGCACGGCGGCATCGGCCCGTGTTCCAGGGTGTCCACCGCCACGTGCCCGCCCAGATGGTTGAGCGCGTAGAAAGGCACGTCCCAGGCCGCCGCATACGCTTTCGCGGCGGCGACGCCGACCAGTAGCGCACCGGCCAAGCCGGGGCCGATGGTCACCGCCAGCGCGTCCGGCTTCGCGATCCCCGCCGCCGACAGCGCGCGGCGCATGGCGGGCACGATCGCCTCCAGATGGGCGCGCGAGGCGATCTCGGGGACGACGCCGCCGAAGCGCGCGTGCTGCTCCACGCTGGAGGCGACCTCGTCGGCGAGCAGTTCGCACGTGCCGTCGGGGTGGCGGCGGACGATGCCGACTCCGGTTTCGTCGCAGGAGCTTTCGATGCCCATGATGATCACGACAGCACCTCGTCCGGGGTGCGCCAACGCCGGTCCTCGGTGCTCAGGGCGGGCCTGCGCATCGTGTACGCGTCCGCGCCACTGGGGTGGTAGTAGTTCTTGCGCAAGCCGATGATGTGGAAGCCGTGCTTGGCGTACAGCGCGATCGCGGGCGCGTTGTCGGTGCGGACCTCCAGGAACACCGGTCCACCGCGCCTGCCTGCCTCGGCGAGCAGCGCCTCCAGCAGCAGGGTGCCCACACCCGCGCGGTGGCAGCGGGGATCGACGCCGATGGTGTGCACCTCGGCCTCGGGGTGTTCGGCATCACCCAGCAGGGCGATACCCGCGTAGCCCACCATTCGCCCGTCGTCGTCGCGTGCGGTGATGTAGCGGTTGTGCCGGCCGGCCAGCTCGGACCTGAACGCCACGGCGGCCCACGGATCGTCCTCCGGGAACAGCAGCTGCTCCAGTTCGACGCAGCGGGTGATGTCGGCGGCCACCATCGGCTCGATGCGGAAAGCCACGGACGTCACGCTCCCGTCCGGTCGAGTCGGCGGTAGGCGTTCTCCACCGCGTCCGGCCTGCGCAAGTACAGCGGAACCAGCGGCTCGGGCACGCTGCGCGACAGCAGCTCGGCAGCCGCGACGCGCACCAACCCGATGGGCGACGGCGTCTCGGCGGGGACTACGGGAAGGTCGAAGAAGTCGACGTGCGAAGCGGATCCGGCGATAGCCGTGGCCTGGTCCGTGTCCAGATCGGAGGGCTTGCACACCTCGGGTCCGGCCACCCGGTCGCCTTGCCGATACCGCGCCCAGTACACCTCGCGCCGCCGCGCGTCGGTCACCACGAGCAGTTCGGCGTCGGCCGGGAGGTCGACCGTAGGCGCCACGGCAGGGTCGGCGGCAGCGTCGGCGGCGATCGCGTCGAGGCTGCACACGCCGTAGACCGGGATGCCGAGCGCGTCACCGAAGGCGGCCGCGGTGGCCATGCCGACGCGCAGGCCGGTGAACGGCCCCGGACCCACGCCGACGACGATCGCGTCGACTTCGGTCCTGGAACGGCCTGCCTCGGAGAGGCATTCGAGGATCTGCGGGGTGAGCACCTCGGCGTGGGCACGGGGATCGACGCGCACCCGGGAGGCGACGGTCCGTGCCCGGACGGGATTCGCCACGTCGGCGCCCGGCTCCAGCTCCACCAGTCCCGCTGTGACGGCGGGTGTCGCGGTGTCGACGGCTAGTACAAGCATGATTGGCCCAACGATACCGGGTGGTAAGCGTCACCGACGCATAGCTACCCGATAGCTAATCCACCCATTCCCAGATCGCGGTGCGCACATCCGAATCCGGCGTACGCGACAGCAGCACGCGCAGGTGACGCTCCGCGAGGTGCTCCACCACGCCGCGGCCCCACTCCACCACCACCACCGCCTGATGCAGATCGGTGTCCAGATCCAGTGCGTCCAGCTCATCGAGATCGCCGCCGAGCCGATAGGCGTCCACGTGCACCATGGGCACCGGCGGCCCGCCTTCGCGCTGCCCGGCGCGGTGCTGGCGGGCGATGATGAACGTCGGCGAGCTGACCCGTCCCTGTACGCCGAGCCCCGCCGCGATGCCGCGGGTGAGCGCGGTCTTGCCCGCACCGAGCGGCCCGTCCAGCACCACCAGATCACCGGCGCGCAGATCCGTGGCCAGTTCCCGGCCGAGCGCCTCGGTGTCGGCGACGGTGGGCAACACCCGATACCCCGGATCAGCCACCGGCCACCTCCGAAGCGTCCCCGGCCACCGGCTCGATCGCACCGGCGCGTACCAGCAATCGCTCCAGCGCGGCGTTGACGATGTCCGGGTACTGCATGTGCGGCATGTGCGCCGCGCCGTCCAGCCGGATGAGCTCGCTGCCCGGCAGCGCCTCGGCCAGCGCACGCGAATTGCGGAACGGGATCACCAGATCGTGGGCGCCGCCGAGCACCAGCACCGGTGTGTCCGCCAGAGCCGGCAACGCGGCCGACTCGTCGTGCAGCTCGATGGACTGGAGGAACTTCACGATGGTCTCCACCGGCGTCCGGTCGATCATCAGCGTCGTGAAACGCGACAGGGTCGGGCTCACCGGACCGTGGAACGAGCTGACGTGCAGGATCGGCGTGATCACGTGCCGCGCGGTGACACGTCCGGCCTGCACCAGCGCGGGCGCGGTGAGCACCGCCAGCCGGAAGCCGTCGATCGCCGGATTGCGCAGCAGCTGCCCGATGCCCGCCGCGGTGACCTCGGCGGCCGCGGTCGACAGCAGTGCGATCCCGATCACCCTCGCCGCGAACAGATCCGGGAATCGCGCGGCCGCGGCCAGGATCGCCATCCCGCCCAGCGAATGCCCGACCAGCACCACCGGTCCGGTCGCGGCGGTGGCGCGCAGCACTGCCGCGAGGTCGCGCCCGAGCTGGGCGATGGTGCAGCTCGCCGCGCTCGGCACGCCGGAACGGCCGTGCCCGCGCAGGTCGAACAGCACCATGCGAACCCGTGCGCCCCACCGCCTTTCCAGGTCACGCCGCTGAAAGTGGAACGACGCCATGCTGTTGCAGAAGCCGTGCACGAAGATCACCGTCACCGGCGCGTCGTCGGGGCCGCAGGTCCGCGTGGCCAAGGCAACGCCGTCATCGGCGAGCACCGTGCCCGCGCGGTCGGCATCGATCAGCCCGAAATCCTCGTCGCGGTGGTCGTCGCCGCGCGCGGGCCACAGCACGCGCGCGCCGGCGCGACGCAGGGCGTGGGCGCCCGCCAGCGCACCAACGACACCCACAGTGGCCAGCCCGCCTCGCAGCGGGGTCACCCGGAAGCGGCTCATCGCACGTCACCGATGAAGCGCCGGGTGACCCGGCCGCGCGGCGAGCACACCACTTCGTAGTGGATGGTGCCGAGCAGGTCCGCCCATTCCTGGGCATGCGGTCGCGCGCCGAAGAGGACAGCGGTATCGCCTTCCCGGACACCGGCCGCGTTGTCACCCAGGTCGACGACGAACTGGTCCATGCACACCCGGCCGACGTTTCTGCGCCGAGCCCCGCCGAGCCAGACGTCGAATCGTCCGCTCAAGGGACGGAACACGCCGTCGGCGTAACCCGCCGGGATCAACGCGACGGTGGTGTCGTGCGGCGCGATCCACTGGTGCCCATAGGAAACGCCTTCACCTGCGGCCACCCGCTTGACCAGGGCCACCCGGGCCTGGAACGTCATCGCCGGGCGCAGGCCGAAATCGTTGTCCGGTATCGGCGACAGGCCGTACATCGCGATGCCCGGCCGGACCAGGTCGAAGGCCAGGTCGGGCCGGGTCAGGGTGGCGGCGGAGTTGGCGATGTGCACCAGCTCCGGCTCCAAGCCGTGCTCCTTGGCGGTGGCGATCGCCTCCAGGAAGCGGGCGCGTTGCACGTCGTTGTTCGGGTGCTCCGGCTCGTCGGCGTGCGCGAGGTGAGAGAAGATCGCGCGGAAACGCACCGCCTGCTCGTCGACCAGCGTGCGCAGCGCGGCCAGTACCTCCGGGTACTCGACCGGCGACACGCCGTTGCGGTTCAGGCCGGTGTCCACCTTCACGGAGACCGTCGCCGTACGGCCCACCTCCCGCGCCGCGGCCTCGACCGCTCGCAAGTGGGAGAGCGAGGAGATGCCGATCTCCACATCGGCGGCCACCGCGGCCGCGAAGTCGGTTTCGGTGTTGTGCAGCCAGCACAGGATGGGTGCGGTGATCCCGGCCGCGCGCAGCTGCACGGCCTCGGCCACCGTGGTGACGCCCAGCTCGGCCGCCCCCGCCGCGAGAGCAGCCCTGCCCACCTCGACCGCGCCGTGGTTGTAGGCGTCGGCCTTCACCACCGCCAGCACCGCGGCATCGCCTGCGTGTTCCCGCAGGATCCGCACGTTGTGGGCGATGGCATCCAGGTCGATGACCGTTTCCACTTGCGCATTCACGGCAGTCGGTTCCGCCTCTCCGGGGATTCGAGCCGTACCAGTGAGGTGGTACAGGATCAGCCGAGTCTATTGGCGCGCTCGGTTCCGGTTCCACTCGGTTTGCGCGCCGGTCGGCACGCGTGATCGGCGCCACGACGGGCGCCGATTTCGACAGCGCGATAGACGCGGACCTCAGCAAACCGGGTCGCTGGGCAGCCGTCAAGGCTTCGAATACGCACCGAACTCCGGCCCGCGACGGCACGGCCTTTGTCGGACCATCGACTTCGACACCGTCGTTCCGCCGACACATCAGCGCATGCTCGGTGCTCGCGAAGTCGCGCCGGGGCTCAGTAGAAGCCTGCGGCTCCGGACCGAGTGGATCGCCGCGCACGGCGGCGACCTGCGGGTGGCCTCGGCTCGATAGTGCTGTCGCCGAGTGAGCGACCTGCGTGAGCACGCCGACCCGGTGGCCAGGGCGCGGGAAGGACTGAGGACAAGTCAGAAGGGGTGCGCGAGGCGACGCAGGACACCGATCGCGGGACGGACATGAGCTGCCAGGACACTGGCGGAGATGGGGGCTCCCGAGGGCGCGTCGTCATGGGCGGCGAGGTTCGCGGCCAGCGCGTGCACCCGCGCGGCCGCGGCGGCCGACCAGGCAGGGTCGCGGCCCGCCGCGAGCAGCGTCCCGATGATGCCGGAGAGCACATCCCCCGCGCCCGCGGTCGCGGCCCACGAACCGCCCGCTTCGTTGACCAGGACGGGACGGCCCGGTGCTGCCACAAGCGTGGCGCGGCCTTTCAGCAGCACCGTGACCTGCCAGGAATCGGAGAGCTCCCGGACCGCGGCCACCCGGTCCGGGCCGAGTTCGCGGCCGGTGAGGCGAGCGAACTCGCCCGCGTGCGGGGTCAGGACCGTAGGGGCCGCGCGGCCACGCACCAGTTCCGGCTCCGTGGCCAGCAGGGTCAGACCGTCGGCGTCGACCACCACCGGGAGGTCGGTTGCCAGGATCGCGGCAAGGCGCTGCCCGGCGTCGGCGTCGGTGCCCGCGCCGGGGCCGAAGACCCAGGACTGGACGCGACCGGTATCGGCGATCCGCTGGGTGGCGATCACCTCGGGGAAGTGGTTCAGCACCTCGGCCGCCGCGGTTCCCGCATACCGCACCATGCCCGAAGTCGCGGCCACGGCGGCGCCCGCGCACAGCACCGCGGCGCCGGGATATGTTGCGCTGCCCGCGCAGATACCCGTCACACCCTGCGTGTACTTGTCGTCGGACGGACCGGGAACCGGCCACGCGGCGCCGATCGATGCCGGCTCCAGCGCGACCAGACTCGGCTCCGGCAGGTCCAAACCGATGGGGACCAGCTCGATTCGGCCACACTGCGGCGCAGCGAGGACGTGCACGGGCTTGTACGCACCGAAGGCCACCGTGACCTCCGCACGGACGGCCGGGCCGTCGATCGCGCCGGTGCCCGGGTCGACGCCGCTGGGCAGATCGGCCGCGACGATCGGAGCGTGCAGCGCCGCAACGATTTCCGCCGCTTGCGGCCGCAGCGGGCCACGACCGGAGATGCCGACGATGCCGTCGATCACCAGGTCGGGGTCGCCCGGGTCGTCGGCGACCCGTCCGCCCGCGTCGCACAGCGCCGCGAGTCCTTTCGCGTGCACGCGCTCCGGGTTCAGCAGGACCGCGGTGACCGCGACGCCACGGCGGCGCAACTGCGCTCCGGCCCACAGCGCGTCGCCGCCGTTGTCGCCGGACCCGACCAGCAAGGTGACCGCTCGTCCCGCGACCCCCCCGGTGCGCTCCCGGAGTTCGCCCGCCACCACCGTGGCCAAGCCGTGCGCCGCACGACGCATCGGCACGCCGTCCGGCACGCGGGTGAACAGCTCGGCCTCCGCCGCGCGCACCTCCTCGACCGTGAAATAGCCCCGCTGCGTGGACATCGCCGCTCCCTCCGTCGGTGTGGGCTACTACGCTTGGCCATCATGCCAAGCGTCCGTCACCGCACCGGGACCCTCCGCGCCATCACGGGAGCCGCCCTCGCCGGGGCGCTGCTGCTGTCCGGCTGCGGTGGCGACGAATCCGGTTCGGCCGCCACCACTACGAGGAAACCGGCTCGGCCGACCACCACCGCTCAGCAGACCGGCGAGCGCAAGCCCGCCGCCGCCACCGTCGCGGTGGACGACATGAAATTCTCCCCGGCGGAAGTCACCATCGAGGTCGGCGACACGGTCACCTGGAAATTCGACGACAAGGTCCCGCACAGCGTGCAGGGCATCGGCGACAAGGCGATGGGCATCAACAGCCCGATCTTCGACCAGGGCGAGTGGAGCTACACCTTCACCACCCCGGGCAACTACCGCTACCTCTGCTCACTGCACCCGGAGATGCGCGGGTCGGTCACCGTCCGATAGCGCGCACGTGCCGAACGATCCGGAATTGCTGTTCACACCGGACGGTAGTCCCGGGGGCGGGCGCCGCGGGCCGAGCTGGTGTTCAGGGCTTCGACCGCGGCTACGAGGGGAGCGAGTTCCGGATCGGCGGCGGCTTGGCCGAGGGCGCCGGCCAAGGCGGCGTCGTGCGTGGGACGAGCCTGTTCGAGCAGATCCAGGCCGGCCGGAGTGACATCGGTGTAGATGCCGCGGCGGTCGTCGGGGCAGAGGTAGCGCTGGAGCAGGCCGCGGTCCTCGAGCCGGGACACCAGGCGAGTGGTGGCGCTCTGGCTCAGCACCACGGCCTCGGCGACCTGGTTCATCCGCAGGTGCCCGCCCGGCCCGTCGTGCTGACGGCTCAGGACGAGCAGCAGCGAGTACTCCCGAACGCTCAGGTCGTGACCGGATTGCAGCGACCGTTCGATATGCGCCTCGATCCGGTCGTGCAGCAGCGAGAGTGCGTACCAACCATCGGCCAGGCCGGTCAGAGCGGCATCCGCGGTCATCGGCGTTCCTTCGCGTCGGGGATCAGGCCTCCAGGATAGACGGGCTACGCAGTAGCCCGCGCTTGCAATTAAAGTGCGCCTGCAATTATTGTTGCCGCTTGTAAAGTTTGGACGCAACGTTCCTGGAGGCTCATATATGCCCCTCGCACTCCTCGCCCTCACCCTCGGGGCGTTCGGAATCGGGACGACGGAATTCGTCGTCGTCGGTCTGCTTCCCGACATCGCGGGCACCTACGCGGTATCCATCCCCACCGCGGGCCTGCTGGTCACCGGGTACGCGCTCGGCGTCGTGGCGGGTGCGCCGCTGATGACCGGGCTCGGCACCCGGGTATCGCGCAAGCGCATGCTGCTCGGCATGCTGGCGCTGCTCGTCCTCGGCAACGTCCTGTCCGCCGTCGCACCGACCTTCGGGTTGATGCTCACCGGGCGGATCGTGGCCTCGCTCGCCCACGGCGCGTTCTTCGGGATCGGCGCGGTCGTCGCGGGAACACTGGTCGGCCCCGACCGGCGCGCCGGTGCGATCGCGATCATGTTCACCGGGCTCACCGTCGCCACGATGGTGGGCGTTCCGCTGGGCACGCTGCTCGGGCAGTACTTCGGCTGGCGGCTGACCTTCTTGTTCGTCGCGCTGGTCGGGCTGATCGGCCTGGTGGGCGTCGCGGCGCTGGTTCCGGCGCAACCCGCGCCCGCGGATGCCGCGCTGCGCACCGAACTCGCGGTGTTCCGCAATCCCCAGGTGCTGCTCGCCATGGCGATGACAGTGCTCGGCTTCGGCGGCGTGTTCGCCGCGATCACCTACCTCGCGCCCATGATGACCGAGGTCACCGGCTATGCGGAAAGCTCGGTCACCTGGCTGCTCGTGCTGTTCGGTCTCGGCTTCTTCCTCGGCAACCTGATCGGCGGCAAGTTCGCCGACCGGCACCTGATGCCGATGCTGTACCTCACGCTCGGCGGGCTCGCGATCGTCCTCGCGCTGTTCACCGCCACGGCGCACAGCAAGGTCGGCGCCGCGGTCACGGTCGTGCTGATCGGCGCCCTCGGCTTCGCGACCGTCCCGCCGCTACAGAAGCGCGTCCTCGACCAGGCAGCGGGCGCGCCCACCCTGGCCTCCGCGGTCAATATCGGCGCGTTCAATCTCGGCAATGCCGTGTCCGCCTGGCTCGGTGGGGTGGTGATCGCCGCGGGTCTCGGCTACACCTCCCCCAACTGGGTCGGTGTGGGCTTGGTCCTGGTCGCGTTGGTACTCGCGGTCACGTCCGGCTACCTCGAACGTCGCGCCCCAGCCGAGCCGGCGCAGCCTTTGGCCACCGTGCACGCATAGGCGCCTGACCGCGGAGCGGCGGCCGCGCACTCGAGGGTGCGTGGCCGCTGAACTATTCCACGGTGACGGATTTGGCCAGGTTGCGTGGCTTGTCGACGTCGTAGCCGCGCGCCTGGGCCACTTCGGCGGCGAAGATCTGCAGCGGGACCGTCGACAACAGCGGCTGGAACAGCGTCGGCGCGCTGGGGATCTCGATGAGATCGTCGGCGAACGGGCGAACGGTGTCGTCGCCTTCCTCCGCGATCACGATGGTGCGCGCGCCGCGAGCCTGGATCTCCCGGATATTGCTGAGCAGCTTCGAGTGCAGTACCGCGCGCCCCTTCGGCGACGGCATCACCACGATCACCGGGAGGCCGTCCTCGATCAGCGCGATCGGCCCGTGCTTGAGCTCGCCGGCCGCGAACCCCTCCGCGTGCATGTAGGCCAGCTCCTTGAGCTTGAGCGCGCCTTCCAACGCCACCGGGTAGCCGACGTGACGTCCGAGGAACAGCACCGTCGGCACCTGCGCGAGCTCCCGCGCGATCGCCCGCACCTGCGGCGCGGTCTCCAGCACGCGTTCGACCAGCTTCGGCATAGCCTCGAGTTCGGCGAACTCACGGGCGACCTCGTCCGGGTACTTGGTGCCGCGCGCCTGCGCCAAGGCGAGCCCGACCAGGTAATTCGCGGTCACCTGAGCCAGGAACGCCTTGGTGGAGGCGACGCCGATCTCCGGCCCGGCCCTGGTGTAGAGCACCGCGTCGGACTCGCGGGGGATCTGCGCGCCGTTCGTGTTGCAGATCGCGAGGACGCGCGCCTTCTGCTCCTTCGCGTGTCGCACCGCCTCCAGCGTGTCGGCGGTCTCGCCGGACTGGGAGATCGCCACCACCAGCGTGGAACGGTCCAGCACGGGATCGCGGTAGCGGAATTCGCTGGCCAGCTCGACCTCGACGGGCAGCCGCGTCCAATGCTCGATGGCGTACTTCGCCAGCAGACCGGAGTGATAGGCGCTGCCGCACGCGACGACGAACACCTTGTCGAAGTCGCGCAACTCCTGGTCGGCGAGGCGCTGCTCGTCCAGCACGATCCGGCCCGCACCGTCGTGGTCGGTGCTGAAATGGCCCATCAGCGTGTCCGCGACCGCGGCGGGCTGCTCCTCGATCTCCTTGAGCATGAAGTAGTCGTGGCCGCCCTTCTCGGCTGCGGCCAGGTCCCAGTCGATGGTGAACGGGCGGGTGCGCGAACCGGCGTCGTTGCCCGCGAAGTCGGTGACCCGGTAGCTGTCCAGGGTGATCACGACGGCTTGGTCCTGGCCGAGTTCGACCGCCTCGCGGGTGTGCTCGATGAACGCCGTGACGTCCGAGGCGATGAACATCTCGCCCTTGCCGACGCCGACGACCAGCGGCGTGGAGCGGCGCGCGGCCACGATCGTGTCCGGGTGGTCGGCATGAGTGAAGACCAGGGTGAACGCACCCTCCAAGCGGCGCAGCACGGCCAGCGCGCTGGCCGCGAAATCACCGGCGGTCGGGCCGTTGGCGTACGCACGGGCCACCAGGTGCACGGCGACCTCGGTGTCGGTGTCGCTGCTCAGTTCGACACCGGCGTCCTCCAGCTCACGACGCAGCGGAGCGAAGTTCTCGATGATGCCGTTGTGCACCACGGCGACCTTGCCGCTGTCGTCCCGGTGCGGATGCGCGTTGCGGTCGGTCGGCGCGCCGTGCGTGGCCCAGCGGGTGTGCCCGATTCCCGTGGTGCCCGCGAAGCGGTCCATCCCGGATTCCGCGAGTTCGGCCTCCAGATTGGCCAGGCGACCCGCCTTGCGTTCCACCGCCAGCGCGCCCGCGCCGTCCAGGATCGCCACACCCGCGGAGTCGTATCCGCGATATTCCATGCGGCGCAACGCGTCAACGACGACGCCGAGCGCGTCTCGGTACCCGACGTACCCCACGATTCCGCACATGGCTCACCACACTACTTATCGGATAACGTTCACGTCGTGTCGGCGTCTGTGAAATCGCTACTGAGCACCCTGACCAGCCGTGGCCCGCACCGCGTGTTGCGTGGCAATCTGGCCATCGCCGGCCAGCCGGGGGTGGTGTTCACGCCCGAGTCCGGGCGGAATCTACCTGCCGTGGCGTTCGGACACGGCTGGCTGACCGGGGGAGCCACTATCGCACCCTGCTCGAGCACCTCGCTTCCTGGGGAATCGTGGCCGCCGCCCCGGACACCGAGCGCGGGCCGATTCCGTCACATCTGGGCCTGGCCGCCGATTTGCTCACCACGCTCGACATCTGCACCGGCGTGCGGCTCGGCGACGGCGAGATCAGCGTGCATCCGGAGCGCCTCGCCCTGGCCGGACACGGCATGGGCGCGGGCGCCGCCGTGCTCGCGGCCTGCCGCCGCGACGTCGCCACCGTCGCGGCGCTGTTTCCCGCGCCGACGGCGCCCGCCGCCGAGGCAGGCGCGCCCGAACTCGACATTCCGGCGTTGATCCTGGCCGGCGCGACCGACATCACCTCGGTCAGCTCCAACGCCATTCCGCTGGCCACCGCGTGGGGCGGCTCCGCCATCCTGCGCGCCGTCGACAAGGCCTCGCACAACGGCATCATCGAGGGCCGCCGCGTGCTCGCCGCCGTGGGCGCGGGCAAGCACGAAGCCAAGACCGCCCGCACCACCCGCGCGCTGCTGGCCGGTTACCTGCTCGCCACGCTGGCGGGCGACAAGACCTACCGCGCCTTCGCGGACCCGGACGAAGTCATCCCGCACACCACCGTCGTCGACCCGGACGCGCCCCAGGAGGATGAGGCGCCGAAGCTGAAGGTGGGGCAACTCGCCGCACTGCTGCGGCGGTAGCGCGGACGCCGAAGGCCGCCGCGCCGGTCAGATCAGCCAGCTCTTGCGCTGGTAGAACTTGGCCTCCTCGTCCTCATCGTCGACCGGAGTGACCGTCTGATTCGCCCGGCGGGCGGCCATCGACCGGGCGATGGCCTCGCGCTGCTCCCGCGCTTCGTCTTCCAGCCGTTGCTTCTCCGCCTCGACCGCGGCCTCGTCCGGTTCGCCCGCATGCGCAGTCCAGAATTCGTTCATGTCGGCGACCAGGCGGTCGGCGAACTCCCGGCCGGTCGCCGCGGTCTCCTCGTTGATCGCCTGGATCTCGTCGAGCAGCAGTGACATTCGGCGCTGGTTCTCGGCGCCGAGTTGCCTGGCTTCCTCGGCGTAGTTCACCATGTCGCCCCTCCTCGCTCGTCCGGTGTGGCGGCAGTCATCCGGCCGCGCTCACAGTGGGCCCGCCTCCGCGAGCTCCGCACCCAGCGGCCCCGCTTCGGCCAGTTCCGCGCCGCTGTCCACCGGCGCGTCCGATTCCGGCTCGCCCTGTTTCGGCATCGGCTTCGGGTAGTGCTCGCCGTCTTCTTCGCGCCGGGCGCTCGGCGGGGTGGCGCCCGGCAGACCGGGTTGCTCCGCATCGGTGTCCGGGGCGGGAGCCGGGCTGGGTGCCGCCTTCTCCTCCGACTCCGGCGCCTCTGACTCCGGCACCTCGGACTTCCGCGCCTCGGACTCCGGTGCTTCGGACTCCGGAGCCGCAGGCTGGGCATCCTCGGACTCCGGAGCCGCAGGCTGCGCGTCCTCGGGTTTCGGCTCGGTCGCCGAGATGATCGGCATCCCGTGCTCGTTCAGCTCGACGGTGAACTCCCGCACCTCGCCCGTCGCCTCGGAGAGGAGGAGTTTCACCTGGCCGTCCGGCCCCATCTCGAACCGCACGTGCTTGTCGCCGAGATCGAATTCCGCCTTCGGCCGGTGAGTTTCGTCCTTGTCGTCATCGACGCCGTCGTCGGCTTCGGTGCTCTGCATGAGCTTTTCGATCACGTCGTCGACTCCGCTGGTGATGGCGCCACTCAGCGCGGACAACCCGAGATTCAGTGCCTCGCCGACACCCGTTGCCACCGAGGGGAACTCCCGCGCCACCTGGCTGATCGCGGCCAGTCCGTCCAGCGACGGCAGTCTGGGCTCCGGGGTGGTGGGCATGCTCGGCGTCGCCGGCGTGCTGGGCGTGACCGGAGCGCTCGGAGTGGTGGACGTGGGGATGCCGCTCGGTGTGGCGCTCGCCGGGACCGTGGCGGCGGGCGCGCCGGGCGGCCCGGGAGATCCCGTGGCCTCGGGCTCGTCCTGGACGGCGGGCGCCCCGGGCTGCGGTGCCGCCGGGGCTTCCGGGTACGGGTAGGACCGCTCGGCGACCTGCGCCAGCGCATCGGCCAGATTCTTGTACTGATCCGTGAACAGGCGGTCGACCTCGGCGCAGACGTCGACATAGGACGTCAGTTTCCGATCGAAGTCGGGTCGGAAAGTCTTGGTCAGCCACTCCTCGGTGACGCTGCGGACCCGGTCCCCGTACGCGCCGGTGAGCAGATTCCTGCTGTCGGAATTGATGAAGCCGAGCACACTTTTGTTGATCTTGTCCTCCGGCACCGCCAGCGCCGGGAAGATACGGCCGAGTGCGCGCACCTGGTCCGCGTCGATCCACTCCCGCGCATTGTGCACATCCACAACGACTTTCACGTCTTCGGGAGTCTTGCCGTCGATCCGGACGACTTTGCCGCCGCCTATCGGGCCCTCCAGCAGCTCCCTGGTAGCGAACGCTTTCGCGGCGACCGCCGAGCGCAACGCGGCCGCCATGTCGGCGATCACGGCCATGGCCGCTCGGGCGTGCTGCCGGTCCTCGTCGGCCAGAATCGACTGCTTGCCGAGCATGTCGAGCGCCGCGGTGGCCGCCGCGCCCTGCCACAACTCGGGCAGCCGGCGGGTGTAGCCCTGCTGCGCGTCCCATTGGCGATCGACCTCGGACAGGGCGACTTTCAGCGCCTCGCCCGCCTGCTCCAGCTTCTCCAGCCGCATGCCGCGCTGCGCGTCGTACATCGCCAGCAGTTCGGCGACATTCCCGCGCCCGCCATCGCCGCCGAACGCCGCCTCGTACAGCGGCATGAACTCGATCCAGTACCGCAGCCCCGCGGTGCCCTCGTCCAAGAGGGTGTCGATCGACTTGCCCTGCCAGGAAACCGTCATGATTCCGACTCCTCGAATGTGTGGCGTCGCCGGTGCGAACACGGGTCATTCGTCGGTCTCATGTCTTGTTCGTCTCGCCGGCGCGCTGCTGGTCGGTCTCGGCGTAGGCCACCACGGCGGCCCCGAGCGCGTCCGCGGTCGCGGTGGTGGCCTCACTCCACGTGCGTAGCCACGCACTGATCCGTTCGAGACCCTGATGCACCGCGATTCCCTGCGGCGCGTAGCCGCGACCCGCCTCGTCGCCGATGCCGAACGGATGGTCGGCGATTCGCTTCGCCTGGTCGCGGACCGCGTCCGCCGATCTCCGGTAGTCGCTGCCCAGCGCACCGAGCTCCCCCGTCCGCACACCGACCGTCTCCGACCCGCCCACGATTCCCCTCCGTGCTCGTAGTGTCATTGCGCCGACGCGAATCCCGTTCGCGCCGGATGCCGCCGTACTTCCTTCGACGCAACACGCCGACACCCGGTTCCCCTGAATTCCGCTCCCGCGGCGAAGACTAGCTGCCGATCCTGCCCCGGTCGGTGCGAACCCACTCGGAGGTGCCGTCCGGGTGGCGATGGAATTCCCATGCGGCGTAGTCGCCGTCCTTCTCCACCACGGTGACGTGATCGGCGAAGCCGTCGTGGTCGTAGTCGGTCCAGACCTGCATCGCCTCCTCACCCGTCGTGGTGATGGTGTCCAGGGTGCCGTCGCCGTCGATGTCCTGGGTCGGGTGGTGCAGTTCGATCGCACCCAGCCCATCGAGTGACGAGGACGCGTCGATTCCGGGTATATCCAGTCCGGGGAATTCGCCCGAGGTGATCATGACTCCTCCTCAGCGGGACTCATACGGTGGTGCGGTGCCGCTGCAGCGGCATCGTTCCATCCTGACACTCACGCGGGCCCGACGCAGCCTCCCAGCTCACTTCTTCGGCATCAGCAACCACAGGACCAAGTAGATGACGAACTGCGGACCGGGCAGCAGGCACGACACCACGAACAGCAGACGGACGACGTTGGCGTTCCAGCCGAGGTACTCGGCGAGGCCACCGCAGACGCCTGCGATCCACTTGTCGTGGGTGGAGCGGGTGAAACGGCGGGTCGGTGCGGTCATTGGTCTTCCCTCTCTGGCGGTGATGGCTACGACCTCCACTGTGCCCCGCTCCGCGGGCCCCGCCATCGGCCCGGCGGCCGATACCGACCCTGATTTCTCCCGGGGCGAGGTCAGGGTCCGACCCCGAGCACGGCAGACTCGTGCAGGTGAGCACCACTCTGCATGCCCGCGGCCTGTCGGCCGGTCACGGCGAGCGCACGCTGTTCGCCGAGCTCGATCTGACCCTCGCGCCGGGCGACGTGATCGGCTTGGTCGGCGTGAACGGCGCGGGCAAGTCGACCCTGTTGCGCATGCTCGCCGACCGGCACGCGCCAACGGGCAGCATCACGCTCAGCCCCCCGGACGCCACGGTCGGTTACCTGGCTCAGGAGGCACAGCGGGTCGACGGCGAGACCGTCTTCGAATTCCTCTGCCGCCGAACAGGTGTCGCCGAGGCGCAGCGAACCATGGACGCCGCGGCCGAGCGCCTCGCCGAAGGCGGGCCGGACGAGTACTCCCCCGCGCTGGAGCGCTGGCTCGCTCTCGGCGGGGCCGACCTGGACCAGCGCGCCCACGAGGTCGCCGCCGACATCGGCCTGGCCGACAGCCTGCCCGGCGGGCTGGACACCCCGATGACCGGGTTGTCCGGTGGTCAGGCCGCGCGCGCCGGACTCGCCTCCGTCCTGCTGTCCCGCTTCGACATCCTGCTGCTGGACGAGCCGACCAACGACTTGGACCTCGACGGACTGGCCCGGCTGGAGCAGTTCGTCGCGGGCGTGCGGGTGCCGCTCATGGTGATCAGCCACGACCGGGAGTTCCTGGCGCGCACCGCGAATCGCATCGTGGAGCTCGACCTCGTCCAGCAGCAGGTCGGGCTGTACGACGGTGGGTACGAGGCGTATCTGATGGAGCGGGAGATCGCCCGGCAGCACGCGCGCGAGGCCTACGACGAGTACGCCGACACCAAAGCGGGCCTGGAGGCCCGCGCACAGATGCAGCGCAACTGGCTCGAACACGGTGTCCGCAACGCGCGGCGCAAGGCGCGTGACCCGAGGAAGCTGGACTCGGACAAGGCGGGCCGCAAGATGCGCGCCGAATCCACCGAGAAACAGGCTGCCAAGGCCAGGCAGACCCAGCGCCGCATCGAACGACTCGACGCGGTGGAGGAACCACGCAAGGAATGGGAGCTGCGCATGAGCATCGCCGCGGCTCCGCGCAGCGGCTCGGTGGTAGCGACGCTGTCCCGGGCGACGGTCACCCGCGGCGACTTCACGCTGGGTCCGATCACCACCCAGGTCGACTGGGCCGACCGCATCGTGCTCACCGGGGCGAACGGCTCCGGAAAATCCACCCTGCTGGCGATGCTGCTGGGGAGGCTCCAGCCGGACAGCGGTTCAGCGAGCCTGGGCTCCGGCGTCGAAATCGGCGAGGTGGACCAGGCGCGCGGACTCTTCCGCGGGAACACCGCGCTGGCCGACACTTTCGGCGCCGAACTGCCGGACCTGCCGGAGGCGGACATACGCACGCTGCTGGCCAAATTCGGCCTGCGCGGCCCGCACGTGCTGCGACCGTGCGACACACTCTCCCCCGGTGAACGCACCCGCGCCGCCCTCGCCCTGCTCCAAGCCCGCGGGGTGAACCTGCTCGTGCTGGACGAGCCGACCAACCACCTGGACCTCCCCGCCATCGAGCAGCTGGAACAGGCCGTCGAATCCTTCAGCGGAACACTCCTGCTCGTCACCCACGACCGCCGCATGCTCGACACCGTCCGCGCAACCCGCCGCTGGCACATGACCGCGGGCGTACTCACCGAAACACTCTGACCGCAGCCATCGCCCTCTGGCGAGACCGACTGTGCCACACAACCGAAGTCAGCTCCCCGCCCCCACCCGCATAGCCGAGACCCACAGCCGCACGATGCAACCTTACAAAAACACCGGCTCACCTACAGATTTCGAGCGCGGGGCATACACCGTTCGCGGCCCGGCTCGCGGCCGAGCGGCGACCGCGTACGCGACGAGTCACCAATACCAGTCCACCTGCGGCCAGCCACACCAACCGCCTGCACTTAAATCCTGAACTCGGAGAGCGACGCGCCCTGCTCACCCAGACCCCGGTTCCGAGCGCTGCGAGAGCACAGTCTGCGCCGCCCAGGACGAGTCCCACGCCCCGGATACAACAAACCAACCAGCACTGGCCAACCTACGACCAGCCACCACCAACCGCGCGCACTAAATCCTGACTTCGGAAACCAACGCCCCCGCGCACCCCAACCCCAGGTTTCGAGCGAAGCGAGACCGAGCATGCGCCGTTCGCGGCCCAGGCGCTGGAAAAATCACACAGCCGCGACCCGCTTGGCCAGGTCGTCCGCCAGTTGGCGCGCCTGGGCCGGGTCGGTGGCCTCCACCATCACTCGCACCAGTTGCTCGGTGCCGCTCGGCCGCAGCAGCACGCGCCCGGAGTCGCCGAGCGCCCGCTCCGCCTCCAGCACCGCGTCTCGGATCTCGGGTGCGCGTGCGACCACGGCTTTATCGCTGACCGGTACGTTCACCAGGATCTGCGGCACGGGCTGCAGCACGCCCGCCAGGTCGGCCAGGGTGCGCCCGGTCTGCGCCATCCGCGCCATCAGGCGTAGCCCGGTCAAGATGCCGTCGCCGGTGGTGCCGTAGCGCGGGAACACCACGTGCCCGGACTGCTCGCCGCCCAGTGTGAAGCCGCCGCGCCGCAGCTCCTCGAGCACGTACCGGTCGCCGACGGCGGTGGTGCGCAAGGTGATTCCGGCCGCCCGCATGGCGATGTGCAGACCGAGGTTGCTCATCACCGTGGCGACCAAGGTGTCCGCGGTCAGTTCGCCCGCCTCGTGCATGGCGAGGGCCAGGATCGCCAGGATCGCGTCGCCGTCCACGATATTGCCGTAGGCGTCGACGGCCAGGCAGCGGTCGGCGTCGCCGTCGTGCGCGAGGCCGAGATCGGCGCCGTGCTCCACCACCGCGGCCTGCACCTGGTCGAGATGGGTCGAGCCGCAACCGTCGTTGATGTTCAGCCCGTCCGGCTCGGCGTTGATGGCGATCACCGTGGCGCCGGCCTCGCGGTACGCGTGGGGCCCCACCTCGGAGGCGGCGCCGTGCGCGCAGTCGACCACGACGGTCAGCCCGGACAGATCCCGCCCGGTGGCCTCCACCAGGTGCTCCACATAGCGCTCATGGGTGCCCGCGAGGCTGTACTGGTCCGGGATGGTCAGCCCGTGGTCCCGCGCGCCCGCCGCGTTGCGCACCCGTCCGATGCCTGCGCCGGTCGGGCGGAACGGCGTCTCGGCGGCGACGAGCGCTTCGATCCGGTCCTCGATCGCGTCATCGAGTTTGTGCCCGCCCGCGGCGAATATCTTGATCCCGTTGTCGGGCATGGGGTTGTGCGAGGCGGAGATCATCACGCCCAGGCACGCGTCGTACAGGCCGGTGAGGTAGGCGACGGCCGGCGTCGGCAGCACCCCCAACGAGAGCACGTCCACACCCGCCGCGGTCAGCCCCGCGGTCACGGCGGCCTCGAGCATCTCGCCGCTGGCCCGTGGGTCGCGGCCGACCACTGCGAGCGCGCGCTTCTTGCCCCGGCTCAGGATCTGCGCGGCCGCGCCGGAGACGCGCAGCGCGAACTCCGGACTCAGCGACTCGTTGGCAAGCCCGCGGACTCCGTCGGTGCCGAACAACCGTCCCATACCTCGCCCCTCATTGATGATCTGTGGCGTGAGCGTCGGCCCTGGAGGCACCGGCCTGTGCACCTTGAAGGCCCTGCGAACGCCGCGTCTTCATACAGCGCGAGAGCAGGCGACCAGCTGTTCGCTGGGAGCCTGCTCTCGTACAGCTGCCGCGACGACCGTACCGCGTCCGGCCCCGCGAGGGTGCCGGACGCGGAAGGTCGACGATGCCGAAATCAGCGCTTCGAGTACTGCGGCGCCTTACGCGCCTTCTTCAGACCGTACTTCTTGCGCTCGGTGGCACGCGGGTCACGGGTCAGGAAGCCGGCCCGCTTGAGGGCGGGACGATCCTCCGGGGTGACCTCGATCAGGGCGCGGGCGATGGCCAGCCGCAGGGCGCCTGCCTGGCCGGACGGGCCGCCGCCGACCAGGCGGGCGTGCACGTCGAAGGACTCGGTGCGCTCGACGGTCACCAGCGGCGACTTGACCAGCTGCTGGTGCACCTTGTTCGGGAAGTAGTCCTCGATGGTGCGGCCGTTGAGCACGAAGTTGCCGGAGCCGGGCAGCAGGCGCACGCGCACGACGGCCTCCTTGCGGCGGCCGACGGTCTGCACCGGGCGGTCGATCACGACCGGCGGGTAGGACGCCGAGACCTCGGAGTCCTCGTAACCCGCACCGTCCTCGACCGGCTCGGCAGCGTCGAATTCCTCGACGAGGTCCTCGTTGAATTCCTCGGGAGCGGTCACTGGGCCACCTGCTTGATCTCGAACGGAATGGGCTGCTGAGCGGCGTGCGGGTGCGTCGGGCCCGCGTAGACCTTCAGCTTGCCCGCGATCGCGTTACCGAGCTTGTTCTTCGGGATCATGCCCTTGACGGCCTTCTCGACCAGCCGATCGGGGCGGGTCTCCAACACCTGACCGACGGTCCGCGACTTGAGGCCGCCCGGGTGCCCGGAGTGGTGGTGGATCAGCTTGTCCTGCCGCTTGTTGCCGCTGATGGCGACCTTGTCGGCATTGATGATGATGACGAAATCGCCACCATCGACGTGCGGGGCGTAGGTCGGCTTCGTCTTGCCACGCAGCAGATTCGCTGCCTGGACGGCGAGACGGCCGAGCACTACGTCAGTGGCGTCGATGACGTACCACTTACGGGTCACGTCACCCGCCTTGGGGCTGTACGTAGGCACAGTGCTTCCCTGTCTGTCGTCGGTGTTGCCAGCCGAGCGTGTGGTCGAGCTGTTTTCCCGGCGGCCGGTGGAGACCCGGGACTCGGTGGACGCACGGCGATTCACCAGGAATCGACCGGACGTTCCACACGCCAACGAGCCACGATACCAGCGGGGTATCGCGGGAAGAAATCGCGTCAGATCTCGATCGGCGGGCCGAGGTCGATGGCGCCGGGCGGGCCGGGGACCAGGTACCGCAGGGTGTCGACCTCGGGCCGCCCGCACTCCGCGACGCTTTCCTGGGCTTCCGTCTGGTTTCCCCGTGCGGTGGTGACCCCCGATCGGGGCTGGGTGATGGCGTAAGGAACGGCCGGGCACGCGACGGGCTCGGCGAGTTCGTCCGAGACGATCGATCCCGCGTCGCGGACGACCGGCTGCGCGGTCAGCTCCACCCGATCACCCCCGGACGGAAGCGCGACCACAGCCAGCGCTACCGCTCCGACGACGGTATTGGCTCCGAACAAGTTGCCTTTCATCTTGTTCCAGAGCTTGCCTTTGCGGTGCTGGTCCTCGTCCTCGGACTCCGTGCCAGGGGCCTGCCATCCGCCTTGGTGCTGCTGCCCGGGGTAGGGCTGCTGCTCCGCCGCTCCCGGATAAGGCGGCCGCGGGCCGAGCGGCGGCACCGGCCCGCCGGGCGGGGGCCCGGACGACGGGCCCGCGAGGTCGCCGGCCGGAGGCCGACCGGCCTGATCGTCGGGGGAACTCGGCGGCCGGGTGAAGCGGCTGCCCAGCTCGGCGAGGTTCGGCGGGAGACCGCGGGGCACTTCGTCGCGCCCGAGCCTGGTCGTCGCCTCGTCGGGCTGGGTGGGGTATCCCGGTCCGTACTGGACGCCGGGCACCGGCCGGACCGTCGACTGCTCCTGGGAGTGCTGCCCAGCCTCGGCCTGGCCCGGCTGCGCCGGTTGCTGCGGGGCGTACTCGGCCTGCGGCCGGGCTTCCATCGGGCGCTGCGGGGCGTGCGCGGGTTCTGCGTGCCTGCCCGCAGGCTCCGGTTCGTCTGCTTCCGTGTCGCTCACCAGCAGGTGCGCCGCGCCGAGCACGAGCGCGTGCATGGGATGGTCGGCCACTTGCAGCCGATGCCCGAGATGGTTCTGGAAGGCCAGGCGCAGCGCGTCGTTGAAGCGCACGTTGCCCGACAGCAGGACCGTCGAGGTGTCCGCGCCGATCGAACGGGCCGCCGCCATCACCTCGATCACCACGTCGTCCGCCGACCGGGCATCGCGCATGGCCGCAGCGTCGACCGGGACGTCGACCGACTCGGTGGGCTGCTCGTCATCGCCGTGCACCGCGACCACCAGCATGCTGCGGCCGTCGGAGTACACGCCCGTCGCGCCGATGCCGCGCGGCATCGTCCGGTCCGGCGGCTGCACCAGTCCGAGCGCGCGGACGTAGCCGGACAGCGCGACGCTCTCCGGCAGCGGTTCCACGACGACGTCGAGCTGTTCCACCATCGCGGCGTACATCTCCACCTTCTCGTCCGGCCAGTTGTCGGGGAAGGGCAGCGCCACCAGGTCCGGTTTGCCGCGCAAGTGCTTGCCGATCTCCGCGAGCGGGTTGTACATGCGCGCGCGGAAGACCAGTTCGGCGGGCCAGGTCGCGCCCGCCACCACGATCTGCGGATGCCCGAGGATGTCGCGCACGTCGGCGATCGCCATCCCGAGATCCGGCCTGTTGCGTTCCACGCCTGCCGTATGCAACCGGCCCGACGAGTCCGCCAGCAGATAGGCCGGCGGCGTCCACATGCCCTCCAGCTGCACCGGGCGGATGGGAATCCCACCGCCACCGGCGGCCACGGACACCACATCCCAGCCGAGATGCACTGCCCCTACTCGCACCGTCACAGGCATAAGTGTGCCCGGTCCGCGGCCGAGATGCTCGTCGTTGCCTTCCCGCGCCGTTCGGCGCCGTTTCGGCGCACCGGGGCGCTCGCGAACCGTTCGGACCGCCTCACGCCGCCGACTTCTTCAGTCGCAACCGGCGCCAGGTGAAAACCGCGAGCACCAGGGTGATCAACAGCAGCACGCCGGCATCCAGCGCCCATATCTCCGGCTTGTGCTGCCAGAGCGTGTCGGGCTGCGCGTTCAGGAACAGCTCGCGGATGTTCACCGTCGAGGCACCCGTCGCATATCCCCAGCGAGCCGGGAACAGCCAGGACACCTGCTCGAGCACGACGCGGCCGGTGACCGGGATCAGGCCGCCCGCCATCACCAGCTGGGCCATGATGGCCACCACCAGCAGCGGCATCACCTGTTCGTTCGATTTCGCCAGCGAGGAGAGCAACAGGCCGACGACCACACAGCAAATCGCGGTCAGTGCGATATCGATGTACAGCTCCGCGCTGCCGGAGGCCAGCACCGCCCCCTCGCCCGGGCGCTTCTTACCCGCGAGCACGATGCCAACCAGCACCGCCGATTGCAGCAGCGCGGTCAGGCTGAATACGGCGATCTTCGCCATCAGGTACGCCGAGGGCAGCAGGCCGACCGCGCGTTCGCGGTAGAAGATCGTCCGTTCACCGACCAGGTCGCGCACCGTGAGTGTGGAGCCCATGAAGCAGGCGCCCAGAATCAGCACCACCAGCAGCTGCTGCGTCTCGCTGCCGCCCTCGGGCACGAAGCTGCCGTCCGGCAGCGCTTTCAACGCGCCGCGTTGGAAACCGTTCTTTCCCGGCACCACCAGCGAGAGCCCGCCGAGGATGAACGGCAGGATCACCAGGAATGTCAGATAGCCGCGATCGGCCAGGATCAGCCGGACCTGACGGCGCGCGAGGGTGGAGAACTGCTTGCCGCGGCTGGACTGTGGCGGACTGCCCGCGGACCCGTACGGCTGCGGGGGCGGCGGGGGCGGCGGCGCGAACGCCTGCCGGGAACGGTAGGCCGCGAACGCCTGATCCGGGTTGGCGGCGACGTTGGCGAAGATCTCCGCCCAGTCGCTGGTACCGAGCGCCGCGCCGACGCCGGCCGGGTTGCCGCAGTAGGCGGTCTTGCCGCCGGGCGCCAGCAGCAGCACCTGATCGCACATGTCCAAATGCGCCACCGAGTGGGTCACCACGATCACCACGCGGCCGGCGTCGGCCAGTTCTCGCAGCATGACCATGACCTGGCGGTCCAATGCCGGGTCCAGGCCCGAGGTCGGTTCGTCCAGGATCAGCAGCGACGGACCGGTCAGCAGTTCCAGCGCCACCGATGCCCGCTTGCGCTGGCCGCCCGAAAGGCGGTCGACCCTGGTGTCGGCGTGCTCGGTGAGCGAGAGCTCCTGCAGCACACCGTCGATGACCTTCTGCCGGTCCGCTTTGCTGTTGTCGCGCGGCAGCCGCAGCTCGGCCGCGAAACCGAGCGCCTGGCGCACCGTGAGCTGGCGGTGCAGCACGTCGTCCTGCGGCACCATGCCGATGCGGGAGCGCAGCGCCTCGTACTCGGCGTGCAGATTGCGCCCCTCGAAGGTGACCACGCCGCCGGAAGGCCTGGTGGTGCCCGCGATCAGGCGCGACAGCGTCGATTTACCCGCACCGGACGGGCCGATCAGCGCGGTCAGCGTCCCGCGGCTGGCCGTCATGTTCACGTCGACGAGCAGTTGCTTGTTGCCCTCGACGGTGAAGCCGACTCCGTGCACCGCGAGCCCCTGCTCGGCGACCGGCTTCTGCCGGTGCACCAGCGCGCCCTGCTGGACGACGAAGTCGACGTTGCCGACGGTGATGATGTCCCGCTCGCGCAGCACCACCCGTTGCTGGCGGTGCCCGTTGACGAAGGTGCCGTTCGCCGAACCGAGGTCCTCGATGACCAGCCCCTCCGCGGAGGAGACCAGGCGGGCGTGCTTGCGGGAGGCCAGCGGATCGTTGACGACGATCTGGTTGTCGGTGGTGCGGCCGATGCTCAGACCGGACTGGGGAATCCGGTCGGCGCGGGCGATGGGCGCGGTGCTGGCCCTGGCCCGGACCGGCGGCATATTCGAGGTATCGGCCCTGGTCGTCATGTTGACGTTCAGCGCGGGCGCGGGCGCGGGCGCGTCCTGCGGCGCCGGGTACTGCGGGCGCTGGAACTGCTGCGGCGGCCGCCGGACCGCGTGTGGCGGCGGACCGGGCTGCGCCGGCCCGGGCTGCGGCGCCTGCTGCGCCGGGCGCACCGAAGGCCGTTGCGGGGGCTGCGGGTTCGCGGGCAGCAGGTGCAGCAGCGGACCGCTGATGGCGTCACCGAGCCGGACCTGGGTGGGCCGGTCGATCGACACCGGCTGGGTCAGCCTGCGCGCGTCGACGAACACCCCGTTGGTGCTCTTGTTGTCGGTCAACACCCAGGCGCTGCCCTGCCAGGCCAGCGTCGCGTGCACACGCGAAACGAGCGGGCTGTCGACGAACAGCGTCACCTCCGGCGCGCGGCCCATCGTGACCTGCTGGCTCGAATCGAATACTCGTTCGTTTCCATCATGGCGCACGGTGATGGTCTGCGCCCCCGGTGAAGACATGCAGCGGATACTATTCCATCGCCCGGACATCGGCGGTGCCCCCGATGCGCCAATTGCCCCGATCCGGAGACCGATGTGAACGCTGTGCCGGCCGACCGAGGGGGAGCCTTGCCGAGAGTCGACGCGACCGCGCTTGTCGCGGCTCTGCTGGGGATTCTGGTGCTGGCCGGCGGGTGCACCCGCTCGGTCGACGGCCACGCCGTCTCCATCTACGACGATCCGTTCAAGGTCGCCGGACTGCCCACCACGAGCGGCCCGAGCGGCCCGCGCACCGGCGTGCCCGACAGCACGCTGACCGCGTCCAACGGCGACAGCGGCCCGGTGGACACCCTGGCGCTCAACGCCGTCGACGACATCCAGACCTACTGGCGCGACGCGTTCGGCAAGGAGTTCCAGGGCGAGTTCAAGCCCGTCGAGAAGCTGCTGTCCTGGAGCGCGAAATCCGCCAGGGGCGACGCGGTCGAGTTCTGCAAGGAGACCACCTACCGCTTGGTCAACGCCGCCTACTGCCGTCTGGACAATTCCATCGGCTGGGACCGGTCGGTCCTGCTTCCCACCATGGAGGAGACCTTCGGGAAGATGGCCGTGGTGATGGTGCTCGCGCACGAGTACGGGCACGCCGTGCAGACCATGGCCAAGCTCGTCGGACCGAAGGATCCGGTGATCGTCAAAGAGCAGCAGGCGGACTGTTTCGCGGGCGCGTTCATGCGGCACGTCGCCGAAGGCAAGGCCGCCCACTTCACGATCAACACCTCCGACGGCCTAAATTCGGTGCTCGCCGCCACCGTCGCCATCCGCGACTCCGACCCCGACGACCCGGAGAGCGTGCACGGCTCGGCCTTCGAACGGGTCACGGCCGTGCAGATCGGTTTCACCGACGGTCCGCGCGCCTGCAAGGGCATCGACATCGACGAGATCAATCAGCGCCGCGCCGAACTGCCGCAGACCTTCAGCGACGACGCGGGGCACGGCGAGCATCCGATCACGAAGGAACACTTGATCGAGCTCACCAAAGCGCTCAAAGCGATCCTGCCGGTCGAGGACGAGCCGACCTACAACTATTCCCGAGCGACGATCGAATGCCGCAACGGCGTTGTCACCGCCCCGGTCTCGTACTGCCCGGCCGAGAACACGATCGCGACGGATATACCGGGGCTCGCCGAGCGGGGCACGTCCAGCGTCGACGAGGACGACCCGCTGCCGCTCAAGGTGACCGGCGACTACAACGGCTATGTCGTGTTCATCTCGCGATACACGCTGGCCGTCCAGCAGAGCCGCGGCCAGAGCCTGGTCGGCGCCAAAACCGCACTGCGCGCGGCCTGCCTGTCCGGAGTGGTCACCGGCAAGCTGGCCGAATCGGGGCGGCCGGTCGACCAGGGCGATATCAAACTCGCCGCGGGCGATCTCGACGAAGCGGTTTCCGGCCTGCTCACCGACGGCCTGGCCGCGAGCGACGCGAAAGGCAAGACCGTCCCCAGTGGCTTCTCCCGGGTCGACGCCTTCCGGGCGGGCGTCCTCAACGGCGAAAGCACCTGTATGGCGCGCTATTCGTAGATAGAAGTAACCGAATGGCTGGGCTCTACCTATCGGTAGCCGACCACATGGTTCATGCGGGCGACGAACAGGTCGTCGGCGAGAATCAGCGGCCGAACGGTGGCGGCGCGGCCAGTTCGAAGCGGAGCACGCGGTTGCCGAGCATGATCTCGGTACCCGCCACGAGCACCATGGACTGGCGCGGCGCCAGGCGCATCCAGTCGCGGTAACCCGGCAGCCGGGTCCTGGTGCCATTGGTCGAACCGCTGTCCACCACCGTCACGTCCCAATTCACCAGGCGTATCTCGGCGTGCGCCCGGGACATGCCGCCGGAGGTGTCGTCGACGCGTAGCGGGACCAATCCGCTCTCCGCGGCGGGGGAACGCTCCGGATCGCGGCCGATCACCGCGTCCGCGGCGAGCATGTAGGTCATGCCGTCGTCGAGGATCAGCATGCCCAGCGGCGGGCGGACCACTTCGATCAGCGCCTGGGTCTGGTCCACCGGCATGCCGCAGACGGTGCAGAACGCCGACCGCGGATCGCTGGGATGCGCTCGCGCGCACTTGAATCCCATCACCTTGACGGTGAGCGCGGTGGCCTTGGCGGTCGCCTCCAGCCGACGCTGCAGTTCCGGGTCGGGCCGCGGCGCGGGATTGGTGCCACCCACCTGGGTGGGCGCGTGGTGCGGGTCGATCGGCGTCTGCTCGGCCTCCGCGTCGAGCATCGCGGTGGACGGCGCGGTCGGGTACCGCGGTTGTCCGGCCACGTGCCGCGGTTGCGGCGCGGGCTGCGGCTCGGACCGCTCGGATTCGGCGCGCTGCCCGGATTCGATGCGAGCCGTCGGCAGCGGCGCGGTCTCCGGGCGGCGATGCGCTCCCTCGGGACGGGACGCCGGGCCCTCGCTCCGCCCATCGGCGCCGGAGCCCTCCGACCAGACGATCGCACCACCCGCCTGCGCGATGCCCTCCACCAGCCGGCCGATGCCGCGCTCCGGTGGCAGATCCGGGATCCGGCCCTTCCCGTCGTCCACGAACAGGGCCGCCGCCCGCGCGGGCACCGCCGCGACCCGATCCACCGTGAACGCGGCGTCGCTGCCGCGGTATCGCTCGAACACGCCGTCACCGGCCAGCACGGCGGTGACCGCCCCGTGCAGGAAGATCGCCACGCCACCGTGCTCGGCGGTGGAGAGGATGCCGAAGTCGATCGGTTCGCCCGGGCTGATTCGCTCGGCGTGTTTCATGAGCCAGCGCGTCGCCTGCCGCGCCACCAGGGCGCCGGGCCCGTCCGGCTCCTGATCGGTCGCGTCGCGCACCAGTTCGGACAGTGATTCGAGGGCGACGGCGGCGGGCGAGTCCCGGGTGGGCCTGCCCGGTCCGCGATGCGCGACGACGACGACCGCGCCCGCGACCCTGGCCACGGCGTGGCTGCCTACGACGACCTCGACCTGCCGATCCATCAACGGTATCGGCCTCCACCGGGGGTGCAGTGCGGGGTCGTCGCCACACCGACAAGGGTATGGCAATACGAACACCATCGGTCCCCCTCCCCGCCCTCCGTCGGGTAACTTCATGGTCAGCAACGGGAGGAACGAGGGGCCTGAGATGGTTCGGACGCAACGCATCGCACTCACCGCGTCTTGCCTGGCACTGGCAGGGATGCTGGCCGGTTGCGCCGGGGTGCAGGGCACGCCGACCGCGGGTGAGATCGATGTACGCATGCTGGAAGTCGGCACCTATCCCGTCGACAAGCACGAATACAGCCAGGAGTCCGGCGGCAAAGGCGCGCTGTTGGAAGGCATGCGGATGTCCGATGCCGTGGTCCCGACCGTACGCATCGACCCCACGCTGAAATTCGGGCGCGGCAGCACCGTCGTCGTGGACGCCGAGCAGGCGCTCGACTTCGTCGCCAAGGTGTCCAAGCCGGTCTTCGACAATCGCAAACTGGTCGTCGGGTACGCCGCCAGCGGCGCCGACCGGCCCGATCCCGCCGGCCAGACCAACCCGGCGCCGGACACCACCGCGGTCACGAACGCCGTGTTCCGCTTCCCGGACGAGGCCACCGCGAAGCTCGCCGCGCGCGAACTCGAGGACGTCGACATCGCCGTCTCGCCGGACAACCGCAAACTCACCTCGACGAAATACCCCGACGCATTCGTCCACTGGCGGCCGGGCGTCGCCAACGTCGGCGCCTTCATGGCGCACAAGGAATTCGTCATCTCCTTGTTCATCCAGCGGCCCATCGCGGATGGCGACGACCTGGTGAAGTGGGTCGACAAAACCCTCGCCGCCGAGGTCGCACAGCTGGACAAGTTCACCGCGACCCCGGTGAACAAGCTCGACAGCCTGAAGGTCGATCCCGACGACCTGCTCGCCCGCGTCGCGGTGGCCGAGCGCAAGAACCGCGCTCCCGACCCGGCGGCCTTCGCCGTCTACGGCGGCTACCACACGGTGCACCGCGCCGACGACGAGTCCGTCCACCTGCGCCTGATCGAGGACGCGGGCGTGGATCACATCGGCCTCGTAGACGACAGCTACGTCGCCCGCACCCGCGACGCGGCCGCCGCCCAGAAGCTGGTCACCGGCCTGCTGGAGAGCGAAGGCGCCCACTACGACCCCATCGGCGCCCCCAAGGACGTTCCCGGAGCCAAGTGCCTGCAGCTCAACAGCAAGGGTGACCCGGACCGGGAGTACAAGTACCGGTGCTACGTCGCGTACAAGCGGTACGTCGGAGTCGTCACCAGTGATAAGGAACCCGACGTGCGACAGAAGGTCGCCGCGGAGTATGCGCTGTTGGCGAACAGTTTCTGAGTTCAGGACCGGTAGGCGCCTGCGCTCTCGCGGTCCCCGATCGCGGGTGAGCGAAGTAGGATTCCGGCGCAACTACCGCAGTTAGGGGAGGGAAGTGCAGCACGGCGTCATGTCGAAATCGATTCGAACCGCCTGTGCCCTGGTGCTGGCCGGAGTCGTCGCTGTCGCGGGTGGTGCGTGCGGCGACTCGGAGGCCGGACCCGAGCAGTCCGCGCCGCCCGCCGACTTGGCGCAGCTCGACGTGGGCAATTACGCGACTCAGCCACGCACGTTGGGGACCGCGAAGAATCCGGAGCAGGCGCGCATGATCGAGGCGGAGCGGCTGGCGAACTTCGTGCCACTGCCGTCGGACATCGACCCCGCGTTCGTTTCCGCGAATCCGTCCATCGCCAAGGTCTTCCTCGAGCCGAAGGGTTCGCTCGGGCGCATCATGGACGTCTCCCGGTTCGCCGAGGCCGCACCGGATTTCGTGTCCGGATTCCTCAGCAGCGCGGGCAGCGCGCCGGACAACCGGGGCACGGACCTGGTCAACGCCATCCTGATCTTCCCGGACGAGCAGAAGGCGACCGCCGCGGCGGCGGCCCTGGAACGCGTCGACTTCGAGGCCAACAACCGCAACACACCCGTGCAGATCCCGAAGTACCCCGCCGCGCACGCGCACTGGCAGCCGACGGACCAGTCGATCGGGTCGTGGTTCGCCACCGGGAAATTCGTCATCTACACCTGGGTGTACGACTACGCGAAGGTCTACCTGGAGAAGGTCGACCTACCTCAGCTGCTCACCCTGGTCGAGAAGAGTCTCGACACCATCGTCCCGGCCATCGGCAGGTTCACTCCGACCCCCGTCGACCAGCTGATGACCTTGCCGATCGATATGGACGGCATGCTCAACCGCGCCCTGCCGCGGCCAAGGGAAGACTCCTGGATCGACCCGCCGGGGGCGTACACGGGCCAGGGCGCTCTGCACTTCACCACCGATTCGGCCGAGGACCGCAGGATCATCGAAGCGGCCGGAGTGGACCGGTACGCCACCGACGGGACCGATCTGTTCCGCGCACGCGACGCGGCAGCCGCCGTACAGCTGCGGGAAGAGCGCGGTGGTCTGACGAAGAAGTTCCGCGCCACCGAGTCGCCCAAAGGGCTGCCCGCGGCGCGCTGCAAGGAGTACATCGGCAACAAGACGGTCGTCGTCCGGTTCTACTGCTCCGTGAGCCACGACCGCTACACCGCATTCGCGTGGTCACATCAATTACTCGATGCGCAGCAACGCATCTCCGCCCAATACGCCCTGTTGGTGAATGCCGCATGACCACATTCCGCACCGCCACCGCGGCACTCGCGTGCACACTGGCCGCCGCGATCCTCACCGGTTGTGGTTCCACCATGCCGGGCACCGCGCACCCCGGCGAGATCGACGTCCGCCGTCTCGACACCGGCAACTACCCTACCGAGCCGCCGAACGCGCACGACGACGATTACCAACCGCTGTTCATCGACATGGGCAAGGTCGCCGCGATGCGGCTGGCCGATCACGTCGCGTCCGCCTATGACATCGATCCCCGGATGAAGTACAGCTGGACGCCCTCGAGCGTCAGCACAGGGGTGCTGCCCGGCGAACTCGGACGCCCCGAGGACATGAAGCCGATCGCGGAGCGGAACCGGATGATGTACGGGTTCCATACCAACGGCTCCGACCAGAACATCAGCCTGTTCGCCTCGGGGTGGCCGACCAAGCCCCGGCCCAACTCCACGACGGTCGCCACGACCGTCATGCAGTTCCCCGACCCGGAGCGTGCACGCCAGGCCGCGACCGAGTTCCACGACGCCGATCTCGGCGCCTACCGCGACCAGAACGAGCCGGTCGCGCTGCCGCGGCAGCCGCAAGCACGAGCGCACTGGCGTCCCGGCTCGCCGTTCCTGCGCACCGTGCGCGCGCACGGTTCCTATGTGGTGGCGTTCCTCGTCTCGGCGAACGCCCCCGACCGCAACGCCCTGATCGCGTTGGCGGAGAAGGCGTACGACGTCCAGCTGCCGATGCTGGACCAGTTACCCGCGCTCACCGAAGAAGAGATGCTGCGACTGCCCTGGGATCCCGACCATCTGCTCAGCCGTACCCTGAATCCGGCCAAGGTCCAATCCCCGAGCTACGACGACTCGCACGCCCTTTTGGGTCTTCGCGGAATCATCCAATATGCCGAAGACCGTGATTACGCGAAACAACGTTTCACCGCGATGGGCGCCGAGAAATTCGCGGTCTCCGGCGGAACGCTGGTCATCCGCACCGCGAGCCCGGAGGCGGCGCGTCGGGTGGCCGCCGAACGCATCACCCCGACGGTGGTCGCCACAGCGGTGGATCCGCCGCAGCATCTGCCGGATTCGGCCTGTGTGGAGAACCGGTCCGGGCTTTTCGACGACCGGCGATTCACCTGCGTCGTCGCGTACAAAGAATACGTCGGATTCGTCGCGGCGAATCAACTGCTGGACGCTCAGCAGCGGGCTGCCGCACAGTATTCCGTTTTCGCGAACAGCCGATAATGCCGCACTTTCGTCGCGACCCGGTTCCGATATGCTGCGTGGCGAACGCAGCGGCCCGCGTCCAGTCAGGAGATCGTGAAATATGGCGCTGAGCCCCGGGACCATCGTCGGCGGGTACCGCATCCTGCGGGTGCTCGGCGCGGGCGGGATGGGCACGGTGTACCTGGCCAAACATCCCAGCCTGCCCAGGACCGACGCGCTGAAGGTGCTCGGTGGGGAACTCAGCCGCGACTACGAGTTTCGTACCCGATTCGAGCGCGAAGCCAATCTCGCCGCCGGGCTCGATCATCCGAACATCGTCTCGGTCTACAACCGCGGTGAGGAACACGGCCAGCTGTGGATCGCCATGCAATACGTGGACGGCACCGATGCCGCCGCCGAACTGGCCCGCGATCCGCATGCGATGAATCCGCTGCGCGCCCTGCGTATCACGACCGAGGTGGGTAAGGGCCTCGATTACGCACACCGCAAGGGTCTGCTGCACCGCGACGTCAAACCGGCGAATTTCCTGCTGTCCACCCCCGCCGACGGTGAAGAAGAACGCGTCCTGCTCACGGATTTCGGCGTCGCCAAAGCCAATGACGACACCACCGAACTGACGCAGACCGGCAGCTTCGTCGCCACCATCGCCTATGCTCCGCCCGAGCAGCTCACCGGTAGCCCGCTCGACCACCGCGCCGATGTCTACAGCCTCGCGTGCTCGTTCTTCAAACTGCTCACCGGCCGCAATCCCTACCCCGGAACGCAACCCGCGCTGGTGATGATGGGGCACCTGCACGAGCCCCCGCCGCTGGCCACGGCGGTCAGCCCCGGCCTGCCGCCCGCCATCGATCACATCTTCGCCCGGGCCATGGCCAAGAACCCGGCCGAACGCTTCCACAGCTGCCGGGAATTCACCGACGCGGCCGCGAGCGCTCTCACTCCCGGCTACAACCCCGTGGCCACGAATACTTCCCCGACCTATCCGATCCAGGTTCTCGATCCGCGACCGCGGACCGATCCGCGCGTCGCCGTCTCCGGCCAGGGCAGCACCAGCACGCCGCCCGCGCGGCGGAACTGGCTGCTCGCGGCGGCCGCAGGCATCGTGACGGTCGCCCTCGCCGCGGGAATCGGCATCTGGGCACTGAATCGGGACGGATCCGCCCCCGGCCCCGCGGGCGCCACACCGACCAGCACGACCGCGCTGTCACCGCTGGACCAAGCACGGGCGGACAACCCGGTGTTCCGAGGCAAGACGATCACAATGGTGGACGTGCCGCGCGGCACGCAGGTCTCGATCTTCCTGAGCGGCACTCCACAGACCAAGTTCCTGGAGGATCTCGGGTTCGTCTACAACTTCAACTACGGGCGGCAGGGCGACGAGACGTCACCGAGGGAACTGACGTCCTCCACCCGGCTCGAGGTCGCGCCGGACGGCTATGTGCTGGCCGTGCGCAGCGACGAAAAGGCCGGCGGCGGTGGTCTGCTCGGTCTGCCGTACCAAGTAGCGGGCACGCGCGCGACGGTGATTCCGCTGGACGATCCCGCAGCCGTGGCGGCGGTTCGCAATTGGAGCGAGGCCTCGCAGCAAACATTGCTCGACCGCCTGGTGCCGGTGCTGCGCAATCGGGTGAAGTAGTCCCTCTCGTCGTTCATCGACGCAGCCGTGCGCAGAGAACATCGGTAGTTCGACGGAGGAGACCGCTTCGTTCCAGCACGGGCTTCGACCGCTAACGGCGCAGGAGGTCCACGACGCCGGTGGTCGACTCGTTCCCGCCGCCTTCGGCGACCCGGCGCTGCATCAGTGCCATGAAGGGCGTGAGAAGTTCGGGGCTGACGCCCTGTTCGGCGGCGGTACGCAGCAACGTCGCGTTCGTCGTGACCATCATCGCCAGGTTCGACTCCACTCCCTCGGCGTAATCGCCGCTCGCCAGCTGCACGGCGGTGCCGTACGCGTATCCGGCCATCGCCTGCTGGTAGCCGACCAGGAGCGGCGCGAACTCCACCGGTGAGATGTCCTCTCCACCGATCAAGGCGAAGGCGTGCGCGGCACCGGCGAACATGCCCCACATCCCGCTGAGGAGAGCGATGTCGTACAAGGCCGCGAAACCGGCGTCCGCGCCGACATAAGTGACACCGGCGGGTACGGCCAGAGTCTCGGCATGGGTCTCGTGCAGCTCGGCCGAACCACTGTAGAAAACGTATCCGCCGGAGCCTGCGACACCGATCATGGAGGGCACCGCCATGATTCCGCCGTCCAGGAAACGTCCGCCGCGAGCGGCGACCCAGCCGGAAAGCTCGCGGGCTTCGGCGGGGGTGCTCGTGGTGAGGTTGACGACGTCCCGGCCGGTCAGGTCGATGCCGTCCAAGGTCGCACGGACCGAAGCGTCGTCGAGGAGGCAGACGACGACGAGAGCATTCGCGGTGACGGCTGCACCGGCGGTGGCCGCGACCATCGCGCCCTCCGGAGCCCGTCGCGCACTGCGGTTCCAGACCGTGACGGCGTACCCGGCGGCGAGCCAGGAGCGGACCAGGGCCGAGCCCATATCGCCGAGGCCGAGGACGGTGAGCGACTTCTTCGAGTGATCGGACATGAGAGCTACTGTTGGCGAGGCATCCGGGTCGATCAAGTACGCACATGGAAGTGGGCACGTACTTCCGGGTAAGAGAACAGGCAGCTGGAAGGGATAGTCGTGCCGATCACACGCAGACCGGGCGCATACACGTGCGGGCTCGATGCCACGCTGGCGGTACTGAACGGCAAGTGGAAGATGATGATCCTGTGGCCCCTGAGCGAACGCCCCCACCGCTTCGGTGAATTACGCCGCCAGGTACCAGGCGTCACCGAGAAGGTCCTCACCACGCAACTGCGCGAACTGGAGGCCGACGGGATCGTCCACCGCGAGGTGTACGACGAGATGATCCCGCGTGTGGAGTACTCGCTGACCCCGCTGGGCGAACTGCTCAACCAAGCCTTGCTCCCGCTGGAAGCGTGGGGCCGTGAACACCTCATGGACGAGTCCGTACCCTCTGATCGTCAATGACGATGCTCGGCGGAACAGCGGCCGGCAACATCGCCTTTCGCCGCGGCCGAACTGCAATCTGCTGGTAGCGGCGGACTTAGGCGTTCGGTAAGGTGTACCGCAGCCAGCCCACTCGCCGATCATTTCAGCAGCGAGCAGGGGGAAGGAGGGGAGCCGAGCGCTGGCGTTACAAGTCATGCAGACCCGGACCGCATCGTGGTCTTCCGAGCAGGCCCGTGCGTGGCCGCCGAAACCACGGACGAGCCGGGCTCAGGGGCGCAGTGCCCTGATCCCGTGGGGCGAAGCCGAACTTTCTCGAGTCGGATGGAACCGATCAGACCCGCACCGCGTCCAACCAGATGTACAGGCCAACTGAGGCTTCCGCCGTTGGCCGAGACGGGAACCGAAAGGAGCCGAAATGGCAGGACAGCTCGAAGCGAGCGAAGAGGCGATCTCGAAGTTTGTAGACAACTGCCGGCAGCGGCATGGGGATCTGCAGACCGCGATCACCGCACTGAACAGCAAGTCGGATCAGACCACCGCCACCTGGAGCGGTGCGGCGCGTCAGGCGTTCGACACGTTCATGGACAGCTACTTCGCCCAGGCGCGGAAGCTGAACGACCAGCTGGATCAGACGTCGGACAAGCTCGCTCACGCCGGCCGGAAGTTCGCGGACCAGGACCAGCAGTTCGCCCAGCAGGTGGCGGCGCAGTCCTCCAGCCTGGACCTCCCCTGATCCGATAGCCGTACCACAGACAACAAGGAGCTCCCCATGGTAGCGAACGACCCCGGTCGGATTGCCTCCAACTTCGGCGAGGTCGACGCGGGCGCACAGGCCATCGTGGCCGAGGCGCGCAGCGTCATGACCATGCTCGAAGATTTCCACAAGCAGGTCACCGACTTCGTGACGAACTACTGGAAGGGTGACGCGAACGACGCGTTCGCCTCGCTGCAGGCCCAGTGGAACACGCAGGTCACGCAGCTGAACACCACGCTGGAAAGCGCGGGCAAGCTGGTCAGCAGCGGCAACTCCGATCTGCAGGGCACCGACACCGCGCTGGCGGGCCTCTTCTGAGATCCCGTCTCGGCTGATTCGAGCCCCCGGTACTTCGGTGCCGGGGGCTCGAATCGCTTTACGCTCGAATGCTTTCCATTACCTGCGACACCCCCGCACGGCAGGTCACGGGACGACGCGGACCGAGTCTCCGAAATTCGAGCACGGCGTTTCCAACTGGCCCCAGCCGTCTCCCGCGTACTGACAACCGATGCTGACCTGAATCCCGGACTCCAACAGCACATGCCACCGGACGGTTGATCCGTCGCCGGGGCGTTCCGAGTAGGCCAGGCCGGAACGGCCCCCGAATACGACATCGCGTTTCAGGTCGGTCAGCACCCCTGGCGGGCGCTGCGCGATCTGGGCCTCCAGCTTCGCGGCGACCTGTGCATAACCGGAACCCGCCGCCAGAGGCGTCTGCATCATCGTGATCCGCTGCCGGGCACCGGCTTCGGGCACCAAGTCGACACGGGCACGTCCACCTTCCGGCGACGGAGCAACTCGCCAGCCCGGCGGAACCTGAAATCGGATGCGGCCGAACGCTTCAGGTGCCGCGCCGGTCGAGGTGCCGACCGGCGGCGGCGTGGCGCTGGTCGCCGCTTCCGTGGCCGGCGCCGCGGTAGCTCCGTCGTCTGCACGACCGGACAAGACGACCGCGCCGACCACCGCCAGGGCGACGGCAACCACGGCCACGATCGCGGCGATCGCGAAACCGGCTGTGCGATAGCGCGGCTGCCGTTGTGCGGCGGCGCGTTCTCGGAGCGGTTGCATCCATTCGGTGGATGCGGGCGCGGCCGACAGTTCTGGTGAATCGCCCGGTTCCAGCCGACGGCCACGGACGAGATCTACACCGGCGACCGGACGCAGCTCGACGGCAGCGCCCGCGGCCTGCTCGATCGCGGACCGGAGAAGGTCGATTTTCGCGGTGTCGGCGAGGCCGACCACTTGGGCGAGGTCGATCGGGCCGCCGTCGAGCAGCCGAGCCACGAGCGCGCGCAAGCTCGCGAACCCCGGAGATTCCGCGGTGACGTCGTCGAGCGCGAGGGTGGGCTCGAGTTCGCAGGATTCGACATGCACGCCGCGATGGCCCCGGATGACGGCGGACGCGGTGGTGGTCAGCGTGCCGAACTCCAGCACCAGCGTGCGCCGGCTGTGGCTGGTACCTTCGTCCGACGCAACCGAGCGCACCGCGATCTGCTCGAACACGACCTTGGGCGTGCAGCGGCGCGCCGCGTGTTCCAGCACATCGCGCCGGTCGGCGCCCCATTCGGTGGGGCAGATCAAAGTCATCCGGGCGCAGGGAGCCGGAATGCGCAGATTCTCCAGCACATTCGCGAACACGGCCGCCATCGCGTCCACCACCGAGGGCGTGCGGGGCGGCAAGGCAATGGCGTCGGCGGGCACGAACTGGACTATCGAGCCGACCTGCGTCCGCGGATTCAGCGGCTGCCCCACCACGAGATCGAAGCCGTTGCTGCCCAGCACGACCGAGGGCGGCACGTCCCAGTGTGTGTCGGCGCCCCGCGCCCAGATCCGCGCTTCGGTGACGACGAGCTCGACCTCGGACATCAGAGCGACGGCATCCAAGCCGTCTGCACCAGGCCCTCGGTGTTCCGGGTCACGTAGGTGCCCCGGCCGGGGGGCATCGGGCTCGGACGCTTCGTGCCCATCAGGACACCCTCGTCCTTGCTGCAGCTCAGAATCAGGCCCGCGGAGCCCAGATCCCGCATCCTGGCCAGTGTGGCCTCGAACATCGCCCTGCTCGCGCCGCCGGAACGCCGGGCGATGATCACGTGGAAGCCGAGATCGCGAGCGTGGGGCAGGTGTTCGAGCAGCGCCTGGACCGGGTTGCCCGCGGACGAGGCGACCAGGTCGTAATCGTCGACAATGACGTACAGTTCCGGCCCGCTCCACCACGAGCGATCCCGCAACTGCTGCGGAGTGACGTCGGGCCCCGGAGTGCGCTTGCTGACATAGGCGGCCAGGTCGTTCATGTTCTGGGTGAACTGCGGCGCCGTCGAGCCGTAACCGGCCAGGTATCCCTCCGGGACCAGGCCGAGCATGCCGCGCCGGTAGTCACCGAGGATGAAGCGAGCTTGGTCGGGGGTATTGGACGCGGCGATGCCCTCGATCAGCGAACGCAGCAGCGTCGTCTTTCCCGATTCGGTGTCGCCGATGATGATGAAGTGCGGGCTCTCCGCGAAGTCGATGTGCACCGGCGCCAGTTCGGACTCGTTGATGCCGAACGGGATGCGCAGGCACTTCGTGTTCGGGTCGACCTGCGACGGCCAGTCGCCCGCCAGGTACAGCAGTTGCTCGCGGGAAAGCTGCTCGGGCAGCATGCGGACCTGCGGGGCATGCCGGCCCGGCGTCAACCTGGCGATGGTGGCGACCGCGTCCGCCACGGCCCGGGTGAGGTCGGTGGGGTCGGCGCTGCCGTCGATGCGGGGCAGACCGGTCAGCATGTGCAGGCACTCGGGCGTCATACCGCGGCCCGGCCGCCCCTGCGGAACCAGCGAGGCGAACTTGCGACCCAGATCGGAGTCCATCGGATCGCCCAGCCGCAGCTCGATCCTGGTGCCGATCTGATCCTTGAGCGCCGGCCGCGCCTCCGCCCAGCGATTCAGCGCGATGACCACGTGCACGCCGTAGGACAGGCCCTGTACCGCGAGATTCATGATGGTCTGCTCGAGCATCTCGAAGTCCTGGCGGATCGAGCTGAAACCGTCGATCACCAGGAACACGTCGCCGAACGGGTCCTCATGCGCACCGGCGGCGCCCGGGCTCGCGGCCGGGTCCATCGCGCGCAGCCTGCGGAAGTCCGCCATCGATTCGATGCCCAGCTGGCGGAAGCGCGCCTCGCGCTGACGCACGATGGTGGTCATCTCGGCGATGGTGCGGCGGACCTGGTCCTCGTCCAACCGGCTGGCCACCGAGCCGACGTGCGGCAAGCCCTGGAGGCTGGCCAGGGTGCCGCCACCGAAGTCGAGGCAGTAGAACTGCACCTGTTCGGCGGTGTGCGTCAACGACATCGCCATGATCAGGGTGCGCAGTGCGGTCGACTTGCCGGACTGCGGGCCGCCGACGATGGCGACGTTGCCGCGGGCGCCGGACAGGTCGACGACCATCGGGTCGCGACGCTGGTCGTAGGGCCGGTCGACGATGCCGATCGGGGCACGCAACGTGGACACCGCGGAGTACTCGCCGGTGAGGATGGAGCGCGGGAGAAGCTGGTCGAGCGTGGGCGCCTCGTCCAGCGGCGGCAACCAGATCTCGTGCGCCGGGCGGCCGTGGCCGCGGATCCGGGAAACCAGCATGGTCACGTTGGACAGCTGCTCGCCCTCCTCGTCCTGGTGTTCCTGTTCCAGGCTCGGTTCCGGTGGCAGCGGAACGCGATCCGCGGCGCGGAAGTCCACGTGCGTCGCGGTGAAAGGCCGTGCCTTGACGTCGATCTCGCCGGACTGCGTGGCCACGATCATGTCGCGCTGCGAGCCCCCGCCCACGTACGGGCCGGAGACATAGGAAGCCTGGAAGCGCTGGATCTCGCCGGAGTCCGCCTTCAGGTAGCCGCCACCTGGGTTGTTCGGCAGGTTGTAGGCGTCCGGCACACCGAGTACCTGTCGCGATTCGTTGGCGGAGAACGTCTTCAGGCCGATCCGATAGGACAGGTGGCTCTCCAGGCCCTTGAGCTTGCCTTCCTCGAGGCGCTGCGAGGCGAGCAGCAGATGCACGTGCAGCGAGCGGCCGAGCCGGCCGATCATGACGAACAGCTCCGCGAAATCCGGATGCTGGGTGAGCAGTTCGGAGAACTCGTCCAGCACCACGAACAGCGCGGGCAGCGGATCGAGGTCGGCGCCCGCGGCCCTGGCCTTCTCGTATTCCGAGACGTTGGCGAAGTTGCCCGCGGCCCGCAGCACTTCCTGACGGCGGTTCATCTCGCCGGCCAGCGCGTCCTTCATGCGGTCGACGAGGTCGGCCTCCTCCTCCAGGTTCGTGATGACGGCGGCGACATGCGGCACTCCGTCCAGTCCGAGGAAGGTCGCGCCGCCCTTGAAGTCGACCAGCACCAGGTTCAGCTGGTCGGGCGAGTGCGTGGCCAGCAGGCTGAGCACCAGCGTGCGCAGGAACTCCGACTTACCGGAACCGGTGGCGCCGATGCAGAGACCGTGCGGGCCCATGCCGTTCTCGGCGGCCTCCTTGATGTCCAGTTCCACCGGAAGGCCGTCGGCGCCGACACCGAACGGGACGCGCAGGCGCTCCCGTCCGTAACGCGGCCGCCAGGCGTGCTCCGGGTTGAAGGCGCCGATGTCACCCAGGCCCATCAGCTGCGCCCAGGTCGAGATCACCTCGGAGTCATCGGTTTCCACGTCACTGCTGCGCTGTGTGGCCGCACGGTACGGTGCGAGCCTGCGCGCCACCTGCTGCGCCTGCTCGGGGCTGATCCGGTCGATGAGCGCGAAGCGCTCCTGATTGCCGGTGGCGCCGCGGCCGACGCACTCGCCGTTCTCGACGATCATCTTGATACCGCGGGACACCGCCAGGCGCGGCGCGTAGCCGCACAGATCGATGATGGTGACACCCTCGTACCCGGATTCGCGCAGCTGATCGTCCTCGGCCTCGAGCAGGCCGCCGTCGACCACGAAGACGATGTGCACCATGTTCGCGTTGGCGGGCTGGTTGCGCGAGTAGCGGACCCGGTTGCCGAGCAACGGGTGCAGCCCCGTCATGGCCTCCCGGATCGAGCCGTAGAACATGCGCTCGGTGCCGATGCCGTCCTGCGCGTCGGGGTGCTGAGTGTGCGGGAGCCACTTGGTCCACTCCCATTCCGCAGCGGTGTCCGGGCCGCAGACCACCGCGACGAGTACCTGGTCCGGCGCCTGGAACATGCACAGCTGCACCAGCATCGCGCGGGTCATGTCCCGTGCCTGGGCGCGGTCACCGTCCAGCGCGATGGTGGCGAAGCCTTTGACCGCGATGGCGGTCGGCAGGTCGGGCACGGTCGAGTGCGCGCGCACGAAGCGGCGCAGCGAGACGGCGGCGATCGGCTCGAGCTCCTCGACCGGGCCGGTCTCCGGGGCGACCAGCCTGGTGGCCAGGCGCTGGCCACCGAGACCGATGCGGGCGTGGCAGAAGTCCTTGTCCCCCGCGCGGCGCTCCCACATGCGGCTGGTACCCGCGAGCATCCAGACCAGGCCGGGCTCCGGATGGCTCCACTCGACGGAAGCGCGCTGCTGGCCCGCGGTCTCGTTGACGTCCTTGCGAACCTGGTCGAGATAACGCAGGTAGTCCTTGCGGTCCTCGTTCGCCTCGGCGGCCTTCTGCCCCTTGCCGCCACCCTGACCGGCGAACATGCCGACCATCGAGAACAGCATCATCAGCGGGAACATCATGCTCATCGGATTGGAGGCGATGCCGCCGCCCTGAGTGAACAGCAGGGCCATCATGCCGACCATGCCGATCACCATCACGACCGGCATCAGCTTCATCACCAGGTTTCCCGGTGTGACCCTGGGGATTTCGGGCGGGGGCTGGAGCGTCACCTCGCCACCGGGCGTTCGAGGCATCTCGCGGCGCGCACGGCGCTGGAAGCGGACAGTGCTCATCGACGAGAATCCCCCTTCGGCCAGCTGTGATCCGGCCTCAGTGTAGAGGTGACAGCCGACATGTCGTACAGTTCGACCAGCATTCTGCTGCCCGGACCCTGGGTTCGCAAGCTCGCACTCGGCCCGCGAGGCTGCGGAATCACGAGGTAGAAGACCGAGTTGGGGGAAGCTTGACGCACGCGCGACTTGACCACATCGACGAAGAATCCTCGCGCGGGATCGTCCGCGCGCCCGACCTCGCCCGGGTGACGATTCTGGCCAAGCACACCCAGGTCGACATGGCCATACCGGTCGACGTGCCGGTCGCGCTGGTCATTCCGAGCGTGGTCGACATGGTCGCCCAGCACAGCCGCAGCAACGACTTCGACAACGAGGGCGAGCGCTACGAGCCCGCGGAATGGGTGCTCGCGCGGATCGGCCATCCGCCGTTCTCCAACTCGCTCAGCCTCGGCGAGCACGGAGTCCGCGACGGCGAACTGCTGATGCTGGAAAGCGCTTCGCATACCGCGCCGACGCCGCTGTTCGACGACATCATGTACAACGTCGCGATCGCCGACACCGACCATTACCGCAGCTGGACCCCGCGAGTCGCGCGGATCACCGGCTCGGTGCTCGCGGCGGTCACCATGATCGTCGGCTGCCTCGGCCTGCTGCTGTCCCCCGGCTCACTGCCGATCGCGGTGGGCGGTTCGATCGCGCTGGTGGTCGCGATCCTGCTCGTGGTCGCGGCGATGGTGCTGAGCAGGATGTACGGCGACACCGGCACCGCACTGGTGCTCGGCGGCTGCGCACTGCCCGCCGCCTTCAGCGCCGGCATGCTCTTCGTGCCGGACCATTACGGCTGGGCGCACGTCCTGCTCGGATCGGTCCTCGCGGGCGCGACGGCGATCCTGGCATGGCGGGTCACCGGCGTCGGCCTCGCGCTGTTCATCGGCGTGGCCACGCTCGCCGCGTACGCGGTGCCCGCGGCACTGGTCGGCCTGCTCACCGGCCAGCCGGAGCGCGCGATCGGCGCCGGCGCGGCGGCGCTCGGTCTCGTCGGGCTCTCCCTCGCCCCACGGATATCCATGCTGCTGGCGAAACTGCCGCTGCCGCCGGTCCCTTCGCCGGGCACCCCGATCGACCCGACCGAGGACGATCCGGACGATCACCGCGCGCTGCCGACCATGGAGGCGCTGCGGGTGAAGTCGGAACGCGCCCGCATGTACCTCGCCGGTCTCGTCGCGGCGACCACGCTGGTCACTGCCATCGGCGCGCTCGCGGCCACCGACCCGGCGTCCGGCGACCCGTACTGGCCGGGCATCGCGCTCGCGCTGGTCTGCGCCGCGGTACTGATGTTCCGCAGCCGCACCTACGCCGGTGCGGAGCAGGCCGTCGTGCTCATCGCGGGCGGCGCGGCGATCGTGCTGATCATGCTGGTGGGCGCCGGTTTCGCGATGCACCAGCCGCTGGCCGTCTTCGGCGCGGCGATGGTGGCCCTGGTCGCGGCGCTGATCCTCGGCATCGTCATCCCGAACCAGTCGGCCACCCCGCCGATGCGCCGCGGCGTCGAACTGCTCGAGTACACCTTCGTCGCCGCCGTGCTGCCGCTGGCCTTCTGGGTAGCGGATCTCTACTCACTCGTCCGCGGCCTGTGAGCTGGGATCGATGATCCAGAAACCCTTGGACCGCCCTCGTTTCCGTGTGGTTCGAACGGGAGCGGCCGCGTGCGTTCTCGCGCTCAGCATGTCCGTCGGATTCGGCGCGACCGCCGCAACCCCGCACGCGCACGCGGAGAAACCGATCGTGAGCCCGGATACGGCACCGCCCCCGGGCGATCCGGCCGCTCCACCGGACAAGACCGAGCGGGCGTCGAACACCCCGTGCGTCAGCACCGGGTCCGGCGGCAACGGGCCGTCCATCCCGGAGGCGCAACGCGCGCTCAACCTCGAACACGCCTGGCGATTCTCCCGGGGCGCGGGCCAACTCGTGGCGGTGATCGACACCGGTGTCGCCCGGCATCCGCGACTGCCGGGGCTGATCGCGGGTGGCGACTACGTCAGCAGTGGTGACGGAACCGAGGACTGCGATGCGCACGGCACATTGGTCGCGGGGCTGATAGCGGCGACGGAGGTCGACGGTCAGGGCTTCTCGGGAGTCGCTCCGGAGGCGCAGATACTCACCATCCGCCAGACCAGCAGGCTGTATCAGAAGGAGGGCGCGAACCGGGACAAGGGCCCCGACGCATTGCCCCAGGGATACGGCACCACTCGCACGATGGCTTCGGCGATCCGACGCGCGGCGGACATGGGCGCCACCGTGATCAACGTGTCCGAAGTCGCGTGCAGGCCGACTTCCGAACCATTCGAGGACACCGATCTGGGGGCGGCGGTCCGGTACGCGGCGATCGAGAAGAACGTGGTCGTTGTGGTAGCGGCAGGCAACAGCGGAGAGAACAACTCCGACAGCTGCAAGGGCACCAACGCGGTGATCGATCCTCTCGACCCCGCAGCAGACCCATGGAGCAAGGTAGACCTGAACGTGTCGCCGGCGCGCTATGACGACTACGTGCTCACTGTCGGTTCCGTCAACGGGAACGGACAGCGGTCGACGTTCACCGTTCCCGGGCCATGGCTGGGCGTCGCGGCGCCCGGCGAGAACATCACTTCCCTCGATCCACTGTTCAACGATCCGAACAGCAGAGGAACCGCGGTCCAAGTCGGCAGCGTCAATCAACAGGGACGGCTCGGGCCGATTCAAGGCACCAGTTTCGCCACACCGTTGGTTTCGGGTGTTGCGGCCCTTGTGCGAGCGCGTTTCCCGGAGTTGAGCGCGCTGGAGGTCATCAAACGGATTCAGGCCACCGCCCACGCCCCCGCGGAGGGATGGAACCCCTACGTCGGCTACGGCGCTGTCGATCCCGTTCAGGCCTTGACCGCAGAGGTAGGCCGTACATTGCCGCCGAAGCGACCGTCTCCGGCCAAGAGTGTTCAGCTCCCGATACCTGCGCCGACACCGCCGCCGAACAATCGCGCCCGCGATGTCGCGCTGATCGGAAGTGGGGCCGTCACCTCACTGCTCGTCTTGGGAATGCTCGCATCGTTCCCCATCCGGCGCAGATTCGGCATCCACGGCGACGATACGTAGCCGGTCGTCGGCCCGCTCGCGAGCGGGCCGACGACCGGCCGAGCATGATCAGTGGCACATGGCTGCGCTATTTCGCGACAACAGGTCTCCGCCATGTGCCACTGATCTTGAAACTCGGGCGGACTTACTGTCCGGGTGCGAGCTCCAATTTGTAGTACCCGTAGCCGTCTCCGACGCAGACCGCTTCCTTGTGGTACATCCGCCGGAAACTGTCCTTGCCCGTTGTCATGCACTCCTTGTAAGTCATGCCGTGGCTGGTACGCATCGGTTGGGCGGCGGCGGTTCCCGCAGTCGACGCGGCGACAGTGCCGGCCGCGATCGCGGCGGTGAACCCGATCGCCAATTTGTATGCGGTGCGCTTCATCTTGGTGAATCCCCTCCATATCTGTGGCGAGAACTCCCTCTCGCCGACTCGGAGGGTACCGGAATCGGCAACGGCTACCAATCCGGGGGTACGTGCTCTTGCCGCTTCAATTTTCGTTTCTCCCAAGCCTTTTCACGAGGCGCCTATCCGGCGTCATAATGGGCCACCATCACGTCCTGCTGATGCTTGTACCCGAGACTGGTGGCGGCTGTAGTAGACGGTGATCGAAGGCCACGCGCCCTCGGACGTGATTTCGTTGTGCAGGACAAGGTCCTGGACCGAAACGTCGCCGAGCTGCTCGATCGAAGCCGCGATCGTCCGAAGCAACGCCGCAACATCCCCCTGTCCTGGACCAGCCGGGTTCGACTGCGAAAAATGGTTGATCTGGTATCGGTCGCCTGCCATGACTCCTCCTCTGGATTGCGCCCTCATCGGCGGTTGCGGTTCTGCTTGTCTCTGTCCCCGTTGTACGGGCCGCCGGCCGTTCGAGCGCTGCTTGCCGCACCGCGCTGACACCGCGCACGCCAGGATCGGACCGCCCGAGCACTCGCCTATTCCTCCCCCGAACGGTGCTCACGCCCGCCGAACGCAGTACAGTTCCCGGGGACTGTTGTTCAGCTCGGCCACAGTGGAGCGGCCGATATCGGGTACTTGGGGGACGACGATGGCGGAACCGGCCGGCGCGGGACCACGACCGTTGCTCGGGCGCATCTCGATGCAGAACTTGCTGGCCGCGCAGCTCATCGGGTTGGTTGTCGGAGTCGTCGCGCTGTTCGCCGGTCTGCCGGGGTTGCCCGCGTTCGGCGTGGCGGTGGTCGTCGCGCTGATTCCACTGATTCCGGTCGCCAAACGCACCATGCTGGACTGGATCGCCACCTGGGGGCGCTACCTCACCCGCCGGGACTACGAGATCGGCGACACCGTCGACTACCGCGGCACGGATGGACGTTCGCTCGGCCTGTACTGGGACGGCAGCCGCGTGGTGACGGTGGTCGAGGTGCTGCCGCCGCCCGGCGGGCTGACCAGGATCGCACGCACCACGGTGCACGCCTCGCACCTGCTTCCGCTGGCGGAGCTGGCGAAATGCCTGAACCAGCACGACATCCTGCTCAGCGGCATCGACATCATCAGCCACGGGCACCGCAGCCGTTCCGGCACGCCCGCGGGCAAGATCTACGAATCGCTGCTGGGCCCGCTGCCCGCCACCGCCCACCGCACGGTGTGGCTGGCGATCAGCTTCGACGCGGTGGCATGCCCGGAGGCCACGGCCCGCCGCGGCGGCGGGGCGGAAGGCGCCTCGCGGGCGGTCACCATCGCCACCCAGCGGATCATGCGCACGCTCGAGGACGCCGACTGCAACGCCCGTATCCTCACGGCGCCCGAGATCCGCAAGGCGGTCCTGCAGATCACCAGCGGTTACGACCCGCGCGCACTCGAACATCGTTGGCGTTACGCCGAAATCGGCAACAGCGTGAACGTCGGCAGCGCCGTCGACCCCAAGCGGCTCGACTCCGATCTGCTCGCCCAGCTGTGGGTCGCACCGTCGCGGGGCACCACCGTGGCTGTGCGCCTGCGCCCCGGCAATTCGGCCGAGTCGGTGAACATCGGCGCCGCCTGGCGGCTGACCGCCCGCGAGCTGCCGGAGCGCTCCGAGCTGCCGGGCATGGTCTCGATGAACGGCCGCCATCGCGACGGACTGCTGGCCCACCTGCCGATCGCGGTGCCCGGTGTGGACCACACCGTCCCGATGATCGAGCACCTGATCGACGTGGTCGACGATCTGCACCTGCCCTCCTCCGGCTGCGGGCAGCTCATCGGATCGGACGACGAAGGCAATGGCGTCGCGGTCCGCATCGTCGGCGTGGGCATCTCAACGGTGTACGTCGCGGGCGAGCTGTACCTGGCGCAGCAGTTGGTGTTCCGCGCACTCGCGGTCGGCGAACGGATCCTCATCCGCACCGACCGGGCGCGGGCATGGGAGAACTTGGTCACCACGATCGGAAATCCGGAGCGGCTGACCATCGCGGTCGAAACCCACCAGTCCGACGCGGGATTCACCGCCACGGTGGTGGACGGGGTGCTCGCCCCGGCCCCGCACGCGGGCGTCACCACCATCTACGTCACGGGCGATCCGATGGGCTGGCCCGCCAGCCGGCCCGACCTGGCCATCCATCAACCGGGCGCGATCGGTAACCACGTGGTGCTGCGCACCGGCACGGCGCAGGTCGATCTGACGCTGGTGTCCATCCCCAGCGAGGCCACCTACATCGGCCAGCCGCGCGGCCGCCGCGCCATGGCGACCCACTAGCGGCTAACCGGGATACGGATCGGCGCCCCGAGCGGCTCGCAAAGTGCGGGCCCACCAGGCCAATTGGCGCAGCATCCGGCCCGCCGCATCGATAGCGGCACCGTCGCTTGTGTCACCGGTGTCGTCGAATCGCTTCTTGGCCTGATGAAAACTGACCGTCTCGCGGACCGAGACCATATGGATCTCGGCGACGACTTGGCGCAGCTGCTCCACCGCCCGCAGGCCACCGGAGAGGCCCCCATAGGAGACGAAAGCGATGGGTTTTGCGCGCCACTCGTGTTTCGCGGTGTCGAAAGCCGTCTTCAGCGACGCCGGGTAGCCGTGGTTGTACTCGGAGGTGACGACGACGAACGCGTCCGCATCCCGCAGTCGTGCGCGATAGGCCGTGGTCTCCTCGTTCTCGGTGAGCTCGACCGGCAACGGCGTGTGCGCCAGATCAATGACGCCCGTGTCGAATTCGGGATGGCCACGCACAGTGCGCAGGAACCAGTCCGCGACTACCGGCGCGAACCGCTCCGGACGCACACTGGCCACGATGACCTCGAGCCGCAACGGAGTATCCACCGGGCGAGCCTAACTCGGGACCTATCCACAATCGGTCACCGCCGCACGCGGAAGCATGCGAAACCGGTCGGCTGAACCGCGCACCGCAAAGTGCTCGACGCGCTCCAGCGGCTCGTACAGCGCCACCCCCACGTTCGCGGCGCGGGCGATCTCCCGCCGACGTGCACGTCCTGCGCGATCCCACCCGCGGCTGAGTCGCGGCTGCGCTCACACGGCCGGTGGATGCAACGCGCAAGGAGACGGAGCCGCCGAGCACCGCGCACGCCACCACGACCCGCACGACACCACGACACCACGACACCACGACACCACGACACCACGACACCACGACACCACGACACCACGACACCACGACACCACGACACCACGACACCACGACACCACGACACCACCACACCACACCACCCGACGCCACCACGACGCCACCACGCCACCATCACCCTGGCGGGCTGCCACCTCGACGCCGATCACCCGATCCTCGTCGACTCAAAACACCGGGTGATCATGGTGATCCACACCTGCGATCCACGCACCGACCGACACCGACTCACTCGAAACTGCTCCGGCGCAACACTTCCCGACATTGACAAATACCTGGTCTCGAGGGCACCGGATACCCTATGGCCGACAGAAACCATTACCCGTTCGCGGCACCGCAGCCGCAACCCGATCACACCCCCGAGCCAGCGTCATGGGCACTGCAGGAACACCCCAACTCACGGGGCGCTGCAGGAACACCGCAACTGGACGGGTGAGCACTAGATGCCGCGTGTGCCCCCACACGCAACCAGCATCGGCTCAGCCCCGTCTTCCGAGCGAAGCGAGACCGAGCATTGTCCGTTCGCGGCCCGAGCCACCAGGGGGCCGCGAACACGCAGCGCCGAAGGCGCTGCAAATCGAACACGGAGTAGAAATGATTCTGGTAACCGGCGCCACCGGGAATGTCGGCGCGGAACTGGTGCGGACCCTGAGCGAAGCGGGCGAACAGGTGCGAGCGCTGGTGCGCGACCCCGCCAAGGCGGCGCTCGCCCCCGGTGTCGAGGCCGTCACCGGTGATCTCAACCGGCCGGAGACGCTGGCCGACGCACTCGAGGGCGTGGACGGAATGTTCCTGCTGCCTGGCTACAACGACCTGTCCGGTCTGTTGGATCGCGCGAACAAGGCCGGGGTGCGCCGGGTCGCTCTGCTCTCCGGTGGTTCGGCCGCGCTGCGGGACATGGACAACGCCGTGTCCCGCTACATGACGCTGTCCGAGGACGCGGTGCGCGCCTCCGAGCTGAGCTGGACGTTCCTGCGGCCGCGGTCGTTCATGTCGAACGCGCTGCGCTGGCTGCCGCAGCTCGCCGCGGGCGACGTCGTCCGCGTGCAGTTCCCCGGTGTCCGGGTCGGCGCGATCGACCCCGCCGATATCGCGGCGGTCGCGGCCGCGGCGCTCACTCGGGACGGACTGGAAGGTCAGGTGCTCGAGCTCACCGGCCCGCAGGCGTTGCGACCGGCGGAGCAGGTCGCAGTGCTCGCCGCGGTGCTGAACCGGCCGCTGGTGGCGCACGAACTCGGCGACGACGAGACCGAGGCCGAACTCGCCGCCACCATGCCCCGGGAGTACGTCGATGCGTTCCTCAACTTCTTCGTCGAGGGCGCGCTGGACGAGGCGACGCTCTATCCGACCGTCGAGCAGGTGACCGGCCGATCGCCGCGCACCTTCGAGCAGTGGGCGACCGCGCACGCCGGCGAGTTCGCGCCCACGCCGAGCTGAGCGGCCGCATCCGGCCGACCGGGCGGCGACGAATCAGTCGGCGGCCGCGAACTCGGCCAGTCCCTGCGCAGGCGCCACGGTGGCCGTGAAATCCAATGCGTGTCTCGCCCTTTCCGGGTCGGCGACGAAATGCCGGACGTCGCCGATCCGGTATCGGCCGGTCACCACCGGCGCGGGGCCGCCGCGGGCGCGCGCCATGATCGAGGCCACCTCCCACACCGTGATCGGCCGCCCCGAGGCGATGTTCACTGCGACGAAGCCGGGCAGCGCCCGCTCGACCGCCGCGACGGTGGCCGCGACCGCGTCACCGACGTGGAGGAAATCCCGGACCTGCCCGCCGTCTTCGAACACCTGCGGCGCGAGTCCCTGCGCCAGTTCGGCGCGCAGCCGCCCCACCAGTCCCGCGCGTGCTCCGGGGCCGTAGACGTTGTGCATGCGCAGCGCGGTGACCGCGCCGCCGGTCGCCAATCCCCAGGCGAGCGCGTAGTGCTCCTGCGCGACTTTGCTCGCCGCGTAAGGGCCGCGCGGACGCAACGGCGCGTCCTCCCCGACCGGTTCCCAGGTCAGCACCTCGCCGGTGCGCGGAGCGCGATGGTCGAACATGCCGCGGTCGAGATCGGCTCTGCGACGCAGGGTGGGGAAGAACGGGCCGCTGTGCGCGCCGCGATAGCGGCCCTCGCCGTAGACGGCGATCGATGAGGCGAGCACCAGGCGACCGACCCGGGCCCGCTCCATGGCCCCGAGCAGCACGGCGGTCCCGAGGTCGTTGTGCGAGGCGAAGTCGGCGGCCTGCGCGCCCGCGGTGATGCCCGCGAAGTGGCAGACCACGTCCACGCCGTCCAGCAGCGGGGCGAGCGCTTCGGCGTCGCGCACGTCGACTCGCGCAACCTCTTCCGGCGCTCGCGCGTCCGGCCCGTGCACTTGGTCGAGCAGCAGATCCGCCCCGGCCACTCGGTGCCCCGCGGCGGTCAGCGCCCGGGACAGGTGCCCGCCGAGGAATCCGGCCGCGCCGGTGACCAGCACCCGCATCGGACTCAGGGCAGTTCGAACGGCAACGACACTCCCGCGTGGACGCGGCACCGGTCACACGTCTCGGTGCCGTCCACTGCGGCCACCGCGCGGCGGACGAGTTCCTTGAACGGCGCGAGGTTGCGTTTGAACTCGGCGAAGACGTCGACGGCGTGCACTCCCTCGCCCTCCTCCAGCCCCGCGTCCAGATCGGTGACGAGAGCCACGGCGGCGTAGCACATTTCGAGTTCGCGGGCGAGCACCGCCTCCGGGTGGCCGGTCATGTTCACCAGGTCCCAGCCCTGCGCGGCGAACCACCGGCTCTCGGCGCGGGTGGAGAAGCGCGGTCCCTCGACCACGACCATGGTGGCGGCGTGCATCATGTGCAGCTCGTCGGACTGGGCCTTGATGGCGGCGGCGCGCAATTCGTCGCAGTACGGATCGGCGAAGGACACGTGGATGCCGCCCCCGTCGAAGTAGGTCTGCGGGCGGCCGGAGGTCCGGTCGACCAGTTGATCCGGCACCGCGACCGTGCCCGGGCCCCAGTCCGCCCGCAGGCTGCCGACCGCGCAGGGCGCGAAGATGCGACGCACGCCCAGCGAGCGCAGCGCCCACAGGTTGGCCCGGTAGGGCAGGGTGTGCGGTGCGAATTCGTGGTTCTTGCCGTGCCGCGGCAGGAACGCCACCGGCCTGCCCTCGACCTCTCCGACCGCGACGCCCGCACTCGGGGCGCCATAAGGGGTCTCCACCTCGACGATGGTCGCCTCGTTGTCGAAGAAATCGTAGAAGCCGCTGCCGCCGATGACGGCGAGCGCGGGCCGGGGGTGCGAACTCATACCTCGATTGTCTCGTCCCGCCGCGTCGCTCGCGCGGCGGGATCGGCGTTACCCTGCGTCCACCCGGCAGCCAGGCCTGGTCAACGGCCGATCCGCCTGGCAGGCTGGGCGGGCGCGGCTCCGCCCGACCTGACAAGCCGAGCCGCACACTGTACCCTAGGGGGGTATGATCCGGATTTCCGGACCGGCAGGCAGCGAGGAGACATCGGTGGCAGCTTCCCCCCACGACCACACGGCGGCCGACCACGCGACACACGGCTACATCACCGCCAAGGACGACTACCTCAAGCGGCTGCGCCGCATCGAGGGTCAAGCGCGCGGTCTACAGCGGATGGTCGAGGAGGAGAAGTACTGCATCGACATCCTCACCCAGGTGTCCGCCATGACCAAAGCCCTGCAAGCGGTGGCGATGGGCCTGCTGGAGGACCACATCAGCCACTGCGTGGTGGACGCGGCCGTCGCGGGCGGCCCGGAGGCCGAAGCCAAGATCAAGGAAGCCACCGACGCCATCGCCCGCCTGGTCCGGTCTTGACCAACGGACCAGCGGCTCGTTCACACGGGATAGATGCGGCGCCCGGTCGACGAGCAACGTCATCGAAGCGTTGACCAGTATCCAACGGATTGCAATACTGAACGCGCTCAACAACTTCCACAACCAGATGGAGTAGTTCGAGCCGAGCCGCGAGAGCGGTAACCAGGGGGGCGTTCTAATGAGCCGCCAAGTTGCCACATCATCAAGCTGCGCTCGCACGTTGTGTTCGTGAGCAAAGAGGGGTTCATCATGCAGAAATATCGCCAACTCGCTGTGGCCGTCGGCGCTGCGCTGGGCACACTCATCGTCCCGATGTCATTGGCTGCCGCCACGCCGGCCACTGGTTATCAGGCGACGTCTACACCGTGTGGATTTCGGGAAGAGGCCGGCCTGCCTACTGAGCTGTGGTGGAAAAACTGCAGCGACCAGGACGAGTTGATCAAGATACACCGTCCCGCGTCGCCGGATGGGACGTACTGCGTGCCTGCCCACAAGGACGAATGGGTCGCCAGCTTCGACTACGACAACCCGCTCGGGAACGCTACCAAGCTGACCCTTATTCGTAAGGGCTGCTGAGCGCTGCAACCTGCCCGGCTGCCGGACCGCCAGTCCGGCAGCCGATGGACACATGGCACTGGCGCGTCCCGAACAGTTGATCGCACACAGGTCACCCGTGCCAGCGTCGATAGACGCCAGCCGCTCCTGGGTGCAGCGGTATCGGACCGGTGCTGACCAGCGATCGACCGTCGAGAAACTGGGTTCCCGCCGCCTCGGTGGGCACTAGCGCGTCCGCGTACCACACCAGTAGTTCCACGATGGACGCTGCGATTTCCTCCGGCATGGAAGTCGCGGCCAGCAATAGGTTGGCCACCCCGATCGTACGTACGGCGGCGCTGCCGGGATAAGCGTCGGCGGGAACTGCGACGCTGTCGTAAACCGGTCCGAACCGCTCCCGCATCGGGGCGGCTAGATCGCCCATGTCCAACAGTCGCATCCGGCCCGGCACCGCGAGTAGCGCCGTCGGCACACCACCCGCCCACAACAGCGCATCCGCCTGACCGGCGGACAGTGCAGCCACCGCATCGGCCAACGGACGGTGCGAAACCGCGACATCCACGGCCGGGTCAAGGCCCGCGACGCGCAGGATCCGTTCGCCGGTCAGCGCCGCGCCCGACCCTTCCGCACCCAGGCTCACCCGCGTTCCGCGCAGATCCGCGACCGATCCGATCGGACTGTCCGCGCGCACGACCAGTTGCAGGTAGTTCTCGTAGACCCGGCCCAGCGCCGACACCCGGCCGGGGTTCTCCCGCAGCGAATCCGCGAGCGTCAGCGCGGCATCGACCTCACCGCGTGCGAGCAAGCTCAGATTGTCTTGTGAACCGGAGGTGGTGACCCGCTCGATGCGCACGTCGCCGATGTGCGCGGCGGCGAGGCCGAGCAACCCGGCGAAGGCGTAGTAGAAGCCGCCGACCTCGCCGGAAGCCAGCCGCACCGTCGCACCCCGGCCGTTGGGAGCGCAGCCCGCGACGCCCGCCGCGGCGGCCAGCGCGAGGAAACCACGTCGGCCGATGCCGCGCCGGACGATCGATTCTCGACCGGTCATCTGGCCTCCGCCGCAGGCAATCGCACTGAAACCGCGAGACCGTGGGGATGCACCGACGCCACGGTGAGAGCGCCGCCACGCGCCTGCGCCAGCGCCGCGGCGATCGGCAGGCCGAGCCCGGAACCACCGGTCGCGGCCGCGGAGCCGCGGAAGAAACGCGTGGTCAGCTTGTCGATCTCGTCGGGGCGGACACCCGCGCCGTCATCACGGACGGTCACCGTGACCCAGCCCGGCTCGGTCTCTACGATCAGATCGGCGTGCGCGCCCGCCCCCGCGTACCGCGTCGCGTTGCTCAGCGGGACGTCGAGCATCTGCGCGAGCACGTCGGCGGGCGCCGCCACGTCCGCGCGCTCGGCCGCGGGCGCTACCCGCAATCGCTGTCCCGCGGCCTCGAACGCCGAGCACCAGGCGTCGAATCGATCGGCCACCACCTGCACGGCGTCGCACTGCTCGTCGTCCTCGGCGGTGCGCGCGACGTCGAACGCCGCGGGCGTCTCGGCCACCGCCAGGTTGAGCAGGCCGTCGAGCAGCGCGGTCAAGCGGTCGACCTCGGCGCTCGCGCTGCGGAACGTGCCCGCCGCGCTCGCCGGGATCGCCGGTTCCAGGGAATCGAGCCGGATGGTCAAGGCGGCCAGCGGGTTGCGCATGGCGTGCGCGGTATCGGCGACCAGCTGGCGCTGCGCATCCGCTGAATCGGCGACGGCCGCGGCCATGGCGTCGAAGGATTCCGCCAGCGCCCGCATCTCCGGCGGCCCTCCGTACCTACCCGAGATCGATACCGGGGCGACGGTGTCGGCGCGCGGCTTCGGCAGCGTCGCGGTCAATTCCGCCACACCGTGCGACAGCGCCGCCAGCGGACGCAGTACCCAACGCCCGATTGTCACCGCCAACAGCACGAACAGCGCCATCGCGCCGCCGCCGCCGAGCACGATCACCGCCCAGGCCCGCGCGATGTCGCCCCGGGCGCGCGCCGTCGACGCCTCGATCACCACGGCGCCGTTCACCTGCACACCGGTGCCGACCGGCCGCGCCACCAGCACGGTCGGCGCGCCCCACGGCGTCAGCTTGTCCACCGTGTGCGGGCGCTGATTGCGCCGGGCGGCCACCACCGCGGCGGCGATGCCGGGATCGTTCACGTCCGCGCCCGCGTTCACCGCCGTCGCGCCCCTCGCGTCGACCACCAGCACGTTCTCGCCGTACAGCTCGTGATAACGCAGTACTTCGTCGGCCAAGGCGCGGCTGTCCCCCGCCGTAACCGCGTCGTCGGCGAGGGTGGCGAAGCGGTCGGCGTCCCCCGAACGCGCGAGCACCAGCTGCTGGGTGCGGTTGGTCGCGATGGTCAGCGAGAGCGGCACCGCGAACGCCAGCACCGCGATGGCGGCGAACAGCGTCAGCGCGACGAGCAAGCGACGCCGCATGACACACCTCCGGCCCGCTGGGCCGCGCTCACTGCCCCCACCGGTATCCGTACCCGCGGATGGTGGTGATCAGGCCGGGCCGATTCAGCTTCGCCCGCAAGCCCGCCATGTGCACGTCCAGCGAACGCGAGACCGCGACGAAGGCGTCACCCCAGATGCGATCCATCAGCAGCTGACGGCTCACCGCCGCGCCCGGCCGTTCCACCAGCGCCTCGACCAGCTCGAACTCCTTCTGCGTCAGCGACACCGGCGCGCCGGCGACCTCCACCACGCGGGCGCCGAGATCGACCCGCACGTCCCCGGTGACCACCACCGACGGCGCGTGCTGGGCCGCGGCCGCTGCCCGCCTCGTCACCGTCTCCAGCCGCGCGACCAGCTCCGCGATCCGCGGCGGCTTCACCAGATAGTCGTCGGCGCCGCCGCGCAGACCGCGCACGATGGAGCGTTCGTCGCTGCGTGCGGTCAGGATCAGCACCGGAACCGAACTCACCTCGCGCAGTCTGCGCAGCACGTGCAGACCGTCGCCGTCGGGCAGTCCGAGGTCGAGCACGACCGCGTCGTAAGCGCGATGCGCGATCAGCAGATCCGCGCCGCGGCGCATGCGTTCGGCGCGGTAACCGCGGGCGTTGAGCGCCTCGACCAGCGCGTCTCCCACGCCGTCGTCGTCCTCGACCACCGCAAGCCGCACGCGCCGATCCTCCCACAATGGGCGGACCGGCGCGTGTGCCGGGCGGTCAGTCACGCAGGGTGACCAGCGGCCGTTCCGGCTCGGCCGCCGCGGCGCCTGTCCTGGTGTTGGCGCCCGCAGTCGGCTCTCCCGCGTCGATTGCCGACGAGGTCGAGGTTTCCCGCATGAAGCAATAGGTGATCAGCGAGATCGCGATACAGCCCGCGACGTAGAAGAAGAACACCGCCTCCAAGTCCGCTTTTTTCAATGCCAGCGCGATCAGTTCTGCAGTGCCGCCGAAGATGGCGACGGTCAGCGCATATGGCAGCCCGACGCCGAGCGCACGAATCTTCGTTGGAAACAGTTCTGCCTTCACGATCGCATTGATCGAGGTGTATCCGGTGATGATCACCAACGCTGTCATCATCAGACCCCATGCGGCGACCGGATTGGTGGTATGCGCAAGCAGCCCCATGATCGGCACCGTCAGCAGAGTTCCGGCGACGCCGAAGAAGATCAGCAACTTGCGACGGCCGATGCGGTCGGACAGGGCACCTGATAGCGGCTGCAGCACCACGAAGACCAGCAGCGCGAGGAAGTTGATCCAGGCCACCGTCGGCTTGGAGATGCCAGAGGTGTAGACCATGAACTTCTGGATGTAGGTCGTGAAGGTGTAAAAAGCGACAGTCCCACCAAGAGTCAGACCGACTACCAGCAGGCATTCGCGCGGATACTGCAGCAGCACACGTAGTGAACCGCGTGCCTCACCGGACTTGTGCTCGCCATGCGCCGCTTGTGCACGGAATGATTCCGACTCGTCCATCCCTCGCCGGAGCACCATTACCACGATTGCACCACCCGCGCCGATCAGGAATGGAATTCGCCATCCCCAACTGTGCATCTGGTCCGTGGTCAGCGTTTGCTGCAAGATAATTTGCACGCCGAGCGCGGTGAGCTGCCCGGCTACCAGCGTCACATACTGGAAGCTGGAATAGAATCCGCGCCGCCCCGCGGAGGCCACTTCGGACAGATAGGTTGCACTTGTAGCGTATTCGCCGCCAACGGACAGCCCCTGCAGCAACCGCGCGAGCAGCAGGACTATCGGCGCCATCAATCCGATCGTCTCATACCCGGGAGTCACTGCGATCAGCAGTGACCCCGCCGCCATCACTGTCACCGACAGAGTGAGTGCTGCACGCCGCCCGAACCGATCCGCATACCATCCGAGCACCCACCCCCCGAGCGGGCGCATCAGGAAGCCGACCGAGAAAACCGCTGCGGTGGACAGCAGTTGTGCCACCGGATCGCCTTTCGGAAAGAACACTTGTGCGAAGTACACGCCGAACGCCGTATAGACGTACCAGTCGTACCACTCGACGAGATTGCCGATGGATCCGCGCAGAACGTTCGCGACCACCCGGCGCTCACTCACGGGCTGTGTCGTAGTCACAAGATCTCCTCCTCCGACGCCTCATCACGTCGTCGCAGATCAGTGTGTCGGCAGTCACAAGCTCGCGGAACGGCTCTCGACGCTTCCTAACAGTCCCTTAGGACGATCACCGCGAACGGCTCCGGCCCCCGGCAGCAGCCGGGGGCCGGAGAAACGCGCATCGAATCGGTCAGGAGCGCGTGGTCAGCAGCGGCGCGAGGGTGCGCAGCGCCGGGAGATAGTTGTCGCCGAGGATCTGCACCGCGACGTGGCCCGCGCCGGCATCCAGGTGCTCGGACAACTGGGCGGCGATCCGCTCCGGCGTGCCGTGCGCGACGACGGCGTCGAACAGCCGGTCGGTGGGCGGGACGGCGAGGTCGGCGTCGGTGAAACCGAACCGGCGCAGGTTCGACACGTAGTTGGTCAGGCCGAGGTAGAAGCCGACGGTCTGGTCGGCGACGGCGTGCGCCGCCGGGGCGTCGTCGGTCAGCACCACCTTGTGCTCGGTCGCCAGCAGCGCGTCCGGGCCGACGATCTCGCGGGCCTTCGCGGTGTGCGCGGCGGGTACGAAGTAGGGCAGCGCGCCCAGGGACCGCTCGGCGGCCAGCTTCAGCACGCGCGGCCCGAGCGCGGCCACGGCGCGGCGCTCGGCGGGCACGCCCGCGGCGTCGAGGTCGTCGAGATACTCGACCAGCGCGTCGTAGGGCTTGCGGTACTCACCGGTGTGTTCGGGATGTCCCGCGCCGACGCCGAGCAGGAACCGGCCGGGGAAGCGCGCCTCGATCCGATGGAACGAGTCGGCCGCCTCCTTCGCGGGCGCCGCCCAGATGTTCACGATGCTGGTGGCCACGGTGATCGTTTCGGTCGCCTCCAGCAGCGGTTCGACCACTGCCAGATCCGCCGGAGGCGAGGCCCCCAACCACAGCGCGCCGTATCCCAGCTGCTCCAATTCCCGTGCGTCCTCCGGGCTGAACCCGTTGTACGCCCGCCACACTCCGAACCGTCCGAGACTGTCGAATGCCATGTCCCGAGCCAACACGGGTCCGCGGGCGGCTATTCCGTGTCGGCGGATCTCGGCCTTCTTCGCCCCGTCAGGTCGATGCCGTTCCGATCGAAGAGGGCTACCGTGGCGATTGCACAGCTATCGGCGCCCGCCGCCGTGGCAGGCGTCGCCACTAACGAGATGGAGGTGATCGCTGTGCTCAGATTCGATCCATTCCATGACATCGACACCGTCGCCCGGCAATTGCTCGGTGAAAGCGCAGGAACCGCTCGTGCACCCCGATTCATGCCGATGGATCTGTTCAAAGCGGGTGATCACTACGTTCTGAACGCGGACCTGCCCGGTGTCGACCCCGGTTCGATCGATGTCAGTGTCGACAACGGAACGCTCACCCTGCGGGCGCAACGCACCGTGCCGAGCGAGGAAGGCGTCCAGTGGATCGCCTCGGAACGCTTCGCCGGCACCTTCATGCGCCAGCTGTCGCTCGGCGAGAACGTCGACGTCGAGAACATCAGCGCCACCTACAACAACGGAGTGCTGTCGGTGACGATCCCGATCGCGGAGCGCGCGATGCCGCGCCGCATCCGGATCTCCGGGGCGTCCCAGGAACCGAGGACGATCGAAGCGCAATCGAGGCAGTCGGAGCAGTTGTCACCGACGCAGCAGGAACAGCAGGGCGCGCAGTCGCAGCAGCAGTACCCGCAGTCCTCGAAGTGACCGCGTCGCTACCCGCACTCCGCGCCCGGTGCGGGTAGCCCGGGAACAGTCTCAATCGCCGCAGCAACCGGCGTCCGGAACCGGTACCGACCGCATCTCCCGCGTCTGCGCGTTGCGGGCGGCGAGTTCCCCGTCGGCCGGATAGTCGACGCCGATCAGGCTCAAACCGTGTGCGGGAGCGACGGTGACCGAGCTGGAGCGCTCCGTCTCCCGCAACAGGTCGGCGACCCATTCCGGAGTGCGCCGCCCCTCGCCGACGGCGAGGACCGCGCCGACCAGACTGCGGACCATCGACCAGCAGAACGCGTCGGCGCTGACGTAGGCGACGAGCAGATCGCCATCGCGCACCCAGTCGAAGCGCTGCAACTCGCGCACCGTCGTCGCGCCCTCTCTGCGCCGGCAGAACGCGGCGAAATCGTGCAGTCCGAGCAATTTTTGTGCAGCCGCGCGCATGGCCTCGACATCGACGCCGGATCGGCAGGCGACCACACTGCGGGCTTGCAGCGGCTCCGCTCCGTACGGCGCGGTGGTCAGCCGATAGGCATAGTGGCGGCGGACAGCGGAGAACCGGGCGTCGAACTCGGGCACAGCCAGGCGCGCGTCCTTGATCCGCACGTCCTTCGGCAGGAAGCGCGCCATCCGGTGCACCAGTTTTCCCGCGTCCAGCTCCCCGGCGGTGTCGAAATGCGCGACCTGCGCCTCCGCGTGGACACCCGCGTCGGTACGACCCGCCACGGTCAGCTGGATCGGCTCGCGGAACACCTTGCTCAGCGAGTCCTCCAGCACTCCCTGCACGGTGCGCAGCCCCGGTTGACGCGCCCAGCCGAGGAAATCCGTGCCGTCGTAGGCGATGTCCAGCCGGACCCTCGACACGCCCGTCCCGGGCTCGCCCTCGCGCGGCCGGTCCGCACTCGATCCCACCGATTCCTCCACGGTCACATGATCCTCTGGTCGAAACGAACGAGCCCGCCGACCCAGTACGGGTGGCGGGCTCGTACGCGAACTCCGACGCTCAGCGTCAGGCGTCCTTCTTGTCCTCGGCAGCCTCGTCGGCGGCAGGAGCCTCGGCCTCGGCGGTCTCGGTCTCGGCCGCTTCGGCCTTCTCCTCGACGACCTCGGCGGCCGGAGCCTCTTCCGTCTTCTTCGACGCGGCCACGCGACGGGCGCGATCGGCCTCGTTGGTCACGGTCTTCTCCCGGACCAGCTCGATGATCGCCATCGGCGCGTTGTCACCCTTACGCGGCAGCGTCTTGGTGATGCGGGTGTAGCCACCCTCGCGCCCCTCGAACGACGGGCCGATCTGCGCGAACAGTTCGTGCACGACGTCCTTGTTGCGGATGACCCTGAGCACCTCGCGACGGTCGGCAAGGGTGCCGCCCTTCGCCTTGGTGATCAGCTTCTCCGCGTAGGGGCGCACGGCCTTGGCCTTGGCCTCGGTGGTGGTGATCCGGCCGTGCTCGAAGAGCGCCGTCGCCAGATTGGCGAAGATCGCCTTCTGGTGCGACGCCGACCCACCGAAGCGGGCACCCTTCTTGGGCTTGGGCATTGTGGTGTCTCCTTGTATGAGGCCGGGCCGGGGCGCCTACCCCGGCGGCCTAGAGCTGTTCGGTCTCGGCGTAGTCCTGCTCGCCGCCATCGGTGTCACTGAACGTGCCGCTGTCGCTCCACGTGCCGGTGCTCGCGTCGTAGCCGACCACGCTGGACGGATCGAACGACGCCGGGCTGTCCTTCAGCGAGAGGCCGAGCGCGTGCAGCTTGACCTTGACCTCGTCGATGGACTTCTGGCCGAAGTTGCGAATGTCCAGCAGATCCGACTCGGTGCGGGCGACCAGCTCGCCCACGGTGTGCACACCCTCGCGCTTGAGGCAGTTGTAGGACCGGACGGTGAGGTCCAGGTCCTCGATCGGCAGACCGAACGAGGCGATGTGATCCGCCTCGGCCGGCGAGGGGCCGATCTCGATGCCTTCGGCTTCGACGTTCAGCTCACGGGCCAGGCCGAAGAGCTCGACCAGGGTCTTGCCCGCCGAGGCGAGCGCGTCCCGCGCGCTGATGGAGTTCTTGGTCTCCACGTCCAGGATGAGCCGGTCGAAGTCGGTGCGCTGCTCGACGCGGGTGGCCTCGACTTTGTAGGTCACCTTGAGCACCGGCGAGTAGATCGAATCCACCGGGATCCGGCCGATTTCCGCACCGGAGGCCTTGTTCTGCACGGCGGGGACGTAGCCGCGGCCGCGCTCGACGACGAGCTCGATCTCCAGCTTGCCCTTGTCGTTCAAGGTCGCGATGTGCATGTCCGGGTTGTGCACCACGACGCCGCTGGGCGGGACGATGTCACCGGCGGTGACGGTGCCCGGGCCCTGCTTGCGCACGTACATCGTGACCGGCTCGTCCTCCTCCGAGGACACGACCAGACCCTTGAGGTTCAGGATGATGTCGGTGACATCCTCCTTCACGCCGGGAACGGTGGTGAACTCGTGCAGGACGCCGTCGATGCGGATGCTCGTGACCGCAGCCCCCGGAATCGAGGACAGCAAGGTACGCCGCAGCGAGTTGCCGAGGGTGTAACCGAAGCCCGGCTCGAGCGGTTCGATGGTGAACTTCGAGCGGTTCTCGGCGACGACCTCTTCGGTCAGCGTCGGACGCTGTGAAATCAGCATTAGGATCATCCTCCTTTTTGGGCGCCCGCTATTTGACGCCTCGTCTCAGGGGTTGTGCGTGGCCGCCCGTCGAGAGCGACCACGCACCAGCAGCACGTGTGCCGTGTTACTTCGAGTAGTACTCGACGATCAGCTGTTCCTGCAGCGGCACATCGATCTGGGCACGCTCGGGCAACTGGTGGACCAGGATCCGCAGCCGGCCCGGGATCACCTGCAGCCAGCCCGGAACCGGGCGGTCGCCGACGGTCTCGCGCGCCACCTGGAACGGCAGGGTGCCCAGCGACTTCTCCTTGACATCGATGATGTCGTACTGGGTGACCTGGAAGCTGGGAACGTCCACCTTCTTGTTGTTCACCAGGAAGTGGCCGTGGGAGACCAGCTGGCGGGCCTGCCTGCGGGTACGGGCCAGACCGGCGCGGTACACCACGTTGTCCAGCCGGGCCTCGAGCAGACGCAGCAGGTTGTCACCGGTCTTGCCCTTGAGGCGGTTGGCCTCCTCGTAGTACCGGCGGAACTGCTTCTCCATGACGCCGTAGGAGAAGCGTGCCTTCTGCTTCTCCTGCAGCTGGAGCAGGTACTCGCTCTCCTTGATCCGCGCGCGGCCGTGCTGGCCGGGCGGGTAGGGACGACGCTCGAACGCCTGGTCGCCTCCGACGAGGTCGACGCGCAGACGACGCGACTTGCGGGTGATAGGGCCTGTGTAACGAGCCATTGTTCGCTATTCCTTTCCCGCTAGACGCGACGCCGCTTGGGCGGACGGCAGCCGTTGTGGGGCTGCGGGGTGACATCGGAGATCGTGCCCACCTCGAGGCCGGCGGCCTGCAGCGAGCGGATCGCGGTCTCGCGGCCCGAACCGGGGCCCTTCACGAACACGTCGACCTTCTTGACGCCGTTCTCCTGCGCCTTGCGGGCGGCGTTCTCGGCGGCGAGCTGCGCGGCGAACGGGGTCGACTTGCGCGAGCCCTTGAAGCCGACGTGACCCGACGACGCCCAGGAGATGACGTTGCCGTTCGGGTCGGTGATCGACACGATCGTGTTGTTGAACGTGCTCTTGATGTGCGCGTGGCCGTGCGGGACGTTCTTCTTTTCCCGGCGACGCGACTTCTGGGTCTTCTTGGGGCCGGAGGCCCGGGACTTCGGAGGCATCGGTTATCCCTACTTCTTCTTGCCGGCGACGGTGCGCTTCGGGCCCTTGCGGGTGCGCGCGTTGGTCTTGGTGCGCTGGCCACGGACGGGCAGGCCACGACGGTGGCGCAGGCCCTGGTAGCAGCCGATCTCGATCTTGCGGCGAATATCGGCCTGCACCTCGCGGCGCAGGTCACCCTCGACCTTGAACTCCGAAGCCTCGATGTAGTCACGCAGCTTCGTCAGATCGTCGTCGCTGAGATCCTTCGAACGCAGGTCCGGGCTGACGCCGGTGGCCTCGAGGATCTCCTGGGAGCGGGTACGGCCAATGCCGAAAATGTAGGTCAGTGCGATCTCCATGCGCTTCTCGCGCGGGAGGTCGACGCCCATGAGACGTGCCATCTGGCAGTTTCCTTAATCGTTGCGGAGGTCTGCTCCCTGTCCGTCCCCTCGTCTTGGTGGGGCACCGGCCTCCGAACCGGTGGTAGGCGCGCACGCCCAGGGCGAACCCTGATATCCGCAGCGTGCGGCTGGTGCTGGGAGTTCTTCTTGCCAATCCGAACTGCGGTTCGGTGCTTGGCTGGTGTCGCGTCGAGCGGCGCCTTCGGCATGCCTCGGGCGGGTGCGGGCGAGGTCTCCCTCGCCTCCGCTCAGCCCTGGCGCTGCTTGTGGCGCAGGTTGTCGCAGATCACCATGACCCGACCGTGACGGCGGATCACCTTGCACTTCTCGCAGATCTTCTTGACGCTCGGCTGAACCTTCACGTCCGTCCAATCTGTTGTGGTTCACAGAGGTGTGAACACAGTTTTTCCCCAGTCGGCGACTGGGGAAGCTCTGTAGTGAGTCTTTCGACTCGGCTCCGGCTCACGCCGGAACTGCCGGTTCGCACCGACCCGATCGCAGCGGGCGCGATCACTTGTAGCGGTATACGATCCGGCCGCGCGACAGGTCGTAGGGCGAGAGCTCGACGACCACACGGTCTTCGGGGAGGATACGAATGTAGTGCTGCCGCATCTTCCCGCTGATGTGCGCGAGAACCTTGTGCCCGTTCTCGAGCTCGATCCGGAACATCGCATTGGGCAGCGGCTCGACAACTCGACCCTCGACCTCGATGGCCCCGTCCTTCTTCGCCATGTCCTCCGCGATCCCGGTTACGCTCAACCTGGTTTGTTTGCCTGGTCTGCCCGGATGGACCGGCCGCCGGAGCGGACCGCTCGCACACGAACAGGCGGCGCATAGGTGCACCGCCGCTCCAGCTTACCGATCAGTTCCGGATCGGGCAAAAATGCCTCCCTGTATACCCGCGTCGTCAGGGGTTTCACAGCCGCCTTCCCACCCGTGGCGGGCGTCCGGTCCTCGGCCACGACGACGGCGGGTTGTCGCGTAAACTGGCCGCTGTCCAGGTATTTGGGTCGAACAGATCAAGGGGGATGCGTGAGCCGGCGGAGCGAGCGAGGCACCGGCGCGGCGCCCTTGATCACGGCCGAAGCTAGCGGCAGGGAGGCGAGGCCGTGAGTAAGCGTAGCGAGCGAGTCACCGGCAGAGCACCCCGTACCAGGACCCGGTCGAGCGGCAGGGCGAATACGACGGAGCCGAGCGGCAGCGAGGGGACGCCGTGAGCCGTGGTAACGACGGCCTGCCGATGCTGCCGCCGTGGCTGTCCGAGAGCGAGGTCAGCCAGAGCGGCTACGAGGCGCCGGTACAGAATCTCCCGCACGACGAACTGATCGAGGAATCCCCCAGCCGCAGACGCGGCCGGTTCAAGAACCGGTCCCCCGAAGCGGAACGCCCGGACGCCGCGCGTCCCGAGAAGCGCCGCAAGGGCTGGCGCCGGGACAAGCACGAGGGGCCCGCCGACGACGACCGAAGCCTGAGCGAGGCCGGACGCGCACCCGGGCCGGACGTGCCCGCGCCTGGTCAGCGTCCGCCCGACGCCTGGGGGCAGCAGCCCGGCCACGACCCCGCCCCGCCCGCGCGGGAAAGCACCCCGCCCGCGCAGGACAACTCGTGGGAGGCGCCGCCTCAGCGCAACGCCCTTCCGCAGTCCAGCCTGCCCACCCGCAACCCCTCGCAACCTTCACCCGGCTTCCAGCCGCTGGGCAGCAGAGCCGGGGAGCAGCCCGGTGCACAGCAGGCGCCCGCGCAGCACCGCAGGCCCGATCTGCCGCCCCCACCGCCGCTGCCCGACCCACCCCGGCAAGCGGTCGAGGAGCGACCGGCCCCGGCACCGCACGACGAGCCCGCCCGATCGGCGCACAGCGAGAGCGGCCCCGGCCAGGCCACCGGGACCGGCCGACCGCCGTTCGCTCCGCAACCCGGCGGGTGGCCGTCCACCGGCAACCCTCGGCTCGACGCCGCGCTGTCGGCGGTGCGGCCGAGCCAGTGGCCGGGCACGCTTCCGCCCGGGCAGCAGACCCCGCCGCCGAGCAGTGGCCAGCCCGTCGCACCGCCGACGAGCCCGAATCCGGGATGGCCCGCGGGCGCCGACCCCGCAGCGCCGACTGTCGGTGACAGTCCCGCGCAACCACCCCACGGCGGGCAACCCACCGCACCTGTGCCGGGCACCGATCAGGCAGCGCGGCAGAGCGCGGGCTCGTCGGCACCGGCCGCCGCGCCGCCGGCCGGCGCCGACCCGGCAGCCCGGACCAGCGCCGCACCATCGGCTGCCACCGGCCCGGCCCACGCGGCGGGGCAAGGAAGTGACCTTTCGACCGGCACGGGTTCGACGCCGACCGGGGAGCACTCGGGCATCCCGACCGACGACCGGACGCGGCACGATCCGACCGCGTCCAGCAGCGAAAGCCCGGCTGTCGGTAGCGACGGCGCGGTCCGGCAGGCGGGAAGCCACCAGGCTGCCCCGACCGCGTCGGCAGGCGTGGAGTCCGGTCAACGGCCCACTCCGGGAGCCACCGGAACCACGCCGTCGACCGAGGCGCAGCCCACGGACGCGGGCCCTGCGCCACAGGCGGGCGGTCGACCCGCCGTCGGTCAACCGTGGACGGCCGCCTTCGATCCGGATGAGTTGTCCGCGGGGTCCGATGCCGGTTCGGTCGCGCCGCCGGCCGGGGACGCCCCAGCACCGGGTCGGCACGATCAGCCCGCGACGCCGACCGATCCCGCCGCCGGCTCCGAGGGGCCGCCGCCCTGGCTGGCTGGACCACGGCCCGAGGACGCCCAGGCATCCGCGCCGGGTGCGCCGCGCCGTCTCCCACCGCTGCCCGACCCGCCCGCGCCGCACGAGCGGCCGGACAAGGGTGAAACCGGCACGCAACCACCGTCACCGGCGCACGACGAGCGGCGCCTGTCGCCACACGGCGCGGACGGTCCGCCGCCCTGGCTCGGTCACACCGCGCCGGAGCAGGCTGGCCGCCCCAGCGCACCCGGACTTCCCCCTGCGCCGAAGGCGACTGCGGCACCGGGTGTTCAGACGCCCACCGACCCGGCGCCGGAACAGCGAACGACGTCGAACGCGTGGCCGACGGATAGCGGCGCTACCGGAACGCCTGCCGCCGCACCCACGCCCGGTCCGCACGCCGGACAGAGCGGGGTCGGTCCGGTGCCGCCCGTACCAGGCAACGCCCTTGCCGCGGGTGGCCCGGCTGTGCGGCCGACCGAAGCCACTGGACAGCCCTCAGCGGCCGCGCAGGCGGATTCGCTCCGATCGCAACAGGATCCCGGCGCCGCGGCGTCGGGTTGGACCGCCGCCGCCGTAGCCGGTGGCGCGGCCGCGCGACCGATCGGTGGACGGCACCGGCTGCCTGCCGAGCCGAACTCGCCGGTCGCTCCTCCGGCATCTGCCGCGCAAGCGCCGGATTTCGACCAGGTACCGGTACCTCAACAGCGGCCTGCCCCGGCGCACAACGAGCCGAACTCGCCGCTCGGGCCGTACGCCCCGAGCGGCGAGCACGCCGGATACCCACCGCAGTTCGCGGCTGGGCAGGTACCCGGTTCCGGAACGCAGGCCCCGGCCGACCAGTGGGCCACCACGGGACACCCGGGCACCGCGGCGATCGGCCCCGATGGCCGTCCGGCTCAGTTCCCCGGCGGTCCCGCTCCTGTCGAGCAGCCCGCCGACCAGTGGCGCAGCGCCGCCGAGCGGAATTCCGCGCCCGAATCCGGTCAGGCAGCACCGCATTCCGCGCCACCGGTCCCCCCGCAGCACCCCGAACCCCAGAACTACGCGCAACCAGGCGGTCAGCAATGGGGGACGCCGCCGGGCTACGCGCAACCGCAAGCCCAGCAGCCGGGCGGCCAGTTCCAGCCTTCGCTGGACAACGTGCCGATGCGCCGGGCCAAGCGGGCGCCGGGATCCGGGTGGCGCAAGGCCGTGCATCACGTGTCCGGCGGCGCGATCAACCCCGGCATGTCCGCCGAGGAACGCAGGCTGCAGGAACTGGTCGCGCGGATCAGGCAGCCGGTGCGCGGTGACTACCGGATCGCGGTGCTCTCACTCAAGGGCGGTGTCGGAAAGACCACCACCACAATGGGTATCGGCTCGATCTTCGCCTCCATCCGGGGCGACCGGGTGATCGCCGTGGACGCCAATCCCGACTTCGGCACGCTGTCGCAGCGGGTGCCGCTGCAGACCAGGTCCACCGTGCGCGACCTGCTCCTGGACTCGTCCATCCAGCGTTATTCGGATGTGCGCAGGCACACCTCGCAGGCCACGAGTCGCCTGGAAGTGCTGGCCAGCGAACGTGATCCGGCCGCGTCGGAGGCGTTCAGCGAAGAGGAGTACCGCGCGGTCGCCCGGATCCTGCAGCGGTTCTACAACATCATCCTCACCGACTGCGGTACCGGACTGATGCATTCGGCCATGTCCGGTGTGCTGGATCTGGCGCACTCGCTGGTGCTGATCTCCTCCCCCGCGATCGACGGAGCCCGCAGCGCCGCGGCGACGCTGGACTGGCTGTCGCTGCACGGCCACGACCACTTGGTGCGCAACGCGGTGGTGGTGATCAACTCGCCGCGGGCCGGATCGCCGAATGTCGGTATCCAGCAACTACGGGAGTACTTCCTGTCCCGGTGTCGCGCCGTGCACATCATCCCGTTCGACGTCCACATGTCCGAGGGCGCCGAGATCGATCTGCACCGGCTGCACAAGCAGACCAAGCGGGCCTACGTCGAGCTGGCCGCGACCGTCGCCGACGACTTCGCCACCGATCACCGCCGGTACCGTCCCTGACACCCGCCGGGCCGTGGCCCGGCGGGCAAGGACGAGCGGATCAGCCGCTCACCAGATCAGCCGCTCACCACTCGGGCAGGCGCCGCCTGCCCGCCATGACGTCGCGCACCAGATCGTCGTAGGCGTCCGCGAGTTCGGCGAGATGATGCCACGCGTTGTGCAACAACTCGTCGTGCGCGTCCAGAGTCATCAAGGCGTGGTGCGCGCGCACCGACGACTCGGCGAGGCGGTCGATCACCGCACCCACCGTTTCGGTGTGCAACGTGGCGCCGAGCCGATGCTGGGGCACGCTTCGCATCACCCAGTCGTCGATGGCCATCACCAATTCGACTCTGCGACGCTCGATTTCGCGGATCACCGCCACGGAGGTATCCACCGATCCACCGCGGCCGACCAAGCGGCGCTCATGTAGCACTGCCAGATCACGCGCGAACCACAGAAGCGGACCACCGACCACGCGGTGCCCGCGACACGCCCGAACCAATAGGTCGGACGTGGGAAGCAATCCCGGTACCGAAGAGCGCACCGAAGGATCGACACACCTGGATGTGCCTGGGATGGCCATTACGACCGTTGTATCCGAACCTGCCACGTTGCCTCGCCGTCATCGCCGCACAACACCGGATCAGGACGTTCATTACAATAAACCTCTGAAGGCGCCTGTCAAGCGTTACCCGGCCGTAGGGAGTCACGAAGGGTACACTTCGTTACCTGCATGACCAACCGAGGAGCAAGATGGCGGACGGTCCGACGTATCACCGGATCGCAGACCTCCTCCGCGAGGAGATCCGCGCAGCCAAGTGGAAGCCGGGCGATCGTCTGCCCAGCCATTCCGAGCTTGCCGATCAAATGCAGGTCTCGATCACCACCGCTCGCAACGCGATCCAGGTTCTGGTGACCGAGAATCTGGTCTACACAGCTACTTCCCGCGGGACGATCGTTCGAAACCAAGAAGTGCTCGAATCCGTTGTGACCGACTCTATCCGCCCCGACCGGCCGCAGACCCCGCACGACATCTTCGAGGAGATCGCGCGGGCCGCGCACCGGGAGCCGTCGAAGGAGTTCAGCGCGAAAATGGAGCCGGCCAGTTCCGAGGTCGCGTCGTGGCTGGGTGTCCCCCCGGATTCCTGGGTGCTGGCCAGGACTGTGGTCCAGTATCTCGACAACGAACCGTGGTCATGGGAGGTCAGCTTCTATCCCCGAGAGCTGGCCGAGGCCACGGGAATCGACTCCCCGCACGACATTCCGGAGGGCACCACCCGCCGCCTCGCCGACCGCGGCCATGCCGAAACCGCGCACCGTGACACGCTTGTCGCACGGCCCGCGAACGCGGAGGAAGCCTTGGTGCTCGGCGTCGCCACCGGCACCATTCTGCTGGATCATCTGCGCATCGGCGCGAACCACACCCGAGTCACCCGGGCCACCCGGCATCGCTCGCTCGCCACCGGCAACCGCCTCGCCTACGAACTCGGCGACGCCGAAGGCACCGCAGTCATCCGGACCACGCTCGCCGACTCGCCCTGGTCCGGTCCGGCCTAGCCCCATGACGATCGCGCTCCGTCAGGCAACAGTGGGCGATCTCGGCACGATCTGCCGCCTGCGCGTGCAGCGCACGGCGTGGCTCACCGCGCGTGGGTCCGACCAGTGGACGGTCGCCGGGCGCGGCCTGCCCATCGAGATCTTCGCCCGCGCCGTCGGACACGCGCTGGACGCGGGCGAGACCTGGATCGCCGAGGTCGCGGGCGAGCCGGCGGGAACCATCACCGTCAACGACCGTGCCGATGCCGGTCTGTGGTCGCGGTGGGAACTCGACGATTCGCTGATCGTCCATTTCATGATCGTCGACCTGCGATTCGCGGGCCGGCGGGTGGGCCATCGCATGCTCGCCCACGCGGGAATGCTTGCCCGCCACCAGCAACGCGAGTGGGTGCGGCTGGACGCCTGGACCACCAATACCGACCTGCACGACTACTACCGCTCGGCGGGATTCCGGCTGGTCCGCGTCGCGGGGCCGCTCGTGCTCGGCCCGTCGCGCGCGCTGTTCGAGCGGCGGGTCGACAGCTGGGAGCCCGAACTCCCCGTCCCGGTCCCTGCGGTCGCGCGATCGGCAGCCTCGGCGATGTTGCGGCCACCGCAACCGAACAACTGACTCGGCGCCGACAGCGATCGTCAGCGCCGCAGCCGATTCAGCAGTACGCCTGCCTATGCCCGCGGGAGGTACGCGAGCGCGACCGCGGCCCGGTCAGACCGGCGGGAGGTGCGCGATGTGCACCATCTCGATCCCTCGGCTGCGCGACACCAGGGTTCCGCGGCCGGGCGGCAGCTTGCTCGGCCGCACGTCGCCGATCAGCTTGCCCTCGTCGCGCGACCCGCTCATGATCAGCGTCTCCACCGACAGGTTCTTCATGGTGCCCAGCACCGGGTCGTACAGCGCACGGGACACACCGCCGCTGCGACGCGTGACGACGAGGTGCATGCCGATGTCGCGGGCTTGCGGCAGGTATTCCAGCAGCGGCGCGAACGGGTTCATGCCGCTGCCGGTCACCACCATGTCGTAGTCGTCGACCACGATGTAGATCTCCGGGCCGCTCCACCAACTGCGATCCCGCAACTGCTGTGGCGTGATATCCGAGCCGGGGATGCGCTTGGCCAGATATCCGGCCACCTCCTGGAGCATCGGACCACAGGTCTGCGACGAGGTGGAGTATCCGGCCAGGTGGTCGCCCTCGACCACGCCGAGCATGGTGCGGCGGTAGTCGATCATGATGATCCTGGCCTGCTCGGTGGTCGACTGCTCGACCACGCCCATAACGATGTTGCGCAGCAGGGTGGTCTTGCCGCATTCCACGTCGGCGAACGCCATGAAGTGCGGTTCGGCGCCGAAATCCAGCACAAGCGGTTGCAATTCGGACTCGCCGAGCCCGACGACGACCTGGGTGGGGCCGAGCTCGATCCCCTGGGCTCGCGCGGAGGCCAACAACTCGTCCCGGCCGAACCGCAAAGGCAGCATGCGTACTTCCGGCGCGCGGCGGTTCGGATACAGCTGCTCGAGTTCGGTGCGCGCGCCCGCGACGCCGTCGGCCAAGCTGCCCGGATCGGAGTCGGAATCCAAGCGCGGCAGCGCGATCAGCATGTGCAGCTGGTCGGGGGTCATACCGCGGCCGGGGCGCCCGACCGGAACCTGATGCGCGGTGCGCCTGCCCATCTCCGAGTCCGACGGATCGCCGAGCCGCAGCTCGAGGCGGGTGCCGATCTGGTCCTTGACCACCGGACGGATCTCGGCCCAGCGCGAGGCGGCGATCATCAGGTGGATGCCGAACGACAAACCCTGCGCGGCGATGGCGTTGATCTGCGGTTCCAGCACGTCGAACTCTTCGCGGATCGCCGCCCAACCGTCGATCACCAAGAAAACGTCGCCGAACTTGTCGTCGGCCAACGGGTTGCCCGCTCCGGCGGTGCCGTCGGGAACGCGCTGGTCATCGGTGAACTTGCGGCGCCGGAACTCGGCCATCGACTCGATGCCCAGTGCGGCGAACCGCTCCTCGCGCTGACGCATCAGCGTGGTGAGCTCGGCGACGGTGCGGCGCACCCGGTCGCTGTCGAGGCGACCGGCCACCGAACCCACATGCGGCACCCCGGACAGGCCCGCCATGCTGCCGCCACCGAAGTCCAGGCAGTAGAACTGCGCCTGTTCGGGGCTGTGCGTGGCCGCGGTCGCCATGATGATGGTGCGCAGCGTCGTCGACTTGCCCGACTGTGGGCCGCCGACCACCGCGACGTGGCCCTGCGCGCCGGACAGATTGATGGTGAGCACATCGCGCCGCTGCTCGTACGGCTTGTCGATGACGCCGATCGGCATCCACAACTGGCCGTGCCGGTTGACCGGCGAACGCCAGTCCGGGTCCGGCAGCAGCATGTCGACGGTCGGGGATTCCTCCAGGGGCGGCAGCCAGACCTCGTGCGCCGGGCGGCCGTGCCCGGTGAGCCGCTTGACGACCACGTCGAGCAGCGTGTCCGGGATGCCCTCGTCGGCGCCGGGGACCGCCCCGGCGGCCGACGGCGGCGGCGGCAGTTCCAGCAGCGGATTCGACGGCGCCACCGGCTGCGCTTGCGTCTCGTCCTCGATCGGCTCCGGCAGTTCCACCGGCGAGGCGGTGAACAACGCGGGACGGTGCCCGGCGACCGGGCTGCCGTCCTCGCCGGTGACCGTGCCTTGCGGCGCGACGTACGGCCCGGACACGTAACTCGCGTTGAACCGCAACGGATCCGACGCATCGCTCTTCAGATACCCCGAGCCGGGCACGCTCGGCAGGTGGTAGGCGTCGGTGATGCCGAGTACCGCGCGCGATTCGTTCGCCGAGAACGTGCGCAGGCCGATGCGATAGGACAGATGCGATTCCAGGCCGCGCAGCTTGTTCTCCTCCAGCCGCTGCGAGGCCAGCAGCAGGTGCACGTGCAGCGACCGGCCGAGTCGACCGATCATCACGAACAGTTCGGCGAAGTCCGGCTTCTGCGAGAGCAATTCGGAGAATTCGTCGACGACGATGAACAAGGCGGGCAGCGGGTCCAGCGGCACACCGGCGGCGCGCGCCTTCTCGTAGTCGGTGACGTTGGCGTAGTTGCCCGCCGAACGCAGCAGCTCCTGGCGGCGGTTCATCTCACCGGCGAGCGCGTCCTTCATGCGGTCGACCAGCGACAGTTCCTCTTCCAGGTTGGTGATCACCGCGGCGACATGCGGCAGCGAGTCGAGGCCGAGGAAGGTCGCGCCGCCCTTGAAGTCGACGAGCACCAGGTTCAGCGCGTCCGGCGAATGCGTGGTGACCAGCGAAAGCACTAGGGTGCGCAGGAATTCCGACTTCCCCGACCCGGTGGCGCCGATGCACAGACCGTGCGGGCCCATGCCGTTCTCGGCCGATTCCTTGATGTCGATCTCCACCGGAGTGCCGTCGGGGGTGATGCCGATCGGCACCCGCAGCCGTTCCCGGGCCGTGCGCGGGCGCCACACCCGCGCCGGATCGATCTGGGCCGCGTCCGGGATCTTCAGCAACGCCATCAGTCCCGGGTCCGTCGTGGTTCCCTCACCGAGGCTGAGGATCTGCGCCGCCGTGGCGAGGCGATACCTGGCCAGCGAGCGGGCGAAGGACTCGGCCTCCGCCGTGCTCACCTGGTCCGCGGTGGCGAACTTCTCCACACCGGCCGCACTGCGTGCCGACACCTCGCCGTCGGCGGCGACCAGTTGCAGCCCGCGCCGCGCCGCGAGCCCGCCCTCCGGTGCGGTGAGGTCGAGCACCGTCACCGAATCCAGGCCCGATTCGCTGACCAGACGTTCGCTGCCGCTGACGTAGCCGTCATCGATGACGACCACGAGGTGCAGCCGCCCCTGGGTCGGCTGCGGGTTGCGCATGAACCGGCCGCGCTCGAGCAGCTCGGCCGCCAGCGCCGTCTCCAGTTCGCCGAGCGAGTGGTACATCATCCGCGCCGAGCCCATGCCGTCGCGCTGGGTCGGATGTTGCAGCTGCGGCAGCCATTTCGCCCAGGACCAGGCCGGACCGTCCGGGTCGGCGCAGACGATCGCGACCGCGAGATGGTCGGGACCGTGGAAGGTGACCAGCTCCATCAGCATCGCCCGCACCAGCATGTGCGCGTCCTCGGCAGGGCCGCCGATGTTGATCGCGGGGAACGCGCGCAACGACACCGCGGTCGGCAACCGATGCACCACCGAGTGAGTGCGTACGAAGCGGCGCAGCGCCACGGTGGACACCGGTTCCAGATCCTCCAGCGGCCCCGTCTCCGGGCGCGCCAGCTTGGTGGCCAACCGGTGGCTGCCGACCCCGACGCGCACGTGCCCGAAGTCCGGGTCGTTGGGCCTGCGCTCCCACATCCGCCTCGTCCCGATCATGGAGGGCAGGTCGGCGGGTTCGGGATGACTCCACCGGAGCGTCTCCAGTTGCTTGCCGCCGGTGCGCCGCACGTCCTTTCGGACCTGGTCCAAGTAGCGGAAGTAGTCTTTGCGTTCCTCGTTGAGCTCGACCGCGCGCTTGGGACCGCCGCCCCGGAAGCCCGCCATCATGCCGACCATCGACATGAGCATCATCATCGGGAACATCATCATGAACGGATTGGCCAGCATGTTGCGGCCCATCATCGCCATCATGGCGATCATGCCGACCACCGCGACCACCATGACGACGGGCATCAGCTTCATCATCAGCGGCGCGGGCAGTGCGCGCGCGATCTCCGGCGGCGCGGTCAGCGCCACCTCGCCGCCGGGTGCCCGGGGCGGTGCAATGCGGGGGCGGCGCACAAAGCCTTCGGTAGCCATGATTCCTTCGTTCGGTCGGCGACGAGCGGTCGATGCCTCGCCGCGCTACGGATCGAACTCCGCGTTCAGGTCCTGTCCCGAGCGGCGGAACGGGATCGCCACCGCGGCGCCGATGGCCAGACCGGCCAGGCAGACGATGGAGCCGATGACGGCGATCCGGCGCGGCCGCGGGTCCGGGCCGGGCGGAATCGCCGGCGCGGCAACGACCCGTGGCTTGTCGGCCCCCGCGCTGACGGGCTGTTCGGGCAGCTGCGCGGTCAGCGCCGCGAGCGGATCGATCAGGCCGTGCCCGATCCGGTCGTCGCGTCCGGTGCCCGGCCCGTGGGCGGTGCGCATGATGCGGTCCATCACCTGCTGCGCGGTGAGTTCCGGGAATCGCGACCGCACCAGCGCCGCCAGCCCGGCCACGTAGGGCGCCGCGAAGCTGGTGCCCTCCACACCCCTGATTCCCTCGGTGGTCTGGACGCCGTCGACCAATCCGTTGCCACCCGGCTTGCTGTCCAGCGACACGATATTGCGGCCGATCGCGGCGACGGCGACCCATGGGCCGTGCAGCGAAAGCTCGGACACCTGCCCCGTCGAGTCCACCGAGCCCACCGAGAGCACGTAGGGCGTGAACCAGGCCGGGCTCGCGACCGTGACCACCGAGCCCCACCCGGAGCCCTCGTTCTGTTTCGAGCACGCGCCGTCGGGCTGCAGGTTGCCCGCGGCAGCGACCACGACGACATTCCGCTCGTAGGCGTACTTCACCGCCGCGCCCAGCGAGGCGTCGGCGGTGTCCGATCCCGCTGTGGTGCAGGCGACTTCGGAGATGTTGATGACGGTGGCGCCGAGGTCGACGGCGCGGACGACGGCCGCCGCCAGCGTGAGCACGCTGCCGTAGCCGTCGCTGCTGATCTTGCCCGGCGGGTCGTCCCGGCCGCTGCGGTCCTTCGGCTCGTAGGCCAGGCTCAGCTGCCGGATGGTGAGCAGGTCCGCGTCGGGCGCGACACCGGCGAAGGCGTCGCCGGGACTCGGCTGGGCCGCGATGATTCCGGCGACCAGGGTGCCGTGGCCGTCGCAGTCGACCGTCCCGTCGCTGTCGGAGACGAAGTCACCGCCCGGTTGCAGAGAGCGCAGTCGCGGATGGGGATTCACCCCGGTGTCGATGACGGCCACCTTCTGACCCGCGCCGCGGCTGAACTGCCACGCCGACGGGAGATCGAGCACCCGCTGCGCCATCGGAGGTTCGCTGGGCGGACTGCCGGTGAGCACGGGTTCGGCGCAGACAGAGCGCTGTTCGGTCGGTTCCAGCGGCGCGGGGCGCCCGCTCAAACCCTGTGCCGCCCCGAGCGCGCCGGAATCGATCGCGGGCGGCGCGATCGCCTGCGCACTCGGCCACGGCATGCCGATCCCAGCGCCGACAACCGTTGCGGCGCAGGCCATCCGCATGATTCTCCGGCGGAAGGCGCTGCCGGTCATATGTTGCGGGCCATCGAGTAGATGTTCATCACCCACAGCACCAGCGGGATCACCGCCACGATCAGCAGGTACTCGAAGATCTCGATCATCCGCCTGGTCACCGGGGTGACCTCGATGTGCGGGCCGATCACTCCGAAGCCGATCACACCTATCGTGAACGCGAGCAGCACGCCTGCCGCGAGTTGGGTGTAATCGGTGTCGCCCGCGGCCAACCCGACGACCAGGGCGACGGCGGTCACGCAGCCGCCGCCGATCATCGTCGCGGCCTGGATGAGATCGGCGAACGAGCGGCCGCGCAACGCGAGGATGATCGCGGTCAAGACCGCCAGCGTGATGCCCTGCCAGCGTGGCGAACCCAGCGGATCGGCCACGCCGAACGCGCCGATGACGGCACTCGCGGCGCACGCCGCGATCAGGCCGGACTGGAACTGGTTGGCCGCGCGAGCCCGTTCCCCGAGCCCGGCCGCCGAGGGCAGAGCGCTGGCGCCGATCGCGCCGAT
>NZ_BAFP01000032.1 GCF_000308455.1 Nocardia abscessus NBRC 100374 | reverse complement strand
GGCGTGGTCGGTCCGGCCGCGCGCGAGGAACGCACTCCGATCAGCGGCATCCGCAAGCGCACCGCGGCGGCCATGCTGCACAGCGCGCGCACCATCCCGCAGGCCGCCACGTTCGTCACGGTGGACGCCACCGCCTCGATGGAACTGCTCGACCACCTGCGCAGCACGAAACCTTTCACGGGCCTGACCTTGACGCCGCTGCCGCTGGTCGCCAAGGCGGCGCTGGCCGCGCTCGCCGATTTCCCCGGCATGAACGTCTTCTGGGACGAAGCCGCACAGGAGATCGTCACCAAGCGCTACGTGAATCTGGGCATCGCGGTGGCCACCGACCGCGGTCTGCTGGTACCGAACATCAAAGAGGCGCACACCCTGAGCTTGCGTGACCTCACCCGTGAGATCGGCTGGCTGGCCGACACCGCCCGCGCGGGCAGCGCCACCCCCGCCGACCTGCGGGGCGGAACGTTCACCATCACCAACGTGGGAGTGTTCGGCGTGGACGCCGGAGTGCCGCTGGTCAACCCGGGTGAGTCCGCGATCCTGTGCCTCGGCGCGATCCGCAGGCAGCCGTGGGTGGTGCGGGACGAGATCGCGGTTCGTTGGGTGACCACGCTCGGTGTCAGCTTCGACCATCGCGTGATCGACGGCGAACTCGCGGCCCGCTTCCTGGCCACCACCGCGGGCTTCCTGGAAGACCCGCTCACCCTGCTCAGCCGGGTGTGAACTCCCGCGCCACAGCGGTTTGCGCGGATCAGTCCGTGACGAGTCCGGCGGCGGCCGTGCGGATGACCTCCGGAATCTCCACCGGCTTGCGGGTCTCGGCGTCCACGTAGACGTGCACGAAGACACCGGTGGCGGACAGCTCGAGCGCACCGTCGGCCTCGCGGAAGATGGCCAGGTCGTAGGTGATGCTGGAGCGGCCGAGCCGGGAGACGCGCAAGCCGACCTGCAACTGATCCGGGAAGCTGAGCGAACCGAGGTACTGGCAGGAGGTCTGCGCCACCACCCCGAGCGCGGGCAGGTCGCGGATGTCGGTTCCGGTGGCGTGCATCAACCACGCGTTGACCGCGGTGTCGAAGTACGAGTAATAGGTCACGTTGTTCACGTGCCCGTAGTGGTCGTTGTCGGCCCACCGGGTCGGCACCGGCCAGAGCACCGGATACTGCTGCGTCACCCGGCCGACGATAGCTCAATGGGTGTACCGCCCTGCCGATGGTCGCGCGGGGAGACGCCGAAGTGCCTTTTGAACGCGGTGCTGAGCGCGAAGGCGCTGCCGTAGCCGACCTGACGGGCGATGGCCTCGATGGTGGCGTCGGACTCCTGGAGCAGGTCGGCGGCCAGCGCCAGCCGCCATTCGGTGAGGAACGCCATCGGCGGTTCGCCCACCAGGTCGGTGAACCGGCGCGCCAGTGCGGCCCGCGACACCCCCACCGCCTCGGCCAGGCCCGCGACCGTCCATCCGTGCGCCGGATTGTGCTGCAGCAGGCGCAGGGCCTTGCCGACCAGCGGATCACCGTACGCGTGATACCAGGCGGGCGCGTCTTCGCGGGCGAACCAGGCGCGCAGCGCCGCGATCAGCACCAGATCCAGCAGGCGGTCCAGCACCGCGCTCTGCGCGGGCTCGTCCTTGGTGACCTCGTCGACCAGGATGTCGAGCACCCGGCTGTCGAAGTCGCCGCGCTGCAATACGAGGACCGGCGGCAACGCGCGCAGTAGGCGCCGGCTGGCCGCGCCCGCGGACTCGTAGGTCCCGGTCACCATCAGGGTGGCCCCCTCGGGGTCGGTCCCCCACTGGCGGACGCCCAGACTGAGCGTCTCGCACAAGATTTCGCCCTGCGGCGTCTTCGTCACCTGACCGGGATGGATGATGATCTGCGGTTCGGTCGCCGGATCGTCGGCCACCGTGTACGGGGCCGGACCCCGGAAGATCGCGACGTCGCCCGCGCCCAGCTGCCGGGGCGCGCCCTGGTCGGTGACGATCCACGCGCCGCCGCGGATCATCGACAGCACGGTCAGCGGGGCGTCGTCCTGGATGCGCAGCGACCAGGGCGGATCCAGCAGCGAACACATCAGGAACGCGCCGCGGGCGCGAGGACCTTCGAGCAGACTGGCGAGCGCATCCACGCTCCCACAGTAGACGATCACGCATGATCATGAGCCGCTGAACCATGTTCCGTCTCGGCCCGGGCGGATGTACTGAAACCATGACACACACCAGCACCGACCAGAACCTCATCCTCGTGACCGGCGGCACCGGCAAGACCGGCAGCCGCGTCGTCCACCGGCTCCGGGCGGCCGGGCATCCGGTCCGGGTGGGCTCCCGCACCGCGCACGTCCCGTTCGACTGGGCCGACCGCGCCACTTGGCCCGCCGCGCTGACCGGCGTGCGCACCGCTTACGTCGCGTTCCAGCCGGATCTCGCGGTTCCCGGCGCGCCAGAGGTGATCCGCGCGTTCGCCGCGGCCGCCGCGCGCTCCGGCGTGCGGAAGCTGGTCCTGCTGTCGGGCCGGGGCGAGCCGGAGGCCGTCGAGTGCGAGCAGGTCGTACGGGAATCGGGCCTGAACTGGACCATCGTGCGCTGCAGCTTCTTCGCGCAGAACTTCAGCGAGGGCGCGTTCACCGACTACGTGCTGGCCGGGGAACTCGCCCTGCCCAACGGCGACGTGCCCGAGCCGTTCGTGCACGCCGACGACATCGCCGACGTGGCGGTCGCCGCCCTCACCTCGGACCGGCACTCCGGCCGGATCTACGAGCTGACCGGCCCGCGCGCGATCACGTTCGGCGAAGCGGTCGCCGAGATCGCCGCGGCGACCGGAAGGCCGATCGCCTTCGTGCCCATCTCCCGCACGGATTTCGTGGCCGGGCTCACCGAATCCGGGATGCCCGCCGACGCGGTGAGCCTGCTCGACTACCTCTTCGGCACGGTGCTCGACGGGCGCAACGCCGAGCCGGCCGACGGGGTACGCCGGGCGCTCGGCCGCGACCCGAAGGATTTCGCCGACTACATCATGGTGACGGCGGCCACCGGAATCTGGAATGTCCCGGCAGCCTGAGACGTTGAATCGATGAACAGGCTCGCTCGCGGACGAGACGCGCAGTGTCGAGCGTCCCGCACGGTCGCACGACCAGGTCGACGGTGCCCTGGACCGATTCCGCGGGCGAGGCTGGCTGTTCCCGGGGGTTCGCCGGTACCGTCGAAATGGTGGGGAGCCCGACCGTCGATCGTCCGATCCGGATCGCGCGCGCCGCGGTGTTCACCGTCTTCGCCCTGAACGGCTTCCTGCTCGCCATGTGGGTGGTGCACATCCCGGTCATCACCGACCGCACGGGGGTCTCGAAATCGACACTGGGGATGTTCATCCTGCTGATGGCCGGTGCGGGCATCGTCGGCATGCGGCTGGCCGGTCCGCTCGCCGATCGGTTCGGCAGTAGGACGCTGGTCGGCGCGGCGGCGTGCCTCGGGTCGGTCGCGGTGGTCGGACCCGGCCTCGCCACCGGACCGGTCACCTTGGCGCTCGCCCTGGCCTGTTTCGGTCTCGGCAACGGAGCACTCGACGTTTCGATGAACACCCAGGCGGTGCTTGTGGAACGGGCGTACCGGCGTCCGATCATGGCCGCGTTCCATGCGCTGTTCTCCGGCGGCGGCCTGCTCGGTTCACTGCTCGGAGCCGCCACGCTCCGGGCGGGCTGGGACGTGCGGGTCACCCTGATCGTCGCCGCGGTGAGCGGTGTCGCCCTGACCCTCACCCTGGTGCCGCGGTTGCTGCGCGAAACCACGCCCGGCGCGGAACCGGCGTCCCACGGCGTGCCGTCCATGCACGCGCCCGAACCGGACGTCACGCCGCTCGACCACGAGACGACATCACCCCGGCAGGACACCACGGCGCCCTGGTACGACACGCCACTCCCCCGGCACGAAACTCCGGCGCTGGAATACGACGCAGCGCCTACCGCGCAGCCGTTCGACCGTCACCGGGTGCGGCGCGGCTTCACCACGAGCCTCGAGATCCACGATCGGCACCGAAAAGTGTTCGCACTGGCCGCGATCGCCTTCGCGCTGCTGCTGGCCGAAGGCGTGGCGGCCGACTGGAGCACCTTGCAGCTGCGCGAACACCTGGGCGCCGATGCCGCGACCGCGGCGCTGGCCTTCGGCGCCTTCTCCACCACGATGACGATCGGGCGTTTCGCCACCGACCGGGTCAGCCAGGCGTTCGGCCGGGTCGCGGTGGTGCGCCACGGTTCGCTGATCGCCGCGCTCGGCCTGGCGGTGATCGTCGTCTCGCCCTGGATCCCGCTGACCCTGCTGGGCTGGGCCATGGCCGGGCTCGGACTCGCGGGCGGCATCCCGCAGATCTTCACCGCGGCGGGCAATCTGGGCTCCGCCACGGCCGCAACCGACATGTCCCGGGTGTTCAGCATCGGCTACCTCGGCCTGCTCGCCGGTCCCACGGTGATCGGCTGGCTCACCGCCGTGATGTCGCTGACCACGGCCATGGTCGTGCCGATGATCGCCATACTGCTCTGCTGCCGGTACGCGAGCGTCGTGGCCGCACCGCGTACGCCGGCGCGCTGAGCATTTCAGGAACCCGAGGCCGGCTCGACCATGGGCACCCGATCAATGGCCGAGCCCATGGCCTCCTCGACTCGATCACCACGCCGTCTCGGCTCGGGCGCGCCACCGATCGCTATTTGGGCGACACCAGGCACAGCGTGATCGGGTCGGGCTTGGGGTAGACGATCGTGTCGTTCTCCGTGGCCTTCGCGCCGCAGGCGGATTTGTCCGCGGTGCCGCGCACGATCCGGCCGATCTTGAAGTCGGCCGTCGAGCCGCAGGCGACCTTGGTGCTGGCACCGAGGAAGCCGCCGTCGATGCAGTCGCCCTCCTTGACGTTCAGCCGCAGGCACAGCGTGTAGTCGTTGCTGCCGGTCTGGTAGTAGCTGGCGTAATCCTTGGTCGGGCAGTCCCGGTTCGCGCCGTCCAGCCGTTGCGCCACCACGTAGTTGGCTTCCGCATCGGAGCATTCCTTGGTGGCGAACTCGGCTTTGACGGTGGTGCCCGATAACTTCGCGCACTGACCGATCTCGATCTTCTCGCCGTCCGAGCGGAACACGGTGCGGGCCCCCACGACCAGCAGGCCGATCACCACGACGACGCCGAGGACAGCCAGAATCTTCCCGATTCCGCCACCGCCGCTCCGATTCTGCTGTGGCGGCGGTCCGGGCGGCGGGAAACCGCCACCGGGGTAACCCGGCTGCTGCGGGAAACCACCCTGCGGCGGATAGCCCGGCTGCGGCTGGCCAGGGTAGCCGGGTTGCGGGTAGCCCTGCGGTTGACCGGGATAGCCCGGCTGGCCGGGAAAGCCCTGCGGCGCACCGGCGGGCGGCTGCTGCGGGTAGCCCGGCTGGCCGCCGGGCTGACCTGGATACGGATTGTGCGGTGGTGTGGTCATGGATCCCCTCCCCGGGTCTCGCGTGGTTCCGTGCGCACAGGGCGACGGGCGAACCCATGGAATCTAGCCGATCGGCGCGAGCACCGCCGTGCGAGATACCGGCTGGTTCCTCCTACCGACCGGTCGCACCGACGAACCGCCGCAACGGCTTCGGAAGTCGAGCCTTTCGGCCCGGCTCACAGATACAGTCCCGGGCTCACCGCATCCTGTGCGGCGGCGTCGATTCGCGCCTCGCCGTCGCGCGCCGCGACGAGCTCGGCCAAGGTCGCTCCATCCGGAAACGCGGTGGCCTCGCCCTCCTGCTCCCGCGCCGACCAGGCCGCCGCCTCCGCGGGAGACAGCCGCCCGATCTCGATCCGCGCCAGGCACCGGCCCGGCCGCGTCACGGCCGGATGCAGCCGGGACAGGTCCTCGTTGGTGGTGATGGCGACGAGCACGTCCCGGCCCTGGCCGAGCATGCCGTCGGTCAGGTTCAGCAACCGCGAGAGCCCCTGGCCGGCAGCTTCCTTCGCTTCGCCGCGAATCAGCTCGTCGCAGTCTTCCAGGACCAGCATCCGCCAGCGGGACGCGCCCTCGTCGTCGTTCTCGACACCCGCGGCCACGTCCATCAGATAGCCGGGCTTGCCGAACATCACCTCGGGGTCGAGCACGCAGTCGAACTGGCACCAGGCGCCCCAAGCGCGCGCCAGTGCGCGCAGCGCGGTGGTCTTGCCGGTGCCGGGCGGACCATGCAGCAGTACCAGCCTGCCGCGGACGTCGGCGGCGGTGAGCGACATCAGACGATCCATCGCGGCGGCGACCTGTCCCGTGTAGTTGCCGCGGATCGCGGGCCACTCGGGCGCCGAGATCGAGCGCGCACGCCGCTGCGGGCCGTGGGTGTGCATGTGCCAGAAGCCCATCTCCACGGTCTCGCCCACCTCCGGTGGCGCTGCCGCGTCGCGGATCGCCTCGGCGAGCAGTTCGTCCGCGAGCGTGTCGGTGACGGCGGTGACCTCGACCATTGCCGAACCGCCCGACCACCGCACCGACCGTAGCGACCAGCCGGGGCCGACCACCAGCGTCACCCCGCTGTCGTTGTCGCGCACCGTGCGCACCACGCGGCCGCGTTCGGGGCGCAGCGGCGCCTCCGGCCGCACCCGCTCCAGGTGCGCGGTGCGCGCGCAGGGGTGATCGCCGCGCAGGAACGGACCGAGCGCGAGAGCATCGATCGCGTCGCGGATCGAGTAGGTGGAATCGACGGTGACGGTCCACGGCAGCCGCTCGGCGGGATCGGCCGAGGGCTCGCCGGAACCGATCAACCGAAGAGGCTCATGACGTGCGGACACTCCGAGAATGATCCGGGGCGGCGGGCCGCGGTGTCCATCGAATTAGCAGAGCGCCCCGCCACGGACGGACTCGGTGGCGGGGCGCTCCGGGCGAAACCTCTGGACTACAGGGCCTTCAGTTCCTCGGTGACCGCTCCGACGGACTTCTTGGCGTCGCCGAACAGCATCGAGGTGTGGTCGGCGTAGAACAGCGGGTTGTCGATGCCTGCGAAGCCGGAGTTCATCGAGCGTTTGAGCACGATGACGCTGCGGGCTTGGTCGACGTTCAGCACGGGCATGCCGTAGATCGGGCTCGAGGAGTCCTCGCGGGCGGCGGGGTTGGTGACGTCGTTGGCGCCGATCACCAAAGCGACATCGGTGCGGCCGAATTCGCCGTTGATGTCGTCCATTTCCTTGAGCGCGTCGTAGGAGACCTCGGCCTCGGCCAGCAGCACGTTCATGTGGCCGGGCATGCGACCGGCGACCGGGTGGATGGCGTACTTGACCTCCACGCCCTTGGCTTCCAGCAACGAGGCCATCTCCTTGACCGCGTGCTGCGCCTGCGCCACCGCCATGCCGTAACCGGGGACCACGATCACCTGGTTGGCGTAGGCCATCTGGATCGCGGCGTCCGCGGCGGAGGTGGCCTTGGCCTGCTTCTGCTCACCATCGGAGGCGCCCGGTGCGGTTCCGCCGCCGCCGAAGCCACCCGCGACGATCGCCGGGATGGACCGGTTCATCGCCTTGGCCATCAGGTTGGTCAGGATGGTGCCGGACGCGCCGACGATCATGCCCGCAACGATCATCGCGGTGTTGTTCAACGCCAAACCCGCGGCCGCGGCCGACAAACCGGTCAGCGCGTTCAGCAGGGAGATGACCACCGGCATGTCCGCGCCGCCGATCGGCAGCACCACCATCAACCCGAGCACACCCGCGGCGAGCAGCAGCAGCACCATCCACCACCACGGCGCGCCACCGTCAGCGGCGCCGATGCCGATCACCACCGCGGCGACGACCGCGACGACCAGCAGCAGCAGGTTCAACGGTTGCTGCAGCTTCCCGACCCCGATCGGTTTGCCGGGCAGGATCTCCTGCAGCTTGCCGAACGCGATCAGCGAGCCCCAGAACGAGATCGAACCGATGATCGCGGCGAACAGCGACCCGACGATGATGTGCACGGTCGGCTCTTCACCGTGCTTGAAGCTCGAAAAGCCAGTGGTATCGAGGAATTCGGCCCACGCGATGAGCGCGACGGTGCCGCCGCCGACGCCGTTGAACGCGGCCACCAGCTGCGGCATCGCGGTCATCTTCGTATACCGCGCGGGCGGCACCCCGAGCACGACACCGATCACCAGCCCCGCGACGATCAGAATCCAGTTGCCGGTGTCGCGGACCGCGATCAACGTCGCGACCACCGCGAGGCCCATGCCGACCGCGGCGATCCAGTTGCCGCGCACCGCGGTCTTCGGCCCGGTCAGGCCCATCAGACCGTAGATGAACATCGCGAACGCGATGATGTAGAGGATATTGACGAGGTTGTCCATGGCTTACTTCCCCGCCTTCTCGGCGTCACCGGTCGCGACCGGCTTCTTGCCCTTGAACATGCCCAGCATGCGGTCGGTGACCACGAAACCACCCACCACATTCAAGGTTCCGAAGACCACCGCGACGAACAGGATGATCTGGATACCGATCGACGGGTCGTCCATCTTGCCCAGGGTGACCAGCGCGCCCAGCACGACGATGCCGTGAATCGCGTTGGTGCCCGACATCAACGGCGTGTGCAGTGTGTTCGGGACTTTGGAGATCACAGCGAAACCGACGAACCCGGACAGCACCAGGATCGCGATATTCGCCAGAAGTTCGGTATACATCAGTTCTCCACCTTCGCCTCGGTCGCGTCCTGCACCTCGGCCGACTCCGCCGACTCCGCTTCCTCAGCCGACTCCGCCGGCTCGGTAGCGCCGGCCGATTCGGTCGCGTCGGCCGCCGCACGCGTGACGCAGGAATCCGCCAGCACCTGGTCGCTGAAATCGGGCGCGAGCTTGCCGTCGACCAGCATCGACTCCAGCAGCGCCGCGATGTTCTTGGAGTACAGCTCCGAGGCGTGCTCGGGCATGGTGGCGGGCAGATTCAACGGCGAGGCGATGGTCACCTCGTGCTTCACCACGGTCTGGCCGGGCTCGGTCAGCTCGCAGTTGCCGCCGGTCTCACCGGCCAGATCCACGATCACACTGCCGGGCTTCATGCCCTCCACCGCCGCGGCTGTCACCAGCCTGGGCGCGGGACGGCCCGGCACCAACGCGGTCGTGATCACCACGTCGAAGCCCTTGATCGCGTCCTCCAAAGCCTGCTGCTGCTTTGCCTTCTCCTCGTCGGTGAGCTCGCGGGCATACCCGCCCTCACCGGCGGCATCGATGCCCAGATCCAGCCACTGCGCACCCACCGACCGCACCTGATCGGCCACCTCGGGACGCACGTCATACCCCGTCGTGCGCCCACCGAGACGCTTGGCCGTGGCCAACGCCTGCAACCCGGCGACGCCGACACCGAGCACCAGCACCGTCGCCGGTTTCACCGTGCCCGCCGCCGTGGTCAGCATCGGGAAGAACCGCGTGGACTCCGACGCAGCCAGCAGTACCGCCTTATAACCCGCGACGTTCGCCTGGGAGGACAACGCGTCCATCACCTGCGCACGCGAGATCCGCGGAATCGCCTCCACCGCGAACGCTTGCACCCCCGCCGACTGCAACGCACCGATCTGATTCTCGGCGTTGCGCGGCGCCAGGAAACCGATCAGCGTCTGCCCCGATGACAGCTTCGCGACCTCGGCGTCACTGGGCGGGGCCACCTTCACGACCACATCGGCCGACCACGGATCACCGATCGACGCGCCCGCCTCCACATAGGCTTCATCCGGAATCAGCGCGCCCTGCCCGGCACCGGCCTCGACGACGACCTCCACGCCCTGCTTCACCAGGCTCGGAATGATCTTCGGCACCAAAGCGACACGTCGCTCGCCCGCGTTCGATTCGCGAACGACACCGACACGCGCGCCGCGCGGCGATGGATCGCCTACGCTCTGCGTTGTCTCCACTTGTCAGACTTCCTTCTCTTACCGAGCTTCAGGCAACGGGTAGACGCTCAGACGATGTTACTGTCGAGTAAGTTCGCCCAAATCCTCGCAACTGTACCTGGCTCGCGGTGAGCGTAGCTGAGATGCCCGTCACACACGCCGGACGAGTCGCGCCGATCCGCCGGATGCCCTCCGGTCGCCGCGGAGCGAGTTCGTACGCCGTCGAGTCACTGTTCGCCCGGTCTGCCCGTTTTCCCTTGTCGATCTGTGATCGTCGTCTCTGCAGGTGAACACGGCAAGACCGTACGGAGAAGTTCGTTACCAACCTCGAGGTTCGGCACCTGGTCACGCCGATCAGCCGATCGCGGCACCGTGACGCGCGTCATGCGGATCGACGCTCCGGGGTGTTCCGCTCCGCTCGTACGCCGTATGGTCCAGCGTGTGAACGACTGCGTCTTCTGCCGCATCGTGGCAGGCGAGGCACCGGCGGCGAAAGTGTACGAGGACGACACGCTCTGCGCGTTCCTCGACATCCGGCCGGTCGCCCGCGGGCACACGCTGGTCATACCGAAACGGCACGCCGCCGAGTTGGAGGATCTCGACGCCGAACTCGGCGCGCAGATCTTCCGTGCCGGGCATCGGCTCGCGCTGGCGATCCGGCGCAGCAGCCTCGCCGCCGACGGCGCCAACTTGGTGCTCAACGACGGCACCGCGGCGTTCCAGACCGTCCCGCACGTCCACCTGCACGTGATCCCGCGCAGGCACGGCGACACGCTGCGGTTCGCCAAGGGATTCCTGCTGCGCCGTCAGCACGACCCGGTCGGCACCGCCGCGGCCATCCGGGACGGCATCGCGGCACTGGACAACGAGGGCGAAGGCCCGGAAAAGGAAAACGACGGATGACCGAGACGTTGGACCGGGCCACGCTGATCGGCCTGCTGTCGCGCCAATGGGAGGCGATCGACGCGCTGGTCGCTCCGCTGGACGAGAACCGCTGGCGCACTCCGTCGCCGCTGCCGGGCTGGACCGTGTTCGATGTGGTCGCCCACATCATCGGCACCGAGTCCTGGCTGCTGGGCGATCGCCCGCCCGCGCACGACCCGACCAGGGCCAAGACCGATGTGCGCACACTGCCCTACGTGCGCAACGAGACCGCGGTGCTCAACGAGATCTGGGTGGACCGGCTGCGCCCGCTGCCCGGCGCCCGGCTGCTCGAGCGCTATCGCGAGGTCGTCGAGCGCAGGCGTGCGGCGCTCGACGCGCTGGGTGACGCCGAATGGGAGAAGGAGACGGTCTCGCCGATCGGGCAGGTGACCTACGGCAGGTTCATGCGGGTGCGGTTGTTCGACTGCTGGATGCACGAACTCGACATCGCCGACGCGCTCGGCGTGACGGTCGAGGAAGGCGGGCCACGCGGCAAGCTGGCGTTCGACGAGTTCGCGGGCAGCATCCCGCGCGTGGTGGTCAAGAAGGGCGACGCGCCGGACGGTGCGCGGATCACCTTCGCGCTGAGTGGTCCGCTGGCCACGACCTTGCGCATCCAGGTGGCGGGCCGGGCGAGCTATGTGGACGCGTTCGACGAACCGGCCACCGTCGAGATCGGCTTGGACTCGGGGCTTTTCGTGCGGCTCGGTGGCGGCCGGACGACCGCCGAGGAGCACTTGGACGAGATCACCATCCACGGCGACGGCGAACTCGGGCAGCGCCTGATCCGCCACTTGGCCTTCACCATCTGACCCGCGGTGCGACTCTTCCTGTCCAGCTACCGCTTCGGGGCGCACTACGACCGGCTCGTGGCACTCGCCGGCCCGCCCGGCCGGGTCGCGCTGATACCGAATGCCTGCGACGCCTGGCCGGAAGCGTGGGCCGGAGCCGTGACCAGTGACATGACGCCACTGCGCAAGCTCGGCTACACCCCGGAGGTGCTCGACCTGCGCGAGTTCGTCGGCCAGGAAGCCGAGTTGGAACGGACGCTAACCGAATTCCCGCTGGTGTGGGTGCGCGGCGGCAACACGTTCGTGTTGCGCGCCCAGTTCGCCCGCAGCGGCGCGGACCGGGTCCTCCCCCGGCTGCTCGCCGCCGATGCGCTGGTCTACGCCGGATACAGTGCCGGCGCCTGTGTGCTGACCCCGGACCTGCACGGCCTGGAGTCGGCCGACGATCCGGCCGAGGTGGAACCGGCCTGCGGAATCGAACCGCGGTGGGACGGGCTGGGATTGGTCGATCGCCGCATCGTGCCGCACATCGATTCGGCCACCGACCCCGACGGTCACTGCACTCGGCTCGCGGCCCGTTACCGCGCCGAAGGCGTCGAGCACTGGGCGCTGACCGACAACGACGCGATCGTCGTCGACGGTCCGCGCACCGAAGTGCTGATCAATCCTGTGCCGTGATGGAAGTCGGCAGCCGCAGACCGGCCCGCGCTGCTCGAGAACACGGCGCGGTCGGATGACGCGCTGTGCCCGCCCGCGCCGCGGGTGAGCGGCGCTCGCGACCAGCACCTCAGTTCGCGCCGGGTATCAGTTCCGGTCTCGGCTCGACCGAGCGGCGGAAGACCACCCAGCGCATCGCGCTGTACATGTAGACGGCCTCGCACGCGCCCGCCAGCAAGCGGGACACGTGATACTGCAGGCCGAGCGCGGCGAGTCCGCTGCCGACGCCGAGGATGAACGCGAGATAGTTGACGATCACCACCACGACGTACACCGCGGCCTGCCTGCCGACCGGCGCGTGCGAATGGAAGTTGAACGTGCGGTTGAGCACGAAGCTGAGTCCGAACGCGCACACGTAGGCCACGGTCACCGACAACCAGATCGGCAGATCGAACCAACCGTGCAAGACGGTGAGCAGCGCCAAGTCGACAGCGAAGGTGCCGCTGTTGATCAGCGCGAAGCCGAGGAAGGTCGGCGGGACAAGACGATTCAGCCCGAACGGCAAGCGGCCGATGACGGCCTCGCACCAGTGGGTGAACCGGTCGGCGATCGTGTCGGCGGTCTCGGACAGCTCGTGCACGCGATCAGCGTGCCAGCGGTAGGTGTCCGTCAGATGAGCGGGCGGCGACCGGCCGGTGGCTCAGCTGATCTGTGCCCGGCTGGGGCCATCGTCGCTGTTATCCAAACCGGACCAGGCCGCGAGGCAGCGTCGCCGCGCGACGTCGTCGGCCTCCGCCGGCAGCGCCTCCAGCAACTCGCGGGGGTCGCGACGCCAGGTGTCGGCCAGGTCGGCCGGCGCCTCCTTGCCGAAGACACCCGAGCGGTCCAGCCCGTTCAGCCATTCCTCGTGCTCGCCCGCGTGCACCCGGCGCAGCACGTCGGGATCGATGGCTTTCGTTTGCCACACGCGCGGGGGTCGGCCGATCAGCAAATTCCGGGCGCCGGAGGCTAGCGTGAAGGTTGTGGACCTGCATGACCTGATCGCGGCTCTTCCCGACGGCACGGTGCTCACCGACGCCGACCTGATCGCCGGCTACCGGCAGGACTGGGCGCGCGACCCCGACGCGGGCACCCCCCTGGCCGTGGTGCGTGCCACCAGCACCGAAGACGTGGCCGCGACGCTGCGGTGGGCCACCGCGCACCGCGTCCCGGTGATCCCACGCGGAGCCGGTTCCGGGCTGTCCGGCGGCGCGACCGCCGTCGACGGAGCGATCGTGCTGACCACCGAGCGGATGCGCGAGATCTCCGTCGATCCGGTGACGCGGACCGCGGTGGTGCAGCCGGGACTGCTGAACGCCGAGGTCAAGCGCGCGGTCGCGGAGCACGGTCTGTGGTACCCGCCCGACCCGTCCTCGTTCGAGATCTGTTCGATCGGCGGCAACGCCGCGACCAACGCGGGCGGGCTGTGCTGCGTCAAGTACGGCGTGACCACCGATTACGTGCTCGGGATGCAGGTCGTGCTCGCCGATGGCGCCGTCGTGCGGCTCGGCGGCCCGCGTTTGAAGGACTCGGCCGGGTTGTCGCTGACCAAACTGTTCGTCGGCAGCGAGGGCACGCTCGGGGTGATCACGGAGCTCACCCTGCGCCTGCTGCCCGCGCAACCGCCGCAGAGCACGGTCGTCGCGAGCTTCGCCACGCTCACCGCGGCCACCGAGGCGATCCTGACGATCACCGGTGAACTGCGGCCGTCGATGCTCGAGTTCATGGACTCGGTGTCGATCAACGCCGTGGAAGACGAGTTGCGCATGGGTCTGGACCGGCAGGCGGCCGCGCTGCTGGTCGCGCGTTCCGACGCACCCGGCGAATTCGCCAGGCGCGAGGCCGAGATCATGGCGGCGGCCTGCGAGAAGGCAGGCGCGACAGAGGTTTTCCACACCGAGGACCCCAGCGAGGGCGAGGCATTCGCGGCCGCACGGCGTTTCGCGATTCCCGCCGTGGAGAAACTCGGGCCGCTGCTGCTCGAGGACGTCGGCGTGCCGCTGCCCCGGCTCGGCGAGCTGGTGACCGGCATCGCCGAGATCGCCGAACGCAACGCGGTGACGGTGTCGGTGATCGCGCACGCGGGCGACGGCAACACCCACCCGTTGATCGTGCACGACCCTGCCGACGCGGACCTCACCGCGCGGGCGCACCGCGCTTTCGGCGAGATCATGGATCTGGCCATCGCCCTCGGCGGCACCATCACCGGTGAGCACGGCGTCGGACGATTGAAGAAGGCGTGGCTGCCCGATCAGCTCGGCCCCGACGTGATGGCCCTGACCCGGCGCATCAAGGACGCGCTCGATCCCGACGGCATCCTCAACCCCGGCGCGATCCTGTGACCGCCGCAACGGAACATACCCCGCCGACAAGGAGTTCTACCCGAACATGACGACCAGGCTCGAGCACAACGTCGCCGACACCCGTTTCGAGATCTACATCGACGACACCCTCGCCGGGTACGCCGACTACGCCGAACGCGAGAATCCCAAAGTCCGCGACTTCCACCACACCATGACCTTCCCCGAATTCCGGGGCCGGGGAGTAGCCGCCCAGGTCGTCGGATTCGCCCTCGACGACTCCCGCGCCGACGGGTTCTCCGTCATCCCCACCTGCTGGTACGTGGAGAAGTACATCGCCGAACACCGGGAGTACGCGGACTTGGTCTCCTGACCGGCCCAGGACAACCGTCCTGCACCGCACCCCGAAGCCGGTCTCAACGGCCGCGCGCCGCGAGCAAGCCTCGGATTTCGATCTTCGTCATGCCGTGCACCGCGGTCAGAATCCGTTCGGCCGCGTCCGGTTCGGCACTGCCCAGCAGCTCACCCAGAGCTTTCGGAATGACCTGCCAGGTCACGCCGAAACGGTCGGTCAGTGAACCGCCCGGCCCTTCGTGGCCGCCATCGGTGAGGCCCGCCCACACGATGTCCACCTCCTCCTGCGTATCGCAGTCGACGTACATCGAGAGCGCTCCGGTGAAGGCGAACTGCGGTCCACCGTTGTAGGCGATGTACCGCTGTCCGGCCAGTTCGAAGGTGACGGTGGTCGCGCGACCGTCCGCGGCGCGCTGTACGTCGAGGATCTCGGAGTCCGCGATCAGCCCCGTGTAGTGGTCGGCGGCCTGCTCGGCCTGGCCGTCGAACCACAGGAACGTACTCACTCGCATGCTTGTCCTCCTCTGTTGCGTGCCGCGACCCGTGTGAACTTCGTGTAGTCCTTCAGTTCGACCGCATCGGCGACTCTTTCCATGCCTCGCCCGACCAGGCGTCTGGGCAGCAACGGCAGCATCCGGACGGACAGGTTGCGCAGCCGGAGCTGGGCACGTGAGTCCGGCATCAGGCCGCCGTCGCCGGCGCTGCGGGCGAACTTTTGGGCGTGCTCGACGAACTCGCGCATCTCCCGCTCGTAGGCGGCGTAGGCGACGCGATGGTCACCATCGGCCGCGGCGAGTTCGCCGGCCAGGACATACGCTCCGACGAGCGCCAGGCTGGTACCGATGCCCGACATCGGCGAGGCGCAGTAGCCCGCATCCCCGAGAAGTACCGTCCGGCCGCGTGACCAGGTGTCCACGTGAACCTGGTCGACCCGGTCGAAATAGAAATCGGGCGCCTCCCAGATCGTCGCGAGCATCCGGGGGATCTCCCACGCGTCGCCCTCGAAGGCGGAGACGACGATCCGCTTCTGCTCGTCGATATCCCGCTTGTCGTATCGCAGCGATGCCGAGCGCAGGAAGAACCCCGCCAACGCCTCTCCGGCAACGGGTTTCGGATACAGGCCGGCTGTCCTGCCGGGTCGACCGTCGCCGCCGGGCATGGTGTACATCAACTGCCAACCATCGTGCTCGAGCGCGGTGGTAGTACTGAACAGCGATACGTAGCAGCCGAGACCGCGGATGTAGTGCTGCTCTGGCCCGAAGACCAGCGCGCGGACGTTGGAGTGCACACCGTCCGCACCGATCAGCAGGTCGAATCGCCGGGATCCGCCTTTCTCGAAGTCGACGCGCACGCCGTCGTCGTCCTGTTCGACCGCGGTGATCGAGTCATCGAAGAGGTACTCGACGTCGTCACGGGTCGTGTCGTAGAGGATCCGGGCCAAATCGGTACGGAGAATCGCCATCTCGGCGACGGGCCCGCCCGAGTGTCCGAATACGTCGGTACCCATCGATGCGACCCGTTTGCCCTCGCGATCGACGAACGCCATACCGCGCGCTCCGGTGTGCGCCTGCCGGACCTCGGCGACGATGCCGGTGCGCTCGGCCACTTGCCGGGCGGTACCGCGTATATCGACGGCGTGACCACCGCTGCGAGGTGCGGCCGCGCGCTCCACCACCGTCGGATGGAAACCGTACTTACCCAGCCAGTACGCCAGGGTCGGCCCGGCGATCCCGGCCCCGGAGATGAGGATGCTCCGATTCTTCATACGTACTCCCTGCTGACAGTGACTGCCGATCGAGGTGGACGGCTACGGCGAGGGCCGTTCGCCACGCGCATTGTGTGCGTACGGCGTATTTGATCTGTGGACAACCGTAGCTGCGCAAGTCGAAATACGCTATCTCGCAGGCAAATAAGTGCACTAGATGAGCCAGAATTGAACTAGTACACTTGCGGTTGGCAGTGTCCTGAAGTGATGGATCGGAGAGCCCAATGTCGTCATCCGCGCAGCGGCCGGAACCGCCGTACCGGACGATCGTCGCGGAGATCCGCGCCCGGATCGAGACCGGCGATCTGCGCCCCGGCGATCGGGTGCCCTCCATCCGGCAGATCGCCCAGCGATGGGGCGTCGCGGTCGCGACCGCGACCAGAGTGACGGCGACCCTCCGCGAGGAGGGGCTGGTCGAAGCGCGGATCGGTTCCGGCACGGTGGTCAGCCCCCGTGCACGGCCGCCCGCTCCGGCGGCGCCCCACCCCGCCACCACACCACGGCCGTCCGCCCTCTCCGATCAGGCACTGAACCGGAACCACTTGGTTCGCAACGCGATCAGGATCGCCGACACCGAGGGGCTGGACGTGGTGTCGATGCGACGACTCGCGGCCGAACTCGGCGTCGCCCCGATGTCGCTGTACCGGCACGTGGCCAACAAAGACGAACTGCTGACACAGATGGCCGACATGGCCTTCGGTGAACTCGAGCTACCCGAGCCGGGGCCGGACGGGTGGCGCGCCAAGCTCGAACTGATCGCCCGCAGGCAATGGCAGCTGTGCCAGCGGCACCTGTGGCTGCCCAAGGTCATCTCGTTCACTCGCCCCCTGCTCGCGCCCAACATGATGGCGCAAACCGAGTGGACGCTGCGCGCCCTCGACGGACTCGGGCTGCCCATGACCACACGGATGCAGGAAGCACTCACCCTGCACGCACTGGTCGTCGCGCTGGCTTCCTCGATGGCGGAGGAAGTCGAAGCGGAACAGGACACCGGTATGACACTCGACCGATGGCGGATCGCGCTACGGTCCCGAGCACGCGAACTCCTCGACAGCGGACAATTCCCGCTCCTGGCCACCATCCCCCAAAACCCGTCCCCGAACCTCAACGAGCTGTTCGAATACGGCCTCGCACGCCATCTCGACGGCTTCGCCACCCTGCTGCGTCCGTGAGTGGCACACCACTGAGAGGTCTACTCGCGATTCACCGCAACCATGTGCCACTCGTGGAGGCCGTCAGGAGGGCTGGCGGTCGCCGTCAGCGATGCCGGCGGTGAAGGTATTCCAGGTGTCCGGGGTGAACACCAATGCGGGGCCGGTCGGGTTCTTCGAGTCCCGCACGCCGACGTGGCCTCCCTCGAGGAAAGCGACCTCGACGCATGCTTTGTCAGCCCCGCTGTGGCGGCTCTTGAACCACTTCGCCCCGGATAGGCCAGTATTCACCGTGCGCACTCCCTTGCTATCTGCCGGAGCAGGTTTTTACTCTGATCCGGGTTCAGCGCCGCGCGCTCGAACTGCTGGTAGGCATCGACATACCGGCGCACAGCGCCGAGCTTCTCCAGGTAAAGATCGCCTGTGTAGCTCTCGACGTAGACAACTGTAGGCTCCTTCGGCTGCCGCTTGCCGTCACCCCCGGACTTCAAAATCACGAACGGCCCGACGGCCACGCCCATGGGGAATCCGGCGGAGAAAGGAAGCACCCGGATCGTGACGTTAGGCAAAGCCATGAGGTCCACCAGGTGACGGAGTTGGGCGGACATGACGCGATCGTCACCGACGATCCCGCGTAGCACGGACTCTCGAAGGATGGCGTTCACGAGTACGGGTTTCGTTTTGCGTGTGATCAGCGCTTGGCGCTTGCGTCGGAGGTGTACCCGACGCTCGTGTTCCAGCGGTGTCTCGTCCGGGTAGCCAGCGCGAATCAGCCCACTCGCGTACGCGGGGGTCTGGAAGATCCCCGGAACCAGTTCCGGTTCGTACCAGGTCAAAGCCCGCGCGGTGGCTTCCAAGTCCACGAACACATCGAAGTTCTGCGGAATCAGGTCGCCGAACTCATGCCACCACGACTTCACACTGGCCTGGTTCGCGAGCCCGACCAGGGCGTTCGTGTACTCCTCGGTGAAGTCGTAGATCTTGCACAGCGCTTCGATATCGACGGTGCGGATTCGCTCGGTCTTGCCCACTTCCATCCGCTGAACAGTGCTGACACTCCACTGCATCCGTTCACCGACATCAGCCAACGTCAATCCGGCCGCTTCGCGACCGTTGCGCAGGTGTCTGCCGAGCTGACGACGAGGGAGGGTCGAGCCACCGCTTTCGGCCATGCCGCGTTCCTGTCTACTTGGGCGGCCCGGGCTTCTCATCTCCGGGCCAATTCTCAATGCAGAATGAAAAACGTGCTGGTGGAGCTGATGAGATCTCATCTTCACGTAGTTCATCGGGCACGTCCAGTGGTTCTCTGAAGCTGCGCCCGGCAGGGAATGCGGAAACGCGGACCCCACAACGAAGTTCGCTCCCGCCCTCGTTCTCGATCCGGGGTCGTCGGGGACCGGGCGCGCACCTGAACCCCTCCGATGAAGCAGAGGTCTCGATGCGCCACATAGCGTTCGGCGACACGCCGTTGTCTCGCTGCCACTACTACCGGCAGGTGTGCGGTCTGCCCGCGATCGTGGACCCTCCCCAGATCGGACGCATCATCGTCCGAACCGGAATGGTCTGGGCAGTGACCATGCCCGCTGTGCTGGGTCAACACGTGAAGGTGTGGATGCAGAACCACGGCCACGAGCTGGGGCCGATTCTGTCGCATCCACGGTCGAAACGGTGGACGTTCATCATCCGGCCGGACCTGCCGGACGACGTACGGCTGTTCGCCGAGATGTTCCGCTTGAACGTGTCCATCGTTCGTTACGGCGGAACTATCGCGCTGCCGAGCCCCGCAGATCGAGGAATCCGGTTCCGTGCGTGGACAACGCGGCCGAACACGGCATTTCGCCCCTCCGGTCGTCTGGTCGTCGCTGCGATCCGCAGCTGCGTGGCCGAAAAGATCGCGCGCCGTAAGCGATGGGCGGCATATGCCTGACCGCCCAACATCCCCCATCCCATCCGAGCCGGATGTTCACCTGTCGGTGTTCTGGCACGGCGCTCGCCTCGACTTCATCGCCTGCGTCACGGCCGCATGCCTTTTCGTCCAGGAATGGCGCGCCCGCCACTGGCACGACGCCGTAGAAGTATCCACAGACGACACCGACGGCTACCCCAGGCTGCCGTGCGAACGCCTCTACTTGGAGCCCTGACAGCGACTTATCGAATTGAAGGCCGCGGTGGGTAGAAGCCGACTGCCGTCGCGGTGCACGAACCGGGACGGCAGTCGGTCTTCAGCGAAACATCACTTCAGCAGCGCGCGCGACATCACCAGACGCTGGATCTGGTTGGTGCCCTCGTAGATCTGAGTGATCTTGGCGTCGCGCATCATGCGCTCGACCGGGAAATCGGTGGTGTAACCCGCGCCGCCGAACAGCTGGACGGCGTTGGTGGTGACTTCCATGGCGACGTCGGAGGCGAAGCACTTGGCGGCGGCGGAGATGAAGCCGAGGTTCTGCTCGCCGCGCTCGGCGCGGGCGGCCGAGGTGTACACCATGAGGCGAGCGGCCTCGACCTTCATCGCCATGTCGGCGAGCATGAACTGGGTGTTCTGGAAGTCGGCGATCGACTTGCCGAACTGCTTGCGGTCCTTCGTGTAGGCGATGGCCGCGTCCAGCGCGCCCTGGGCGAGGCCGACGGCCTGCGCGCCGATGGTGGGGCGGGTGTGGTCGAGGGTCTGCAGCGCGGTCTTGAAGCCGGTGCCCGGCTCGCCGACGATGCGGTCACCCGGCACCCGGCAGTTCTCGAAGTACAGCTCGGCGGTGGGCGAGCCCTTGATGCCGAGCTTGTGCTCCAGCGGGCCGACCACGAAGCCCTCGTCATCCTTGTGCACCAGGAACGCCGAGATGCCGTTGGCGCCCTTCTCCGCGTCGGTCACCGCCATCACGGTGTACCAGGAGGACTTGCCGCCGTTGGTGATCCAGCACTTGGAGCCGTTGATGATCCAGTCGTCACCCTCCCGCTTGGCCCGGGTGCGCATGCTGGCCGCGTCGGAGCCCGCCTCGCGCTCGGACAGCGCGTAGGAGGCCATCTCGCCGTTGACGATGTCCGGCAGCACCTTCTGCTTCAGCTCCTCGGAGCCGTTCAGGATCAGGCCCATGGTGCCGAGCTTGTTGACGGCGGGGATCAGCGAGGACGAGCCGCAGACCCGGGCGACCTCTTCGATCACGATGCAGGTGGCCACCGAGTCGGCGCCCTGGCCGCCGTAGGCCTCGGGCACGTGCACGGCGTTGAAGCCGGAGGCGTTGAGGGCGGTCAGCGCCTCCTCCGGGAAGCGGGAGTTGCCGTCGACGTCCTTGGCGTGCGGGGCGATCTCCTTCTCCGCGAGAGCACGGATCGCGGCGCGCAGCTCATCGTGGAAGTCCTCGAGCTTGAACAGGTCGAAATCGGGGTTTCCCGCCATCGGGCTCACTCCTGGTCGTCGGTGGTGACCGCTGATTTCCGCCGAGCGAAGTCAGCGTATCGGCACTCAGTGCCACATCTTGGTCAAGTATACCCACATGAACGCTGATCACATGGGGAGATGACGTGGCACTCAGTGTCAGATCGATCGCACTTCTAGCCAGCTCACAGCGTACCGAGCTTGCGGACCAGCAAATCTGCGATCTGCCTGGGCGGGGCGTCGCGCGGGAACACGGCGACCACCAGTTCGTCGGCGTTCGCGGCACGCCCGGCGCCGCGCGGAATCGCGGACAGCTCCACCCGCAGGTCAGCGGCGCCCGCATCCGATTCGCCGCGCACCATCCGGCGCAGCAGATAGTTGTGCGTCGCCGTCACCGCGGCGGTGAACTGCACCCGTGCCAGATCGGGGACCTCGGGCAGCCGCTCGCGCAGGTAGTCGGTGAACAACCGCTCGTAGCGGAACACCGTGACGATCTCCCGCTCCCGCAGCGCGGGCACCCGGCGCACCACTTGATACCGCCGCGCCGCGATCTCCCGCCACTGCGTGAATCGCTCGAACACCAGCACCACCGCAGCGCACACCGCCTCCCACGGGTCCTCGCGCGACGCGGATAGGAACTCCGCCGCCTGCGCCAGCTGTGACTCGTGATCGGCGAAGATCACGTCCTCTTTCGACCGGAACTGCCGGAAGAACGTCCGCCGGGAGATCCCCGCCGCCTCCGCGATCTCGTCCACACTCGTCGCCTCGTACCCCTTCTCGGCGAACAACCGCAACGCCTGATCCACCACCGTGAGCCGAAAATGCGCGGTGTCGTCGCCTCCCCGCGTCCGAGCGATATCCCCTGTAGTCACGCACTCACCGTAGTCAGGAGCCGAAGGCAAAGGTTCCCCACGCCGGATCGTTTCGATTATTTTGCTGTAGTGCCCTCACATGCCGAACTCACCACACTGCAGGCAGCGGCCATGTTGAAGATATCGCAGCCCTTCGTTGTGGCGCTCCCGGATGCAGGCGAGATCCCGTTCCGCCAGGTCGGGCGGCACCGCCGGGTTCGCTACAACGACTTGGAGCAGTACCAGCGTCGAGCCGAGGCCGAGAGCCTGGCCGCGATGGACGAACTGGCGCAACTCGGCCACGACCTCGGCATCTGACCACGAGCCGGTCGATTACAACGCGGCTTCCAGTTCGGCGCGGTGCTCGGCGACCCACCGGTGTGCGGCGCGGATGCGTGCGGGCACGCCATCCGCGCGGAGGCGCACCATCGCGGGTTCGCCTGCCGCGGCGGCGGCTTCGATTCCGCGCTGACATCGGTCCTGCCACCACAGCACCGCGTCGATGAGTTCGTCGCGTTCGCCGGTTCCGTAGGCGTCACACATCAGCCGCAGCAACGTCGCGGTCGCTCGGATATCGCTGATGCCGGGGCCGAGATCGAGATATTGCCAGCACGCGTGCGCCAGATCGTGAATTCGCCGCCCGGGAGCAGCGAGGTCCCAATCCAGGAATCCCACCGGCCGCATGCCGTCGCCGTGGTCTCGGTAAACGGTGTTCTTCGGTGACAGATCGTTGTGGCAGACCACTTCCTCGCCTGCGGCGAGGTCGGTGCCCGCGGTCAGGTCGTGGAACGCGCGGACCAGCTCCGCTACCCGCGCCAACGCCGCTCGGGTGCCGATCGACGGTGAGCGGTGCCCATCGACCGGCACGTACCCGTCCAGGTAGGTGAGGATCTCGCGGCCTCGGTCGTCCATGCCCAGCAAGCGAGGCGCGCCCGCCCACCTGAACTGCTCGAACCGGGCGAGTAGTTCGTGGACGAATTCAGCACGCGGGCCCGGATGGCGGCGAACGGTGTCGCCGACTCGAACTACCACGTTGACAACACCCCCACGCAGCGGAACTTCCGGCACCGCGTGCGGCTCAGCCCAGGAGCTTGGTGCGCAAAGCGTCGTCTTTTTCCAGGACCATCTGCTCGAGCCCGGCTTGGAACTGTTCCATGCGGGTGCGCAGGGCTGGGTCGTGGGCGGCGAGGATGCGGGCGGCGAGCAGGCCCGCGTTGCGGGCGCCGCCGATGGAGACGGTGGCGACGGGGACGCCCGCGGGCATCTGGACGATGGACAGCAGGGAGTCCATGCCGTCGAGGTACTTGAGCGGAACCGGCACGCCGATCACCGGGAGCGGGGTGGCGGAGGCGACCATGCCGGGCAGGTGGGCCGCGCCGCCCGCACCGGCGATGATGACCTTCAACCCGCGGTCGGCGGCGTCGCGCGCGTAGTCGAGCATGCGCTGCGGGGTGCGGTGTGCCGAGACGACGCCCACCTCGAAGCGGATACCGAACTCCGCCAGCGCTTCGGCGGCGGCCTCCATGGTCGGCCAGTCGGAGTCGCTGCCCATGATCAGGCCGACCGCCGGGGTCACAACCCCTGCTTCACTCATGCGGATCCCATCCATCGGTCCATACCGCGTGCGACATCCAGTGCGCCGCACGCTCGGCCTTCTCCCGTACCTCGGCCACGTCGTCGCCGAGGATGTTGACGTGCCCGATCTTGCGGTCGGGACGCTCGCCCTTGCCGTACAGGTGCACCTTCACCTCGGGAATCCGGGCGAACAGGTGGTGCAGCCGCTCGTCCATCGACATCGCCGGAGCCTGCGGCGCGCCGAGGATGTTCGCCATCACGGTGACCGGCGCCAGCGGCGTGGTGTCGCCCAGCGGATAGTCGAGCACCGCGCGCAGATGCTGTTCGAACTGGCCGGTGCGAGCGCCGTCCATCCCCCAGTGGCCGGAGTTGTGCGGGCGCATCGCCAGCTCGTTCACCAGCAGCTTCCCGTCGACGGTCTCGAACAGCTCCACCGCCATGACGCCGACCACACCGAGTGCACCGGCGAGATTCAACGCCATGGTCTCCGCCGCGGCGGCCGTGTCCTCCGGCAGGTCGGGCGCGGGGGCGATCACCACGGCGCACTGTCCCTTGCGCTGCACGGTCTCCACCACCGGCCAGGTCGCCGCCTGCCCGAACGGTGAACGGGCCACCATGGCCGACAGCTCTCGCTTCAGGTCGATCTTCGCCTCGGCGAGCAACTGGACGCCGTGCGCGAGCTGGTCGGTGACGATCGCCGCGGCGGCCTCGGCGGCCTCGGGCATCCACACGCCACGCCCGTCGTAGCCGCCGCGCACCGCCTTCAGCACGATCCGCCAGCCGTGCTCCTCGCCGAACCGCACCGCGTCGTCGACCGAGGTCACCGGCGTGAACGCGGGCACGGGCAGCCCGAGCGCGCTCAGTTTGGTGCGCATCGCCAGCTTGTCCTGCGCGTAGACCAGCGCTTGCGGCGGCGGCTGCACATTCACGCCCTCCGCGACCAGCGCCGCCAAGTGCTCGGTCGGCACGTGCTCGTGGTCGAAGGTCAGCGCGTGCGAACCGACCGCAGCCTTGCGCAGGGCGGTCAGGTCGGTGTGGCTGCCGAGCACCACCTCCGGGCTCACCTGGGCGGCCGGGTCCTCGGGGTTCTCGGCGAGCACGCGCAGCCGCTGGCCCAGCGCGATCGCCGCCTGGTGGGTCATGCGCGCCAATTGACCGCCACCGATCATGGTCACGGTGGGCATGGCGGATGGATCGAAGGAACGTGCGCTCACGTCGGACAATATTGTCATGTCCGGCGGGAATGATCGGTACCGGTACACTCCGGTCTTGTGTCATTCGTCGACGACGTGGTCAGCGTCCTCCCCAAGCCGCTGCAGGATATCGCGTACCGGCACCGGGAACTGATCAAGTTCGCGATCGTCGGCGCGACCACGTTCGTGATCGACAGCGGCATCTTCTACGCACTGAAGTGGACGGTGCTCGCGGAGAAACCGGTGACGGCCAAGATCATCTCCGGCGTCATCGCGGTCATCGCGTCCTACATCCTGAACCGGGAATGGTCGTTCAAGAATCGCGGCGGGCGGGAACGTCATCACGAGGCGCTGCTTTTCTTCGGCGTCAGCGGTGTCGGCGTCGTGCTGGCCTTCACGCCGCTGTGGATTTCCAGCTACGTCTTCGACCTGCGCCAGCCCAACGTGAGCTTCACGGTCGAGAACATCGCCGACTTCATCAGCGCGTTCGTCATCGGCAATCTGCTGCAGATGGCGTTCCGTTTCTGGGCGATGCGCCGCTGGGTCTTCCCGGACGAAATGAGCGAACTGGAAGCCGAATTCGTGGATCTCGTGGAAGAGGAACTCGGCCGCAACTGACTCACCGCGGCTCGGGCGCCCCCGAGTTGGCCGGCCGGACCTTCGAGGACCCGAGGAACACCGCGAACAGCGCGGGCCTGCGCCGCTGCAATTCCAGCCGCCCGCCGTCCGCCTCCACGAGTGCCCGCGCCAGCGCCAGCCCCACGCCGGTGGAACCGCCCGCGGAGAAGCCCCGATCGAAGATGTGCGGCGCCAATTCGTCGCGCACCCCGTGGCCTTCGTCGGCCACCTCCACGCACACCAGCGGCTCGCGGCCGACCCCCGGCCGCACCGTGCGCACCGACACCGTGCAGGTCCCGCCGCCGTGCATGAGGGCGTTGTCCACCAGCACCGCGACCGCCTCGCGCAATCGCGACCCCGTGATCGGGGCGCGCAGCGACTCGTCACCGGTGAGGGTGAGCGTCCGGCCCGCCTCGGTGAACGGGTGGGTCCATTCGGCGACCACACCGCGCAGCTCGGCCATCACCGGCACCGGATCGCGATCGGCCGCGTCTTCGTCGCGGGAGGCGCGGACCAGGTCGTCGATCGCGTCGGTGAGCCGGTCGACCTGGGCCATCGCCTCCTCGGCCTCGTGCACCACCTCCGGATCGGCGTGCGCGGACAGCTCGTCCAGCCGCAGCCGCACGGCGGTCAGCCTGCTGCGCAACTGATGTGAGACGTCCGCCACCAGGGCGTGTTCGCGCTGCAACCGTCCGGCGATCTCCACGGTCGCGGAGTCGAGCACGTCGGAGACACGGTCCAGCTCCGCGATGCCGTGCCTGCGCGGGTCGGGCCGGAAGTCACCCATCGCCAGCCGCGCCGCGCGCGCCGCCACGTCCCGCAGCGGGTCGGCCACCCGCCGCGCGGTGACCACCGCGACCGAGACCGCCGCGCCGAGCGAGGCGAGCACCGCCAGCGCGACCACCGCGACCGCCTGGCGCTGCATGGCGTGCATCGGGGCCGCGGGCACCTCCAGGCGCAGCGACCCCGACGTGCCCATCGACAGCGACTCGATCAGCGGGTCCGCTACCTCGCCCACCCCGATGTCGCGGCGCGAGGCGTTGTCGGTCCGCGACGGATAGACAATGGTGAGCCTGCCGTTCTCGGGCACCAGCGGCGCCACCGAACGGATGTCCAGCTCGCCGGACACCATGCCGTCGCGCTCCTGAGCGATGATCTCCGCGGCGATGCGATCCAGCCGGTTCTGCAAGTCGTTTCGCGTGATGTCCTCCACCCACAACCACGCCGTGTAGATCAGCGGCACACCGAGCACCACCGTGGTGAGAGTCAGCACGGTGAGCATCGAACGCAGGATGCGGCGGCGCACGTCAGTCGGTGTTCAGCCGGAATCCGACACCGCGAACGGTGACGATGCGGCGTTCCGCCATGGGCCCCTCGTCGCCGATCTTGCGGCGCAGCCAGGACATGTGCATGTCCAAGGTCTTGGAGCCGCGCAACTCCGCGTCGCCCCAGACCTCGCGCAGGATGGTCTCGCGCGCCACCACCTGGCCCGCCCGGTCGATCAGCACCTTGAGCAGCTCGTATTCCTTGTTGGCCAAACCGATTTCGACCCCGTTGACCAGCACCCGGCGCGCGGCGGGTTCCAGACGGATACCGCCCACCTCGACCGTATCGTCGCCGATTCCGCTGCGCCGCAACAGCGCTCGCACCCGGGCGAGCAACTCGGCGAGCCGGAACGGCTTGCCGACGTAGTCGTCGGCGCCCGCGTCCAGCCCCACCACGAAGTCCACCTCGTCGGTGCGCGCGGTGAGCATCAGCACGGCCAGGTCGGCCCCGCGGGCGCGCACCTGACGGCAGACCTCCAACCCGTCCATGCCGGGCAGGCCGAGATCGAGGATCAGCAGGTCGTGGCCGCCTTCCAGAGCCCGCTGCAGCACGGCGGGGCCGAAACTCTCGACGGTCACCGAGTAACCCTCGCGGCCGAGCGCGCGCGACAGCGGGGCGGCGATGGCCTCGTCGTCCTCGGCCAGCAGTACAGCGGTCATAGGCCCAGGTTACGGGCTCACCGGTAGCTGCGACGGTCGTCCCAGCGCTCGTCCCGGCCGTCCCGGTGGCGCTCCACCTCGAACACCTGGTGGTACAGCAGCGCGTGCACCTGCTGGACGGCCGGGATGTCGTCGTACTCCAGCGGCTCCGAGGAGGACGACTCGATGACCAGCGTGCCGGTGCCGAGCAACCGGTCGAACAGCCCGTGCCGGAACTGCACGCTGGAGACCCGGCTCATCGGGATGTCGATGCCGCTGTGGGTGATCACGCCCTGGCGCACCAGCACTCGCCGGTCGGTGACGATGAAATGCGTCGACTTCCAGCTGACAACCGGTGCGAGACAACGCCATAGCAGAATCGCCACATACACCACGAGCACCGTGAGCAGCAGCACCGAGCGTGTGGTGCCCTCGGCCTTCTGTGAGGCGAGCCCCCCTGCGAAACCGGCCAGCGCCGTGGCGACGATGAGCGTCACGATCGGCCAGAAAAGCATTTTCCAATGCGGATGGCGATGCAGCAGCAACTGTTCGTCGGGCGCCAGCACATCCTCCGGGTAACCCATGCCGAAAACCCTACCGCGTGAAGATCCCGGATCGGCTGACACCGCAGCGCGTCATACTGCACAATCAGCAGCCTGCGTGTGACGATTCCGCGCAGTGGCTCTCTGTACCGCGCAACGCCCGGATCACCATCATCACCGATTCCGACCGTGGAGGAACGCGTGACCAAGGACCTGACCCCGCTGCAAATCCTGACCGAACTCGAACCGGTCGCCGAGCAGAATCTGAATCGGCACCTTTCCATGGCGAAGGACTGGAATCCGCACGATTACGTTCCGTGGAGCCAGGGCCGCAATTTCGCCGCCCTTGGCGGCATGGACTGGGCGCTGGAGCAATCGAAGCTCAGCGAGGTCGCCCGGGTCGCCATGATCACCAATCTGCTCACCGAGGACAACCTGCCCTCCTACCACCGGGAGATCGCGCAGAACTTCTCCGAGGACGGCCCGTGGGGCGTCTGGGTGGACCGCTGGACCGCGGAGGAGAACCGCCACGGCATCGCCATGCGGGATTACCTGGTGGTCACCCGAGCCGTCGATCCGGTCGCCCTGGAAGAAGCCAGGATGATCCACATGGCCAACGGCGTCCAGTCGCCGGACGGCTGGGGCGGATTCCTGACAAGCGTCGCCTACGTCACCTTCCAGGAACTCGCCACCCGTGTGTCGCACCGGAATACCGGCAAGGCGTGCAACGACGCCGTCGCCGATCGCATGCTGCAGCGCATCGCCGCCGACGAGAACCTGCACATGATCTTCTATCGCAACCTGTGCGGCGCGGCGCTGGATCTGGTGCCCGACCAGGCGCTGCCCGCGATCACCAGGATCCTGACGAACTTCCTGATGCCCGGCGCCGGGATGCCCAACTTCCGCCGCTACGGGGTGCTGATGGCCAAGCACGGCATCTACGATCTGCGCCAGCACCTGGAGGAGGTCGTCCAGCCGGTCCTCAAACAGTGGAATGTCTTCGACCGCACCGATCTCGGGCCGCGCGGTGAGCAAGCGCGCGAGGAACTGGGCGAGTTCGTGGACAAGCTGGCCAAGGACGTGATCAAGTTCGAAGAGCAGCGCGACCGCTCGCTCGCCCGCGAGGCCACGCGCGGCACCGGCCGGTACACCTGAGCCACACCGCGCGCTGTCCGGCCAACGGGCGATCCGGGGAGCCACACGCGCGCTGTCCGGCCGAGGGGCGATCCGGGGAGCGCGCGCTTGGCGCGGGTCCGCGCGCTCAGTACTGAGCGCGCAGATGAGTGACGTCGCCCGCGGACACCGCTTCGCCACCGATGAGCAGGCGGCCGTAGTCATCGACGTCCGCGGCGACGCCGGTCAGTGCCCGGCCGCCGGGCAACTCGGCGCGGACCTCGGTGCCGATCGTGGCGCACCGCTCACGGTAGGCGGCGGCCAGTTCATCGATCGCCCAGTCCGCGTCACGCCAGGCGGTGAAGCGACGCGCGAACTCGGTCAGCAGCGATCGCACGAGCACCGTGCGATCGGTCTGGCGCGCGCCGGCGAGGGTCAGCGAGGTGGCGTGCGGCACCGGCAGTTCTGCTTCGGTGAGACTCACGTTGAGCCCGAGGCCGATCACCACGGCGGGCGCGCCGCCGCCCGCGCCGGCCGCGACCTCGGCCAGGATGCCCGCGACCTTACGGCCCTCGATCAGCACGTCGTTGGGCCATTTGAGTTCCGCGGCCACGCCGGCCGTGGTCCGCAGCGCGTCGACCACGGCGACGCCGGTCAGCAGCGCCAGCCAGGCGAGCGAGGCCGGGCCGATCCCGGGCAACCGCACCAGCAGCGACATCGCGAGCTGAGCACGGGCCGGGCTGACCCAGGTCCGGGCGTGCCTGCCGCGGCCCTGCACCTGGGTCTCGGCCAGCAGAACGACGTGGTCGGCGTCCGGATCGGCCGCCCGCGCGATCAGGTCCGCGTTGGTGGACCCGGTCGACTCGACCACGTCGATCCGCGAGAAGAACGACAGTTCGGGCGTCTCGACGGCGCTGCGCCGCAGCTGCTCTGCATCCAACGGTGGCCTCTGCACACCGGCAGGCTACTCGCAGTCGACGGCACTACCCGGCCAGGTCGTACCCGGAGACGATCGGGTCGCGTGCCGCCATGCCCGCGCCGTCGCCCTCCTCCGGCTCGCCTTCGGCGGTCTCGGCCCAGTACTCCGGATCGCCGTACTTCGGCGCCGTTTCGGTGGTCTGCGTCCACGCCGTGGCGGCGGCGTATTCGGCGAACGCTCTACCCCATTCCCACATGACGCGCTCCTCCCCTGAGCCCGGAAATCCGTCGCCCCCAGGCTATCCGGGCCCCACCGGCGAGCGATACTCATTTTCCGCCTTCCCAGCCCTGCTACCGACCAGGAAGTTTGTCTGGGAAATCTGATCTAGCTGCGGTTTTTCTACTCGTCGGTAGCACCGTCTGGGTTAGTAAGGACGCACTGGTACTGGTTACACTCCGAAGCCATGACGAGTGTCCAGCAGCAGCCCGCGTCAGGTCCGGCGGGCTCCCCCGATATCCACACCACCGCCGGGAAGCTGGCTGACCTGCGGAATCGGCTGGAAGAGGCCAAGCACCCGATGGGTGAGGCCGCGGTCGACAAGGTGCACGCGAAGGGCAAGATGACCGCCCGCGAGCGCATCCTCGCCCTGCTGGACGAGGGCTCCTTCGTCGAGCTCGACGCCCTGGCCCGTCATCGCAGCGTGAACTTCGGACTGGAGAACAACCGTCCGCTCGGCGATGGCGTGGTGACCGGTTACGGCACCATCGACGGCCGCGACGTCTGCATCTTCAGCCAGGACGTCACGGTGTTCGGTGGCAGTCTCGGCGAGGTCTACGGCGAGAAGATCGTCAAGGTGATGGACCTGGCCCTGAAGACCGGCCGCCCGCTGATCGGCATCAACGAGGGCGCGGGCGCGCGCATCCAGGAGGGTGTGGTCTCGCTCGGTCTCTACGGCGAGATCTTCCACCGCAACATCCAGGCCTCGGGCGTGATCCCGCAGATCTCGCTGATCATGGGCCCGGCCGCCGGTGGGCACGTGTACTCCCCCGCGCTGACCGACTTCGTCGTGATGGTCGACGGCACCAGCCAGATGTTCGTCACCGGCCCGGACGTCATCAAGACGGTCACCGGTGAGGACGTCACCATGGAGGACCTGGGCGGCGCGCACACGCACATGACCAAGTCCGGCGTCGCGCACTACGTCGCCTCCGGCGAGCAGGACGCGCTGGACTACGTCAAGGATCTGCTGTCCTACCTGCCGAGCAACAACCGCGCCGAGGCGCCGCGGTTCCCGGCCACCGACCCGATCCCGGGCGCGATCGAGGACTCGCTCACCGACGAGGATCTCGAGCTGGACTCGATCATTCCGGACTCGCCGAACCAGCCCTACGACATGCACGAGGTGATCCGTCGCCTGCTGGATGACGACGAGTTCCTCGAGGTGCAGGCCGAGCGCGCGATGAACATCATCGTCGGTTTCGGCCGGATCGACGGGCGCAGCGTCGGCATCGTGGCCAATCAGCCCACCCAGTTCGCGGGCTGCCTGGACATCGACGCCTCGGAGAAGGCCGCGCGGTTCGTGCGCACCTGCGACGCGTTCAACGTCCCGATCATCACCCTGGTCGACGTGCCCGGGTTCCTGCCCGGCACCGGGCAGGAGTACAACGGCATCATCCGGCGCGGCGCGAAGCTGCTCTACGCCTACGGTGAGGCCACTGTGGGCAAAATCACGATCATCACTCGCAAGGCCTACGGCGGCGCCTACGACGTCATGGGTTCCAAGCACATGGGCGCCGATGTGAACCTCGCCTGGCCGACCGCCCAGATCGCCGTCATGGGCGCTTCCGGGGCCGTCGGGTTCGTCTACCGCAAGCAGCTGCAGCAGGCCGCCAAAGAGGGCGGAGACGTCGATGCGCTGCGGCTCGAGCTCCAGAACGAGTACGAGGACACGCTCGTGAACCCGTACGTCGCCGCCGAGCGCGGCTACGTGGACGCGGTGATCCCGCCGTCGCACACCCGCGGCCAGATCGTGTCCGCGCTGCGACTGCTCGAACGCAAGATGGTGACCCTTCCGCCGAAGAAACACGGCAACATCCCGCTGTGATCAAGCGATACCCTCGATAGGCCGCGCACAAAGGGTGGCATCAGACTCGGTACCACTTACCCTGGCGTGTACCGCCTTGTTGCGAAGAGGCAACAAGTGAATCCGAGGATGATCGCTTCATCCATAGCTTGTCGGAAAACGGGAACAGCCTGATCAGTTCACCTGATCGAGGCGAAGAGAGGACCTGGCACTGTGACGACCGTGGCAGAAGAAGATGTGTTGAGCGCCGTCGAACTGGATCTCACAGTCGACCCGATCGCGGACGAGGTCGGTGCGTCCACCTCGAACGCGGCCGCGCTACCCGCCGAGGCCACCGCTGAGCCGTTCTTCCGTGTCGTGAAGGGCTCGCCCACCGACGAGGAGCTCGCCGCGCTGGTGTGCGTGCTGTCCGCGGCAGCGAACGGCACCGGGCCGACCGGCCCCGCCGGCCCGCCCGACATGTGGGGCCGTCCCACCCTGATGCACCGCGGCTCTTCGCCGTTCTCCCCGTACGCCTTCCCACAGTTGTCCCACCTGCGCGGGTGACCCGCCTCATCCTGGCTTCCGCGTCCCCGGCCCGCCGGGAGGTTCTCCGCTCGGCGGGCATCGACCCGATCGTCCGGGTCTCCGCCGTGGACGAGGACGCGGTCGCCGCCGCCCTTCCGCAGGGCACGCCGCCCCAAACGGTGGTGGTGGAACTCGCTCGCGCCAAAGCGGCCGCCGTAGCCGCCGACATCCCCGAACTGGCTGTCGATTGCGTTGTGGTGGCCTGCGATTCGATGCTGCTCGTCGACGGCGAGTTGCAGGGCAAGCCGCACACACCGGAGGTCGCCCGCGCTCGGTGGGGTGACATGGCCGGGCGCAGCGCCGATCTGGTCACCGGTCACTGCGTGCTGCGGATGCGGGACGGCCAGATCACCGCGGAAGCGGTCGACTGCAGCAGCACCACCGTGCATTTCGCCAAGCCGGAACCGGACGAGCTGGACGCCTACATCGCGACCGGCGAGCCGCTCCAGGTGGCGGGCGCGTTCACCCTCGACGGGCTCGGCGGCTGGTTCGTCGATCGCATCGATGGCGATCCCTCCAGCGTCATCGGCATCGGGCTACCACTGCTGCGCCGACTGCTTGGCGATATTGGGATCGGCGTTACGCAGCTGTGGGGCCACACGGCCTGACGGCGCGGTCAACGCCTCGGCGTCACCGCTCGCGGACATCGTCGCCGCCTCCGCGGTTTCCTCGCGCCGCGCGGCGATGAGTTCCAGTCGAGCCACGCACAACTCCGGCTCGACGAAAGGATGCATCCGCACGTCGATCGCGCCGCGCGCGCCGCCCCGGTCGAGCACCTCTTCGATCAGGCCCAGGTGCACACCGCACACCACCTCGGAGTGCGTCCGCGCGAGTTCGCGCAGCGGACACGCCGTCAGCCGGATCAGTACCTTGCCCTCGGTCTCGGCGGACGGGTCACGCTCGGGCGCGAAGCCGAGTTCCGACATCAGCGTGATGGTCAGGTCCTTGGCGTCTTCCAGCGACTCCACCCGATGGTCGCCGACGTCGAGTCTGGAACCCCACGCGCGGCCCGCCGCGACCGCGGCTTCCGATCTGCGCCGCGGATCGGGGCCGAGCTGATCGGCGAGCACCTGCGCCAGATCCTGGTAGCCGACCGATCGCTGCACCGCGCTGTACCCGATGCGCGGCCGCCCGCGGCCGCGCGGCGGCTGCTGGAACTGCCGGACCAGGGATTCTCTGGTGAGCACATCGAGGTGGAACCGGACCGTTGTGACGTGCTGTCCGGTGATTCTGGCCAGTTCCTGGGCGTCGAGAGGCTCGCTGGCGCCACGTAGGATCGCGAGCAGTCGCCGCCGCGGCCAAGAATCGGACATAGCTCACCCCTCCTCCCGGGAGACTTTATCGGATGTAGGTGCCCTTTATTCGGCCCTCATCCGATTTGTGATCTGAAACGAGAGTCACTGTCGACTCACACCTACCATCGCTGTGAGACCCCGAACCGCTGCCACCACCGTCCACCCATGTGTGAAGGACCCTGACACCGTGCCCGTCGCCCCGGACCCTCATCCCTCACTCGGTTCCTACGCACATCCTCACCGACTAGTAACCACGGAGTGGCTGTCGGCAAACATAGGCGCGCGGGGACTCAAGATCATCGAGGCCAACGAGGACACGCTGCTGTACGACATCGGGCACGTTCCGGGCGCCACCAAACTGGATTGGCGAAGCGATCTGAACGATCCGGTCACGCGCGACTATATCGACGGAACCCGCTTCACCGAACTGATGCGCGCCAAAGGGATAGAACGTGACGACACAGTCGTGATCTATGGGGATCGCGACAACACGCAGGCGGCGCACACGGCGTGGGTGTTCACCCTGTTCGGACACGAGGATGTGCGGCTGCTCGACGGCGGGCGGGCGGCCTGGATCTCCGAGGGGCGCGACACGACCTTCGAGCACGACTACCCGGTGCGCAGCGGCTATCCGGCCGTCCGCCGCGACGACAGCACCTTCCGCGCCTTTCGCGAGGACGTGCTCGCCCACCTCGGCAAGCCGGTGATCGACGTGCGCTCGGCCGAGGAGTACTCCGGCGCGCGCACCCTGGCACCGGGCACCCCCGAGGACGCGGCGTTGCGCGGCGGCCATATCCCCAGCGCGTCCAATATTCCGTGGGCCGAGGCGCTCAACACCGACGGGCGATTCCGATCGCGCGCCGAACTCGGCGAGGTCTACGGCGACTTGACCGGTCCGGACGAGGTGATGGTCTACAGTCGAGTCGGCGTGCGATCCAGCCACAGCTGGTTCGTGCTGACCTACCTGCTCGGGCGTCCGGGCGTGCGCAACTACGACGGTTCCTGGACCGAGTGGGGCAACTCCGTGCGCATGCCGATCGCCAAGGGGAACGAACCGGGCGAGGTACCCACGCGGAGCGGTACGCGACGCATGCGGAGCAGGTAGGGCAGGGTGAGGTCCCAAACACAGCCCGCATACGTTGTGATCCGCGACCTACTGCTCAGTAGGACTGGCCGAGTGCGGCGTCTGTTGGCAGACTGCCTACACTCGCCCCAGACGTAAGTTTGTCGATCACGGGAGCGGAGCCTACAGCAACCCATCCCCCGGCGAAGCGACCAAAAGAATGCACACAGGAGGCTCAGTGCCCAGCCATGCCAGCGCGCGGATCACGAAGGTACTCGTAGCTAACCGAGGCGAGATCGCCGTGCGCGTGATCCGGGCGGCCAAGGACGCCGGCATCGGCAGCGTCGCGGTGTACGCCGAGCCGGACGCCGATGCCCCGTTCGTCAAGCTCGCCGACGAGGCCTTCGCCCTGGGTGGGCAGACCTCGGCCGAGTCGTATCTGGTGTTCGACAAGATCCTCGACGCCGCCGCAAAGTCCGGCGCCGACGCCATCCACCCGGGTTACGGCTTCCTGTCCGAGAACGCCGACTTCGCCCAGGCTGTCATCGACGCCGGGCTGATCTGGATCGGCCCCTCGCCGCAGTCCATCCGCGACCTGGGCGACAAGGTCACCGCGCGGCACATCGCCGAGCGCGCGAAGGCACCGATGGCCGCGGGCACCAAGGACCCGGTCAAGGACGCGACCGAGGTCGTGAAATTCGCCGAGAAGTACGGCGTGCCGGTCGCCATCAAGGCGGCCTTCGGCGGTGGCGGACGCGGCATGAAGGTCGCGCACTCCATCGAGGAGATCCCGGAGCTGTTCGACTCGGCCGTGCGTGAGGCGACCGCCGCCTTCGGTCGCGGCGAGTGCTTCGTCGAGCAGTACCTGGACAAGGCCCGCCACGTCGAGGCACAGGTCATCGCCGACAAGCACGGCAACGTCGTGGTCGCGGGCACCCGCGACTGCTCGCTGCAGCGGCGCTTCCAGAAGCTCGTCGAGGAGGCCCCGGCGCCGTTCCTGTCCGACGAGGTGCGCGCGAAGATCCACGCTTCGGCCAAGGCCATCTGCAAGGAAGCCGGCTACTACGGCGCGGGCACCGTCGAGTACCTGGTGCAGGGCGAGACGGTCTCCTTCCTCGAGGTGAACACCCGCCTGCAGGTGGAGCACCCGGTCACCGAGGAGACCGCGGGCATCGACCTGGTTCGCCAGCAGTTCCGCATCGCCAACGGCGAGAAGCTGGAGATCACCGAGGACCCGACGCCGCGTGGGCACTCCTTCGAGTTCCGCATCAACGGCGAGGACGCCGGCCGCGGCTTCCTGCCCGCCCCCGGCCCGGTCTCGGTGTACCGGGAGCCGTCGGGCCCCGGCGTGCGCGTGGACTCCGGCGTGGTGGCCGGCAGCGTGATCGGCGGACAGTTCGACTCGATGCTGGCCAAGCTGATCGTCACCGGCGAGAACCGCACCCAAGCGCTGGAGCGGGCACGGCGCGCGCTGGCCGAGTTCGAGGTCGACGGCCTGGCCACGGTCATCCCGTTCCACCGGGCGATCGTCGAGGACCCGGCGTTCATCGGTGACGGCGAGAAGTTCGACGTCTACACCAAGTGGATCGAAAACGAGTGGGTCAACACCGTCGAACCGTTCGCGGGCGCGGGCGCCCCGGCCGAGGAGGACGAGGCAGAGCCCCGGCAGAAGGTCGTCGTCGAGGTCGGCGGACGCCGGGTCGAGGTGTCGCTGCCCGGTAACTTCACCGTCGGCGCCGGTGCGGCCGGTGCGGCGGGCAACGGCGCGGGTGTGATCCGCAAGAAGCCCAAGCCGCGCAAGCGTGGCGGCGCGGGCGGCGGCGCGGCCTCCGGTGACGCGGTCACCGCTCCGATGCAGGGCACCGTCGTCAAGGTCGCCGTGGAAGAGGGCCAGTCGGTCGAGGCGGGCGATCTGATCGTGGTGCTCGAGGCCATGAAGATGGAGAACCCGGTCAACGCCCACAAGGCCGGTGTGGTCACCGGCCTGTCCGTCGAGACGGGCGCGGCGATCACCCAGGGCACGGTTCTCGCAGAAATCAAGTAATACCCGGCGAAGACCGCACGGAGCGGGCGCGTGACGACGGAGTCCGCGCCCGCTCCCACTGTTTACGAGGTGGTCCTCGCCTGGTCACGTACGTTGCCTCCGCCGGACCCGATCCGCACACTGTGGTGTCGTATCGTGATCCGGTGACCAGCTCGACAAGCGTCTCCCCCGTCGCGGAGCTGCTCCGCGCGCGCCGTGCCACCTCCAGCCGCGCCGACGGTCACCGTCTGGCGCTGGTGGTGGAGGGTGGCGGCAGCCGGGGCGTGTACTCCAGCGGCATGGTGTCCGCGCTGGAGGAACTCGGACTCGCCGGGGTGTTCGACGCGGTGTACGGCACGTCGGCGGGCGCGATCAACGGCGCCTGGCTGCTGTGTGGGCGCGCGATTCCCGGCATGCGCTCCTGGACCGATCCGGTGATCATGCGCCGCGCCATCGACCCGGCCCGCCTCCTGCGCGGACGTCCGGCGTTCGATCTGCGGTATCTCGTGCATCAGGTGTACGACGGCATCGAACCGATGGATTTCCAGGCGATCCTGGCCAACGCCACGACGTTCCATCCGATCGCCACCGATATCCGCACCGGGCAACCGGTCGACCTGCATCCGCACATCACCGACAAGCGGACGCTCATGCGCGCGTTGCGGGCGTCGGCGGGCCTGCCCATCCTGGCCGGTCCACCGGTCGCCCTGGGCGACTCGGCCTACTTCGACGGCGGCCTCTCCGAAACCGTTCCGATCCGCACCGCGGTCCGGGCGGGCGCCACCCATGCCTTGGTCCTGCGCACCCGGCGGATGGACGAAAGACGTCCGCCGGCTTCGCGCCTGCACCAGATCGTCGGCGGCGGCTATCTGCGCGCGGTGGCGCCCGGCGCGTACCGGGCCTGGCTCGAACGCCCGCGCCAGCAGGACATCGAGGACCGGGCGCTCGCCGGTCTGGGCGACTCCGTCCTGCAGATCCACCCGCCCGCCGGCTCTCCCGATATCGACAGCGCCGCCCGCGACACCACCCTGCTGGCCGCTGCCCTGCAGATCGGCCGTCGAGCCGTCCTCAGCGCGCTCTCCGCCGTTCTGCCTGCCGTCTGACCGCTTCCGCTCGCGCTCTGCTTCGCGGAGCGTCGCGAACAGCGGCAGTGGGAAAGCGGTCAGTCCAGGCGGACTCGGACACCGTTGGACAGCACGAAGTCGTGGAGTTCGAGGTGTCCGGGAGTGGCGGTCGCGGGGAGGTCGAAGACGAGCTGGGTGGTCGCGGATTGCCCGGGGCGCAGCTCGAAGGAGTAGCCGAGGCGCTGCTGGGTGTTCTGCCATATCGTGGCGGTGGCGTTGTGGTCGAAGGCAGTGCTCTGCGTGTCCAGCAGGCGCTGCCCCAAGGGAAGGAACCACTTCGTCTCGTCGGAGATATTGCGCACGGCCAGTGTGACGATCAGGAACGAGCCCGCGGCCGTCTGTAGTCCGACCCGTGACACGCCCGCGTCGACCTTCGTCACGACGAACTCGAACTTGCCGTCGCGAACGGGTGTGCCCACCGCCGGGTCGGGCACTCGATCGTCTCCGGGTGGTCCCGGATGCTCCACGGCCACCGCCGAAGGCGGCAATGAAGGCCCGGGCGTGCCCGCGTCGCCGGTTCTGCTGCCCGCCGCGATCAACGCGACGCAACCTGCCGCGAACGCGAACGGGGCAAGGAAGACGACGACCAGCGCGCCGATCATCTTCGACAGCAGGCTGCGACGGCGGCGCGGCCGTCGGCGCGGGACCGGGACGCCCGGCCGCCGCTGTGCGGACGGCGGATAGCCCGGCCGCTGCACCGCTGGGAAAACCTTCCGCGCCGGTACCCCCGGCCTCCGATAAGGCGGTACGGCCGGACCCGGCTTCGGGGTCAGCACACGCGATTGCAGCGCGAGCAACCGTTCCTGCCAACCCGGCTGTCCCCGCCGGGCAGCTCCAGCGGCATACGACCCGTTCTGATACCACCGCCGGGGGGCTGGATAAGGTTGCCCGGCGAACGGATAACCATTGCCTGCCGGACGCTGGGGGTCGGCATATCCCCGCACCGACGATCCCGGATTCGAAACGTGCCCGCCCGCGCCGCGATTCGGGCTGGGCGTGACCGAAGACCAGTCGAGCTTGGTCGCCACGAGCGTCGGCGTCGGACCTGGCTCCGGCAGCACTTCGGTCGGGTGAGGCGTTTGCCGTCGTTCCGGCTCCGCAGCGACGGGTTCCGGTGTGCCGCCTTCCGCGACAGCAGATTTCGAGCTTACCGGCGAATGTTGCTCTGGCGCAGCCTGTTTCGCCGGACCGCCGCTTTCGGGCGGATACGCGTCACCCCTCTGCGGTGGCACGGCCGCCGCGGCGGCTATCCCCGGCACCGGCTTTGTCGGTTGACGACGCGATCCGAACGGCGTCGGCGCAACGGCTCGCGAGTCCGGGGCCGGAGCGCCGATCGCGGCGCACGCGGCCGCCGCGAAGTCTCCTGCGGTGGAGTACCTTTCGCTCGGCTCCTTGGCCAGTCCGCGGGCGATGACTGCGTCCAGCGCGGCGGGGACGGCGGCGCACACCGCACCGGCTCGGGGCGGCGCCGCCATCAGGTGCGCATGCATCTGCTGCGCGGGATCGGTGTCGCCGTAGAGCCGGGAGCCGGTGAGGCATTCGTAGAGCACGCAGGCCAGCGAGTAGACGTCGGCGCGCCCGTCCACCGTTCCGCCGAACCGTTCCGGCGCCATGTACGCGAGGGTGCCGATCGCCATGCCGGTGGCGGTCACGGCCGACTGACCGAGGGCGTGCGCGATACCGAAGTCGATCAGGTAGGTGAAGCCGCTGGGATGGACGACGATGTTCGACGGTTTGACGTCACGGTGTACCAGTCCGGCCCGATGCGCCACGTCGAGCGCGGTGGCGACGTGCCCGATGATGCCGACCGCCACTACCGGTGGCATCGGCCCCTCGGCCGCCAGCTTGCCCGCCAGGTCGACGCCCTCGACGAATTGCATGTCGATGTAGAGCCGTCCATCGATCTCGCCGAATCGGTGGATCCTGGGTACATGCGGGTCGCGCAACTGCGCCACCGCCTGGGCCTCGCGCTCGAATCGCTTGCGGTATCCGCCCGTGGCCGCCAGGTCGGCGGGCAAGAGTTTCAACGCCACCTGCCGTGCCGCCACCGTGTCGTACGCCAGCCACACCTGCCCCATGCCGCCCTTGCCGAGCAGCCGTTCCAGCCGGTAGCCCGCGAATCGCACCTCCCCCATCGCGAACCTCCAGTCACCGTCGACGTCTGGTCGGCCGGCCTCCACCGCGGAGCGGACAACCGCAAATCAGCAGATCACCGCGCGAATACCGAAGACGTGGCCTCTTTCGGAGCGTAACCCCGCCCCGCGTCACGCACCACTGTGTGCTCCACGACAGTCCGGGAGCCGTCGCGCCTACTTGTTCGGCTTGGGCTTGTCTCTGCCGTTGCCCTGGTTCGAATGGCCGGGCTTGCCCCGATCGCGCTTGTCGTCCGCGCCCTGATAGGAGTCGTTCGCGCCGCCTCCGGTGCTGCCGGTGACGACGCCGGTGGGGGCCGCCACGGCAGGCAGCCAGCTCGCCCGGTCCGCCGCCAACGGAGTACAGGCCAGCGCGAGACCGTCGACGGTGACGCGGTGCACGTCGACCGCCGGGTCGCACGGCTGCCCAGCGCCGGGCAGGACCAGGATGGGTGCGGAAATCGGCACCGGCGGCGGCGTGACCGGGGCATGCGACGGCAGCGCCGGTTGCGCCGCGCCTTCCCGCTGGAAAGACGGAATCGGGGACGCGTCCGGGCCCGCGTCGGCCACCTCCGGCCGTCCGAGCCACAGCGTCCCGGCGACCGCCGCGGCGAGCGTCCCGAAAGCCGCCAGCGCGAGGCGCGGACCGGCGGACGCCCACGCCCGGGGCGAGCCGCCCGGCCGGGGTGTGCCACCGGCCCGAGGTGAGCCACCGGTCCGGGCGGCCCAGCGGGGTGGCGGCAGCACGGTGGTCGGCACCGAGGAGGAGAGCTCGACCGTCGTCGCGTCGCGGCCCGTCACGGCCGCGTACCCGGCGGACGCCAGTTCCCCCGCGCTGGACCACCGCCGGGCCGGGTCTTTCGCCATGCCGCGCGCGATAACCGCATCCAACTCCGGCGGCACGGCCGGATTCAGCGCGGACGCCGGCGGCGGGGTCCGCATCAGGTGGGCGCGCAACAGCTGAGGCGGATCGCTGCCCTCGAACGGTCTGCGCCCGGTGAGACACTCGTACAGCACGCAGGCCAGCGAGTACTGATCGGACGGAGGTCCCGCCGTGCCGTCGAACCGCTCCGGCGCCATGTAGGCCAGCGTGCCGACCACGTTGCCGGTGGCGGTGATCGAGGGCTGGTCGCTGCGGTGCGCGGTACCGAAGTCGATCAGGTACACCGTGCCGTCCGGTGTCACCATGATGTTGGAGGGCTTGACGTCGCGGTGCACCAGGCCCGCGCGATGCGCGATATCGAGGGCGGTGGCCGTCTGCGCCACGATCTCGATCGCGCGCTCGGGCGCCAGCCGCCCTTCGCGCCGCAGCAGCGCGGCGACGTCCGAGCCTTCGATGAACTCCATATCGATGTACAGGCGGCCGTCGAGTTCGCCGAAGGAATGAATCGGCACCAGGTGCGGCCCGCGCACCTGGGCGGCGAGCCGGGCTTCCCTGGTGAATCGCTGCCGGAATCTCGTATCCGCCGCGTGTCCGGCGGTCAGCACCTTCAATGCGACGGCACGGTCAGTTCTGGTGTCGTGCGCGAGCCAGACTTCGCCTGTGCCGCCGCTGCCCAGCAACCGGTCGAGGCGGTAGTGGCCGAACCATAGCTCGTCCATCTCGATAGAACCTCCCGCTAGCCTTTTCCGCATGATCGAGCTACCCGAAATTCACGTCCGCACCGCGGAAAGCGCAAAAGCGACGTCGCGGCCATCCGATCATGTCCCAGCTAGGCCGCTCGGCGTCGGGAAATTCGCGGGAGTGTTTCCGGGTGCGCAGCCCGCCGCACCGGGCAGCGGGCACGGAACGGGTGAGCGCTGATGGAGCCGATCGAGATCAACGCGGGCGCCTGGTATCTGCGCGCGCTGCGCGCCGACGACCGCATCGATGACCGCCCCGCCTTGGCGGCGGGCGGCATCACGGAACCGGACTACGTGGCCCGGCGCACTGCGGGCTGGGCGGAGGAAACGCACTTCTCCTGGGCGGTCTGCGAACCGACGACCGCCGAACTGGTGGCCGAGATCGGGGTGACGCCCGCGAGTGACGGAACCGCGAACGTGCGCGGATGGGCGCGCCCCGGCTACGAAGCCGCTCTGGACGCCGGGCTGAGGTCCGTATGCCGCTTCGTCGAAGGCGGTTTGGGGCTGCGTCCGGTCACGTCCTGACCGGCGCACCGGGGTTTCGGTGGGACCGCGGGTTCAGCGCATGACGCCGGTGTGCCCGGTGGAGTAGCGTCCGGGCTGCGGCCAGATGGTGAGTCCGTGCGGTCCTTTGCCGACGGGGATGCGCGCCAAGAGTTGCCAATTGACGATGTCGATGGCGTACACCTCGCCGTGATGACGGCCGGACGCCCAGAAGACGCGCCCGTCGGCGGAGATGTTGCCCATGTCGGGACTGCCGCCCCCGGGCACGAACCACTTGTGCACCAGCCCGTTCGCCGCGAAGTCCCACACCGAGACGCTGCCTTCGTGCCGGTTGGTGATGAGCATCCGGGTGGAATCGCGAGTGACGTAGAGCCCGTGGGTCCCCTTGCCGGTCGGCACGAATCCGGTGTTGTCGAAGGTGTGCGCGTCGAAGAGGTAGATGCCGTCGGCGGCCATGTCGGCGACGAAGAAGGTGTGACCGTCCGGCGACAGCTTCACATCCTGCGGCTTGCCCGAGCGGCCTCCGGGCAGGTCGATCGTCTTGACGACTCTGCGCTCGGCCACGTCGAAAGCCAGCATCCGGCCGATGAATTCGCACGACGCCAGGGCGAAGCGGCCGTCGGCGGTGAAGTCCATGTGGTCGACGCCCGCGCAGTCGGGCACCGCCATGGCGTGCGTCTTCTGCCAGGTGTGCGGATCGTAGAAATCCAGCGACTTGTCCGCCTCCGCGACGACCAGCGCGTACCGGCCGTCCGGCGTGTAGTACATGTTGTACGGATCGCGGACGGGAAAGGGTTCGCCCGGCTTGCCGGTCCGCGGATCGATCGGAAGCAGGCTGCCGCTGCCCAGTGGCATGTCGTTGGTGACGTAGAGCGTCTGCATGTCGTAGGACGGCACGACGTGCTGCGGCTCGAACCCGCCCGCGGGGAAGGTGTCGATCACCCGGAAGGTGTCCGGATCGATCACCGACACCGTGTTCGACTGGCTGTTGGGCACGTAGACCAGCGGGCGATGGTCGGCCACGGTGGGGCTGAGCTCGCGGTTGGCCGCGTACACGTCGGTCGGTGAGAGCGGCGGCGGCATCCCGGGCAACAGATCGGTCATGTGCGGCGGGAGCACATCGGTGGTCGGTGCGGCCACGGTGGTCGGTGCCACCACCGTGGACGGTGCGGCCACGCTGGTCGTGGCGGCCTGGCTTCCCTCGGTGTCCACCGTGCCCGCGTCACTGGCGGCGCAGCCCGCCACCGCGGACAGCACGACGAGAGGGACCACGAGGTGTGACGCGCAGCATCGGTACGTGCGCTGTCGGTTCACGCGCCGCACCTGCTCTGGGAGTGGTGAAGACGAGAGGACATGGCTGCGAAGCCTAGGAGGTGGATCCGGGATTCCGGCGGACCCCGCGCCGGAGCACACCGGAATGCCCGGATCATCCCGTTCTGGCGTTATTCGAGGCTGGTCAGCACCCGATCGAGCGCGTCGACGGCCTCGTCCAACTCGGCGACGGTGACCGTGAGCGGGGGACGGAACCGGATGCCTCGCTCACCGGTGCCGAGGATCAGCACGTGCTCGCGCTCGCGCAGCGCGGCGAGCACCTCGTCCCGCAGCCGCGACGACGACAGCGTGATCGCGCACATCAGTCCGCGCCCGCGCGGCTCGCTGACATCGAGACGGCGGGCGGCCAGCGCGCCCAGCCGCTCGAGCAGGTGCGCACCCAGCGGACGGGACCGTTCGATCAGCTCGTCCCGCTCGAGCACCTCCAGGATGCGCCTGCTGCGCGCCATGTCGGCGAGGTTGCCGCCCCAGGTCGAGTTGAGCCGGGAGCTGACCGCGAAGACGTTGCCGGGCACCTCGTCCACGCGCCCGCCCGCCATGACGCCGCACACCTGGGTCCGCTTACCGAAGGCGACGACGTCCGGCTCCAAGCCGAGTTGCTGGTAGGCCCAGGTGGTTCCGGTCATGCCCACGCCGGTCTGCACCTCGTCCAGCACGAACAGCGCGTCGTTCTCGTGACACAACTGCTGCACGGCTTGCAGGAACCGCGGGCGCAGATGCCGGTCGCCGCCCTCGCCCTGGATCGGCTCGGCGATGAAACACGCTATGTCGTGCGGGTTTTCCTCGAATGCTCGCCGCGCCTGGGCGAGCGCGCACGCCTCCGCCTCCTCGACGTCGAAGGCGTCGGTGAGGTAAGGGGACTTGATGCGGGGCCAGTCGAACTTCGGGAAACGCGCGGTCTTCACCGGATCGGTGTTGGTGAGCGACATCGTGTAACCGGTGCGGCCGTGGAACGCCCCGGTCAGGTGCAGCACCTTGGTGCCGAGTTCCGTTGCGCGGCCGTGCGATTCGTTGTGCCTGCTCTTCCAGTCGAACGCGACCTTGAGGGCGTTCTCCACCGCGAGGCCGCCGCCGTCGATGAAGAACAGATGCGGCAGCCGCGGATCACCGAGCACCCGCACGAACGTCTCGACGAAGCGGGCCATCTCGACGGTGTAGATGTCGGAGTTGCTGGGCTTGTTCAGTGCCGCGGTGAGCAGTTCGGCACGGAACTCCGCGTCGTCGGCCAGGGCGGGATGGTTCATGCCCAGCGCGTTGGAGGCGAAGAAGCCGAACATGTCGAGGTAGGAGCTGCCGTCGCGTTCGTCGACGAGACGGCAGCCGCGGGACCGATTGAGGTCGAGAACCAAGTCGAAGCCGTCGGCCAGGATGCTCGCCGACAAGATCTCACGAACCCGGGCGGCGGGGGTGACCGCCGGGCGGGTGCGTTCCAGTTCGATGGTCACGCCCCTGAGGGTACGTAAAAATTTACGGAACCTCTACAACAAAACGGATTAATTACGAGCAAACCCTACCTGTCATAGAATGTCTGCAAGATGATGGTGCTTCGGGTTCGCACGTTGGCGGTGGCTCTGATCTCCTGGAGCAACTGCTCGAGGTGCCGCGGGGACGCCACTCGCACCAGCAGGACATAGCTCTCCTCGCCGGCCACCGAGTGGCAGGCCTCGATGCCGGGGATGTGCTGCAGGACCGCGGGAGCGTCATCGGGTTGCGACGGGTCGAGAGGAGTGATGGCGACGAATGCCGACAGCAGTTGACCGAGCGCTTCGGGATCGACGTGCGCGGTATACCCGCGGATCACACCGCGTGCCTCTAATCGGCGGACCCGGGACTGCACCGCGGACACCGACAGACTCGCCTTCTCCGCCAGGTTCGACAGGGTGGCCCGTCCATCGGCCATCAGTTCACGAATCAGCAGGCGATCGATGTCATCGAGTACGGGTCTTGCCGGTGTATCCGCCATCAGCGAAGGCTAACTCAGCCGACGCGCCTCGTGTCCGAAACCTGACCTCCATCCTCCCGCCCTGTGGGACAGACACGCCGCGACGCGGCCGAAAGGTACGGCGGAACAACACATGACCGAGGTACTCGACGACCAGACCACCCAGCGACTCGCTGCCCGCGCGGAGGCGGTGCTGCGCGAATTCGCCGCGGGACCACCGGAACCCGGCGACCTGCCCGCGCGCACTCCGATCACCGGAGGGCAGCTGATGACCTTGCGGTCCAGCTCGCTCACCGAGGTCGACGCCGCGATCGGCCGGGCCGCCACCGCCTTCCGCGCCTGGCGCGGCGTTCCGGCGCCCGTCCGGGCCGCGGTCGTGCGCAGGCTGGGGCAGCTGCTCACCGCGCACAAGAGCGACCTGGCCGAGCTGGTCACGCTGGAGGCGGGCAAGATCCCCGCCGAGGCCACGGGCGAGGTGCAGGAGATGATCGACATCTGCGAATTCGCCGTCGGTCTGTCCCGCCAGCTCTACGGCCACACCATGCCCTCGGAGCGCCCCGGCCACCGGCTGATGGAGACCTGGCACCCCCTCGGCGTGGTCGGGGTCATCTCCGCGTTCAACTTCCCGGTCGCGGTCTGGGCGTGGAACACGGCGATCGCGCTGGTCTGCGGCGACACCGTGGTGTGGAAGCCCTCCGAGACGACGCCACTGACGGCGCTGGCTTGTCACGCGCTGCTGCGGCGCGCGGCAGGCGAAGTCGGCGCGGATCCCGAAATACACCAAGTGATCCAGGGCGGCAGCGACGTCGGGGCACGACTGGTCGACGACGAGCGAGTGCCGCTGGTCAGCGCGACCGGCTCGGTGCGGATGGGGCGGCTGGTCGCGCCGCGGGTGGCCGAGCGGCTCGGGCGCTGCCTGCTGGAGCTCGGCGGCAACAACGGCGCGATCGTCACCGCGTCCGCCGACCTGGACCTCGCGGCGCGGGCCATCGTGTTCGCGGCGGCGGGCACTGCCGGGCAGCGGTGCACCACGCTGCGGCGGCTGATCGCGCATCGTGACGTCGTCGGCCCGCTGCTGGACCGGCTGGAGCGGGCGTACCGGCAACTGTCGGTGGGCAATCCGCTCGACGAGGGAGTGCTGGTCGGGCCGCTGATCGACGGGAAGGCCTACACCGGGATGCGCGCCGCGCTGGACAAGGCGGTGACCGACGGCGGCGAACTGGTCTGCGGCGGCGAGCGAGTCGACGGGTTCGGCGACGACGCCTACTACGTGCGGCCCGCCATCGTGCGCATGCCGACGCAGACCGCCGTGGTGCGGGAGGAGACCTTCGCGCCGATCCTCTACGTGCTCACCTACGACGACTTCGACCGCGCGATCACCCTGCACAACGAAGTGCCGCAGGGTCTGTCGTCCTCGATCTTCACCACCGACCAGCGCGAGGCCGAACGCTTCCTCGCCGCCGACGGGTCCGATTGCGGCATCGCCAACGTCAATATCGGCACCTCCGGCGCCGAGATCGGCGGCGCCTTCGGTGGCGAGAAGCAGACCGGCGGCGGGCGCGAATCCGGCTCGGACTCCTGGAAGGCCTACATGCGCCGAGCCACCAACACCGTCAACTACTCCACCGAGCTTCCCCTCGCCCAAGGCATCGAATTCGGCTGAGCCACCCCGCCCCACCAGGCGATTCGGTCATTCGTACCCACCCTGTGTAGTGTTATCCGTACGACGCGGGGTGGAGCAGCTCGGTAGCTCGCTGGGCTCATAACCCAGAGGTCGCAGGTTCAAATCCTGTCCCCGCTACTGTAGGCCCGGGTCGGCGGTTCACCCCGCCGACCCGGGCCATTTTGCTGTCGACCTCAGGGAAGACGATCACCTTCCTGCGCCGCCGCACGGTAGCCGATAGATGGCTGATTTGGGCTCTTACCACTTCGCACAGCCGGAGATATGCGCGAATGTGTGACCCGCGCCGCTATTCTTCGATCTCAGCTGCCTGATCACCAGGTAAGACGTTTCGACGCAAGTTCCAGCGACGCCGTCGCGGCCCGCGATGCCCGTGGTTTGCCACGAACGCGAAGGAGAGAGCTGTGCAGCGCAGAGCGATGCTCAAGGGATGTGCGGCGGCGGTCGCCGTGCCGATGTTCGCCACCGCCTGCGGTGTGCTGGACGGCGGCGCGAAAGCGGTGGACGAGCTGGCCTTCGACCCGGACGCGTTCACGACCGAGAAGAAGACAGTCGCCACCTTCGATCGCGACAAAGAGGTGACCTATCGCCGCTACACGGAGGTTGCCTATGTCGCGAAGCCGATCGACAAGGCGTACCAGAGTTTGAACGTCAGCGTGCCCGTCGAGATCGATGGCCGCTCCGTCGACGCGAGCAAGGCGCCCATCCTCTTGAGCAACTCCGTCGCGGGATATCTGTCATCGTCGGTTGCGAACGGCGAACCGGACGACGGCGGTGATCGGACCAGGAACCAGGATCTCGCGCTCGCGGCGGGTTATGTAGTCGTCGACTCCGGCGCTCGCGGGCGCGACCTGGTGGCCCCCGACGGCATGTACTACGGCGTGGCTCCCGCCGCCATCGTGGATCTGAAGGCCGCCGTCCGGTACCTGCGGCACAACTCGGGCCGCGTGCCGGGAAACACCGACCGGATCGTGGTCACCGGGGTCAGCGCGGGAGGCGCGCTGTCCGCCCTGCTCGCCGTGTCCGGGGACAGCCGGATGTACGACCGGTATCTCGCCGAACTCGGCGCGGCGGACGCCAGCGATGCCGTCTTCGCTGCCGCGCCCTACTGTCCGATCACCGACCTCGAACACGCGGATATGGCCTACGAGTGGAATTGGGGCGCGAACCCGTCGCGCTCGGGTGCACTCGACGCCGTGGCCTCACGGGACCTGAGCGCGGCGTTCACCGACTACCAGGCTTCGCTGGAACTACAGGGCAGGAACGGATTCGGGCGCCTCACTGCCGCGAACTACGGCGACTATCTCGTACGGACCTACCTGGAACCGGCGGCGACCGAGTACTTGACCGCACTGCCGGACGCAGACCGCTCGAGCTATCTCGCGGCCAACACGTGGATCACGTGGGCGGGCGATCGGGCGGAGTTCACCTGGCCGAACTTCCTCGCGCACGTCGGTGAGCGGAAGAAGGGCGTACCCGCGTTCGACGCCTTCGACCTGTCCTCGGGCGAGAACAACGAGTTCGGTGGCGGAACCGTCAAGGCCAGGCACTTCACCCTGTTCAGCCTGCGGCATGCGACCGGCGACCCCGGCGCGCAACTCGACAGCGACCTGCCCGAGAAGATCAGCATGATGAACCCCATGTTCTTTCTCCGACAGCGGAATCCCGCCCGAGCGAAGCACTGGTGGATCCGCGTCGGCACCAAGGACACCGACACCTCGCTGACGATCGTGGGCAACCTCGCCGCGAGCCTGGAGAATCTGGGCGCCGAGGTCGACGCCGCGATGTACTGGGACGCGGGCCACGGCAGCAACGAGGACGCCGCGGATTTCATCGCGTGGATCGGAAGGGTGACCGGTTACGCGGGGTGAGTCGTTCGCGAACCCGGCACCCTCGCACTCGCAGGCCGGTGGACCACCACGCGGCATCGAGATCGGATCACGGAGCCCGCGGACTGGTGGACGCGCTGGTATCGCCTGCCTGCGCCGTTCTCCTGGTAGGCGACGGCGAAGTCCGCAGCCGTTCCGATGATCGACCGGCGACCGGGCGACGCGGCGTGCGGTACCCCGTCACCATCGCGGCGGCTCGATACCGAGTTCCCGCAGGCGTTCGGCGTACAGCGCGACGTTGGCGAGCTTGATGTCCTCGTATCCGCGCACCACGTCGGCGAGAGCCACCGCCTGTACGGCGCGGTCGTAGCCCGATCGGTCCAGCATGCCGGCCAGGTCCGTCACCATCCCGGTGTAGTGCGTGCGCAGCTCGCGTTCCACGCGTCGCACGTGCGCGTAGCCGAACGGATCGAACGCGGTCCCGCGCAGTAGCTTTCCCTTGGCCAGCAAGCGGAGGGCGAAGTGGCTGCCCGGTCGCAGGCCGATCTTCTTCTTCCGTCCCATCGCGCGCAGGAGTGGCGGGTGCAGCCGGTAGCTGAGGTTCGCCCCCTCGGGGACCTGCGCGGCGACCTCGGCCAAGAAGGCCGGGTCGGTGAGTCGTCGCGCCACTTCGTACTCGTCTTTGTAGGCCGTGAACTTGTACAGTCCGCGCGCCACCTGCTCGCTGAACTCGGTGCGGTCGGTCACCCGGCGCTCGGCCTCCCAGATACGTTGCACCGTGGCGACGTAGTCGCGCGCCACTGCCGCGCTCTGATAACCGATCAGCTCGACAGCCCTCAGTTCGGTCAGGCGCCGCGTCTCTCCCGTCGCGGTCAACCCCTCGAACAGGTCCGCGGGTATCGTCACCGTAGCTGCCGCGGCCGGGCGGCGCGTGGTGGCAGCGGCGAACTCCTCCGGCCGCGCGATCGCGACCCGCCCCCAGCGGAAGGCCGCGAGGTTGGCCGAAACGGCGACTCCGTTGATCTCGATGGCCTCCTCGATCGCGGTGCGCGGCAACCGCAGACCGCCGGTCTGGTAGGCGGCACCCACCAGCAGGAAGTTCGCTGCGGCCGTGTTGCCGAAGAGGGCCTGCGCGGCGGCCAGCGCGTCGAAGGACCGCACCGACCGCGAGACCTTCGCCAAGCGCACCAGCAGCATCGCCTCGTCGGGATGGGCGACCGACTTGTCGTAGACCATGTCGCCGGTCGGGGTCCTGCTGGTGGAGGCGACCGACACGGTGGTCGTGGCGCGGCCGTAGGCCAGGTTCTTGTTGTCGGTGGCGGCCAGCAGATCGAAGGCCACGATGCAGTCGGCGGAGGCGGGGGCCAGCCGGTTGGCGGGTTCCAGCGCGTGCACGGCGAAACGCAGGTGCGAGACCACGGGTCCGGCCTTCTGGCTCATGCCGATCTGGTCCAGGCTCGCCACCTCGTACCCGGCTCGCATCGCGGCGGTCGCCAGCACCTGGTTCACGGTGACGATACCGGTGCCGCCGATGCCTGCGAGGAAGACGTTCTGCGTGGTCGTCGGCGGTTCGTGCACGAGTTCGGGCAGTTGCGGCGGCTGCGGCCCGCGCTGCGCGGCACGCGGCTTCCGGTCGGCCGGATCGGGTAGCTCCACCGTGACGAACGAAGGGCAGTCGCCGTCGAGGCAGCTGTAGTCGGTGTTGCACGAGGTCTGGTCGATCCGGGTCTTGCGCCCGAATTCGGTGTCCACCGGCTGCACCGACAGGCAATTGCTCTTTACGCCGCAATCACCGCAGCCTTCGCACACCGCCTCGTTGATGACCACCCGAGTGCGGCGCACCGGAAGGGTGCCCCGCTTACGCTGCCGCCGTGCGTCGGCCGCACAGTGCTGGTCGTAGATCAGCACCGTGACACCGGGTACCTCGCGCAGCGCGCGCTGCGCTTCGTCGAGGCGGTCCCTGTGCCACAGCAGGGTGCCGGGAGCGAGATCGCGCTTGCGGTAGCGCTGGGGCTCGTCGGCGCAGACGATGATCCGGCGGACGCCTTCGACGGTGAGCTTGTGGGTGAGCATCGGCACCGTGAGCGCGCCCTCGGCGTGCTGCGCGCCCGTCATGGCGACGACGTCGTTGTGCAGCAGCTTGAACGTGATGTTCACCCCCGCCGCGACGCACGCCTGCACGGCGAGCTGACCGGAGTGGAAATACGTGCCGTCGCCGATGTTCTGGAACAGGTGCGGTACGTCGGTGAACGGGGCCTGGCCGATCCACTGCGCGCCCTCGCCGCCCATCTGGGTCAACCCGGTGACCTTGCTGTCGGTGCGGCCGGACATGGTGACCAAGGTGTGACAGCCGATGCCGCCGCCCGCCAGTGAGCCGTCCGGGACGGCGGTGGAGCGGTTGTGCGGACAGCCGCTGCAGAAGTAGGCCGCGCGCTTGGCGGGCAGCACCGATAGCGAGAGCGGCTGCGGCAGCGCGCGTTTCAACGCGACGTGACCGTCGAGCACGCGGCGCAGCGGTGCGGCGATCCGCCCGGAGGTGAGTTCGCCGTCGCTGCCGAACAGCGGGCGGCCCGCACCGTCGCGCTTGCCGACGATCTCGGGCGCGCCCGCGGCGCCGTACAGGATGTCGCGGATCTGGGTCTCGAGGAAGGCGGTCTTGTCCTCGACGACGATCAGCCGGGTGAGCCCGGCGGCGAACTGCCGGACCCGTTGGGGTGCCACCGGATACGGCATCCCGATGCGCAGCAGCCGGATGCCCGCCTCGTGCAGCGCGTCGTCGTCCACGCCGAGATCGATCAGCGCTTGGCGGACCGCGTCGAAGGTGGTTCCGGCGGCGGCGATGCCGATCGTGGCGCGCTCCGGGTGGACCTCGATCACGTCCAGCCCGTTGCGCGTGCTGTAGGCCCGCACCAGTTCCCAGCGCGGACCGTAGAGATCCGCCTCGGCGAGCAGGCTGTCGGCCGGCGCGGCCATCGGACGCTGCCGGTAGCGGAACGGCGCGCCCGCCCAGTCGATCTCGGGCACGACGATGTCGATGTCTCCCACCGATCCGTCGACGGTCCATGCGCCGTCGGCGACGTCGGCCACGATCTTCAGCGCCACGAGACAGCCGGACGCGCGCGACAGGGCCACGCCGTGCAGGCCCATGGTGATGATCTCGCGGGCGTTGCGCGGGAACAGCACCGGGATGTTCAGCGCCGCCAGCGAACGCTCGCTCACCGCGGGCACGGTGGAGGACTTCAACGCCGGATCGTCGCCGACCAGCAGCAGGACGCCGCCGCGCGGGTTCGCGCCGTACATGTTGGCGTGGCGCAGGGCATCGGTCGCGCGATCCAGGCCGGGGCCTTTGCCGTACCAGACACCGACCACGCCGTCGTGGGTCGCGGCGCCCGCGGGCAGCACCGCCTGGCTGCCCCACACCGAGGTCGCGGCCAGCTCCTCGTTCAACCCGGGCACGAACGAGATGTCGTGCTCGGCGAGGACGTCCGGCATTCCGGCCAGCATCTTGTCGACGCCGCCGAGCGGACTGCCCTGATACCCGGAGACGAACGTGCCGACCCGCGAACCGGCGCGCAGATCACGCACGTGCTGCTCGACCAACTGCCGGGCGATGGCCTGGACGCCGGTGAGGACGACGGTCCGCGAACCGACGCGGTAACGGTCGGCCAGATCGTAGGGGGCTGCGATCAGATCGCGGTCGGCGAGCTCGGTCATACAGATCCACCCGTCCACTCGGCGCCGATTCGGCGCTGGGCCATGTTGAGCACTTGTTGCCGATATCGTGTCCCTGAAGAACGGAACGCACAACCTATGGCTAAAGCCTTGAGCAATCTGCGCAATTCGTCAGTATCTCGATGGGCACAACCTAAGCAGAGTGCGAGGTCCGTGTGACGGCGCGCACACAATGGGTCGCGGGCGGGTGGCATTCGGCGAGCCGGTCCGGTGCCACACCGGGATACCTCCGCCGCGCCCGCGCCCGGCTGTGTGAAGGTGGAGAGATGGCATTGCTCAGGAGGGGCACGGCGATCCTCGCCGCCATCGCGTTCGGGGCGCTGACCGCGTGCGGGCAGCAGCCGGACCCGGCCCTCCCCTCCACACCGGATCAGGCTGCGGGAGCGGCGCCCGGGACGCGGGCCGACCCCGGCCCCCGGCGCTACGCGGGCGGGACGATGGTCGTCATCCCGCAGGCCGCGGATCTGGAACCCAGTTCGGCGATGCCCTTCTCGGAGTACGACGTCGAAGACGGCACCGACAAGCTCGCGATCCACATACCGGGGCCGGTCGGCTGCCCGAGCATCGGGTTCACCGCGCGGGTGGAGGAATCCGCCGACCTGGTGAACGTGCGGCTGATCCGCGGCCTGCATCGCGGCATGCCGCCGTGTCAGGGCGCGAACCCGGAGCAGAAGCGCGAGTACGGTGTGGTGGTCGTCGATCTGGAACGCCCGCTGGGCGATCGGACGGTGCTCAGCTTCCCATGAGCCACGCGACACGGGGTCGAGCCGGCGGGCGACCGGGGAGGCCGCCTCCGTTAGTGATCTTGTCGAATGGCGGGCCACGGGCATTGTGAATTGTCCGGTTTTTCTCTCGCCGATTCGGTGTTCTTCCCGGTCGGGCGCTATTTTCGCAGCGGATGGTGCCGCCTTCGCGGCTACCGGCGGTCCCGGAGTCGAAGGAGGTGCGCCAGTCCGCCGAGATCGGCTCAGGCCGTTCCGGCGGCGGTTCCTTCCGCTCTGTCCCGCAGTGAACGAGGTTCGCTGCGGATTTCCGTGTAGTGCCGGTCCGTCCGGCGCACCCGCGGCGGGCACGCCAGGCCGGTGCGCCGATGACGGCTGACTTTCGAAGGAAAACCGTGTCCAGAGTTCCGTTCAGGATTGCGATCTTGCTGGTGAGCGTCGTCTCGCTCGGCCTGCTCGGCCTGCAGGCAACGGCTCAGCCGTTGTATCCCACCCCCGATCCTGATTTGTTCTACTCCGCGCCGTCCGACCTGGCGGCGTACGCACCCGGCGATGTCGTGCGCACCCGCAAGATCGACACCGGTCTCTACATAGGGACCGAAGGCTGGCAGGTGGCGTTCCGGTCCACCAACTCGCAGGGCAATCCCGTCATGGGCATCACGACGGTCCTGCTGCCTGCCGGGGTCGAGAACCCGCCGCTGGTCTCCTACCAAGCGCTGATCAATTCCCTCGGCACCCAGTGCAACCCGTCGCGTTCGCTGTTCAACGGTGAATTGCAGGACGCGGTAGGCGCGATGCTGCCCATCGGACGCGGATGGGCTATCTCGCTGCCCGACTACCTGGGTCCGACTTCCGCCTACGGCGCCGCGCGACTGGCCGGCATGATGACGCTGGACAGCGTGAAGGCCGTGCGCAAAGTCGCCGAACTCGGCCTGTCCCAGTCGCCCGTCGCCATCGCGGGCTATTCCGGCGGCGGCATGGCCACCGCGTGGGCCGCCGCGATGCAACCCACCTACGCGCCGGATCTGCAGCTCGCCGCCGCCGTGGCCGGTGGCATCCCCGCCGACATGGAGGAGATGGCGATGTCGCTGGGCTTCGACCCGCATCCCGGGTTCGGCCTCGCCTTCGCCGCGGCCATGGGACTGGAGCGGGAATACCCGGACCGGCTGCCGATCTCGGATCAGCTCAACGAGAACGGCTTGTGGTTCCGGGAATTCACGCACGACGCGTGCCGGCGATTCCTGCTGTTCCACGGCGCCTTCCGCAGCGCCGAGCAGATGGCGGCGACCAAGAGCCTGATGGACAGCCCGGAGGCGCACGCCGTGCTGCGGGAGAACAGCCTGCGGTACTTCGACGGCGTGCCGACCGTGCCGACCTATCTGTGGCAGGGCCGCTTCGACACGCTCACCTTCTACCGGCCCGTCGCCGAGGTCGCCGACCGGTACTGCAAGGCGGGCGCGCCGGTGCAGTTCCACACCGTCGACATCTCCGAGCACATGACCGCGGCGGTCGCCGGATTCGCCGACGCGTGGAACTACGTCGAGGCCAGGTTCCGCGGCGAACCCGCGGCGACGACCTGCTGACCGCAACCCCCACCGCGGCCCGGGAGATGTTTTCCCGGGCCGCTTTTCGTTCGGTCAGTCGATGGAGCGCACTTCTCGCTCGTACGCCGCGCGAGTCTGCTCGTCGGCCGGATGCAAGGCGCGATCACCGTCGAAGAGGCTGCGGACCAGGCGCACCGCGCGTTCCGGCGCGGCGGCCAGCGCGATGTCCACCGGGCCGAGGTAGCTCGGCACGGCCACTTCGGCTTTGCGCGTGGCGCAGGTGCGCAGGATGGCGGCGGCGACGTCCTCCGGGTCGACCGTCGGCATGCCGTGGCCGAGCCGCAATCCCGAGGAGAGGCGGGTTCGCACGGCCGACGGCAGGACGCAGCTGACGCTGACGCCGTGGGCGGCGAATTCCAGACGGGTCGCCGCCGAGAGGCCGACGGCCGCGAACTTGCTCGCGTTGTAGACGGCCAAGCCGGGGATGGGGACCTTGCCCGCCAGGGAAGCGACGTTGACGATATGGCCGCGGCCGCGCTCGATCATGCCCGGTGCGACGGACCGCATGCCGTGGATGAGACCCCAGACGTTGATGTCCAGCGTTGCCCGGCCGACCGCGTCCGGTTCCTCCAGGAACGCCCCGGCGGGCATGACACCCGCGTTGTTGATCAGGACGTCGACTCCGCCCACCGCCGCGACGACCGCGTCCCACTGATCGCGCGAGCGCACGTCCAGCTCGAACGCGCTCGCCCCGATCGCGGCGGCGGCCGCTTCGGCGGCGGGTTCGTCCACGTCCGCGAGCACGACCTGCGCTCCCTTCGCGGCGAACGCCGCCGCGGTGGCCCGGCCGATGCCGCGCCCGCCGCCGGTGATCAGGACTCTTGCCTCGCGCAGGTCGATGCCGGGGTAGCCGGATCCGGTGATTCTCATACGAAAGCTCCTCGTTCGAGTGCGCGCCGGGTACTGCGCAAGCTGTGTTCGAAAGTGGCGAGACGACGGCGGCCGTCCATGAAGTTGGGGCCCATCACCGCGAGATCGTCGGCGGTGGCGCCCAGGAAGAGCACTTTGGTGCCCGCCGCGCGCAACTGCGCGATCTCGGCAAAGAGCTTGTCGCTCATCCGATTGCGCAACTGTCGCTCCAGAAAATGCCCAGGCCCCGTAGCCGGGATTCGAGTAGTCGAGGCCATCGGGGCGAGCACGAGCACCTCGTCCAGTTTCTCGGGAACGAGCAGGTCCGCCGACGCGGTCGAGCCGGCGCCGCCGTCGACGAAACGACGGCCCGCGATCGTGACCGGCGGAAACCAGCCGGGAACGGCCCACGAGGCCCGCAGCGCCGCGCCGATGGTCGTGTCGGGTGCGCCCGGCGAGCCGAAGGCCACCCGCTCACCGGTCGCGTAGTCCATCGCCACCAGACGAGTCGCCGGATGCGGCACCCAGGTGCGGCCCGGAGTCAGCCGCTCGGCCAGCCGTTGCAGCCAGCTCGGGTCACCACCGCCGACCGGCAGCAGTCCGCTGGCGGCGGCCAGGAGCTCCTGTCCCGGTTCCTGGCGCCGCAGCGACAGCCGGGGCGAGCCGAGTCGCGGGCGCGGCAGCGGCGGAAAGCGCCCGGGCTCGCAGGCACGGTGCTCGCGCAGGATCGGATCGGTCGACGTGCCACGCTGCGCGGCCACCAGGTCGTCGACCGAGACGCCGCTGCCGAGCAGCGTGACCGTCTCCGCCCCCGCCGAGGTGCCGAGCAGCACATCCGCCGCGCGCGGATCCCAGTCGAGCACGTCGCGGGCGGCGGCGAGCGCGGCGACGATCCACGCGGCCCCCACGGTGCCACCGCATCCGATGGCCAGGCCGCGCCGATACGACCCATTGTTGTTACCCATAGTCTCAGACACTAGCTCGGCGCGGCTCGAATGCCACCCGTCGCGCGATCGGCCGGCGGATCAGGCCGTGAAGTGCAACGTCCATTCACCGCGATAGTGCAGGCGGGTGACGCTGCCGGGCGGGATATCGATGCGCCAGAAGGATTTCGGCGGCGCGTCCAGCGTCACCAGCAGCGCGGCCCTGATGATCGCCGGGTGGGTGACCGCGATGGTGGACACGGCCTGCGCGGCGACCTCGGCCATCCACGATCTGGTCCGTTCGATCACGTCCACCACCGACTCGCCGCCGTGCCCGCGGAAGGCCGGGTCGGTGAGCCAGGCATACAGCTCGGCCTGGGGCACCGACATGAGTTCACCGCCGCGCCAGGCGCCCGCGTCCAGGTCGCGCAGCCGGTTGTCCTCCTCGCCCGGCAAACCCAGCAGCGCGGCGGTCTCCACCGTCCGGCGCTCCGGCCCGGTGAGCACCCGGGGAGCGGTGAGTGGTCCACACCCTGTCATCGCACGCCGGCCTGCCTCGGTGAGCGATTCGTCCACCGGGAAACGTGCCTTCCGCATCGCCTCGGTCATCCCATGGCTGACCAGGTCGAGTCTGAGCACTTTTTGCACCTGTGGAAGCGTACGGCCCGGCGTCGGCGGCTGTCGTTCGATTGCTCCGGCTTCGCTCGCGAAACGGTACGGGCGTGCTTGTCGGTAGGCCGGTGCACACTGAATCCATGGCCCCGTTCTCCCGCGCGACCCAGGAGTGGTTCGACGGCGCGTTCCCCGCGCCGACCTCCGCTCAACTCGGAGCGTGGCGGGCGATCGCGGCGGGCGAGCACACGCTCGTCGTCGCGCCGACCGGGTCCGGGAAGACGCTCTCGGCGTTCCTCTGGGCGATAGACCAGCTGGCCGCCCGGGAGCAGCGGCCCGAACAGGCCGGTACCTCCGTGCTGTACGTGTCCCCGCTGAAGGCGCTCGCGGTGGACGTGGAACGGAATCTGCGGGCGCCGCTGGTCGGCGTCACGCAGACCGCCAAACGCCTGGGGCTGGAGCCGCCGGAGATCACCGTGGGCGTACGGTCCGGCGACACCAGCGCGTCCGATCGGCGGTCCATGCTGCGCACCCCGCCGGACATCTTGATCACCACGCCCGAGTCGCTGTTCCTCATGCTCACTTCGGCGGCCAGGGAGACGCTGCGGAACGTGCGCACGGTGATCGTGGACGAGGTGCACGCGATCGCCGGTTCCAAGCGCGGTTCGCACCTGGCGCTGTCGCTGGCCCGGCTCGACCTGCTGACCGAGCGGCCCGTCCAGCGCATCGGGCTGTCGGCCACCGTCCGGCCACCGGAGGAGGTCGGGCGATTCCTGGTCGGCAACGCGCCGATCACCCTGGTCGCCCCGCCCGCACCGAAGACGTTCGACCTTTCGGTGCGGGTGCCGGTGGCGGACATGACCGAGCCGGGCGAGTCCGATCAGCCGGGGTCGATCTGGCCGCATGTGGACGAGGCGATCGTGGATCTGGTGCTCGAGCACCGGTCCTCGATCGTGTTCGCGAATTCCCGCAGGCTGGCCGAGCGTCTCACCGCACGGCTGAACGAGGCCTACGCCGCGCGGCTCGGCGAGCCGGTGGATGTCGAGCACAAGCCGCCCGCCCAGCTCGGCGCGTCCACCGAGGTGATCCACGGCGCCGGGCCCCTGCTGGCGCGAGCCCACCACGGTTCGGTCAGCAAGGAGCAGCGCGCGCTGATCGAAGACGATCTCAAGAGCGGACGGCTGCGCTGCGTCGTCGCGACCAGCAGCCTGGAACTCGGCATCGATATGGGCGCGGTCGACCTGGTGGTCCAGGTGGAGGCGCCGCCCTCGGTGGCCAGCGGATTGCAGCGGATCGGGCGGGCCGGGCACCAGGTCGGCGAGATCTCGCGCGGGGTGATCTTCCCGAAGCATCGCACCGACGTCATCCACTGCGCGGTGGCCTCGCAGCGGATGACAACGGGACAGATCGAGGCGATCCAGATCCCGGCGCACCCGCTGGACATCCTCGCGCAGCAAACCGTCGCCGCGTGCGCGCTGGACCCGGTCGACGTCGACGAGTGGTTCGAGGTGGTGCGCGGCACCGGGAGTTACGCGGCGCTGCCGCGCTCGGCCTACGAGTCGGTGCTGGATCTGCTGTCCGGGCGCTATCCGTCCGACGAGTTCGCCGAGTTGCGTCCCCGGCTGGTCTGGGACCGCGACGCGGGGACGCTCACGGGGCGGCCCGGCGCGCAACGCCTTGCCGTCACCTCGGGCGGCGCGATCCCCGATCGCGGCATGTTCGCGGTCTACATGGTGGGCGAGAAGGCCTCCCGGGTCGGGGAGCTCGACGAGGAGATGGTCTACGAGTCGCGAGTCGGCGACGTGTTCGCGCTCGGGGCGACGAGCTGGCGGATCGAGGAGATCACCTTCGACCGCGTGCTGGTGACGCCCGCGTTCGGACAGCCGGGCCGGTTGCCGTTCTGGCACGGCGACGGGCTCGGGCGACCGGCCGAACTCGGCGCAGCACTGGGCGAGTTCGTGCGCACGGTCGCACAGGACCGGGCCGCCGAGACGGCCGCTCCGGCGAGCAGGAAGACGTCCCGGCGCGACGGCAGTGCGCCGTCGAAAACCTCACGCGCGCAGGCGCAGTCGCGACATGACGGGGCCGAAACGGCCGTCGGGAACGGATCGCGCGAAATTCCGGTCCCGGAGCGCGTCGCGGGACTCATGCGCTCCGCCGGCCTGGACGACAACGCGACCACCAATTTGCTCACGCTGCTGGACGAACAGCGCACCGCGACGGGGCATCTGCCCACCGACCGCACCCTGGTGGTGGAGCGGTTCCGCGACGAACTCGGCGACTGGCGGCTGGTGCTGCACTCGCCCTACGGCCTCCCGGTACACGCGCCGTGGGCGCTGGCCGTCGGAGCGCGGCTGCGCGAACGGTTCGGCGTGGACGCCGCGCCGAACGCCTCCGACGACGGCATCGTCGTGCGCCTGCCCGACACCACCGACGACCCACCCGGCGCCGAACTGTTCGTCTTCGAATCCGACGAGATCGACGACGTCGTCACCGAGCAGGTGGGCGGCTCGGCGCTGTTCGCCTCCCGGTTCCGCGAATGCGCCGCGCGGGCGTTGCTGCTGCCCCGCCGCGATCCCGGCAAGCGCGCACCGCTGTGGCAGCAGCGGCAGCGCTCGGCCCAGCTGCTCGACGTGGCGCGCAAGTTCCCCGAGTTCCCGATTCTGCTGGAGACGGTGCGCGAGTGCCTGCGCGACGTCTACGACCTGCCGTCGCTGCGCGAGCTGCTCGGCCGGGTGGGGCGGCGCCAGGTACGGCTGGTCGAGGTGGAGACGGCGACGCCGTCACCCTTCGCGAACGCCCTGCTGTTCGACTACATCGGGCAGTTCATGTACGACGGCGACAGTCCGCTGGCCGAGCGGCGCGCCGCCGCGCTCTCGCTCGACTCGGGGCTGCTTGCCGAGTTGCTCGGCCGGGTCGAGCTGCGCGAACTGCTCGACGCCACGATCATCGAGCAGACCGAGCGGGAACTGCAACGGCTCACACCGGAGCGGCACGCGCGCGACGCCGAGGGATTGGCGGATCTGCTGCGGCTGCTCGGCCCCCTCACCGCCGCCGAGGCCACCGAACGCTGCGACGAAGACCCCACGGCCTGGTTCGAGAGCCTGGTAACCACCCGGCGGGCACTGCACGTTTCCTTCGCGAACCGCACCTGGTGGGTCGCGGTCGAGGACGCGGCCCGGTTGCGTGACGCGCTCGGGGTCCCGCTGCCGATCGGCACGCCCTCGGCGTTCATCGAGCCGGTGGCCGATCCACTCGGCGATCTGATCGGCCGCTACGCCCGCACGCACGGCCCGTTCGGCACGGAGGCGGTAGCGGCCCGGTTCGGTCTCGGCACCGCGGTCGCCGCTACCGCGCTCCATCGACTCATAGCCGAGAAACGCGTGGTGGAGGGTGAATTCACGCCCGGAGCAGCCGGGTCGGAATGGTGTGACGCGCAGGTGCTGCGCCGGCTGCGCCGCCGGTCGCTCGCCGCCGCCAGGCACGAGGTCGAGCCGGTCTCGACCGCCGCGTTCGGACGCTTCCTGCCGTCCTGGCAGCACATCGGCAGCGGGGAGCTGCGCGGCGTCGACGGCGTGGCGTCCGTCGTGGAACAGCTTGCCGGCGTGCCGATTCCGGCCTCCGCGTGGGAATCGCTCGTCCTGCCCGCGCGGGTGCGCGACTACACCCCCGCCATGCTCGACGAACTCATGGCGACCGGCGAGGTGATCTGGTCCGGGCACGGCGCCATCACCGCCAAGGACGGCTGGATCGCGTTGCACCTGGCCGAGCAGGCGCCGTTCACGCTGGCGCCGCCGGACGAGATCGACCTCACCGACGTGCAGCTTCGGCTGCTCACCGCGCTGGGCGCGACCTTCGTACCGTGGACGCCGCCCGACCCCGAACAGACTGTGCCGGATCGAGCGCCCGTGCCGTTGGACGACCCGGATCCGCCGCCCGGCAGCGCGGTCGACGGTCGCGGCACGCACCGGCGATCCGCCGAGACAGCCGGTCACACCGACGGTGCTGCCACATCCAACGGGTCCGGGACGGATGGCGGCCGACGTGGACGACGCTCACCGGTCGACTCGAAATCAGCGGCCGCCGTGGGACATCCGATCTCCGGCACCCCGTCGGAACGGCTGATCCCGGTGCCACAGAGCGGCGGGGCCTACTTCTTCCGGCAACTCTCGGACGCCACCGGCCTGCTCGATGACGCCGCGGTGGCCTCCGCGCTGTGGGAATTGGCTTGGGCGGGCATGGTCGCCGGGGACACGTTCGCACCGGTGCGGGCGCTGCTGTCCGGCACGACCCGGACCACCACGGCCCATCGCACTCCCCGGCGCGCCCCACGGGGCCGTGCCTACCTGCCCCGCCCGAGCATGCCCACCCGTTCCGGTCCGCCCTCGGTGGCCGGGCGATGGTCGCTGCTGCCCGAGCGTGTGTCGGACAACACGGTGCGCGCACACGCCACCGCCGATCTGCTCCTGGAGCGATATGGGGTGCTGACCAGGGGCTCGGTGCAGAACGAGGGCGTCCCCGGCGGGTTCGCGCTGATGTACCGGGTACTCACCGAGTTCGAGGACCGCGGTCGTTGCCGCCGGGGATACTTCGTCGACTCGCTCGGTGGCGCCCAGTTCTCCACCACCGACGTGGTGGACCGTTTGCGTTCCTTCGATACCGAACGCGCCCGTCCCGAGTCCAGGCAGCCGACCGGCACCGTACTGGCGCTGGCCGCGTGCGATCCCGCGAACCCGTACGGCGCCGCGCTCGCCTGGCCGAAGAGCGACGTCGAGGGCGGGCATCGCCCCGGACGCAAAGCCGGGGCGCTGGTGGTGCTCGTCGACGGTGAACTCGTCCTCTACCTGGAACGGGGCGGCAAGACCCTGCTCACCTTCACCGAGGACCCAGAGGCCCGCCGCGCCGCAGCAGCAGCGCTCGCCGACCTGGTCCGCCGCCGCCGGGTGGACTCGCTGGTGATCGATCGCGTCAACGGAGACACCGTGCACGGCAACACCTTCGCCGTATTCCTGACCGAAGCGGGCTTCTCCGCCACCCCGCGCGGGCTCCGTCTCCGGAGCCGCCCGTGAGTAGTCACCTCGGGAGCCTCCGGCACGGACGGGGCCGAGATTCGGGTGGTGCGCCGCGAGATCACGAGGTTGTGAGCGCGCCGGGGCTGTCGTATGCCTGAGGGGGACACCGTCTTTCTGGCCGCCAAACGGCTCCGCGCCGCACTGGAGGGAAAGGAATTGACGCGCAGCGATTTCCGGGTACCTCGCTATGCGACGGTCGATCTGCGCGGACAGGTGGTCGAGAGCGTCGGCAGCTACGGCAAACACTTGTTCATCCGGACGCCGACCGTGAGCGTCCACACTCACCTGAAGATGGAGGGCAGCTGGCGCGTGTTCCACTGTGGACAGCGCTGGACCAAGCCCCGCGTCGCCGCCCGGGTCGTCTTGAGCACGGCGGAGGTCGAGGCCGTCGGGTTCTCCCTCGGCACCGTGGAAGTGGTTCGGGTGCGCGACGAACACCGGGTCGTCGACCATCTCGGACCCGATCTGCTGGGGCCGAATTGGGATGCCGCGGAGGCCGTCCGGCGATTGGAGCGCTACCCCGACCAGTCCATCGGCGTTGCCCTGCTGGACCAGCGCAACCTCGCCGGGATAGGCAACGTCTTCCGCAGTGAGGTGTGTTTCCTGCGCCGCGTCCACCCCGCGACCAAGGTCGGTGACGTTCCCGACTTGCTCGCACTGGTGAACGAGGCGCACCGCATTCTGGCCGAAGCGGCCGCGAAACCACCGCGACGGCCTTTGGCCTACGGCCGCACCCACCGTCCGTGCCCGCGCTGCGGCACGCCGTTCGCCGCCGATCTGCTCGGTGACACCGCACCCGATTACGACCGCGTGGTGCAACGGGAACGCGGCATTTTCTTCTGCCCCCAGTGCCAGCCGATCCCCGCTGACTGACCCGCGTCGAGCCAAAAGCCGCTCCGCCCTTGACGAGTCACTCCCGCCCACCTAACTTACAACTTGTCAGCTATGGCGGGAGGCACCATGGGCGACCCACGGCGATATGTGGTGATCGGAGGCGGCCTGGCCGGGCTCGCCTCGGCGGTCTGGCTGGCGGAGGCGGGCAAGCAGGTCACCCTGCTGGAGCGCAGAGGCCGGCTCGGTGGCCGCGCCCACGCCATGCGCGCCGAGGCGGTGGACGATACGCCGGACAACGGTCAGCACGTGATCGCCAGTGGCTACGACCACTTGTTCCGCTATCTCACGAGTGTCGGCACGCGGCAATACGTCGCTTTTCCGCACGGGGGCACACTGCGCTGGCCCGATGGCCGCAGCGTCACCATGCGCACCAAAGGAATCGCCGCGCTGCGCACGCTGTCCGGCGCGCATCCCGACGCGAACCCATCCGAACGCGTGCGTGCGGCCCTCGCCACGCTCCGGCTCGGCTGGCAGTGCCTGCACCAGCCCGCCGACCTGCCCGACCTCACCACCGAGCAATGGTTCGACCGGATCGGCATGCCCGCGAAAGCGCGTGAGGCGCTGTGGGATTGGCTCGCGCTCGGCATCGCGGCGGAGCCGGTGCAGCGGGAATCGGCGAAGGTGTTCGCCGACGTGCTGGCCACCGGCATCCGGCTCGGCCTGCGGCACCGGCGGGCCGTCGACATCGGTTACCCGACCACCGACCTGGACACCCTGTATGTCACCGGGGCGCTGCGGATCTTCGATCAGCACGGCGTGCGGGTGCGCCATCGGGCCGTGGCCCGTCGCATTCATATCGCGGACGGCCGGGTCACCGGTGTCGCCTTGGCCGACGGCACCACGATTCCGGCCGACGCGGTGGTGTGCGCGGTGCCCAATTCCAGTATCGGCGGGTTGCTCGACGAACTGCCCGAGCATGCCGAGATCTACGCGGCGGCCGACAAACTGGGCTACACGCCGATCGTCAGCACCAACCTCTACCTCGACCGCCCGCTGGGCACCACGGCCGAGTTCGAGGCGCTGATCGGGGGAACCGGCGTCATCGACGAGGTCTTCGACCGCCAGCGGATGACCGGACGCAGCACCGCGAAAGGCTGGCTGTACTGCCTGACCACCAGTGGCGCGTACGAACAGATCCACAAGTCCAGCGACGAGATCGTCGCCGAGCAGATGGCGCTGCTGCGCCGCTACTATCCCGAGGCACGAGCGGCGAACGTGGTGCAGGCGCAGGTCGTGCGCATGCCGAAAGCCACTTTCTCGCAGGTCGTCGGCACCCACGGGCTGCGACCGGGCCAGCGCACCTCGGTGCCCACATTGGTGCTCGCGGGCGACTGGACCGCCACCGACTGGTCGGCGACGATGGAGAGCGCTGTGCAGAGTGCGGCACGGGCGGTGGATCTGCTGCTCGAGCTACCTTCGATGGCGTGACCACGGACCGCTCCACGTCCGAGCGCGGCATCGCCGAACTCCCGGATCCGCCTCGGGCGCGGCCGAAGCGCCGGATGTCCGCCGCCGACCGCCGTACCCAACTGTTGAACGTGGCGCGCGACATCGTCGCCACCGAGGGCTTCGGCGCGGTGAGCATCGACCGGGTCGCCCGCGAGGCGCGAGTGGCCCGTGCGCTGGTGTACCAGCAGTTCACCGATCTGTCCGGGCTGACGTCGGCGCTGCTGGATCGCGAGTCTGCCATCGCGTTCACCGGTGTGCGCAGCGTGGACTGGGACCACGGTGACGTGGACCGGGTCGGCCGGGGCATCCTCGCCTACCTGCACGCCGCGCCGACCAGCTGGCGCATCATGCTCAGCCCGTTCGACGGCGGGCCGCCCGAACTCCGCGAGCGACTCGCGCTCGGCCGGGCCTACGCCCGCGCGATCGGCGCGCGCCATCTGTCCCGATACCTCGGCGTCACCGTGGATCCGAACGGCCCGACGGAGCGAATCCTGTTGGCCGCCATGGAGGAACTGGCCCGCCTGCACCTGACCGACCCGATCGAGTACCCGGACGAGCTGGTGCTGCGCTATCTGCGCTCACTGGTCGCCTGGGCTATGCGGATGGAAACGTCCGACGGCGAAGACTGATCGAGCCGATCACCTTCGGGCGGTGATGCACAGGTGAACCGCCACGGGCTGCGTCGATGGCTGCGGTCAGGTCAGGGGTGAGCCGCCGGTACAGGCGACACCGCTACCGCATCGTGCCGACCTGCACCCTGCGCATCGCCGATGCCACGGGGCGCGGAGCAACCGTGCCGCACCGATGGATCAGTATGCGGCCATCCGGCTCAGCTTCCCGCGCCCGCCGGGTATGCCGGTCGGCTCACCCTTCCGATGGCACCGGCTCCAAAATCTCCGGGCGTGGCTCCGGAGCCGCGATCCGCAGGGCGTCGGCGGAGGCGTCGTCCGGCTGGGTCTGCGAGTGGACCTCCGCGTCGACCCGCGCCTGATAGGTGCGGACCTCCCGGTCGATTTCCTCGTCGTCCCAGCCCAAGATGGGTGCGATCAGCTGAGCCACCTGCTCCGCGCAATTGGCCCCGCGATGCGCGTACTCGATCGAGATCCTGGTCCGCCGGGCCAGCACGTCGTCCAGGTGCAGGGCGCCCTCGGCAGCCGCCGCGTAGACCGCCTCCACCTGCAGATAGGACGGTGCGTCCGTAATCGGTTGCAGGAGTTCGGGTTTGTCCTCGGCGAAGGCCATGACCTCCTCGATGAGCGAACCGTACCGATCCAGCAGGTGCTTGATCCGGTAGGGATGCACGCCAAAGGTCTCGGCCAGCTGGACCGTCTGGTTGACCAGCGCGAAATAGCCGTCGGCGCCGAGTAACGGCACCTTCGCCGTGACCGAGGGCGAGACCCGGGCCGGAATGTCTTCCGCCACCTCGTCCACCGCGTCGTAGGCCATCACGCGATAGGTGGTGTACTTGCCTCCCGCGATGCCGACCAGCCCGGGTGCCACCCGGGCGACGGCGTGCTCACGCGACAGCTTGGACGTCTCGTCGCTCTCCCCCGCCAGCAGCGGGCGCAGACCCGCGTACACGCCGTCGATGTCGTCGGGTGTGAGCGGCGTGACCAGTACCTCGTTCACCCGTCCCAGCAGGTAATCGATGTCGGCCTTGGTCGCGGCGGGATGCGCCAGGTCGAGGTTCCACTCGGTGTCGGTGGTGCCGACGATCCAGTGCGCGCCCCACGGGATGACGAACAGCACCGAGGTGGCGGTGCGCAGGATGATCGCGGTGTCGCTGACGATCCGGTCCCTGGGCACCACGATGTGCACGCCTTTGGAAGCGCGCACGTGGAACCGGCCCCGCTGATGCGACAGGGCTTGGACTTCGTCGGTCCACACGCCGGTCGCGTTGATCACCACATGTCCACGGACCTCACCGGTACGCCCGTCCTCGGTGTCGCGCACCTTCACACCGACCACCCGGTCCGCCTCCCGGAGGAACCCGACGACCTGGGTGGACGTGCGGATCACCGCGCCGTAATGGGCGGCCGTGCGCGCCACCATCATGGTGTGGCGCGCATCGTCCACCACCGTGTCGTAGTAGGCGACACCGCCGATCAGCGAGTCGCGCCGCAACCCCGGCGCCAGTCGCAGAGCGCCCGCGCGCGTCAGATGCTGTTGACCCGGTACGGATTTGGAGCCGCCCATGGTGTCGTAGAGGACCAGGCCCGCGGCTACATACGGACGCTCCCAGACACGGTGGGTAAGCGGGTACAGAAACCGCAGCGGCTTCACCAGGTGCGGCGCCAGGGTGGACAGCGTGAGCTCGCGTTCTCGCAGCGCCTCGCGCACCAATCCGAACTCCAGCTGTTCCAGATAGCGCAGCCCGCCGTGGAACATCTTCGACGACCGGCTGGACGTGCCGGACCCGAGATCGCGGGCCTCGACCAACGCGACCTGCAAGCCCCTGGTCGCCGCGTCCAGCGCGATGCCCGCACCGACCACGCCACCGCCGACGACGACCACATCGAAATGATCCTTGCCGAAGCGCTCCCACGCCGTACTGCGCTGCTCCGGGCCGAGGAACTGCGAATCCGGTTTCTTGGCCATGCTCGACTCCTCCAGCCGACGCGGATGTGTCCGATCGAGCCTTCAGGTCCAGGCTAGGCGAATCGCCGCGAATCGACCGCCGCACCCGAATCCGTGTCGCCCCGACCTACTCACCAGTAACAAGACCCACCCTACCGACCCGCGAGCCCCCACCCACGCCCCAGTGAGGCAAGGAACACCGAGCCGCGCCCGCCACACCGCACACCGCACACCGCACACCGCACACCGCACCGACCATCGCAGCGAACCGAGACCCGCCCCGGCCACGCATCGAGCCTCACGATCACCCTCCGCCTTCCGAACCACCGGGGCGAAGCCGAAGAGTCCGAACATGCACAGTTGGGCTGCCCACGTCGGCGCCGAAGGAAAGCAGCCGCCACTCCGACGCGAGTCCCAACACGGTCGCAAGCATCCAGCGCGCAGCGCCTGGTCAACGAACAAGGTCGGCACACACCTCAGCGGCTGCCGCACAGGCGGTTGACCAGTACCGGTCGACCTGACGATCAGCCACCCGAACACCGTGCACTTCATCCGGAGCGCGAATGCCAACGCGCCCGGCGCACCCGAACCCCAGGTTCCGAGCGAAGCGAGACCGAGCATGCGCCCGTTCGCGGCCCAGCTCGCGCCCGCGCGGCCGCCGCACCCGCGACGAACGAGCACGCAGCCGTCGCTCGGACGCGAGCCACAGAGGGGCCGATCACCCAGCGCCGCAGACCCTGGAAAACCAACCCAGCCCGACTCACCTCCGAGCAGCGGCCGCGTAGGCGGTTGACCACGAGCACCGGTCGACTTGACGATCAAGCGCTCGAAGCCGGGTGCACCGAGCTGCGTGCACTATGTCTTGCGCTCGACTACCAACGCGCCCGGCGCACCCAACTCCAGG
>NZ_BAFP01000033.1 GCF_000308455.1 Nocardia abscessus NBRC 100374 | reverse complement strand
CCCGCGGCGGCGGGCGCGGCGGCCGGTGATGCCGGACGCGGCTGGGAGACCGGCACCGCACCGCGCACGTCGTCGACGGTGACCGCGCCACCCGGTCCGGAGCCCGCGACGAACCACAGGTCGATGCCGAGTTCGCGAGCGAGTTTTCGTGCGGCGGGCGTCGCCGCCGGGCGCGTTGCCTCGAGCGCCGGGCCCGGTGGTTCCTGCTCATGGGGCTCGAGGTCCGCTTCGCCCGGCTGCGCATCGGTGTGTGATCGCGCCTCGGGAGACCGTCGCCGCCGCGACGCCGCCTCCTCCTCGGGGCCGTATCCCACCAAGACCGAAGCGCGGCTCGATTCCCGCTCGACGCGAATGAGTGGTGCCCCCACCGCGACTGTGTCACCCGGCTGCGCGAGCAATTCGACCACTCGGCCCGCGAACGGCGACGGCAACGACACGACAGCCTTGGCGGTCTCCACATCGGCGATGGTCTGATTCAGCTCGACCGTGTCGCCGACGGCCACCGCCCAGGACACCAATTCGGCGTCGGTCAGCCCTTCCCCGAGATCGGGCAACCGGAACTCCAGCACGGACGCCGAAGGGCCCGGACGGTCTTCCACGTGCGCACCTTTCACTACGGCGAACCCGCCTCACGCGGCGAGGGAACGGTCGACCGCGTCGAGAATGCGGTCGGGGTCGGGCAGGTGGTGCTTCTCGAGCTTAGCCGGGGGGTAAGGGATGTCGAATCCGCCGACGCGAAGCACGGGCGCCTCCAGGTGGTAGAAGCAGCGCTCGGTGATCCGCGCGGCGATCTCGGCGCCGAGCCCGGCGAATACCGGCGCCTCGTGCGTGACGATCAGCCGCCCGGTCTTCGTCACCGACTCCTCGATGGTGTCGAAGTCGATCGGCGAGAGGCTGCGCAGGTCGATCACCTCCAGCGCGTGACCCTCCCGCGCGGCGAGCTGCGCGGCCGACAGCGCGGTCGCCACGGTTCCGCCGTAGGCGACGACGGTCGCGTCCGAACCGGTGGTGCACACTCGCGCACGGTCCAGCGGCAGCCCGCCGTCGCGGTCGAGCGCGGCGAAGTCGACGTCGGCCTTGTCCCAATACCTGCGCTTGGGTTCGAAGAAGATCACCGGGTCGTTCAGCGCGATCGCCCGGCGGATCATCGAGTACGCGTCCACCGGGTTGCTCGGTGTCACGACGCGCAGCCCGGCGGTGTGCGCGAAATAAGCCTCGGGTGACTCGGAGTGGTGCTCCACCGAACCGATACCGCCGCCGAACGGGATGCGAATCGTCAGAGGAGCGTGCACCTTTCCCTGCGTGCGGTAGTTGATCTTGGCCACGTGCGAGACGATCTGGTCGAAGGCGGGGTAGACGAAGCCGTCGAACTGGATCTCGCACACCGGCCGATAGCCGCGCAGCGCCATGCCGAAAGCCGTTCCGACGATGCCGGATTCGGCCAGCGGCGTATCGATGACGCGGTTGTCGCCGAAGTCCTTCTGCAAAGTGTCGGTCACCCGGAACACCCCGCCGAGGCGGCCGATGTCCTCGCCCATCAGCAAGACCTTCGGATCGTCCTCCAGCGCGCGGCGCAAGCCGGTGTTGAGCGCGCCGGCGAAGGTGGTGATCATCGCGGGACTCCTTCTCCTCGTGCGGAGGCCCCGCCGGGATCGCCGGCCAGGTACTCCGTGTACGCCCTGCGCTGTTCGGTGATCAGCGGGTGCGGGCTGGTGTAGACGTGCTCGAACAGCTCGGCCGGTGCCGGATCGGGCATGTCGACGGTCGCGCTGCGCACCGCGCGCGCGACCGCGTCCGAACGCTCGGCGACACGGCCTTCGAACGCGTCGTCCCAGTGGCCCTCGCGTTCGAGCAGCTTGCGGACCCGGTCGATCGGATCGCGCCGCGCCCACTGCTCGGTCTCGGCGGCCGAACGGTAGCGGGTGGGGTCGTCCGCCGTGGTGTGCGGGCCCATCCGGTAGGTGAGCGCCTCGATGAACGACGGGCCACCGCCGGAACGTGCCCTGGCCACCGCCTGCCTGGTCACGGCGAGCACGGCGAGGACGTCGTTGCCGTCGACCTGTTTGCCCGGCATGCCGTAGCCGTACGCGCGGCGCGCGATCGGCGTCGCGCTCTGCACCCGCACGGGTTCGCTGATCGCCCAGTGGTTGTTCTGGCAGAAGAACACGACGGGCGCGCTCCAGCTCGCGGCGAAACCGAGCGCCTCGGCCAGATCGCCCTGGCTGCTCGCGCCGTCGCCGAAATAGACGACGGTGGCTATGTCGGCGCCGTCCAAGTGCGCCGCGAAGGCGTAGCCGGTCGCGTGCAGGCCCTGTGAGCCGACCACGATGTTGGGATTGGTCATGTTCACCGGGTGCGGATCCCAGCAATGGTGCGCGACGCCGCGCCACAGCCGGGTGAGATCGGTGGGCGGCACACCGCGGCAGTAGGCGACCGCCATCTCGCGATAGCCGCAGAACACGTAGTCGTCTGGGTGCAGCGCGTGCGCGGAGCCGACCTGGGCGGCCTCCTGCCCGAGCAGCGGCGCCCAGAGCCCGAGCTGGCCTTGCCGCTGCAGCGCGGTGGCCTCGGTATCGATCCGGCGCGTGACCACCATGTCCTCGTACAGTGCCCGCAGCTCGTCCGGCCCGATGTCGGCGACTATCGCGGCGTGCTCGGGATCGAGGACGCGGCGACCGTCCGGCTGCACCAACTGCACCGGATACTCGGACTTGGCCGACATGGGTGATCGCCTCCTCACCAGGTCGCTGCGGGACGGAATGTGTCCTACCTCACAGCATCCCCTCGAATGCGAACTGCGCAAGTGGCCGACCGGTGGATGGGCAGAATGCTCAATTACGACGGGCGCGCTGATGTCATACTGCGTGGTATGACCAGAGAAAACGTCGGCGTCAGCCTGGACGCCACCGACGCCAGGCTGTTACTGGAGCTGGTCGCCAACCCCCGGGCGACGGGTGTCGAGCTGGCCGCCCGGCTCGGCCTGTCCCGCAATACCGTGCAGGCGCGGTTGTCCCGCTGGGAGGCCGGTGGCGTGCTCGGCAGCTTCGAGCGGCGCGTCGAGCCGCGCGCGCTCGGCTATCCGCTCGCGGCGTTCGTCGCGGTTGTCGTCGACCAGCACCGGCTGGACTCGGTGGTGGACGAACTCGCCGAGGTGCCCGAGGTGACCGAGGTGTGCGGCATGACCGGACTCACCGATCTCACCGTGCGGGTGGTCGCGCGGGACGCCGACGACCTGTATCGCATCGCCGGGCAGATCCTCAAGATTCCCGGCGTGGAGCGGACGAATATGGCGCTGGTGATGCGCGAACTGGTCGGGCCGCGCACCGCTCCGCTGCTGGATCGGCTGGCCGGCGGGCTTCCCGGCAGCGGGCCGGTGACCTCCCGCTAGGGTGCGGGGATGGAGATTTCGGGCAAAGTTGCCATTGTCACGGGCGCGGGTGCGGGGATCGGGGCGGCGCTGGCAGGCCGGCTCGTCGCCGCCGGCGCGCGCGTGGTGCTCGCCGATCTCGACGCGGCGAGTGCGGCCGACGTCGCGGAGTCTCTCGGGCCAGGTGCGGTCGCGGTCGGCGGGGATGTGGCCGACGAGGCGGTGATCCGCGCGGCGATCGACCGCGCCGAGGCCGAATTCGGCCCGGTGGACCTGTATTTCGCGAACGCGGGCATCGGCGGCGGCGCGGGCCTGGACAGCACCGACCAGCAGTGGGCGGCCGCGCTCGAGGTCAACGTTCTGGCGCACGTCCGCGCCGCGCGGCTGCTGGTGCCCGGGTGGCTGGAGCGCGGCGGCGGCTACTTCATCGGCACCGCGTCCGCGGCAGGGCTGCTCACCCAGCTCGGTTCGGCGCCCTACGCGGTGTCCAAGCACGCGGCCGTCGGTTTCGCGGAGTGGCTCTCGGTCACCTACGGCGACCAGGGGATCCGGGTGAGCTGCGTGTGCCCGATGGGTGTGGACACGCGGTTGCTGCACGGCGGTCTCGTTCCGCCGGAGCACGCCGCCGAGGCGGAGCTGGCGGTGAAGGCCGTCACCAGCGCGGGTGCGGTACTGGCACCGGACGAGGTCGCCGACATCGTGCTCGCCGGGGTGGCGGAGGAGCACTTCCTGATCCTCCCGCACCCCGAGGTGCTGAAGATGTACCGCCACAAGGGCTCCGACTACGACCGCTGGATCGACGGAATGCGCCGCTTCCAGGCCGCCCTCCGGGCCTAGGCGGCTGCCTCGCCTCCGCTCGGCCCGGCGCGGGCTGCGGACGGACTGC
>NZ_BAFP01000034.1 GCF_000308455.1 Nocardia abscessus NBRC 100374 | reverse complement strand
CACCATCGCCCGGTTTGATCCGATTGATCGGTGAAGCAACTTTTCAAGCTTAGCCCAGTCGGGAACCCGGTTGCAAACCAGGGTCTCGTTCGAGCCAGTGTGAGCGTCAGGCGCTCCTCGTCCTACCTCGTTTCCCTGGCCGCGCGCTCAGCGTTTCCGCTCAGCTTCTGGGCCCCGGGTCGGTGTCCGTGTCGCTCTGACTTGGAATAAGTTACGTGTCTGCGTGCACGATGTCAAATCCCCTGGTCAGCACGTATTTTCGCGGAAACGTTCGTAACGTGCGGCCGACCCGGACGGAATCGGCGCTCAATCCGCAGCGCCGACACGCACCACATCTCCGCCCAACGCCTGCAGCTGCTCGACGAAATTCGGATATCCGCGATCGATGTGGAAGACGTCGTGCACTTCGGTGGTGCCGTCGGCGACCAAACCGGCGAGGACCAAACCGGCGCCGGCCCGGATATCCGACGACCACACCGGAGCGCTCGACAGCCGTGGGATCCCCCGCACCACCGCGTGGTGCCCGTCGGTGCGTGCGTCGGCGCCGAGCCGGATCATCTCTTCCACGAACCGGAAGCGTGCCTCGAAGATGTTCTCGGTGATCATCGAGGTGCCGTCGGCGATGGACGCGAGCCCGATCGCCATCGGCTGCAAATCGGTCGGGAAACCGGGGAACGGCAGCGTCGAGAAGTTCACGGCACGCGGGCGCTCGGCCTGGATCACCCGGAAGCCGTCCGTTTCGAACGAGATGCGCGCCCCAGCTGAGCGCAGCTTGTCCAGCACCAGCGACAGATGTTTGGGATTCACGCCGGTGACGCGGATGTCCCCGAGGGTCATCGCGGCGGCGATGCCCCATGTCGCGGCCACGATGCGGTCACCGATGACGCGGTGGGTGGTGGGCGAGAGACGTTCGACGCCCTGGATGGTGAGCACCGAGGTGCCCGCCCCACTGATCCGCGCGCCCATCCGGACGAGCATGTTGCACAGGTCGACGATGTCGGGTTCGCGCGCGGCGTTGTCGATCACCGTCTCCCCCTCGGCGAGCACCGCCGCCATGAGGATGTTCTCGGTCGCGCCGACCGAGGGGAAGTCCAGGCGGATCCGGGCGCCCTGCAGTTCGTCGGCCCTGGCCACCACACAGCCGTGCTCGATCTCGCTGGTCGCGCCGAGCAGGCGCAGACCGGCCTGGTGCATGTCGAGCGGGCGGGAGCCGATCGCGTCACCACCGGGCAGCGCGACGACGGCGCGCTTGCACCGCGCCATCAACGGGCCGAGCACGCACACCGACGCGCGGAACTGCGTCACCGCGGGGAAGTCCGCGTGGTACTTCGGCTCGGCAGGCGTGGTGATGGCGACCACCCCCCCGTCGATGGTCACGTCGCAGCCGAGTCCGCGCAGGACATCACCCATGAGCGGCACATCGAGGATGTCCGGGCAGTTCGTGATGGTGGTGGTGCCCTCGGCCAGCAACGCAGCGGCCATCAGTTTGAGGACGCTGTTCTTGGCGCCCCCCACTGTGACCTCACCGACGAGTCTGTTTCCGCCGGTAACCAAAAACCGTTCCATGCCGCCTCTCCGCGTATTCGGCGCACTGTTGGTGCAAGGATAGTTGGGGCGGCGCACTACGGTGCCGCGTCTCCACGACTCCCCTCGCCTCCGGACATTTTCGCCGTTCGAGCGAGTGCCGCGGGGTGAGCGTTCTGCGGGCCGGCGAGGTGATCCCGCCGCCTTGCCGGCCATACCCCGTGATCGCTCGGGTACTCGCCTCCGGTGCTACGCGATCAGGCGCTCGGCTGTTGTCCGCCGGGCTTCCACAGGATATCCCCGCCGGGATTGGCCACTCGGCTGAGTATGAACAGCAGATCCGACAGCCGATTCAGGTACTTGGCGGGCAGGACGCCGGTGTCCTCGGGATTGGCCTCGATCGCGGCCCAGGCCGAGCGCTCCGCACGGCGGGCGACCGTGCGAGCGGTGTGCAGCAAGGCCGCCAACGGCGTGCCGCCGGGCAGGATGAACGAATCGAGCGCCGGGAGTTCGGCATTGAACTCGTCGCACCACGCCTCGAGCCGGTCGATGTAGGGCTGGGTGACCCGCAACGGCGGATACTTCGGCTCCGCCACCACGGGTGTGGAGAGGTCGGCGCCGGCGTCGAACAGATCGTTCTGTATCTGCCGCAGCACCGCGAGCATCGTCTCCTCCGGCCCGCCGAGCGCGATCGCCACACCGATGGCGGCGTTCGTCTCATCGCAGTCGGCGTAGGCGACCAAGCGGGGGTCGGTCTTCGCGACCCGGGAGAAGTCGCTCAATCCCGTGGTCCCGTCGTCGCCGGTCCGGGTATAGATCCGCGTCAGATGCACGCTCACAGCACAACCCTAGCGGGAGCAGCCGGACGAAGTCCGGGCGGGAACGCGCGAACTACAGGCCAGGCATCCGGCGGGTGCGGTCGGACGGGCGGGATTCCACCCAGGAAAGGAAAGCGGTCAGCGAGTCGCGATCCAGGGCAAGTTCGAAGTCGCCCGCGCGATCCGAGACCGCGATCACGGCGATGTCGTCGGTCATGATGTCGTACTCGTCGCCGCGGGGACCGCGCCGATCACCGATCTCGATGCCTTGCCGCCGAATGCTGGAGTCCGGGCCGAGTTTCAGGCTGGTGAGCTTGAAGAAGACAAGTCGATCCTCGTCGTAGCGCATCAATCCGTGCCGCCACCCCTGACCGCCACGAGCGGGGAGGACGCGCAGAATCGCGGCAGTCCCGCCGCGGCGCAACATGATCAGACGGTAGGTCGAGGCGAGCGCGAGGAACACGAGCGTGAGCACCAGAATGATCAGCAGAACCATCCCGGTTTGCAATGCCGTACGTCCCTTCGCTACGCCGCCATGTCGTCGACACGGCATCCGATTGGCGGTGTTCACAGGTTCTTCGTGAGCACGCGGGCTGTGCGCCCGGCGAGCCCTGATGTTCACACCGCGTGCGGCCATTCAATCACGGCCCCGAGTTTACAAATGGCCCGGCCGTGTCCGACTCGCCTGAAAGACGCTGTCGGCGGTGAAGGGACTCTTCACCGCCGACAGCATTTGTTCTGGATGACAGGTTGTCGATCAGGCGTTCGCGACCTGTTCGACCGCGCGCACCCGGGCCTGAGCCGCCTTCTGCTGCTCCTCGCTGGCGTCGGAGTCGGCCAGCACCCGGCGGGCCGCCTCCACGTCCACCTCGTCGGCGAATTCCGCCGACTCGGCGAGCACCCGGACCGAGTTCGCGGTGACCGAGAAGAAGCCGCCGTGCACCGCGGCGACGATGCGCTGACCGTCGGTGTCCACGATCGTCACGGTGCCGCCCTCGACCAGCTGGCCGAGCAATGGCTCGTGGCCGGCCATGATGCCGATCTGGCCCTCGGTGGTCTGCGCGCTGACGAACGACGCCTGGCCGGACCAGAGCAGTCGCTCCACAGCGACGAGATCGACTGACATTTCCGCCATCGGTGACTACTTTCCGAGGATCTTCTTGGCGGCCGCCTCGACGTCGTCGAGACCACCGCAGCTGTTGAAGGCCTGCTCCGGGTAGCTGTCGAACTCGCCCTTGCAGACACGATCGAAGTCGTCGATGGTCTGCTCCAGCGGCACGACCGAACCCGGCTGACCGGTGAACTTCTCGGCCACGATGAAGTTCTGGCCGAGGAACTTCTCCAGACGACGGGCGCGACCGACGAGGACCTTGTCCTCTTCCGACAGCTCGTCCATACCGAGGATGGCGATGATGTCCTGCAGTTCCTTGTACTTCTGCAGGATCCGCTTCACCTCGTTGGCCACCCGGAAGTGCCGGTCGCCGACGATCGAGGCCTCCAGGATGCGGGAGGTCGAGGTCAGCGGGTCGACGGCCGGGTAGATGCCCTTCTGCGAGATCGGGCGGGAGAGCTCGGTCGTCGCGTCCAGGTGGGCGAAGGTGGTCGCCGGGGCCGGGTCGGTGTAGTCGTCGGCGGGCACGTAGATGGCCTGCAGCGAGGTGATGGACCGGCCACGGGTCGAGGTGATGCGCTCCTGCAGCTCACCCATCTCGTCGGCCAGCGTGGGCTGGTAACCGACGGCGGAGGGCATGCGGCCGAGCAGGGTCGACACCTCGGAACCGGCCTGGGTGAACCGGAAGATGTTGTCGATGAACAGCAGCACGTCCTGGTGCTGCACGTCGCGGAAGTACTCGGCCATGGTCAGGGCCGAGAGGGCGACGCGCATACGGGTGCCCGGCGGCTCGTCCATCTGGCCGAAGACGAGAGCGGTGTCCTGGAGGACGCCCATCTCCTCCATCTCCAGGTGCAGGTCGGTGCCCTCACGGGTGCGCTCGCCGACGCCGGCGAACACGGAGGTACCGGAGAACTCCCGGGCGATACGGGTGATCATCTCCTGGATCAGAACGGTCTTGCCGACACCGGCGCCACCGAACAGACCGATCTTGCCACCCTTCACGTACGGGGTGAGCAGGTCGATGACCTTGATGCCCGTCTCGAGCAGCTCGGTCTTGCCCTCGAGCTGGTCGAACGACGGCGGCTTGCGGTGGATGCCCCACTGCTCGCCCTCACGGCCGAGGCCGGGGGTGTCCAGGCAGTCGCCCAGCGCGTTGAAGACGTGACCCTTGACCACGTCACCGACCGGCACCGAGATCGGCTTGCCGGTGTCGGTCACGGTGGCGCCGCGGACCAGGCCGTCGGTCGGCTGCATCGAGATGGTGCGCACGATGCCGTCGCCGAGGTGCTGAGCGACCTCGAGGGTCAAGGTCTTGGCCACCGAGGTCAGGGCGATCTCGGCGTGCAGAGCGTTGAACAGCTCGGGGATGGCTCCGCGCGGGAACTCGACGTCCACGACGGGCCCGATGACCCGGACGACGCGGCCCGCGGCGGCGCCGGTCCGGCTCGTGTTGTCTTGAGTGACAGCTGCGGTCATTGGTGTTGGTTCTCTCCGTGTCGATGTGCGGCCTTCGGGGGGCCTTCGTGGTTGCGCACGCTTCCGCTTCCGGCCCCGTGCCTCAGGCCGCGGCGCTTAGTCGCGGTCCGAGCTCGACGCCAGCGCGTTCACGCCGCCGACGATTTCGCTGATTTCCTGCGTGATCTGGGCCTGACGCACCGAGTTCGCCTCGCGCTGGAGCACACTCGCGAGTTCGTTGGCGTTGTCGGTGGCGGCCTTCATTGCGGTGCGCCGAGCCGCGGACTCGGATGCCGCTGCCTCGAGCAACGACGCGTAGATACGCGTATTGACGTACTTCGGCAGCAGTGCCGCCAGCAGCACGTCGGCGTCGGGCTCGAATTCGTACTGCGCGTGGACATCGGCGGTCGGCGAATCCGACACCATGTCCTCGCCCAGGTCGAAGTTCTCGTCGACGTAGCTCACCTGGATCGGCGCCAACCGGCGCACCTCAGGGGTCTGCGTCAACATCGAGACGAAGCGGGTGTACACCACGTGCAGCTCGTCGACACCGGCGATGTCACCCGTTCCGTTCGGAGCGGGAACCGCGCCGTCGGAGCCCGCCATGAAGGCGTCCACCAGGTGGTGGCAGGCGGCCGAGGCATCGGTGTACTTCGGCTGCTGCGAGAACCCGGTCCACGCCGACACGTACGGGCGGTCGCGGAAGGCGTAGTACGTCAGGCCCTTGTTGCCCATGACGTAGAGCACCGGCTCCTTGCCTTCGTCGCGCAGGGTGGTCATCAGCTCTTCGGCGCGCTTGAGCACGTTCGAGTTGTAGCCACCGCACATGCCGCTGTCACTGGTGATCACCAGCACGGCCGCCCGGCGCGGGTTGGGCCGCTCGGTCAGCAGCGGATGCGAAAGGTTCTTCGACGCGCCGGCCAGCTCGCTGAGGACCTTGGTGATCTCCTCGGCGTACGGCTTCGCGGCCGCGACCCTGGCCTGGGCCTTCGAGATGCGCGAGGTCGCGATCAGCTCTTGGGCCTTGGTGATCTTCTTGATCGAATTCACACCACGAATGCGGGAGCGCAATTCACGCAAGCTTGCCATCAGCGGTTCACACTCCCTTCATTCCCTGCGTTGGATTGGCGGCATTTGCGGGGCACGACGAGGTTGCGCACGCTTCCTCCTTCGTGCCCCTGGCTCCTGCCGCGGATCGAATAGCGCATTGGCGGGCTCGCGTTACTTCTCGACGTGCTTGCGGGTCACCGACAGCGACTCGACCTCTTCGTGGTCGAGCTGGCCCGCCTCGGCCTCGTTCACCAGCGGAGTGCCGTCGGAGGTGAGGAAGGTCCCCAAGAACTTCTTGGTGGCCGCCTCGATCTGCTCGGCCGCCTCGCCGTCGAGCACCTTGCCGCCCTCGATCGCCTTGAACGCGTCGGCGGCGCTGCGGTGCAGGTCCTCCAGCAGTTCGGCGTTGAAGCGGCGGATGTCGCCCACCGGGACGGAGTCGAAGTGGCCACGGTCGACCAGGTAGATCGAGATGATCTGGTCCTCCACCGGCACCGGCGAGTACTGGTCCTGCTTGAGCAGCTCGACCCAGCGGGCGCCACGCTCGAGCTGGGCCAGCGAGGCCGCGTCCAGGTCGGAGGCGAAGGCGGAGAACGCCTCCAGCTCGCGGTACTGCGCCAGTTCCAGACGCAGCGAGCCGGCCACCTTCCTCATGCCCTTGGTCTGGGCGGCGCCACCGACACGGGAGACCGAGGTACCGACGTTGATCGCCGGGCGGACACCCTTGTTGAACAGGTCGGACTCGAGGAAGACCTGGCCGTCGGTGATGGAGATGACGTTGGTCGGGATGAACGCCGAGATGTCGTTGGCCTTGGTCTCGATGATCGGCAGGCCGGTCATCGAGCCGGCGCCCCGCTCGTCGGAGAGCTTCGCGCAACGCTCCAGCAGCCGGGAGTGCAGGTAGAAGACGTCACCGGGGTAGGCCTCGCGGCCCGGCGGGCGACGCAGCAGCAGCGAGATGGCGCGGTAGGCCTCGGCCTGCTTGGTCAGGTCGTCGAACACGATGAGCACGTGCTTGCCCTGGTACATCCAGTGCTGGCCGATGGCCGAACCGGTGTAGGGGGCCAGCCACTTGAAGCCGGCGGAGTCGGAGGCCGGGGCGGCGACGATGGTGGTGTACTCCAGCGCGCCGTGCTGCTCCAGCGCGGCCTTCACGCCCGCGATGGTGGAGCCCTTCTGGCCGATGGCGACGTAGATGCAGCGCACCTGCTTCTTCGGGTCGCCGGTCTCCCAGTTGGCCTTCTGGTTCAGGATCGCGTCGATGCAGACCGCGGTCTTACCGGTCTTGCGGTCGCCGATGATCAGCTGACGCTGGCCGCGGCCGATGGCGGTCAACGCGTCGATCGCGGTGATGCCGGTGGCCAGCGGCTCCTCGACCGGCTGGCGTTCCAGCACGGTCGCGGCCTGCAGCTCGAGCACGCGCTGTTCCTCGGACTCGATCTCGCCGAGGCCGTCGATCGGCTGGCCGAGCGGGTTCACCACGCGGCCGAGGAACTTGTCGCCGACCGGAACCGAGAGCACGTCACCGGTCCGGCGGACCTCCTGGCCCTCCTCGATCTCGGCGAACTCGCCGAGGATGACCGCACCGATCTCACGGTCCTCGAGGTTGAGCGCGACGCCGAGCACGCCGCCCGGGAACTCGAGCAGTTCGTTGGCCATCGCCGAAGGCAGGCCGCTGACGTGCGCGATGCCGTCACTGGTGTCGGTGACCACACCGACTTCTTCGATGGAGGTCTCGGGGGTGTAGCTCTGGGTGTAGCTCTCGATCGCGCTACGGATCTCATCGGAGGAGATCGTCAGCTCCGCCATGTTCTTCCTGCTCTCGCTGTCTGGGTCTGGAATGTCGGGGTGGTGGAAGCGCGCTAGGCCAGTGCCCGGCGCAGCTTCTCCAGTCGGCCGAGGGCGCTGCCGTCGATCACGTCGTCACCGACGCGCACCACGACTCCGCTCAGCAAACTCGGGTCGACCTGGATGTGCACCGTGGTCGCCTTGCCGTAGATGCGCCGCAGGGAGGCGGCCAGCCGGTCGCGCTGCTGCTCGGTGAGCCCGATCGCGGCGCGCACATGCGCGACGATCTGATCGCGGCGAGCCGCCGCGAGGTCGGCCAGTTCGTCGAAGGCGGCGCCGATGCTCGACCGCTGCCTGGTCACCACCTGCTCCGCCAGGGTCAGGGTGATGGCCTCCGTCTTGCCGGTCAGCAGCTGGTGGATCAGCTCGCGCTTGGCCGATTCCGGCTGCGACCGATCCGACAGCGCCTGCTCCAGGTCCGGGTTGTCGCTGATGATCCGGCCGAGCCGGAACAGTTCGTCCTCGACCGCTTCGAGCCGGCCACGCTGGGCCGCCGACTCCAGCAACGCCTCCTGGCCGAGCAGCACCAAGGTGGCCACCAGGTCGGAGGTGCGCGACCAGTTCTGGGCCACCGCGGTGGTCAGCACTGCCAGCGTGGCAGCGCTGACCTTGCCGCCGAAGACCCGCTCGCAGAGTTCCGCGCGCACGGAACCCGGCACCGACACGTCCGCGAGCGCCACACGCAGCGAACGCTGGTCGTCCAGCACGGCGACAACGGCGAACAGTTCCGACCCCGTCGTGGCCGCGGCACTGTCGCTTCCGGTCAGAGCGGCCCGAAGCGCCTCCCGAGACCGGGCACTGGCCTCGCGGCTCGCTGCGTACATGCTTCTCACTTTCGCGTCGTTACCTTCCGACCCCGATGCCTGCGTCCGACTGATCGAGTTCGTCGAGGAACCGGTCGATCGACGTGGCCTGCTTGGCCTCGTCGGACACCGACTGCCCGATGATCTTCTCGGCCAGGTCGACGGCCGTGCGGCCGACTTCCGAGCGCAGCTCGGTCAGGATCTGCTGGCGCTGGGCTTCCAGCTGGGTGTGGCCCGCCGCGATGATGCGGTCGGCTTCGGCCTGGGCGTCCGAGCGCATCTGCGCGAGGATCTCCTGGCCCTGGGTGCGCGCGTCCTCACGGATGCGAGCGGCCTCGAGCCGGGCGTCGGCCAGTTGCTGCTGGTACTGCTGCAGGGTGAGCTGAGCTTCTTCCTGCGCGGCTTCGGCGCGAGCGATGCCGCCTTCGATCTTCTCGGAACGCTCGTCGAGCGTCTTCATCAGGCGCGGAACCACGTACTTGTAGAACAGGATTCCGATGATGACGACGCAGACGATCGACCAGACGATGTCGTACGTTTCGGGGACGAGAGGATTCACTTCCTCTCCCTCCGCCGCGGCGAGCAAAACTGACTCGTACATCGGAATCAGAAAATGAAGCCGGCGACGAGACCGATGAGGGCCAGGGCTTCGGTGAACGCGATACCGAGGAACATGTTGGTACGGATGGTGCCCTGCAGCTCAGGCTGGCGCGCGATGCCCTCGATCGCCTTGCCGACGACGATGCCGACGCCGATGCCGGGGCCGATCGCGGCGAGACCGTAGCCGACGGCGCCCAGGCCCTTGAAGGTGCTCTCGTTCGTCGCGGCTTCCTGGGCCAGGTAAGCGAGGCTCATGAGTCTTCCATTCCCTTTCTGTTGCTCACCCGCCGGTCGGCGTGGTGCAGCAGGTTTCCGGTAGTTGTCGGTCAGGTCAGTGATCGGCCGCGTGCTGTGCGAGTCCGATGTATACGGCGGTCAGCAGCGCAAACACGTAAGCCTGCAGGAAGATGACCAACAGTTCGAACAGCGTGAATCCGAGTCCCGCGATCAGCGAGAACGGCGAGAACACCTTCATCCACGCGGCGGCGTCGAACAGGAAGAACCAGGTCGCGCTGAAGAACAGCACCAGCATGATGTGGCCGGCCAGCATGTTCGCCATGAGTCGGACGGTCAGCGTGAACGGACGCAGGATGAAGGTCGACACGAACTCGATCGGAATCAGCAGCACGTGCAGCGCGGGGGGAACATTCGGAACGACGATGCTGCTGCGCATGTAGGTGAGGAAGCCGTACTTCTTGATACCGACGTAGTTGAACGCCAGGTACGCGACGACGGCCAGCACCAGCGGCATGCCGATTCGAGCATTCGACGAGATGTTCAACCCCGGAACGACGCCGGAGAAGTTCAGAAAGAGGACCGTGAAGAAGATCGTCGCGATCAGCGGGAAGTACTTGCGTCCGGTGTCCTTGCCGAGGACCTCTTCGCAGATCTGCTCCTTGACGAAGACCAAGCCGATTTCGGCGACATTCTGCAGGCCGCGCGGCACGATCCTCGGCGAACGGAAGGCCAGCAGCATCACGCCGACCAGAACGAACGACATCAGAATGCGGATCAGCATCAATCGATCGAGTTCGAACGGTGTTCCCTCGAACAGCACAGCTGGAGGGAAGAAGTCGGTAAGCGACGGCGCGTGGAACTCGGCCGCCAGAGTGGTGACGCTCAGCGTTCTCTCCCGTGTTCGGGCCGCGGGTACGGTCATTCCCGCGGTTCGATCGGACATTGACGATCAATTTGGTCGACTCAGGTCGGCTCGAAGTTCGTCAGCAGCTGGGCGGTGGTTTTGATTTCCACCAGGCGTCTGTACGTGTGTCGGCGACATTCGTCGACATGCAGAACCGGAACAACCCCTCGGAGCCCGGCACGGCAGTAAGCATAGCGGCCCAGGCGGTGGATCTCGGCGGTGACCCCTCATCGATCCCCGACTTGGTCGCTTGCTTACCAACACTTTACCAAGTCATCTACGACAGCGTGTAGGGGGTGGGGGTTTTCGTTACTCCCGAGTACCCGGAGCGCTCTGGGGGTCGGTCGTCGTCACGTACGGAACCTTCTGCCGGACAACGCCGTACGTCTCCGCGCCGAGCACGATCACCAGCGCTCCGACCACCGTGAGGAACAGGACGACCCGGTCGTAGAAGTCGAATCGCTGCAGGATCGCGACGACGATCAGGGCCACCAGGACCTTGCCCGCCCAGCTGACCAGCATGATCAGTCCGGCCGTGCTCGGCGGCAGTTTCGCGCCGAACAGCACGACGGCCGCGGTGGTGAGGATGAAGCCGCCGCCGATCGCGGCGCCCAGCAGCGCACCCCACACTCCGGCGGTTCCCGCGACGGCGGCGCCGAGCGCGACCGCCAGGACCACCAGCACGCCCAGGCCGATCAGTCCGTAGCGCAGCGCGGAGCGCAGGGGCGCGTCGGGGCCGGGGACGGGTTGGGGTGTGAAGCTCACAGCCGACGACTTTACCCGGACGCCGATCCGTCTCCCGCCGGGTCCCCACGCCGCAGGCCCGGAATCGCGGTGATCACCAACGCGAATACCAGCCCGCCCGCCATCAGCAACACGACCAGCGTGCGATCCATCAGCGACGTGCCGACCGCGCCGAACGCGAGCACGCCGACCCACAAATAGATCAGCAGCACGACGCGGCGGTGGGAATGGCCGATCTGCAGCAAGCGATGATGCAAGTGCATTTTGTCCGGCGTCGAGAAACTCACGCCCGCCCGGACCCGGCGCACGATCGCGAGCAACAGATCGAGCACCGGAATGAACATCACGGCGCCGACCAGCAACAACGGGGAAAGCAGACCGACGATGTCACGCGGGCCGTACCCCTGCAGCGGGATTCGCCCCGAAGCGCCGGTCGACACCGCGGCCAGCATCAATCCGATCAGCATCGAGCCGGAGTCGCCCATGAATATCCGCGCGGGCTGGAAATTGTGCGGCAGGAATCCGAGGCACCCGCCCGCGAGCGCGGCGGCCAGCAGCGCGGGCGGGTAGGTGTCGACCGAGCCGCCCTGCTCGTTCATCAGTCCCAGGCAGAACACGAATACGGCCAGCGCCGCGATCAGGCCCAGGCCCGCCGCGAGGCCGTCCAGCCCGTCGACGAAGTTCATGGCGTTGACCAGCGTGACGGTGACCGCGACCGTGACCAGGCCGCCCTGCAATCCGTCCAGCACGACTGTGGTGTTGCTGAACGGGTTGTAGACGACGTACCAGCCCAATCCCATGACGGCCATGACGCCGGCTGCCGTCACCTGGCCGGCGAACTTGGTGAGCGCGTCCAGGCCCCAGCGATCGTCGACGATGCCGACCAGCACGATGACCGTGCTCGCCACCAGCACGGCGATCGGAATGTTGGGCTTGTAGTCGAAACCACTGCGCAGCGCGGGCAATTGGTGGGCGAACAAGACCGCGGCGACCACGCCGATGTACATGCCGACCCCGCCCATTCGCGGAATCGGCTTGACGTGCACGTCCCGGTCGCGCGGCACGGCGACCGCCCCGAAGCCGATCGCCAGCACCCGTACTCCGCCGGTGGCCAGGAACGTCACCACCGCCGAGATGAGCAGCACGACGAGCAGCTCCCGCAGGGGGACGACGGCGCTCGAACCCATCATCCGAGCTGCGCGGCGCCGCTGAGCGCTTCCGGCGACATGCCGAGCACCTCGGCGATGTCGGCGACGGGCACCGCGCCCACGCGCAGCACGCGCGGCTGGTCGGCGGTCAGGTCGATGATGGTGGAGGCGACGGCGTGTTCGGCCGGGCCGCCGTCGAGGTAGACGCCGACCAGCTCGCCGAGCTGGTCGCGGGCCTCGGCCGCGGTCTTGGCCGGTGGCTGTCCGGACACGTTGGCGCTGGACACCGCCAGCGGACCGACCTCGCGCAACAGTTCCAGCGCGACCGGGTGCAGCGGCATCCGCAGCATCACCGTCCCGCGCGTGTCACCGAGATCCCACGCGAGCGAAGGCGCCTGCTGCACAACGAGACTCAGACCGCCGGGCCAGAACGCCCGGATCAGCTCGCGCGCCTGCGGGCGCACCGAGAACACCAGTCCGTCGATGGTGTGCCAGGAACCGACGAGCACCGGCACCGGCATGTCCCGGCCGCGGCGCTTGGCCGCCAGCAGCGAGCTCACCGCCGTGGCATCGAACGCGTCGGCGGCCAGGCCGTACAGAGTGTCGGTGGGCAGCACGACCAGTCGACCGGATTTCAGGGCGCTGGTGGCCGCGGACAGTCCGGCGGCGCGCGAGTCGAGATCCGCGCAGTCGTAGACGGTACTCACGGCAACCATCCTGGCATCTGTTCCGCTGCCCCGCCTCTCCGGGTCTTCAGGCCGTACTGGTTGGGTGACGCGGGATTTGCGTTCAGGTCCTGCGTCAGGTGACGAGAAGGTCTTGGGCGTACCCGGTGAGGTACCCATGTGCTCCTGAGATCAGTTGTCACGTATGTGGTCGCGGCGGTCGCCGCGCTTTGTCCGGCCATTGAAGTCAGCCGATCGCTGGGCTGGCGGAGCAGGCACGGGTCAGGTGTGGGTGGCGGCGACGAAGCGGGGTTTACCTGCCAGGTCGGGGTGCTCCTCTATGTCGGTGAACACGCCGGTGGCGGTCAAGAGGGCGGCTACGCCGGAGCCGTTGGTGTCGTCGTGCTCGATGGCGGTGGCGCCGCCGGGGCGCAGCAACCGGGTGATGTTCGGGATCATCCCGCGGATGACCGCGAGCCCGTCCGGGCCGCCGAAGAGGGCGACGGACGGATCGTGCTCGGCCACCTCCGGGTCGAGGGGCGCGCCGTCCGGGATGTAGGGCGGGTTGGAGACCACGATGTCCACCCGGCCGTTCAGGTCGGTGAGCAGCTCGGGATCGGTCGCGTCGTCGGCGTAGAGGGTGATCGGGGTGTCGCCCGCGGCGATGCGGTCGTCGGCGTTGCGCCGCGCCCAGACCAGCGCCGCCGGATCGAGTTCGACCGCGCGCACATCCGCGTCGGGGCGCGCGTGCGCGACGGCCAATGCGAGCGCTCCCGACCCGGTGCACAGGTCGACGACGATCGGCGTGTGATCGTGCGGCAGCGCCTCCAGCTGCGCCAGCGCCCACGCGTACAACAGCTCGGTCTCCGGGCGCGGCACGAAGACGCCGGGGCCGACCGCGAGGTCGAGCGCACCCATCACGGCCGTGCCGGTCAAGTGCTGCAACGGGATCCGCCGCGCGCGGCGGTCGACCAGCGCGCGGAACTCGTCCAGTTTTTCCGGCGGCACCAGCGGGGTCAGCGCCAGCCTGGTCCGTTCCACGCCGAGGACGTGCGCCGCCAAATGCTCGGCGTCGGCCCGCGGACTGTGCACCCCGGCGGTCCGTAACGTCTCGACGGCGTCGTTGATGACGGGACGCAGCGCGACTCGGGTCATAGACATGACACCGACTCTGCCCGACAGACGATCATTCCGCGGCCATCCGCGCTTCGCGATCCGCCTTCCCCAGAGCATCCAGCAGCGCGTCGAGGTCGCCGTCGAGCACGGAGTCGAGGTTGTGCGCCTTGAAACCGATGCGATGGTCGGTGATCCGGTTCTCCGGGAAGTTGTAGGTGCGGATCCGCTCGGAGCGGTCCACCGTGCGGATCTGGCTGGCCCGGCCCGCCGCCGCCTCTTGGTCGGCCTGATCTTCGGCCAGCGCCTGCAACCGCGCCGCGAGCACCTGCATGGCGCGCGCTTTGTTCTGCAGCTGCGACCGCTCGTTCTGGCAGGTGACCACGATGCCGGAGGGCAGATGGGTGATGCGCACCGCGGAGTCGGTGGTGTTGACGCCCTGGCCGCCCTTGCCGGAGGAGCGGTAGACGTCGATGCGCAGATCCGACTCGTCGATCTGCACCTCTTCGATCTCATCGGGTTCCGGGTAGATCAGCACGCCCGCCGCCGAGGTGTGGATGCGGCCCTGCGACTCGGTCACCGGGACGCGCTGCACCCGGTGCACACCACCCTCGAACTTGAACCGCGACCAGACACCGTCACGCGACGCGTCGCGGCTCTTGATCGACAGCGTCGCCTCTTTGTAGCCACCCAGGTCGGACAGGGCTACGTCGAGGATCTCGACCTTCCAGCCGTGCCGCTCCGCGTACCGCACGTACATGCGGGCCAGGTCCGAGGCGAACAGCGCGGACTCCTCGCCGCCCTCGCCGGACTTCACCTCGAGCACGACGTCGTCGCCGTCGTGCGGGTCGCGGGGGGCCAGCAGGTCGGCGAGGGCCTGTTCGAGCTCCTCGACCTGCCGTTCCAGATCCGGGATCTCCGCGGCGAACGCGGCGTCGGCGGCGGCGAGTTCCTGGGCGGCGGACAGATCACCGCGCACCGTCTCCAGTTTGCGATAGGTCGCCATGACCGGGGCCAGCTCGGCGAACCGCTTGCCGACCCGGCGCGCGGCGCCCGCATCGTTGTGCAGCGACGGATCGGCCAGCTGCGTCTCCAGGCCCGCGTACTCGGCCAGAATGTCGTCGATGGCGGACGGTTGCGTCACAGTGCTTCCTTCTCCCTGGTAGCTGTCCAGACAAAACACCGACGCCCGGCCTGCGAGCAGGACCGGGCGTCGGCGGGGAAGCTACTTGGCGTCGGCCTTTTTGCCGGCACGCTTGCCGTAGCGGGCCTCGAAGCGGGCCACGCGGCCACCGGTGTCGAGGATCTTCTGCTTGCCGGTGTAGAACGGGTGGCACTGCGAGCAGACCTCGACGGTGATGTGTCCCGACTCCTTGGTGCTGCGAGTCTGGAAGGTGTTGCCGCAACCACAGACGACCGTGGTGTCGACATACGTCGGGTGAATTCCTGCCTTCATGGGTGTCCTCTCGAGTTTGGTCGCCGGGTCGCCCACGCGAATTCGCGCGAAGCGTGAACCGGAACCGACTAGGCGGGAGCTCTGCTCACCTGAGCAGACGCAACGACCGTTCAGTATGCCAGAACTGCCGTTACGCTCCCAAAACGCCCCCGGCGAGTGGTTTGTTCCCGCCCTAGGTACTCCCCCATCGTTCGCGCCCCTGGAAGTCCGGGCACGCGAATCGGCGCCGCCTCCGGGACGCTGAAGTCGGGTAGTCCGCTACTCACGAATGCGAACAGATCCGTTCATAGAGTTGCATACCTGGGTGCACATCGGCGTGCCGAGACAGGAAGGAGACCCCGTGAACATCCGAATCGCGGCCGCGATCTTCGTTCTACTGATTCTCTCGGTCGCCGTCGGTTTGTCCGCACTCCCCGACAACGTGCACTATCCGACGCCGGAGAACGCCGTGCACATCCAGACCGCGCGATCCGCCGCCCCCGAGCCCGATATCGGGCACTGCGCACTGATCCTCGGTCTGCTGATCAGTGGCGCGGCCACGGTCGGCCTCGCCTTCTTCGCCCCCCGGACGCCGAAAGGGTCCCGCACCAGCGGGACCCTTTCGGCCGTTGTCATGGCGACAACTGATGAACTCCAACTCCACGGCACCCGGCCGGTACGGCCTGAATGCCCGGAGAGACGGACGAGCCCAATGCTATTCGTCGAGCGCGCCCGGCGCGGTCTTGCTCACCTGCATCAAGAACTCGAGGTTGTTCTTGGACTTCTTCAGTCGGTCGATCAGCAGATCGATCGCCTGGTGCGAGTCCAGGCCGGACAGTACGCGGCGCAGCTTGTGCAGTACCGCCGCCTCGTCGGGGTTGAGCAGTAGCTCGTCCTTGCGGGTACCGGACGGGTTGACGTCCACCGCAGGGAATACTCGCCGCTCCGCGATCTTGCGGTCCAGCTTGAGCTCGGCGTTGCCGGTGCCCTTGAACTCCTCGAAGATCACCGTGTCACCGGTCGAACCGGTCTCCACCATGGCGGTGGCGATGATCGTCAGCGAGCCGCCGTTCTCGATGTTGCGCGCCGCGCCGAGGAACCGCTTGGGCGGGTACAGCGCGGTGGAATCCACACCACCGGAAAGGATTCGACCCGAGGCGGGCGAGGAGTTGTTGTACGCGCGGCCGAGCCGGGTGATCGAGTCGAGCAGCACGACAACGTCCCTACCCATCTCCACCAGGCGCTTGGCGCGCTCGATGGCGAGTTCGGCGACCGAGGTGTGGTCCGACGGCGGGCGGTCGAAGGTCGAGGAGATGACCTCGCCGCGCACCGAACGCTGCATATCGGTGACCTCTTCGGGACGCTCGTCCACCAGCACGACCATGAGGTAGACCTCGGGGTTGTTGGTCGCGATCGCGTTGGCGATGTCCTGCAGAATCGTGGTCTTACCGGCCTTCGGCGGCGACACGATCAGGGCGCGCTGGCCCTTGCCGATCGGCATGATCAGGTCGATCACGCGGGTGGTCAGCTTGTTCGGCTGGGTCTCCAGCCGCAGGCGCTGGTTCGGGTACAGCGGGGTGAGCTTGCCGAACTCGGGACGGCGCTTGGCCGCCTCGACGTCGCCGCCGTTGACCGTGTCCAGCCGCACCAGCGGATCGAACTTCTGGCGCTGGTTGGCCTGTTCGCCGTCACGCGGGGCGCGCACCGCGCCGGTGATGGCGTCGCCGCGGCGCAGGCCGTTCTTGCGAACCAGGTTCATCGACACGTAGACGTCGTTCGGCCCGGCCAGGTAACCCGAGGTGCGAACGAAGGCGTAGTTGTCCAGCACGTCGAGGATGCCCGCGACCGGCTGCAGGACGTCGTCCTCGCGGATCTCCAGCTCGCGGGCCTCGCCGCCGCCGCCACCACCATCGCGGTCGCGCCCACGACGACGCTCCCGGAAGCGGCGTCCGCGCCGTCCGCGACCGCCTTCCTCGTCGTCGCCGCCACGGTCGCGCGCGCTGCCGTTCTGGCTCTGGCCGCGCTCGCCCTGGCCACGCTCACTCTGACGCTCGCCCTGGCCACGCTCACTCTGACGCTCGCCCTGGCCACGCTCACTCTGACGCTCGCCCTGGCCACGCTCACTCTGACGCTCGCCCTGGCCACGCTCACTCTGACGCTCGCCTTGGCCACGCTCGCGGCGGCGCTCGCCGCCCTGTTCGCTGTCCTGCTTCGGTTCGTCGGCACGCGTCTCGGCGGGAGCGGCCTCGGTGGACGCGGATCGCGCCTGGTCACGGCCACGCCGCTGCCTGCCACGACCACGCTGGCCGCTCTCCCGGCCGGACTCCTCGGTGGTCTCGGTCGCCGTGGACGAGGCCGACTCGGCGGCGGGCGCGGAATCGGCGGCAGCCTTCTTCGCCGGGGCGGGAGCCTCGGTGGACGCGGCCGAAGCCGCGGGCGTCACGTCGAGGGTCGCCTGCTCGGCCTTGGCGGGCGCCGACTCGGCGGGAGCGGCGTTCTTCGCGGGGGCATCGGCCTTGGCGGTTGCCGCGGACTTGGCCTCGCCCTTGGCGGGCTTTTCCACCTTCGCCGACTTTCCGGCGGCCTGATTTTCCTTGATGGCGGCGATCAAATCGCCCTTGCGCATTCCGGAGGTGCCTCGGATACCGAGCTCCCCCGCAAGCGCGCGCAACTGCGGCAACAACATTCCAGTCAGCCCCGATCGTGCGACGTCGGTGTTTTCGATCATCTTCGAAATCTGTCCGGATTCACTTTCGCGGTCGCCCGTCGGGTTCGATTCCACGCCGGGTGTCGCGAGCAGGTCCGTATCTGTCACGGAAATCCTTTCCTTCCCTCGATTGCCGTGTGCTGTTTCGAGGGTTCGTCCCGCAGCCCGGGCATTCTGCCGGACTGGGATGCGTCCGTCCGGGCGCTTTGTGCCGTATCACCTGCCCCGCCGGACCGGCGGCTTCTCCACCGTTGGTGAAAGGTGGGGAGAGATCATTCCAGTTGCGCAGCTACGCAGCACCCCCATGGCCTGGAGGCTCGAGCCTGGAGCCTGCTGGAGCGATTGCCCTGATGAAGCACCGGCGTCTGATGCGCACGATGTACGGACTTGCCCAGGATAGCTGTCCATTGCGAATCTCGGCAAGACAGACTCGCCGTCAGTCGACCAGGACGCCCTGGGCGATTCCCGGCTCCACCACGCGCAGGCCGTCGGCCGCCGCCAGTTCGCGGAGTTCCGCTGGAAATTCGCTGGTACCCAGGGCCAGGATGGTGGGGCCCGCACCGGAGACGGTGGCAGCCATCCCGGCCGCGCGCAGCCGGGTGATCCAGGCGGTGGTCAGCGGTAGCGCGGGGGCACGCTGGGCCTGGTGCAGGCGGTCCGCGGTAGCGGGCATCAGCAGGTCGGGACGCTGGGTGAGTGCCACCACGGCCAGCGCCGCGCGACTGACGTTGAACGCGGCGTCGCCGTGTGGCACCACGTCGGGCAGGAGGCCGCGGGTGTGCGCCGTGGACGAGCGCTCCTCGGGGATCAGCACGACCGGCCGCAGCGCGGGATGCGGCTCCAGCCGCACCGCACGGTAGACGCGACCGTGGTACTCCGTGCCCGGCGCCTCGTCGGCGGGGTGCTCGCTCTCGGTCCACGAGACCACGATCCCGCCGAGCACACTGGCCGCCGCGTTGTCCGGATGACCCTCGAATTCGGCGGCCAGCTGGACCATTCGGTCGGCCGACGTGGCCAGCGCCGGGTCCAGTTTCGCGACCAGGGCGCACCCCGCGGCCAGTCCGCCGACCACCGCGGAGGCCGACGAGCCGAGCCCGCGGGAATGCGGAATCACGTTGCGGCACACCACATCGAGACCGTCGGCCCACACTCCGGCCGACTCCAGGCCGCGCTCGATCGCACGGACCACGAGATGTGAAGGGCCCCAGGGCACGTCGTCGGCGCCCTCACCCTCGACCCGGATGGTGAGCCCGGAATCGGTGGTGCTCACCTGGATCTCGTCGTAGATCCCCAATGCCATACCGAGCGAGTCGAACCCGGGACCGAGGTTCGCGGTGGAGGCGGGCACCCGCGCGGTCACGGTCAGACCGGCGGGCAGCGTCGCGCTCATGAGCCGGCTGTCACGCGAATTCAACTCAAGCCAGCTCTAGTTCGGCGGCGACCGCGACCGGGTCGACCGAGATCGGCTGCACCTGCGGCATGCCCGACAGCGCGGTGTCGGGATCCTTCAGACCGTTGCCGGTCACCGTGCACACCACGGTGAGGCCCGAATCCAGCCAGCCCTCCTTGCGGGCGGCGAGCACACCGGCCACGCTGGCGGCCGACGCGGGCTCGACGAACACTCCTTCGGTGGCCGCGACCAGGCGGTACGCGTCCAGGATCTCCTCGTCGGTGGCCGCGCGGAACGCACCACCGGACTGCTCCTTGGCCTCGACCGCGCCGTTCCAGGAGGCGGGCGCGCCGATCCGGATGGCGGTGGCGATGGTCTCGGGGTCCTTCACCGGAGCGCCGTTGACCAGCGGGGCCGCACCCGCGGCCTGCACGCCGAGCATGCGCGGCAGCCCACCGGTGACACCGTCGGCGTAGTACTCCCGGTAGCCGCGCCAGTACGCGGTGATGTTGCCCGCGTTGCCGACCGGAAGGGCGTGCACGTCGGGCGCCTTACCGAGCACGTCGCAGATCTCGAAGGCCGCGGTCTTCTGGCCCTCGATGCGCGCCGGGTTCACCGAGTTCACCAGACCGATGCTGGGGAAATCGGCGGTGACCTTGCGGGCGAGCTCCAGGCAGTCGTCGAAGTTGCCCTGCACCTGGATGATCTTCGCGCCGAGCATGACGGCCTGGGCCAGTTTGCCCATCGCGATCTTGCCCTGCGGAATCAGCACCGCGCAGCTCATGCCCGCGCGGGTGGCGTAGGCCGCGGCGGATGCCGAGGTGTTGCCGGTGGACGCGCACAGCACCGCCTGCTGGCCGCGGTACTTGGCGTCGGTCATCGCCATCGTCATACCCCGGTCCTTGAACGAACCGGTCGGGTTCAGGCCCTCGACCTTCAGGTAGACCTCGCACCCGGTCACCTCGGACAGGTGCGGCGCGGGCACCAGGGGCGTGCCGCCCTCGTACAGCGTGACCGGCTCCCAGTCGGCTGCGCCCGCGAGCCGGTCGCGGTAGGCCGCGATCAGGCCCGGCCAGCGGGAGTGCACTCCTGCCTGGGGCGCGACGCCGGTCGTGCGCCCACCCGTCTCCCGGCCACCCCTCGTGGCGTCGCTGCGCGACACTGTGGTCATTCTTCGGTGCCTTCCAATCTCAGAACGCTGGTCACGGATGTGACGGATGCCATATCCGCCAAGGCGGCCACGGTCTCCGCGAGCGCCGACTCCACGGCGTGGTGGGTCACCACGACCAGGCGCGCACCCGAGCCGTGCCCTTCTTGACGGACGGTCGAGATGCTCACCCCGTGATTGGCGAATTCGCCCGCCACCGCGGCCAGGACCCCAGGACGATCCTCGACCTGCAGGTTCACGTGATAGCGGGTGGGCGTGTCGCCGATCGGCGCGATCGGTAGCTCAGCATAAACCGATTCGCCCGGAGCGCGACCCCCGTAGAACTTGTTCCGCGCGGCCATCACCAGATCGCCGAGTACCGCGGAGGCGGTCGGGGCGCCACCGGCGCCCTGCCCGTAGAACATCAGCCGCCCGGCGTTCTCCGCCTCGACGACCACCGCGTTGAAGGCGCCGGTCACCGCGGCCAGCGGGTGCTTGCGCGGAATGAGCGCCGGGTAGACGCGCACCGAGACGCGCTCTTTGCCGCCGTCCTCCGGTCCCGGCTCGCCGGGGCCCGCGTCCACACGCTCGCAGATAGCCAGCAGCTTGACCGTGCAGTCGAGCGCCGAGGCGGTCTCCAGGTCCTCGGCGGAGATCCGCGAGATGCCCTCGCGGTACACGTCGGCGGCGGTGACCCGGGTGTGGAACGCCAGGGAGGCGAGGATCGCGGCCTTGGCCGCGGCGTCGTAACCCTCCACGTCGGCGGTCGGGTCGGCCTCCGCGTAGCCCAGCCGGGTGGCTTCGGCCAGCGTGTCCGAGTAGTCGGCGCCGGTCTCGTCCATCGCGGAGAGGATGAAGTTGGTGGTGCCGTTGACGATGCCGACGACCCGGTTCACCCGGTCGCCTGCCAGCGACTGGATCAGCGGGCGCACCACGGGGATGGCGCCCGCGACGGCGGCCTCGAAGTACAGGTCGGCGCGGCTGCGTTCGGCGGCCGCGGCGAGCTCGCCGGTGTAGTCGGCCAGCAGCGCCTTGTTCGCGGTGACCACGGATTTGCCCGCGTTCAGCGCGGCCAGGATCAACCGGCGCGGCGGATCGATGCCGCCGATCACCTCGACCACCAGGTCGACGTCGTCGCGGGCGACGAGTGCGTCGGCGTCGGTGGTGAGCAGGTCCGCGGGGATGCCGCGGTCGGTGTCGAGGTTGCGCACGGCCACACCGCGCAGCACCACCGGGGCGCCGACGCGGGAACGCAGGTCCTCGGTGTGCTCGCGCAGGATGCGCACGACCTCGGTGCCGACATTGCCCATACCCAGGACCGCGACACCGATCGGGCGATCGGTCCCCCACGCACCCTTGTTCGCGTTCGCCGTCACGCTTCCACCTCCAAGCTGAGCAGGTCCGCCACCGTCTCCCGGCGCAGGATCAGGCGGGGCTTTCCGTCCCGCACCGCGACGACCGCGGGACGGGTCAACTGGTTGTACCGGCTGGACATCGAGTAGCAGTACGCGCCGGTGGCGGCGACGGCGACCAGATCGCCGGGGCCGACATCGGCGGGCATCCAGGTGTCCCGGATGACGATATCGCCGCTCTCGCAATGCTTTCCGACGACGCGAGCGACCACCGGACCGGCCTGCGAGGACCGCGAGACCAGGCGGCAGTCGTAATCGGCCTGGTACAGCGCGGGCCGGATGTTGTCGCTCATGCCGCCGTCGACGCTCACGTAGCGGCGGCGCAGACCGCCGTCCAGCGAGACGTCCTTGATGGTGCCCACCTCGTAGAGCGTCACCGTGCCGGGACCCGCGATGGCGCGGCCGGGCTCCACCGCGATCACCGGCGTCGGCAACCCGGCGCGATCCGCTTCGGCGGCGACCAGCTCGCGCAGGTTCGCGGCGAACTGGTCCAACGGCGGCGGGTCGTCCGATGGCAGGTACGAAATACCCAATCCGCCACCGAGATCCAGCGTCGCGATCTGCGCGGTGCGCTCGACGCCGAACTTGTCGATGGCCTCGCGCAGCAGGCCGAGCATGCGCCGCGCGGCGATCTCGAAGCCGTCGATCTCGAAGATCTGCGAGCCGATGTGGCTGTGCAGGCCGACCAGACGCAGATTGTCGGCGTCGAAGACGCGCGCGAGCGCCTCCATCGCGTCGCCGCCCGCGATCGAGAAGCCGAATTTCTGGTCCTCGTGCGCGGTCGAAATGTATTCGTGGGTATGGGCTTCCACACCGACAGTGACGCGCACCAGCACGTCCTGCACCACGCCGGCGCGGCCCGCGACGGCTTCCAGTCGCTCGATCTCGATCAGCGAGTCGACCACCACATGGCCGACGCCCGCGGATACCGCGGTTTCCAACTCCACGACCGATTTGTTGTTGCCGTGCAACGCGATTCGCTCGGCGGGGAAGCCCGCGTGCAGCGCGACGGCGAGTTCACCGCCGGAGCACACGTCCAGCGAGAGGCCCTCGTCGCGGATCCAGCGGGCGACCTCGCCGCACAGGAACGCTTTGGACGCGTAGTGCACCCGCGCGTTCGCCCCGAAGGCGCGCACCATGTCGCGGCAGCGGGAACGGAAGTCGTCCTCATCGATGACGAACAACGGGGTGCCGAACTGGGCGGCCAGCTCGTGCACCGGCACGCCGGCCAAACGGACGACGCCGTCTTCGTCGCGCACGGCGTTGCGCGGCCACACGTTCACGGGCAGGTCGATCATCTGCTTCGGATCGCTCGGACGCTCCGGCAGATTCGGCGCGTGCGGAATCTCGGCATGCCGGGGACCGGCGGGATGTGCGCTCATGCCTTGTCCTCACTCCGCTCGCTCACTGGTACTTCCTTCCTCGCTCTGGTCGGCCGGCCGGTCACATGCGCTCCGGCGCACTGACGCCGAGCAGACCCAAGCCGTTGGCCAAGACCTGGCGCGTGGCGTTCACCAGAGTGAGCCGGGCGGCGTTCGTCGGCGAGACGGGGTCGTCACCCAGCGGCAGGACGCGCAGGTTCTTGTTGGTCTGGAAACGGTGGTAGGCGCCGGCCAGCTCCTCCAGGTAGCGGGCCACCCGGTGCGGTTCGCGCAGGCTCGCCGCGCTGCCCACCACGCGCGGGTACTCGCCGAGGGTGCGGATCAGCTCGCCCTCCTCCTCGGCCGACAGCAGCGCGAGATCGGGGGTCACGGCGTCGTATTCGAATTCGGCGGCGTTGCGCGCGATGGACGCGGTCCGGGCGTGCGCGTACTGCACGTAGTAGACCGGGTTCTCGTTGCTCTGGCTGGCCCACAGGTTCAGGTCGATGTCGATGCTCGAGTTCACCGACGAACGCACCAGCGAGTATCGCGCCGCGTCCACGCCGATCGCCTCGACCAGGTCGTCGAGCGTCACCACGGTGCCCGCCCGCTTGCTCATCTTCACCGCGACGCCGTCACGCAGCAGGTTCACCATCTGCCCGATCAGCACCTCGACGGTCGCCGGATCGTCACCGAAGGCGGCCGCGGCGGCCTTCAGCCTGCCGATGTAACCGTGGTGGTCGGCGCCGAGCATGTAGATGCACAGGTCGAAGCCGCGGGCGCGCTTGTCCTGGAAGTAGGCGATGTCGCCTGCGATGTAGGCCGCTTTGCCGTCGCTCTTGATGACCACCCGGTCCTGGTCGTCACCGTATTCCGAGCTGGCGATCCACCAGGCGCCGTCCTTCTCGTACAGATCGCCGGAGTTCTTCAACCGCTGCACCGCCTGCTCGACCGCGCCGGAGGCGAACAGCGAGCTCTCGTTGAAGTAGACGTCGAAGTCGGTGCCGAAATCGTGCAGCGACTCCCTGATGTGCGCGAACATCAGCTCGACGCCTACCGCGCGGAACAGCTCGAGGCGCTCGCCCTCCGGCTTGCTCAGCGCGTCGGGGTGCGCCGCGATGATCTTGTCGGCGATCTCGCCGATGTAAGCGCCCGCGTACCCGTTCTCCGGAGTCGGCGCGCCGGTGGCGGCCGCGACCAGCGAGGCGGCGAACCGATCGATCTGCGCGCCGTGATCGTTGAAGTAGTACTCGCGCGCCACGTCGGCGCCCTGCGCGGCCAGGATGCGGCCCAGCGCGTCGCCGACCGACGCCCAGCGGGTGCCACCGAGGTGCACCGGGCCGGTCGGGTTGGCCGAGACGAACTCGAGGTTGATCCGGGTGCCCTTCAGCGTGTCGGCCGTGCCGTAGGCGGCGCCCGCGGCGAGCACCCGCTCGATGATCGCGCCCTGTGCTGAGGCGGCGAGGCGGATGTTCAGGAAGCCGGGCCCGGCGACCTCGGCGGCGGCGACACCGTCCGCGTCGGCCAGTGCGTCGGCCAGCCAAGTGGCCAGGTCACGCGGCTTGGTTCCGGCGCGCTTGGCCACCTGCATCGCGACATTCGTGGCATAGTCGCCGTGTTCCGGGTTTCGCGGACGCTCCACCGTGACCTCGTCGGGCAGGACCGCAGGGTCCAGTCCACGTTCGACAAGCACCTTCGCCGCGGTCGAGCGAAGGAGATCTGCAAGGTCAGCTGGAGTCACGAGTCTCTATCCTATGGTCTTGGCGGGTGTACACCTCTGGGTGGGCACTGCGCAGCCAGCGGATCCATCAACGTCGAAAGAGCACACTGAGCGATGCCTAGCAGTCCCAGCGCCAAATCGGCCAAGGCCGCCAAGGCCGCGGCGAAGTTGTCGGGTCCCCGCAAGGGGGGCAAACAAGGGCAGCTTCCGAAGAAGAATCGCCAGGTCCCCTGGCTGGCCATCGGCGCGGCCGTAGTAATCATCGCATTGATCGGCGCGCTGGCTTACAACCTGGTCCCCAAGTACCGGGAGCAGGCCGATCTGGAGAAGTACACGCCGAGCGCGCAGAAGAAGGACCCGTCGGACGGGATCGCGGGCGTGGTGAAGAAGGAATACCCCGCGGGCCTGCACATCGGCTCGAACCAGCGGGTGGCCTACGACCAGGCGCCGCCGTTCGGCGGCCCGCACGACCAGTCCTGGGCGACCTGCACCGGCGTGGTCTACAGCAAGCCGATCCGGGTGGAGAACGCGGTGCACTCGCTCGAGCACGGCGCGGTCTGGATCACCTACAACCCGGACAAGGTGAACGCCGACGGCATCGAGACGCTGAAGGCGAAGGTCGAGGGCAAGCCGTACACGCTGATGTCGCCCTACCCCGGCCTCGACACCGCGGTGTCGCTGCAGTCCTGGGGTCATCAGTTGAAGCTCGACAGCGCGGAGGACAAGCGCGTCGGCCAGTTCATCACCGCACTGCGGCTGAACAACTACACCTACCCCGAGGTGGGCGCCGACTGCTCGACCATCGTCTTCGACACCGACAACCCGCCGCCGTTCGACCCGACGCCGCCCGGACCCGACGCGGTGCCGATGGACGGCAAGGGCCTGCAGCCGGATCCGACCGAGTTCGGTGGTGCGCCCGGCGGCCTTCCGGGTGTGCCCGGCGTTCCCGGCCTCCCCGGGCTGCCCGGTATGCCCGGCGCTCCGGTGCCTGCGCAGCCCGCGCCCGCCCAGCCCGCACCCGGCGCGGGGCAGTAGTGTCCGGCGATCGCGAAGACGCCGCGGCCGGCTCTCGCGAAGCATCCGCTGGGGCCGGCACTCCCGAAACAACCGCTGGGGCCGGCACCCCCAAAACACCCGCCGGAGCTGCAACTCCCAAAACAGCCGCCGGAGCTGCAACTCCCGAAACACCCGCCGGAGCTGCCACTGCCGAAACACCTGCCGGAGCTGCCACTCCGGAAACACCCGCCGGAGCTACCACTGCCGAAACACCGGCCGGGGCCGACACTCGCGGCGCAACCGCCAGGGCTGGCACTTCGGAGGTACCCGTACCCGCCGGGCCCGACGACCGCGAAGCTCCGGGGGCCGGCATGCCCGAATCCCCCACGCACGGCGAGCACCGAGCCGCCGGATCCGACGAGCGCCGAGCCACTACGTCCGACAAGCACGAAGCCAACGGATCCGGCAGGCACGACGTTCCGGACGGATCCGATGACCGCGACGCGTCGGCCGGTTTCGGCGGACAGTTCCGCCGCCAGCGCACGGCGCTGCTGATCCTCGGCATCATCGGCGCCATTCTGATCGGCTTCGCGATCGGCGTGCTGGCGCGGATTCCGCTGGACGGTTCGCCGGAGCCGGACCCGGGCACGGTCGACGCCGGTTTCAGCCAGGACATGTCGGCTCATCACGCCCAAGCCGTCGAGATGGCGGGGGTGGTGCTGGTTCGTTCCACCGACACCGAGGTACGGCGTCTGGCCTACGACATCCTGACCACCCAGCAGAGCCAGATCGGGCGCATGCAGGGCTGGCTGCAACTGTGGGGCGAGCCCGCGCAGGGCGTGGACGGGTTCATGGGCTGGATGACCGAGCCCATGGGCGGACACGACCATTCCGGGACGAACGAGCCGCACCACTCCGGCCCGGTGCCCGCCATGCCCGGCATGGCCACGCCCGCCGAACTCGCCGCGCTGCGCCAGGCCACCGGCCCCGCCCTCGACACCATGTTCCTGCAGCTCATGCTGCGTCACCACGAGGGAGGGCTGCCGATGATCGACTACGCCGCCCAGCACGCGGCCACCACAGCGGTGCGCACCCTCTCGGAGACCATGGCCAAAACCCAGCGCGGTGAATCCGAGCTGATGACCACCATGCTCAGAACCCGCGGCGCTACCCCCCTCCGCTGACCCGAAACCCCGCCGCCGTCCGCGCTTTTTGGCGGACGGCGGCCGATACGATAGGCTGACCCAGCCCGATCGGACCGCCTTCCAGGCCCCGACCGAGACCTATCCCGCCCTCGTAGCTCAGGGGATAGAGCGTCTGCCTCCGGAGCAGAAGGCCGCAGGTTCGAATCCTGCCGAGGGCACGCACGAGAAAGGCCCCTACCAGCTGTTCGCCGGTAGGGGCCTTTCTCGTCTGAATCTCAGCCTAGCCCGATGGATGTGACCGCATCAGCTGCTGCCGAACACGCCATTCGGGATGAGCTTGTGGAACATGCGCCACAGCGGATCATTGCCGCGGCCACGGTCGTGATCCCCCGACCAATCCTTGTCGCGGTCACTGCTCGGGAAGCCAGGACGGTCGTCCCAACGGTCATGCTTGATTTCGGTGCCGACCACGACGGGTGTCGCTGGATCGGCCGAGGCCGGAATCGTCGATATCGACAGGGATACGGCGGCGATTGCGCCGGCGACAACCGCGCGGGCGAGTATCCGGCGCGGAGTAGTGAATGTGATTGCCGAGAGCACCGGCAGATCCTTTCTAGCGTCAGGGAGCGTATTCACCATGCCCCTGATCTGCTGATGGCACCCGGGAGCAGGGAGGAGATCGACAGTGCCCGCGTACGGGCGCCCCGGTCCCCCGGCCATATCGTACGCACGTCCGGTGTGTATGGAGGGGTGGCGTTACCGGGAGTCACACGCGGGCCACCCGCCGAACCACTGGTAGGTGGCCTTTTCGCGCTGCGTAGCCGGATTCAGTCCAGTATGCGGTGGCAGACGCTCGCATCTGCCCCACGGCCGTATGCCCGCTCGAAATCCTCATAGCCCGGCTCTATCTTGCCGTCCAGGTAGTACGGGACAAGGGCCGCCTCGACGCTGTTGCAGACCCATTTTTCACCCGATCCACTGTTCTGCATTTGGAAAGTAATCCAGTGGTGGCCGCTCAACGGAGCTCCCGCCGAGGCCGTGCATTCACGACCTTTCACGGATCCGAAGTGCGGTAAGTCGAGCGTGTAGTTGCAGGTGTAGGTCGGCAGAACTTGCGCGGCAGCGGTGGGGGCGGTCACCAGACCGGCGGTAACGGCCAGCAGGAGTACAGGCAGCCCCAGGCGGGCCAGACGGGTTGTGCTCATCGCGGTTCCTGTTCGAATCGACATCAATTGCGTTGGGGGAAGTGACTCGCGAACGGCCATCGCGCTCGCGTGGCGCGATCAGATCGGGCGACAGTTACTCGCGTCCACCCCGGCGTTGAGCACCGCCTCGGCGTCGTAGGATCCCATTCCCGGATGGATCGGCTTGCCGAGGTACGGGAACACCCCACCGCACTCCCATTTTTCGCCGGTGACGCTGTTCTCCATCCGGACCGGGTAGAAATAATTACCGTCCAGCGGCGCACCCGGCGACGCTGCACACCTGCGCGCTCGCATCGAGCTGCCTATCACGAAGTAGCTCGTGATGGGCGTGTACTTGCACGTGTATGTCGGCAACGGGGGTTGCGCCACGGCAGTGGGAGCCTTCGCCAGACCAGCACCGGCGGCCAGCATGAGCACGGGAAGCCCGAGAAGGGCAAGACGGGTTGTGATCATCAAGGCACCCTCACCGACCGGCCTAAAGAAACCCTTAACGACTCGTAAGCAAGCACAACCGGTCCCGGCCTACGTAGGAAATGATGACGAGTGGCACACCACGGTGAGGTCTACTCGGCGTTCGACGCAGCCATGTGCCACTCGTGAGTCGTTTAGGTAGGGAAGGTGAACGTATTGGTTGGCGGTAGGGCTGGGCGGCGTTGGGTGGTGGTGGGAGTTGTCGTGATTGCTGTCGCGGTGCTCGGGGGTGGCTTGTGGTTCGAGATCGCCAGGGAGCGGCCGCCGTTCGATACGGATGCGGTTTCGGGGACTCAAGTTGTTTGGGTGACGGCGCCGGCGGGGGCCGACCGGGGGACGTTGGAACTGTGGCAGCGGGACCGGCTTCGACGGTGGGAGCGCACGTTGGCGGTGCCCGCTTGGGTGGGCGCGGCTGGGATTTCGCGGGAGGCAAGGGAAGGGGCGGCGTATACGCCGGAGGGCACCTTCGCGTTGACCGAGGGCTTCGGCCGGTTACCTGACGTAGACGCGAAGCTTCCGTACCTGTCGGTGGATCCGTCGAACACCTGGTGGTGGGTATCCGACACGGCGAGCCCGCTGTACAACCAGAAGTATCAATGCGCCGAGGGCGGCTGTCCGTTCGACACCAGCCTCAGCGAGAACCTCGGGCGCACCGACCCGCAATACAACTACGCGTTGGTCATCGACTACAACCGCTTTCCGGTGGTGCCGAAGCAGGGCTCGGCGTTCTTCGTCCACGTCGAGGCGGGCAGGCCGACCGCGGGCTGCGTCGCGGTCGGCGCCGACGTCATGCGCACGCTGCTGACCACCCTCGAGCCGTCGAGGAAGCCGGTGATCGGCATGTACGCGACCTGAATCGCCGCACCGCGCACGCGGACGAGGCGCGAAAAGCATGCTCGCAGACGAGAAAAGGGCCCCCGAATAGTCGGGAGCCCTTTCGCTCGAGTGGTCGGGTGCCGTCTGCGGCCCGACGGCTACGGCAGGGGTTCGGTGGGTTTGTCGGTAGCCGTCAGGACGCCGGCTCGGGTGAGGTAGGTGAAGGCGGGGGCGGTCAGGCCGGGCTGGAGGAAATAGAAGTGGGCTTTGGTGACGGTGCCGTTCTCGGCGGCGTCGCACAGGGCGTGCAGGGCGGTGGGGTCGACGGTGAGGGCGGTGAGCTTGCCCGCCTCGTAGTCCATCTCCACCCACTTCGCGTGGATGGCGGCGCTCATGACGCTGCCGGTGAAGTCCTCCCGATCGGAGGCGGCGCTGAGGCCGAGCTCGAGGCCGTCGTCGAGGTCGGTCGGCGTGTGCTGCCAGCGGCCGAATTCCCACCAGCGCACGAAGCTGACCGGGCCTTCCACGCCGCCGGGCAGCTGCGCCGTCGGTTCCACCGAACGCACCCAGGCGGGCGCCGCGGCCAGCGGATCGTAGGAGGTCCCGGTGACCTCGTTGTCCTCGTCCCTCCCGAATAGCAGCGCGCGGTCACCGGGATATCTGACCAGTGAGTACCAATTGCCCTCACCGTCGTCGTTGATCAGCCGGCCGCTTTCCACTCTGGCCGTCTGCCCGATCTCCTGTCCGCTCGCGACCCGATCGGTGTGGGTCGCGGAAGTGATCACGTCCAAGACGGTCACGCGCGCCCACAGCACCTCGGGATGCGGCAACTGAAATCCCATGCCGGGCAACGTATCACCGGCCCCCTACGGCGACAACCGGGCAACAATCGGCCGGACCACCCGCTCGGCCGGCGCCGCACACTGCGGCAAATCGGCTCGCTATGGGCGCTCACAGGGAACTCCGAAGTTCTGACCAGATAGGCAAACTCGAGGCTACGTGCTCGATCACCACCCGACTGATACGGCCTAAAGTCCCGGAGCGGCGGACTTCCGCGGACGCAGGGCATAGGCGGGGACCAACTGGTCGCGCACGTGCAGGTCCGGGCGGCCGTCGGCGAACTGGATGCTGTAGGTCACCCGGCCCATCCAGTCACCGTCGACGGTGGGCAACCAGTGCGTCAGGGTGCCGGGGCGCTCGCCGCGCATGATGACGCCGGCGCCGTTCACATGCCGCGGAAGCCCCGGGTCGCGGACCAGGATCGCGTCCAGCCGCACCCAGACCGGCCGCGGCGGGTAGGTCAGCGTCCGGTAGTAGTGGCCGGTCCGGCTCGGGTAGACCAGCTCCGGTTCCGTGCCCTCGGTTCGCGGCGTTTCATCGCTTGTCGAACCCATGTTCGAATGTTAGCCGGACATATGCGGCAAGCACCAGGCAAACCGACCGGGAATCGGGCGACATGACGACGACCACATCTCCGGCTCCAACTGAGGCAATCGATCTAATATGATTGTTCTAGAACGATCATATTAGAAGGAGTGCGACATGTCCGCGAAGTTCGAGGTCGTCAAGGGTTTCTACCGGGCGACGCAGACGGGTGACGGACCGGCGATCCTGGCGCTGCTGCATCCGGACTTCGAAGCCCGGACCGCACCGGGGATGCCGTGCGGGGCCGGTGGCGCCTTCCACGGCCCGCTCGCGGCGATGACGCGCATCTGGGGCGCGGTAGCTCGGGATTTCGAAACCGCCCCGTACGACGAAACCTGGCAGGAGACCACGGACGGCACCGTCGTGGTGACGGGCCACTATCGCGGCGCGGCGCGCGGCACCGGCCGCGAATACGAGGCCGAATTCGTGCACCTGTGGCAGGTGGACGACGAAGGACGCATCACGCGGCTGCACCAGTACACCGACACCGCACGCTGGCACGCCGCGCTGACCGCCTGACCAGGCCGGGGAGACCGTTCGCCGTGGGTCACGGCAACCTCGCGAACGGTCCCGTCCGGTTTGGTTTCCGGTGGCCCGGGCACGCCGTTGCCGTAGCGATCCAGGCACCGGGGGTAGACACCGGAGGACGACATGGCTTACCCGCCGGGCGGGCAACCGCCGGATGAGCAACCGCAGTACCCGCAACAGCCGTCTCCTGGACAGGGCCCGCCGCCGGGCCCGGGTTATCCGCCACCCGGTTATCCGCCGGCCGGATACCCGCCGCAACCACCGAAGCAGAGCCACACCGGCTTGATCGTCGGCCTGGTGGTGATAGTCGCGCTGGTGATCGCGGGGGCGGTGATCACGGGCGTGTTCTTGACCTCGCAGGGCCGAGGTCCGCTCGCCTCGGATGAGAAGCGGATCGAGTTGTCGATTCGCGACTTCTACGAGACCCTCGACACCCGCGGTTTCAGCGCGGCGGCCGAGCAGGCGTGCGCGCGCGAGCGCGCCGCGTTCGAGGCGATGACCGAGCGCGAGAAGAACGAATTCGACAGCACCTCCGTATCGGTCACCATCGATAGGATCGAGGACATCGCCGTCACCGGGGACACCGCGACCGCGAAGGTCACCGGCAAGCTCACCGTGGCGGTGCCCGGCGAACAGCCCGATACCGAAACCAGCACGACCGAGCACCTGAAGAAGGAAGACGGGAAGTGGAAGGTCTGCTCCGCGGAGGGCACGCGCTGATCGAATGCACGCACCCATGAGTTGCTGCGGGCCGAACCGCAGAACCGTTCTCGGGGCACTCGGCCTCGCCGCACTGCTTCCCCTCGCCGGACGAACGAAAGCTCGGGCACAGCCGAATTCCGCCGTCGCCACCGATCTCGAAGTGGTGACGATCACCGACACCTCGGTGATCCTCACCTGGACCACGCTCGCGCCCGACCCGGCCGGTCGGCTGATCCCCGTCGACGCCGACACCCGGGTGCGGATCGGCCCCGCCGACTCCGCGCGCGAACCGGTGCCGGTCTTCGCCGACGACCGCCCCACCCCATTCCACTACGCCGAGATCGAGGGGCTCGAACCGGGCCGCGCCTACCGTTTCGAGGCTTGGTCGGCGGGCCTGCGCGCCACGCCGGCGCTGTCGCTCACCACCTCCGACCCCGCCGCACCGGAAGCCCGCGGCGAGTTCACCACTTTGGTCCCGCCGCCCGGCCGCAGGCTGCGCACGCTGGCGCTGGCCAACGACGTGCACTACGGCGAGCAGATCAGCGGCTTGATCGTCGGCGACCTGCCGCCCGGCTTCCGGCAGGCCCCTGACCTCGCGCCCTATCCCGAGGTGATGCTGGCCGCCGTCCTGGACGACTTGCGCCGCCCCGACCGCGGGGCCGAACGCCTGCTGCTCGCGGGCGACCTCACCGCCGAAGCCTCCGAAAACGACACCCGCACGGTGCGGGCCCGCCTCGACGCGTGGGGGGCGCTGGGCCGGGACTACCTAGCGGTGCGCGGCAACCACGACCGGCCGCACATAGGCGCCGAATACGCCGGTTGCGCGGCCGCTCCCGCCGACCACCGGGACTGCTGGGCCGACGTCTTCTCCGCGCGCCAGCAACTGGTCGAACACGAGATCGGCGGCCTGCGGCTACTGGGCGTGGACACCAGCCGGCTCGACGGCGCGGGCGGGTCCATCGAACGGCCCCAGTTCGATCACCTCGCCGAACGCCTGCGCGCCGATCCGGACCGGCCGACGCTGCTGTTCGGCCACCACCCCGTCACCACCGAGTCCGGGCTGACCAACCTCGCCGGGCCGGGATTCGTCCTCGACGGACGCGACAGCGCCGAGCTGCAGACGCTCTACACCCGGTCGCCCGGCGTCTTCCTGCATCACAGCGGCCATACCCACCGCAACCGCCGCACCAGACCGGACGCGTCGTGCGCGGTGGAGTTCCTGGAGGTCGCCTCGGTCAAGGAGTATCCGGGCGGCTACAGCCTGCTGCGTCTCTACGAAGGCGGCTACATGGTCAATTTCTACAAGACCCGCACCGAGCAAGCGCGGCGCTGGAGCGCGCTCACCCGCGGCGAGTATTTCGGGCTGCTCCCGGACTACACGCTCGGCACCTGCGCCGACCGCAATCACGTTGTGCTGCGCGACTTCTCGGGGCTGCGGTAACGGGCGCGGGGATTCGCCACATCCGGGAACGTTTGCGCACGTCGAACGCGGTATCTTCCTTAGGCTAGCCTCAACATACGCGGTCGGAAGGACGAGGATGAAGCCGGTCAGATGGAAGTCGATTGCCGCTGGATTGGCCGTCGCGGTGACGACGCTCGGCATCACGGCTTGCTCCGATTCCTCCGACGACGCGAACGAGATCACCGTCTACAACGCGCAGCACGAATCGCTCACCAAGGAGTGGGCCGACGCGTTCACCAAGGAAACCGGCATCAAGGTGACGTTGCGCCAGGGCGGTGACACGGCGCTGGGCAACCAGCTGGTCGCCGAGGGCGCGGCCTCGCCCGCCGACGTGTTCCTCACCGAGAATTCGCCCGCCATGGCGCTGGTGGAGAACGCGGGCCTGTTCGCCGACGTGGACGCCGCGACCCTGGAGCAGGTGCCCGCGCAGTTCCGGCCGTCCACCGGCAAGTGGACCGGCGTCGCCGCACGCTCAACGGTTTTCGTCTACAACAAGAACAAGGTCCAGCCGGGGCAGCTGCCCGCCTCGCTGCTCGATCTGGCGCAGCCGCAGTGGAAAGGCCGCTGGGGCGCGGGCGTGTCCGGCGCCGACTTCCAGGCCATCGTGGCGGCCCTGCTCGCGCTGAAGGGCGAGGACGTCACCCGCGCCTGGCTGAAAGGCATGAAGGAGAACGCGACACCGTTCCCGAACAACGTCGCGACCATGAAGGCGGTCAACTCCGGCAGCCCGGACGGCGGCGTCATCTACCACTACTACTGGTACCGCGACCAGGCGAAGACGAAGGAGAGCAGCGCCGACACCGCCCTGCACTACTTCAAGAACCAAGACCCCGGCGCATTCGTCAGCGTCTCCGGCGGCGGCGTGCTGAAGGCGAGCAAGAAGCAGGAGGCGGCGCAGAAGTTCCTGGCCTTCATCGTCGGCAAGGCCGGCCAAGAGGTGCTGCGCGACGGCACGTCGCTGGAGTACCCGGTCGCCAGTGGCGTGGCCGCGAATCGGGCGCTGCCGCCGCTGGCCGACCTGCAGGCCCCGGCCGTCGACCCGTCGAAGCTGGATTCGAAGAAGGTCACCCAGCTGATGACCGAAGCGGGTCTGCTGTAGTCGTGGCGCTGCGGACCGTTGTGACGGCACCCAGGGTCGGCAGGCCGGGGCCGGTCGTCACGATCGTCGCGCTGCTGCTGGTGGCGGCGACGTTCGTACCGCTCGGATACATCGTTTCGACGGTCTTCGCCACCGGCCTCGACCAGGCGGCCGAGCTGGTGTTCCGGCCCAGAGTCGGTGAGCTGCTCGGCAATACGGCCGCTCTGGTGGTGTGCACCGTGCCGATCTGCGTGGCGCTCGGCGTCGGGCTGGCCTGGGTGGTCGAACGCACCGACGTTCCGGGCAAGTCTTGGTGGGGGCCGGTTTTCGCGGCTCCGCTGGCGGTGCCCGCGTTCGTCAACAGCTATGCCTGGGTCAGCGTCTTCCCGACCGCGCACGGGCTGTGGGCGGGTGTGGTGATCTCGGCGATGTCCTACTTCCCGCTGGTCTACCTGCCCGCGGCGGCGACGCTGCGCCGACTCGACCCCGCGGTGGAGGAGTCGGCGCGGGCGCTGGGCTCCGGGCCGGTCGCGGTGTTCGCGCGAATCGTGCTGCCGCAGTTGCGCTTGGCCGTCCTCGGCGGCGGGCTGCTCATCGCACTGCATCTGCTCGCCGAGTACGGCGCCTTCGTGATGGTCCGGTTCGACACGTTCACCACGGCCATCTTCGAGCAGTACCAATCCAGCTTCGCCGGTCCGGCGGGCAGCATGCTCGCCGGTGTGCTCGTGCTGTGCTGCCTGGCGCTGCTCGGGGCGGAGGCCGGGCTGCGCGGCCGGGCGCGCTACGCGCGAATCGGCAGCGGGGCGCCGCGCGCCGCGACCCGGGTCCGGTTGGGCGTCGGCACGTTACCGGTCCTGGCCGTGCTCGCCGCGGTAACGGCGGGCGCGCTCGGCGTGCCGCTGTGGACCATCGTGCGCTGGTTGCGCATCGGCGGAACGGCGGTATGGGACCTCACCGACATCGGCAACGCGCTCGGGCAGACGGTGGCGCTGGCGGCCGTCGCCGCGCTGCTCACCACGCTGTGCGCGTTCCCGGTGGCGTGGATCGCGGTACGTTCCACCTCGGCGTTCGCCCGGCTGGTCGAGGGCGCCAACTACATCACCAGCTCGCTGCCCGGCATCGTGATCGCGCTGGCCATGGTGACCGTGACCATTCGGTGGGCGCCCGCGCTCTATCAGACGGCGAGCATGGTGATCGCCGCCTACCTCCTGTTGTTCCTGCCCCGGGCCCTGGTCAGCGTGCGGGCCGGGCTCGCCCAGGTGCCGGTCGGCCTGGAGGAGGCGTCCCGCTCGCTGGGCAAGTCGGGGCCCGCGACGTTCTTTCTCGTCACGCTGCGTCTCGCGGCGCCGGCCGCGGCTGCCGCCGCCGCGCTGGTGTTCGTCGCCGTGGCGACCGAATTGACCGCGACACTTCTGCTGGCGCCCAACGGAACTCGCACGCTGGCGATGCGGTTCTGGGGCCTGTCGGGCGAATTGGACTACGCCGCCGCGGCACCGTACGCCCTGATCATGATCGTCACCGCGGTGCCGGTGACGTATCTGCTGTTCACCAACTCGCGGAAGGCGGCCGGGATATGAGTCGCGTCGTCGTCGCCGATGTGTCGAAGACCTTCGGTCACACCCGCGTGCTGAGGGAGATCAGTCTCGACGTGCCGGACCGCACCGCGACCGCCGTCGTCGGCTCGTCCGGTTGCGGCAAGACCACACTGCTGCGGGTCATCGCCGGATTCGAGTCGCCGGATACGGGTTCGGTGTCGATCGGCGCGCAAACCGTTGTGGGCGAGCGGGGCACGGTGCCGCCGCAGCGGCGCAACATCGGCTATGTCGCGCAGGACGGGGCGCTGTTCCCGCATCTGACCGTCGGGCAGAACATCGCCTACGGACTCGGCCTGCGCCGCCGCAACCGGCAGAGGGTGGACGAGTTGCTGGAGATGGTCTCCCTGGACGCGTCCTATGCCGATCGGCGGCCGCATCAACTCTCCGGCGGCCAGCAGCAACGCGTCGCGCTGGCCCGCGCGCTGGCCCGCAAGCCGTCGGTGATGCTGCTGGACGAGCCGTTCAGCGCGCTCGACGCGGGGCTGCGCGCGACGACCAGGCAGGCCGTGGCCGACACGCTGCGTGCGGCGGGTATGACCAGCATTCTGGTGACCCACGACCAGGAGGAGGCGCTGAGTTTCGCCGAGCAGGTGGCGGTGATGCGGGACGGGCGCTTCACCCAGGTCGGCGCGCCGCAGGAGGTCTACGCCACGCCGAAGGACCTGTTCACCGCCCGCTTCCTCGGCGACTGCGTGCTGCTGGAGGCCGTGGTGGAAGCCGACGTGGCCAAGTGCGCGCTCGGGCGGATCCCGGTGCAGCGCAATGCCCCGGCCGGGTCCGTGACCGTCATGCTGCGGCCGGAACAGCTTGTGGCTCGCGCCGTTTCGGCGGGCGAGCCGGACAGCGGGCAGGTCAGCGCGGTCGAATTCCGCGGCGCCGACGTCGTCCTGACGATCGGCCTCGACGGCGCCACCACCCCGGTGCGGGTACGCCGGGCCAGCGTCGACGCTCCGGCCACCGGCCGGCGGGTGCGTCTGGAAGTGCTCGGCTCGGCGGTGGCGTACGCCGAGCCGAATACCACCTGAAGCCACATCCGGCACAGCGGGCTGCCGCGCTCATGGACCACCCCGATACGCCTCGATGTGCTCGGCTCAGCGGTGACGTGCACCGAGAGCCGAGCACCGAGGACATGTGGAGCGAGCGGCGGGAATTGAACCCGCGTAAACGGCTTTGCAGACCGTTGCCTAAACCACTCAGCCACGCCCGCCTCGCCCTAGATAGTGCCCGTGACGGGTAGGCCCGGCCTACCATTGCGCTCACGCTGATTCGAAGGCTGGTCGGATGTCCCCGTCCCCGTGCGGTGGCATGGAATGATCGGAACATGTCTCGGCCACGCCCGCTTCCGAACGACCCGATCGAGGAGGCCCACCGTCAGTGGGTCGGCCACGGCTGGGGCGATGTCGCCGACGGCATGGCAGCGGTGACATCTCTGGTACGGGCTCAGCAAATCGTGATGGCGCGGGTGGACGAGGCGCTGAAACCCACCGGGTTGACCTTCTCCCGCTACGAGCTGCTCATGCTGCTCAACTTCAGCAAAACCGGGGCCTTGCCGATGGCGAAAGCCAGCGCGCGCTTGCAGGTGCACCCCACCAGCGTGACCAACACCGTGGACCGGCTGGAGGCGGCGCAGCTGGTCGAGCGCGTACCGCATCCCAGCGACCGGCGCGCTACCTTGATCGAAATCACCGACGCCGGACGCGAATTGGTGGCGAAGGCGACCGAGGAGCTCAACGCCAAGGTCTTCGCGCTTCCCGGGCTCCCGCCCGAGCGGCTGCACACCCTCCTGCAACTGCTCGCCGAATTCCGACACGCCGCGGGCGACTTCGACACCGCCGAGGGAACGGCGCGCTGGTCGGGCACGGCCACAGACTAATTCAACGTACCGGTCGGTCGAGTACCTCATCGGGCCGACCGTCGAGTGACATATGGGCATCCAACCGGCGAATTGCCGGGCATGCCGTCTTGGCAGCGGAAGCGAAAAGGTCCACCATGGACTCATGGTGCTGGTCTTGGGTGTATCGGCGGGCGCTGGCGGCGCCCACGCGATGCTGACACACTCCGATCAGCCGCACCTACCCCCGATCGATCGCTGCGAAGTGCCGCGACGCGCGGGCGGTGGCGTCGAGGAACCGGTCTTCGAGGCGATCCGCCAGATGAACGGCGCCGCCGACCGGCGAGACGAACTGATCTCGGGAACGGCGGTGACGTGCCGCTGTCCGCTGCACGCCGACGCCATCCGCGCCGGAGTGGCCGACCGCGGCGTGACCATCGTCGACGAACCGCTCGCCCAGCTGCGCTATCTGCGCTTCACCGGACAACTTCCGGACAGCGGTTCGGTGATCCTCTACGACCTCGGCAGCTCCGGGCTGACCATCACCCACGCGGACTGCCGCACCGACACGATCCTGTCCGGCAAACGCAGCACGGTGATCGGCGGTGACGGCTACGACGCGCTGTTGCGCTGGCGGCTGGCCCGCGACGGCGTGTTCACCGACACGACGACCATCCGGCGTCACCGCGAAGAACTGAGCGACGCACGGGTGGTCACCGCGATCGACGACGACACCGGCGACCGGGCCGTGGTCACCCGCAGCGACCTGGCCGAACTGTGCGCCGCGGGCATTCACCACTCCGCGTCGTTCGTGCGCCAGATCATCGATGAGACCGGCGTGCGGCCGGAGGCGATGGTGCTGCTCGGCGGCTGCACCCGCAGCCCCAGCATTCGCGCCGAACTGGCCGAACTGATCGACCTGCCGATCATCTACGACCCGGAGCCCGAATTCGTCTCCGCGCGCGGCGCCGTGCTGCTGGCCGCCGAACGACGCGGCGGCGTGGTCCGGATGGCCCGGTTGCGCGCCGGAGCCACGCTGGTCCCCGTCACCGTCGACCGGCGCAAGCTCATCGCGGCGGCCGCGGTCACCGTTGCCCTGGGCGCCACCATCGCCGGACTGCTCGCCACCGACAACGACGCGACCCAGCCGGAAGGAGACCGGGCGCCCACGTCCGCGGAGATCGTCGCGCCCACGCCGGGACGCTTCGGATAGCTTGCGAGGGATCCGCCCGGCCGGGCGGGCCGGCCGGGCGGTACCGGCGTCAGCGGTTGGTGAACTTCGCGGGACGCTTCTCGACGAAGGCGCTCATGCCTTCCTTCTGGTCCTCGATCGCGAACAGCGAGTGGAAGACCCGGCGTTCGAAGCGCAGCCCCTCGGCGAGGGTGGTCTCGAACGAGCGGTTCACCGCCTCCTTGGCGATCATCGCCACCGGCAGTGACATCGACGCGATGGTCTCGGCCACCTCGAGGGCGGTGTCGAGCAGTTGCGCGGCGGGCACGATACGCGAGACCAGCCCCGCGCGCTCGGCCTCCTCGGCGTCCATGTTGCGGCCAGTGAGCACCAGGTCCATGGCCTTGGCCTTGCCGATCGCGCGGGTCAGCCGCTGCGAGCCGCCGATACCGGGGATCACGCCCAGCTTGATCTCCGGCTGCCCGAACTTCGCGGTGTCGGCCGCGAGCAGGATGTCGCAGATCATGGCCAGCTCGCAGCCGCCGCCCAGCGCGTAACCCGCGACGGCGGCGATGGTGGGCTTGCGGAACTGCGCCAACCGGTCCCAGCGGGCGAAGAAGTCGTCCATGAACATGTCCATGTACGACTTGGGCTGCATCTCCTTGATGTCGGCGCCGGCCGCGAAGGCCCGCTCCGAGCCGGTGATCACGATGACGCCGATCTCGTCGTCGTGCTCGAGCTCGTCGAGCGCGGCGATGACGTCATCGAGGACCTGCGCGTTCAGTGCGTTCAGCGCCTTCGGACGGTTCAGCGTGATCCAGCCGACCCGGCCCTTGCGTTCCAGCAGAATCGTCTCGAACTCACGCCCGCCCGTCGCCCGGCCGTCGCCCCCCACGGAATCGCTCTGCGATGCGTTCATCCCTCATGCACCCTCTTGGTCGGAACGGTTACGGATATCGGTGACGATAGCCGAGAAGTCCCGTCCGGCATCCGTCTGGTTGAAGCGGTCGTAGATCGCGGCGGCGAGCAACCCGAGCTGCCCGTCGATGTTGTTCTCGCGCAACGCGTTCGCGGCCAGACCCAGGTCCTTCGACATCAAGGCCGTGGCGAAACCCGGCTGGTAGTCGTTGTTGGCCGGGCTGGTCGGCACCGGGCCGGGCACCGGGCAGTAGCTGGTCAGCGCCCAGCTCTGACCGGAGGCGGTGGAGACCACGTCGAAGAACGACTGATGGCTCAGCCCCAGCTTCTCGCCCAGCACCAGCGACTCCGACAGCGCGATCATGGAGACGCCCAGCAGCATGTTGTTGCAGATCTTCGCGGCCTGGCCGACGCCGGAGCCTCCGCAGTGCACGACCTTGCCGCCCATCACCTCGAGCACCGGAAGGGCCGCGGCGAAGTCCTCGGCGGCGCCGCCGACCATGAAGGTCAGTGTGCCCGCCGCCGCGCCGGCCACACCGCCGGAAACGGGTGCGTCCAGCGCGCGGTGCCCGGCCTCGCCTGCGCGTTCGGCCGCGAGCTTGGCATCGGCCACGTCGATGGTGGAGCAGTCGATGAACAGCGTGCCCGGCGCGGCGACCGGCAGCAGCTCGGCGTACACGTCGAGGACGAGTTTGCCGTTGGGCAGCATGGTGATCACGGTGTCGGCCGCGGCGGCCTCGGTGGCCGAACCGACCACGAGCGCGCCGTCGCGCTCGGCCTGCTCCCGCGCCGCGGGCACCGGGTCGAAGGCGAGCACCTCGTAGCCCGCGCGCACCAGGTTGGCCGCCATCGGCCCACCCATATGGCCGAGGCCGAGGAATCCGATTCGCTTGCTCATCACGCCACCTCCGGGGTCAAACCCAGCTCTCGATCGCCCAATTCGGCGAAGTATGCGTCCACCTGCGCGTCCGTGACCGCCTCCAAGGTGGCGGGCGACCACTGCGGGTTGCGGTCCTTGTCGATCACCTGGGCGCGAATGCCTTCCACCAGATCGTGCGAGGCCAGCGACGCGATGGAAACCCGGTACTCCTCGTTCAGCACCGCCTCCAGGCTCGGCGCGGAGCGTGCCGCACGCAGCGAGCGCAGCGTGACCTTCAGCGCGACCGGCGATTTCGCCAGGATCTCGGTGGCCGCCGACCGTGCTTCCGGCGCGTCGTGCGCTTGCAGCCGCGCGAGGATCTCCTCCACGGAATCGGCTGCGTAGCATGCGTCGATCCAGCTCTGCCCGGCGGCCAGCGCGGAATCCGGCGCGTCGGTGGCGAACTTGGCGATCGCGATGTCCGCGCTCTCCGAACGCAGCGTCTCCAGCAGGGCGGGCAGATCCTCGGAGGCGACGAAATAGTCGGCGAAGCCCGCCGCGATGGCGTCGCCCGCGCTCATCCGCGCGGTGGTCAGCGCGACGTGCGTTCCGATTTCCCCCGGGGTGCGGGCCAGCAGGTACGTGCCGCCGACGTCCGGGACGAAACCGATGCCCACCTCGGGCATGCCGATCTTGGACCGCTCGGTGACGATGCGATGACTGCCGTGCCCGGAGAGCCCGACGCCGCCGCCCATCACGATGCCGTCCATGACCACCACGTACGGCTTCGGATAGCGGCCGATCATTGCGTTGAGTACGTACTCGTCGCGCCAGAACCGCCCGGTCGGCGAATCAGCACCGGCGGCACCGCTTTTCGCGTCCGCGTGGATGGCGACGATGTCGCCCCCCGCGCACAGGCCGCGCTCCCCCGCGCCGGTGACGACCACGGTGCGCACCGCGTCGTCCTCGGCCCACGCACGCAGCGCGTCGGTGATGGCGAGGGCCATCGGGTGATTGAGCGCGTTGATGGCCTTGGGCCGGTTCAGCGTGATCAGGCCGAGACCGTCGCGCTGTTCGAGAAGAACTTCAGGTTCGCTCATGCTCTGTCCTTTCCGGCACGAGCGGGGCCCTGCGTGGTCACGCTGCGCTGCCGCCTCCGGGCCTGACCACTCATGACTGCGCCTCGCTGGCGCTCAGCTCCGTCATGCGCGGTGCACGCTGTGTCGATGATTCGCTCGCTGCGCTCGCTCATGCCGCTCCTACCACCAGTGAGCGGGCGACGACCACCCGCATGATTTCGTTGGTGCCCTCGAGGATCTGGTGCACCCGCAGATCCCGGACGATCTTCTCCACGCCGTACTCGGTGAGGTAGCCGTAGCCGCCGTGCAGTTGCAGGGCCTTGTTCGCCACCTCGAAGCCCGCGTCGGTGGCGAAGCGCTTGGCCATCGCGCACAGCTCGACCTTGTCCGGCGCGTCGGCGTCCAGCGCCGCGGCGGCCCGCCACAACAGCGTGCGGGCGGCCTCCAATTCGATGCGCATATCGGCGAGTTCGAATTGCAGCGCCTGATTGCGCAGCAGCGGCTTGCCGAACGCGTGCCGCTCGGCGAGATACGGCACCGTCTTGTCCAGCGCCGCCTGCGCGCCGCCGACCGAGCAGGCGGCGATGTTGAGCCTGCCGCCGTTGAGTCCGTTCATCGCGATGCGGAAGCCGTCGCCCTCCGCGCCGAGCCGGTTCGCCGCCGGAACCCTGGCGTCGGTGAAGGTCACCTGACGGGTCGGCTGCGCGTTCCAGCCCATCTTCTTCTCGTTGGCGCCGAAGGTGATACCCGGTGTGTCGGCGGGGACGATGAATGCGGAGATTCCGCGCGACCCCGCTTCACCGGTTCGTGCCATCACCACGTAGACGTCGGTGGCGCCCGCGCCGGAGATGAACTGCTTGGCGCCGTTGAAGACGTAGTCGTCGCCGTCGCGAACGGCCTTGGTGCTCAACGCCGCCGCGTCGGAACCGACACCTGGCTCGGTGAGCGCGTAGCTGGCCAGCAGTTCCATCGCGGTCAGCCGGGGCAGCCAGCGGTTGCGCTGGTCGTCGTCGCCGTAACGGTCGATCATCCACGTCGCCATGTTGTGGATGGAGATGTAGGCGGCGATGGCGGGGCAGCCGGTGGCCAGCTGCTCGAAGATGCGCACGGCGTCGAGCCTGCGCAGCGCCGAACCGCCGACATCCTCGCGTACGTAGATGCCGCCGAGACCGAGCGGGCCCGCCTTGCGCAGCACGTCCACCGGGAAATGCTTCTGCTCGTCCCATTCCAGCGCGTTCGGGGCGAGGAATTCGTCGGCGAAGCCGCGCGCGGTGTCGCGGATCGCCTTCTCGTCGTCGTCGAGTGCGAACATCCGCGTCAGTCCATGGTCGGGATGACGAACGCGTTGCCCTCCTTGAGGCCGGAGGGCCAGCGCTGGGTCACCGTCTTGGTCTTGGTGTAGAAGCGGATGGAATCCGGGCCGTGCTGGTTCAAATCGCCGAAGCCGGAGCGCTTCCACCCGCCGAAGGTGTAGTACGCGATCGGCACCGGGATCGGCACGTTGATGCCGACCATGCCGACCTGCACGCGGGCGGCGAAGTCGCGGGCGGTGTCGCCGTCGCGGGTGAAGATCGCGACGCCGTTGCCGTACTCGTGCTCGTTGGCCAGCCGCAGTCCCTCTTCGTAGTCCTTGGCGCGGACCACGCTGACCACCGGGCCGAAGATCTCCTCGCGGTAGATCCGCATCTCCGGAGTCACCTTGTCGAACAGCGTCGCGCCGACGAAGTAGCCGTCTTCGGCGCCCTCCACGACCAGACCGCGTCCGTCCACCACCAGTTCGGCACCCTCATCGATGCCGATCTGGACGTAGTTGTTCACCCGGTTCACGCCGTCCTGGCCGACCAGCGGGCCGTAGTCGGCGCCGGGGTCGTCGGAACGGCCGATGTTGAGCTTGTGCACCCGCTCGGTCAGCTTGGCCACCAGGCGGTCGGCGGTCTCCTCGCCGACCGGGACGGCCACCGAGATGGCCATGCAGCGCTCGCCGGCGGAACCGTAGCCCGCGCCGATCAGCTGGTCGGCGACGTCGTCGAGGTCGGCGTCCGGCATGACGATCGCATGGTTCTTCGCACCGCCGAAGCACTGGGCGCGCTTGCCGTTCGCGGTCGCGGTCTCGTAGATGTACTGCGCGATCGGGGTGGAGCCGACGAAGCCGACGGCCTTGATGCGCGGATCGTGCAGCAGCGTGTCGACGGCTTCTTTGTCGCCGTTGACGACGTTGAACACGCCGGCGGGCAACCCCGCTTCGAGGAACAGCTCGGCCAGCCGCAGCGGCACCGAGGGGTCGCGCTCGGAGGGCTTGAGGACGAACGCGTTGCCGGTGGCCAGCGCGGGACCGGCCTTCCACAGCGGGATCATGGCCGGGAAGTTGAACGGGGTGATGCCCGCGACGACACCCAGCGGCTGGCGCATCGAGTACACGTCGATGCCGGTGCCCGCGCCTTCGGTGTATTCGCCCTTGAGCAGGTGCGGGATACCGACGGCGAATTCGATGACCTCCAGGCCGCGCTGGATGTCGCCCTTGGCGTCGGCGATGGTCTTGCCGTGCTCGGAGGACAGCAGGGCGGCCAGCGAATCCATCTCGTCCTGCACCAGGGCCAGGAACTTCATCAGCACGCGCGCCCGCTTCTGCGGGTTGAAGGCGGCCCACACCGGCTGCGCCGCCTCGGCGTTCGCGATGACCGCTTCGACCTCGGACTTGCTCGCCAGCGGCACCCGCGCCTGCACCTGGCCGAGGTTGGGATCGAAGACGTCGCCGAAGTTGCCGGAAGTGCCCGGCACATGCTGTCCGCCGATGAAATGGGTGAGTTCGCGAACCATGCCAGTCCTGTTCTGGTAGCCGATCGGGACACCGCGGTGCGGTATGCGGTCATCCTATAGTTGGATGTCCAAGTATTGACAGGCCGCCGGTCCGATGTGATTCATCCCACGGCCGGGAGCCGACCGACCCGGCCCGCGGCTGCCGATCGCGCCGGCTACCGCGAAGCACCGGCCAGTACGGCGGTCTACGGCTTCGCTACCGGATCAGCCTTCTTCTCCCGCCACGGCCGCGCGAGCCGGAATGCGCCGAGCCCGAGCGTGATCGCGCCGATCGCCACCACGACGGCCGCCGCGCCCAGCGAGTCGTCGGTCCAGTCCGAGACCGCCTCGCCCGCCGCCAGCGCGATCGCCACACCGCCCCCGATGACCAGCACCGCCGACCGCTGGGTCGCGTACAGGGCGAAGCAGACCAGGGCCACCAGCGCCGTGAGTCCGTAGGCCCAGGTCCGGCCGTCGATGTCCACACTCTGCGCGGCGGCGACAGACGTGACGATCGCGATCAGGTATCCGACCCGGATATCGATCAACGCTCCGAGCCGGGCCAGCGCGAACCACACGCCACCGAGCAGCAGCACCGCCACGCTGCCCCAGGTGTCGTCCAGGTCGATCACCTCGGTCAGCAGCCCCGCGACGGCCGCGGGCACGAAGCACGCGCAGACCAGCATTCCGACGACCGACGGCAGCGCGAGGTAACCGAGCACCGCGATCACCGCTCCCGCCGCACACGCGAAAACCCATGCGGCATCGGAGCCGCCACCCTCCAGCGCCGTGCCGACGGCCCCGGCGAGCGCGACGGAACCCAGCGCGAACAGGACCGCCGCCAGCCGGGCACGGGCGCTGTGCGCGCTCGTGCGGCGCGATCGCACGCCGGTGAGCAGAACTCCGCCGAGCAGCAGACCGGCCGACACGACGGCGAGCACGCCCACCCGGACCGGCCGCCCGAGATCGTCCCAGGATGAGGACGCCACGAGGAAGATCCCACCGAACAGCAGCCCGGCACCGACGTACGCGGCGATCTCGGCCAGCACCTTCCCGCGCGCCACCGCCGACGCCCGCTCGACGGCGAGCGCGGTGAGCACCGCCTCGGCCTGGCCCTCGGACAGGACACCCTCGGCGACCAGCCGGCCCAGCGCGGCGCCTGCCCTCTCATCCCTCACCATGCGCCCAGTATGTCCGAGTCGGCCGCCGGCACAACGCGAACCGGACTCGGACCCCCTGGGCAGCCGGGGGACACGCGGACCGGCACCGGTGAGATACCTGGCGATGTGATCGCAGTCACCGTAGGATTAGTTTGACGTCCTAGTATCGGGCGCCAATGGACTCGCCGGAGGAATTCCGTGGCCGACAGCAGCGCGCTCTACGTACCCACCCATCCCGTTCGTTTCGTCACGTCAGCGGCCCTGTTCGACGGGCACGACGCGGCGATCAACATCATGCGCCGCATCCTGCAGAGCCAGGGCGCGGAGGTGATCCATCTCGGCCACAACCGCTCGGTCAGCGAGGTGGTCGACGCGGTGCTCACCGAGGACGCCCAAGGTGTCGCGGTCAGCTCGTATCAGGGTGGTCATGTCGAGTACTTCGAATACCTGGGCGACGCGTTGCGGAAAGCCGGAGCCGAGCACGTGCGGATCTTCGGCGGCGGCGGTGGCGTGATCGTCGCGGAGGAGATCGCGCGCTTGGCCGGGTCCGGCGTGACCATCTTCTCCCCCGAGGACGGACAGCGGCTCGGTCTGCCGGGCATGATCAACCAGTTGATCCGCGCGTGCGACATCGACCTCGCGGCCGAGCCGCCGGAACTGGACGCGGTGCTCGCGGGCGAGCGCGCCGCCTTGGCCCGCGTCATCACCTGCCTGCAGGCGAACGCGCTGACGGAGGAAGACCGGCTCGAGCTGGCCGACGCCGCGTCCGCGCGCACCGTGCCGGTGCTGGGCATCACCGGCACCGGCGGCTCCGGAAAGTCCTCGCTCACCGATGAATTGGTGCGCAGGCTGCGTTCGGATCAGCAGGACAAGGTGCGGGTCGCGATCCTCGCGGTGGACCCGACCCGGCGGCGCGGCGGCGGCGCGCTGCTGGGCGACCGCATCCGGATGAACGCGCTCGACGGCGAGCACGTCTTCTTCCGCTCGCTGGCCACCCGCGGCGGACGGGAACTGCCGGACAACATCGATCTCATCGTGACCGCCTGCAAGGCAGCGGGATACGACCTGGTCATCCTGGAAACGCCGGGCATCGGTCAGGGCGACGCCGCGGTGACCGATCACGTCGACGTGTCGATGTACGTGATGACGCCCGAGTTCGGCGCCGCCTCCCAGCTGGAGAAGATCGACATGCTGGACTTCGCGGACGTGGTGGCGATCAACAAGTTCGAGCGCCGTGGCGCGGCGGACGCGCTGCGCGACGTGGCCCGCCAGCTGATCCGCAACCGGGAGGAGTTCCACGCCGCGCCGCAGGACATGCCGGTCTTCGGCACCAGCGCGGCGACATTCAACGACGACGGCGTGACAGCGCTCTACCAGCACGTGACTGGGCTGCTCGCGCAGCACGGCCTGCGGCTGGAGCCCGGCGCACTGCCCCGGGTGGACACCCGGACCTCCACGCGCTTCGCCCAGCTCATCCCGCCGGCGCGGGTGCGCTACCTGGCCGAGATCGCCGAGACCGTGCGCGGCTACCACGCCGAGACCGCCGCCCAAGCGCTCGCCGCGCAACGGCTGCAACGCCTCGAGCAGGTGGCGGCCGAACTGCCCGGCGACACCGCGGTCGCCGAACTGGCCGAACGCGCCCGCGCCGATCTGACGCCGGCGAACGCCGCGCTGCTGGCCGAGTGGCCCGCGCTCGCCGAGTCCTACCGCGGGGACGAACAAGTGGTCCGGGTGCGCGATCGGGAGATCCACACCCCGCTGCGCCGGGAAACCCTGTCCGGCAACTCGATTCCGCGCGTCGCGCTGCCCCGCTTCACCGATCACGGTGAGCTGCTGCGCTTCCTGCGCGCCGAGCACCTGCCCGGCCGGTTCCCGTTCACAGCGGGAGTGTTCGCCTTCAAACGCGACAACGAGGACCCGGCCCGCATGTTCGCGGGCGAAGGCGACCCGTTCCGCACCAACCGCCGGTTCAAGGTGCTCAGCGAGCATTCCGACGCGAAAAGGCTGTCCACCGCGTTCGATTCGGTGACGCTCTACGGGCACGATCCCGCCGAGCGGCCCGACATCTACGGCAAGGTCGGCACCTCCGGGGTATCGATCGCCTCGCTCGACGACATGAAGGTGCTCTACGACGGTTTCGACCTGACCGCCCCGACCACCTCGGTGTCGATGACCATCAACGGCCCGGCGCCCACCATCCTGGCCTACTTCCTGAACACCGCGATCGATCAGGCGCTCGATCGCTTCGCGGCCGAGCAGGGACGGCCGCCGACCGAGGACGAGGCGGCCGAACTGCGCGCGCGAACGCTGGCCACGGTGCGCGGCACCGTGCAGGCCGACATCCTCAAGGAGGACCAGGGCCAGAACACCTGCATCTTCTCCACCGAGTTCAGCCTGCGCATGATGGCCGACATCCAGGAATGGTTCGTGCGCAACGGCGTCCGCAATTTCTACTCGGTGTCGATCTCCGGCTACCACATCGCCGAAGCGGGCGCGAACCCGATCAGCCAGCTGGCCTTCACCCTCGCCAACGGGTTCACCTACGTGGAGGCCTACCTCGCGCGTGGCATGCACATCGACGACTTCGCGCCGAACCTGTCGTTCTTCTTCTCCAACGGGATGGACCCGGAATACTCGGTGATCGGCCGGGTGGCCCGGCGCATCTGGGCGGTCGCCATGCGGGATCGCTACGGCGCCGACGAACGCTCGCAGAAGCTGAAGTACCACATCCAGACCTCCGGCCGGTCACTGCACGCGCAGGAGATGAACTTCAACGACATCCGCACCACGCTGCAGGCGCTGATCGCGATCTACGACAACTGCAACAGCCTGCACACCAACGCCTACGACGAGGCGGTGACCACCCCGACCGAGGAATCGGTGCGCCGCGCGCTGGCCATTCAGCTCATCATCAACCGGGAGTGGGGCGTCGCGATGAACGAGAACCCGCTGCAGGGCAGTTTCCTGGTGGACGAGCTCACCGATCTGGTCGAGGAGGCCGTGCTGACCGAGTTCGAGCGGATCAGCGAACGCGGCGGCGTGCTCGGCGCGATGGAGACCGGCTATCAGCGCGGCAAGATCCAGGACGAATCGATGCGCTACGAACAGCGCAAGCACGACGGTTCGCTGCCGATCATCGGGGTGAACACCTTCCGCAACTCCCACGACGAGCCGCACCGGGAGCTGGAACTGGCGCGCGGCACCGAGGCGGAGAAGCAGTCCCAGTTGCGGCGGGTCCGCAAGTTCCAGCAGCGCAACCGGGATGCCGCGCACGCCGCGCTCACCCGGCTCGAAGCCGTGGCCCGCACCGACGACAACATTTTCGAGGTCTTGATCCAGGCCGCACGGGTGTGCACGTTGCAGCAGATCACGGACACGTTCTTCACCGTCGGAGGGCAGTACCGCCGCAACGTGTGAGGACCGGGCCGGGTCGCGCCGATAATCCGGCCCGGCCCGCGCGAGGCGTGTGACAATCGCCGAGCAAACCTTCGGCGTGGTTGGGATGGCAGACATGGACCTCTCGGAAATTCGGATCATCGACGCGCACATCCACCAGTGGGATCCGTTCACCACACCCCGGGATTTCAGTGCCTTGGCGAAGTTGTTCCGGCTGCTGCCGGTTCCGGTGGACGCGGCGAAGCGCCTCGCACCGCGGCGGGATCGCGAGTTCGTCGGAGATCCGATCGCCTACCTGCGGCCCTACCTTCCGTTCGACTACCGCGCCGACGCCGGGAACGCGCCGGTCGAGGTGGTCGCGCACATCGAGGTCGAATGGTCGCAGCCGGGACCGCTGGGCAAGGCCGGGGAAACCGCCTGGGTGGCGGGGCTGCCGCTGGAGGCGGCGCCACGCCTCGGCGCGATCCTCGCGGGCGGCGACCCGGCGGCGCCGGGGTTCGCCGAGCTGCTGGACGCGCACGCGGCCGCGTCACCGCTGCTGCGCGGCATCCGCACGATGGTCGCCCACCACCCCGATCCCGGTGTGCGGTCGTTCACCGACACGCCCGGCAAGCTCACCACCGAAGCCTTCCTGGACGGCTTCGCCCAGCTGGCCGAGCGCGGCCTGTCCTTCGAAGCGTGGGTGTACTCGCACGCCATTCCCGACGTCACCGCGCTGGCCGAACGCTATCCCGAGGTGCCGATCGTGCTGAACCACCTCGGCACGCCCGCGGGGATCTTCGGCGGCGTCGGTAAACACACCGGCACGCATCCGGGGCTGCGCAGGGAACTGCTGGTGCGGTGGCGCGACGATCTCGCCGCCCTGGCCGCGCGGCCGAACGTGGTCGCGAAGGTGAGCGGTCTGATGATGCCGATTCTGGGGCATCCGATCCCGCCGCGCGGCACGCCGACACCCGCGGCGGACCTGCTCGACCGGATCGGCCCGCTGATCGAGCACGCCCTGGACGTCTTCGGCGCGGACCGGCTCATCTGGGGCTCGAACTTCCCGGTGGACAAGCCGGTCACCAGCATCGCGAACAGCATCGAGGCTGTCGCTACCGCCGTCACCGGCCACGGCGGCGGACCGGCGGAACTCGCGCAGGTCTTCCGGACCACGGCGCAGCGCGTCTACCGGATCGCGGACTGAGTGGTGGAAGCCGCGCAGCGGTCGATGCTGTCGGCCCCCGTGGCTAGCATCTGCCGCGTGAAAGTTACCGGCACCTTCTCCGTGCGTTCCTTCGACCCGACCGAGGTGGTGCCCGATCCCACGATCACCACCGCGCTGCCGGTCGGCGTCGCCCTCATCACCAAGCAGTTCGACGGCGCGATCGACGGCCGCTCGTCGACTGTTTTCACCGCGGCGTTCGACCAGGCCACCGGCGTGGGCAGCTATACGGCGATGGAGTCGTTCGAGGGGGCGCTCGGCGGCGTCGCGGGCACCTTCAACTTCTTGCACGTCGCGAGCACCAGCGGCTCCGACCGCACGAACGAGTTCTGCACAATCGTCCCCGGCAGCGGTACCGGCGACCTCACCGGCATCACGGGCACCGGCGGACTGAGTGTGGACGCCGATGGCACGCACCACATCTGGTTCGACTACGAACTGAGTTGAGCCGCCCGCGCCAGTTGCGCGGTGAGCGTGGCGCGAGCGGTCGCCAACGACGGCCCGTACCAGGTGAGGGCGCGGCCCTCCACCAACGCGACCGGGATGTCCGCAAACGCCTCGGGTCCGTCGTTTTCGGTGAAGACATAGGGCTCGTCGGGAAGCACTGCGAGGTCGACGCCCGCGGTCAGTTCGGCCTCCGACACGTGCGGATAGCGGGCGGGGCGATCGGCATGCACCAGGCGCAGGCCCAAACGACGGGCGATGTCGCCGGTGAAAGTGTTCCGCCCGACCACCATCCACGGATCGCGCCAGACCGGGATGACGGCGGCGCGAACCGGTACGGGCGGCGGTGGCGCCCAAGCGGATTCGGCTCGCCGCAGCCATTCCGGGATGTCGGCGCCGAGCACCTCCACGCAGAGCCGGGTGAGCGACACCATCGCCTCGTCGACGGTCTCTATCGCGGTCACCCACACCGGGATTCCCGCCGCGCGCAGGCGTTCGACGTCGATGCGGCGGTTCTCCTCCTTGTTGCACAGCACCAGGTCGGGTGCGAGTTCGACGATGCGCCGCACGTGCGGATTCTTGGTGCCGCGGACCCGCTCGACCGCCAGATCGGCCGGGTGCGTGCACCATTGCGTCGCGGCGACCAGCACTTCCGGACAGGTGTGCGCCACCGCTTCGGTCAGCGACGGAACGAGCGACACCACCCGGCGCGGCGGTGTGCGGACGTCCACCGGAGTTCCGAGGTCGTCGCGAGGCAACCCGCCCAAGGCACTCATCCCTGCCACGCTGTCAGCCTATCCGAACATTTGCCCTGTTCGGGCCCCTTCCCCGGCCCCGGGCACTGCCATGCGACGATCCGGTGGCGCGCGGTGGCAGTTCGACAAGTTCGGCGCAAGGGCAGTGTGCGGGCGCTGTAGGGCAGTTCCGTATCGGGGTCGAAAGGCGGGAGACTTGGAAAGGCACCCGGCATCGGGAAGTCTCCGGTCCCTTCGCTCCGCCGGTCTAGATCCCGCCCCGACAGTCCGGCGGTAACCGACAGCCCCGATGCTGGGTGCCGACCAACGTCAGCGGTCGAACCGCCGATACAGCGCGGTGAGCTCGCGCAGGCCGGTCGCGGCGGTCGTCTCGTCGGCCGAGGTCATCCGCAGCGCCCTGCGCAGCAGCACCGGATCCAAATCCTCGGGCGCCGGGCGGAATTCGACAGTGGGCAGATCCGGCAAAGGGATGTTCGCACCGTACGGGTCGTCGGAAACGGGCGGTCCCGGTTCGCGCTCGATACCACCGATCAGTGTGTCCAGATCGAGTCCGCGCAGGGTCAGGATCTCGCGCGGGTGTTCGTCGAGCCGCTCGGCCAGCAGATAGCAGACTGCCGCCACGTGCTTGCACGGCCAGCCCGGGTCGGGACAGGTGCAGGTGAAATCCAGCTCCGCCGCGGTGCTCGGCAGCAGCAGCGGCCCGAGCCCGGTCGGCAATGCGCCCGAGGCGATCTCGGTCAGCATGCCCGGAGCCGAGCGAATGGTCTCGATGAGCTCCGCGATTTCCTCCTCGCGCAGCGGGCGCACGGTGAACACCGCGGTGAACGGGCGCGGTTGGCTGCCTTGCACTTCCGCCGTCACCGCACCCGGCTCGATCCGGTAGTTCACCACCTGCCCCGACCTGGCGTAATTGCGACCGCGCGCCAGCCGGCCCGGCTCCGCCATCCGCTCGACCGAGTCCACCAGGGCCTTGCCCCACCAGGTGCGCCCGAAGCCACCGCGCCTGCTGCGTGCTTCCACCCCGCCGCGCACCGGCAGCTTCTTCCCGTACTCGGAGTAGTCGACGAAGGGACTCATTCGCCCACCGCCGCCGCGCCCAGGGCGAACAGGTCGCGCAATTCATCGGTGCTCAGCTCGGTGATCCAGTTCTCCCCCGCGCCGACGGCCAGATCGGCGAGTTGCCGCTTCCCGTTGATCATCTCGTCGATCCGCTCCTCGATCGTGTCCACGCAGACCAGCTTGCGCACCTGCACATCGCGCCGCTGGCCGATCCGGAACGCGCGGTCGGTGGCCTGGTTCTCCACCGCGGGATTCCACCAGCGGTCCAGGTGGACCACATGATTGGCGGCGGTGAGGTTGAGCCCGGTGCCGCCCGCTTTGAGCGACAGCAGCATCAGCGGCGGTCCGTCCGGCGCCTGGAACCGGGTGACCATCGCGTCGCGCTTCTTCTTCGGCACGCCACCATGCAGGAACGGGATCTCGGCGCCGAATCGCTCGACCAGATACGGCGCCACCAGCTCGCCGAATTCCCGGAACTGGGTGAACAGCAGAGCCTTCTCGCCATCGGCGAGTACCGCCTCGAGCACGTCTTCGACCAGGGCGAGCTTGCCCGATCGGTGCGCGCCGCGGTGCAGCACGCTCGACCCGTCGGCCAGGAAGTGCGCGGGATGGTTGCACACCTGTTTGAGCCGGGTGAGCGCGCCGAGCACGGCGCCCTTGCGGGCCATGCCCTTCGCGTCCTTGATTTTGGCGAGCATGTCGTCCACGACCGCCTGATAGAGCGCGGCCTGCTCGACGGTGAGGTTCGCCCGCACCGTCATCTCGAATTTCTCCGGCAGATCGCTGATCACCGTGGGATCGGTCTTCACCCGGCGCAGCACGAACGGCTGGGTGAGCCAGCGCAGGCGGCTGATCGCGTTCTGGTCGCGCTCGCGTTCGATCGGCACCGCGAAGCGCGCGCGGAACGACTGGGGGCTGCCGAGCACCTTCGGCATCGCGAAATCCATGATGGAGCGCAGCTCTTCCAACCGGTTCTCCACCGGGGTGCCGGTTAGCGCCAGCCGATGTCGCGCGCGCAGCGACCGTGCCGCCCGCGCCTGCCGCGTTCCCGCGTTCTTGATGTGCTGCGCTTCGTCCAGGACGACGCGGGCCCAGTGCTGCCTGCCGAGTTCCTCGGCGTCGCGCGCGAGCAGCGCGTAGGTGGTCACCACCAGGTCCGCGGCGGCGACCGTCTCGCCGAGTTCGGCGCCGGCCCGCCGTCCCGCGCCGTGATGCACCCACACCCGCAGGTCGGGCGCGAACCGCTCCGCCTCGCGCTGCCAGTTCCCGACCACCGACATCGGGCACACCAGCAGGGTCGGGCCGGGCGGCTCGGCCGCGGCTTCGGCCGTCTCGCGCTCGTGCACCAGCAAGGCGAGCACCTGGACGGTCTTGCCGAGTCCCATGTCGTCGGCCAGGATCGCACCGCAACCCATCCGGCTCATGGCGGCCAGCCATGCCAGGCCGCGTTCCTGGTAGGGGCGCAGCTGGGCCTTCAGCCCGACGGGCGCGGCGACCGCTACCGGCTCGCGCGCGCGGTCGAGCAGGTCCGCCGCCCATCCCGAGGCCGTGACCTCGGTGATCGGCACCTGCGGCACGCGGGAGGCCGCGATCTCGCCGAGCATGTCCGCGAAGGTGACCGGCGAGTCGTCGGTGTGCGCGGCGACGTAGCGGGCCGCGGCCGCCAGCGCCTTGTGATCGGCCTGTACCCACTGACCGCGCAGCTGGACCAGATCGGACTTGCCGCGCACCAGCCGCTGCATCTCGGCCGCCGTCAGCACCATGTCGCCGAGCGCGAGCTCCCAGCGATAGGAGACCAGGCCAGGCAGACCGACGGTGCTCTCCGCGGCGGGCACCGCGCTGTCCACCCGCAGCCGCATGCTCGGTTCGGCCACATTCCACGCGCGCGGCAGCAGCAAGTGGACTCCCGCGGCGTGCAGGGCGTGCGCGCCGTGCGCGACCAGGTCCAACACCACCTCGGTGGGCAACAGCAGATCCATGCTGTGCGGATCGCTCGGCAGGTCGCGCAACCTCGGATACGCGCGCTGCGCCGCGCCGAGCTTGTCCACCGCGATCCGGAGGAGGTTCGGATCCTCGTGCAGCGGCACGGTTCTGGGCGCCTCGCCGGTGACCCGCAAACAGACCTCCAGCCGCCACAGCGCCACCGACTCGTCGGCGACGCCGAGTTCGCCATCCGGTTCGAGCAGGCGCAGCACCAGTTCCGGTTCGTCGCCGGTCAGGCTGGCCCGCCAGCGTTCCAGCACCTCGGCGACCTGATAGCTGCCGTTGTCCAGCGGAGTGTCCCCGGCCAGAGCGGCCACCAGGGGATGCGGCGAATCCGGCAGGTCGGCCAGCGCCCGCGCGATCGGATCGGCGAGCTCGGTGACCATGTCGTCGAGCAGCGCCGCCGGACGCCCGGCCACGCGCAGGGCCTGCGGCATGGCGACCGCGAGCTCGGCCAGCCAGGCGCGTTGCCGCTCGCCGCCGACCAGCCGCCAGCGCACCCACCACTGGCCGTCCTCGCGGCGCAGCTCCGGCACGACACGCCCGGCGCACCCAGCGTTCGATGCCGTGGGCGACGTGCGCGAGGAAACGCAGATCCCCGGAGACCAGCTCGGCGGGCAGTCGCTGCCGCAGGGCCGCGACGGCCGCGACGGGAGCCAGCGCGTGCGCGCGCACCTGCTCGGTCGCGGCGACGCCGTTCGCGACGACCATGACCTCGGCACGGTGCCGGAACTTCGACGCCCGCAGCACGCCGCCCAGCGGATCGGGGAGCTCGGCGGACGACGCGGCCACCGGCGAGTCCTGCCAGAGCAGCAACCCGGATCCCGGCGACCACAGTCCGTGCAGCATCAGCCCATCCAATCAGGCCGGTCCGACACGGCCGCACACACCGCGGCCCGACCGTTGTGGATTTCTGCGCGATACCGGAACATACTGGAATATCCGCAGGTCATCGCAGAATAACCGCAGCTTTGTGGCAAGAGAAGCGGAGGAAGCAGCATGACGATTCTGCTCCAGGTTCTCGAGCAGAGCTTCACCCCGACGACCGCGTGGGAACGGCGCAAATTCACCTTCGTGCACGCCGACAAGATCGTCGGCATGCGGCTCGACGGGCAGGCAGGCGTGTGGCTGGACCTGTCGCGGCCCGGTGAATCCCAGCGGCTGGCCCGCACCGCCGACCCGCGCGAGGCCATCACGTTCCTGCTCACCGCCTTCGCCAAGATCGCCGAATGCGAGGAGCGCGGCGGCTCGTGGGTGATCGGGCACGACGGGATACACGTCGAGTCGATCGCGGCCACCCGATTCCCGCCCCGGGCGAGCGAGGTCGCCGACGACGATCTCCTGGCTCGCGCCTGGCTGTAGGACCGTTCGGCGCGGGCGAGCCGCGATCACCGCCTCCTGCGTGAACCCTCGCGGCGCAGGCGCGGGCTAGCTGCCGGTCGCGACCGGCCGTTTGGGATCGTTCGACCACTGCGACCACGAGCCGGGATACAGAGCAGCCTCCAGGCCCGCGACGGCCAGCGCCGCGACCTGGTGGGCGGCCGTCACACCGGAACCGCAGTACACGGCTACGGGCCCGGACCCGAAACCGGCGAAGCGCTCGCGCAGCTCTTCAGCGGCGCGGAAGCGGCCCTCGGCGTCGAGGTTGTCGGCGGTCGGAGCGCTCAGCGCGCCGGGAATGTGCCCGGCGCGGGGATCGATCGGTTCCACGTCTCCGCGGAAGCGCTCGCTCGCCCTCGCGTCCAGCAGCACGCCCTTCCAGCGCGCCGCCGCGTCGGCGTCGATCACCGGCAGGTGGCCGGGGCTCAATACGACATCGCCCGGCTCAGGATCCGTTTCGGCTCCGGTCGCGACCGGCCCGCCCGCGGCGATCCAGCCGGGCAGCCCACCGTCGAGAATGCGCACGTCGGCGATGCCGGCCCAGCGCAGCAGCCACCAGGCTCGGGCGGCGGCCATGCCGCCGGTCGCGTCGTAGACGACCACCGGGTCGCCCTCGCGCAGCCCCCAGCTGCGCGCGCACTTCTCCAGCTGCGCGAGATCCGGTAGCGGGTGCCTGCCGCGCGCGGGTGAGGGCGGCGCGGCCAGTTCGGTTTCCAGGTCCACGAACACCGCGCCGGGGACGTGCCCGGCGAGATAGTGCTGCGGCCCGTCCGGGTCGCCCAGCGCCCATCGGACATCCAGTAGGCGAAGCCGCTTGTCCGCCAAAGCTTCCCGCAGCTCGCCCGGTGAGATCAGTACCGCGCTCAACTCAGCTCCTCGTCCCGAATCGCGTCCTCGCGCACCGACTCCCCCACCCTACGCATCCGGATGTGCCGGTGTGGCCATACTCTCGTGTCGCACGTCACGACCGGCGCCAAGTCAGGCCAGTTTCGCGGCACTGGCAGGCGACATACCCTCGTGACCAGGGGCAATATCCGACCGGTGTCGAACGTTTCCACCACCCCCGCCACCGCGACGCGGCAACAGGAACGGTCGCGGACCGGACTGCTGCCGCCGCTGGGCGCGGGTGCGGTGACGGCGCTCGTCGGTTTCACCAGTTCGTTCGCCGTGGTGCTGAGCGGGCTGACCGCGGTCGGGGCGAGCCCCGCGCAAGCGGCGTCGGGTCTGCTCGCGCTGTGCCTGACGCAGGCGATCGGCATGATGGCGCTGAGCTACCGCTACCGGATGCCGATCACCCTGGCCTGGTCCACGCCCGGCGCGGCGCTGCTGGCCGGGACCGGCGCGGTGGCGGGCGGCTGGCCCGCCGCGATCGGGGCGTTCGTGGTCGCCGGTGTCCTGATCGTGGTGACCGGACTGTGGCAGCGGCTGGGCGCGCTGGTCGCCGCGATTCCGGTGGAGATAGCGCAGGCCATGCTGGCCGGCGTCCTGCTGCCGCTGTGCCTGGCTCCGGTCCGGGCCGTGCAGACGAGTCCGGCGGTGGTGGTTCCGGTGATCCTGGTGTGGCTCGTGCTGCAACGGTATGCCCAGCGCTGGGCCGTGATCGCCGCCTTCGCGACCGCCGCGGCAGGCGCCGCGATCAGCATCGCGGTGCAGCATCGGCACCTCGACGTCGGCGCCATGGCTCCGCGGCTGGAACTGACGCTGCCGCACTGGAGCTGGCAGGCGCTGATCGGTGTCGCGATTCCGCTCTACATCGTCACCATGGCGTCGCAGAACATTCCGGGTACCGCGGTGCTCGCCTCGTTCGACTACCGGGTGCCATGGCGCGCGGCGATGACCGTCACCGGTCTCGGCACCGTCGTGGGGGCGCCGGCGGGCGGGCATGCCGTCAACCTCGCCGCCATCAGCGCCGCGCTCTCCGCGGCGCCCGCCGCCCACCCGGACCCGAAGCGGCGCTGGATCGCGGCGTTCACCACGGGCGTGATGTACCTGCTGCTGGCGCTGGGCTCCGCCGCCCTGGTCACGCTGATCGCGACCGCTCCGGCCGGAACGCTGGAAACGGTCGCGGGCCTGG
>NZ_BAFP01000035.1 GCF_000308455.1 Nocardia abscessus NBRC 100374 | reverse complement strand
CCCATTCACCCCGGTATTCACCGGAACTTCAGTGAGGCAACTTTTCCAGCTTAGCCCATTCGTTCACCCGATCAAAATCGGGCTCCCGATCGAGCCAGTGTGAGTGTCAGGCGCTCCTCGTCCTACCTCGTTTCCCGGTCCTTCCGCTCGGCGTCTCCGCCTTGCTTCTCGGCTCCGGGTCGGTGTCCGTGTCGCTCTGACTTGGAATAAGTTACGCGGCGTCGAACGCTTCGTCAAATCGCCTGGGCAGCGCGTTATTTCGCAGGTCAGAGACGTGCGATCGGCGGCATCACGGGCCGAATGACACCAATGTGATTCAGACCACCACAAGATCGTTTCTTTCACTCGGAGGGCAATAGCGCCCATCGGCGATCAGCCGCCCAGCGGAGCGCGGCGTGATGTCCCACCGGATTCGCGTCGCCGAGCGCGACAGCCGCATCGCGCAGCGTCGGAATGCCCCGCAAATCGTCGCGCGGGATTGCGCTAGCTCGCGTGCCCGGCCGCACGAAGGAGTTTGGCGCCGAGGTCGGCGAGCAGGTCTTTCATCTCGGCGGGTTCGAGGACCTCGAAGTCCAGGTTCAGGTGCGCTATGCGCAGGGCGGTCCACTCCAGAGAATCCGGCGAGGTGCGCAGCAGGCAGGTTCGCGCGTCCAGCGGTTCGATCTCCTGCGCGCGGACCCGGAACGATTCGATCAGGTTGTCGGCGGAGGCGTGCACACGCAGGACGACCTGGCGGGCCGGCCTGGAGCGGGCCAGCTGGCTGGTCACGAAGCTCGCCGCGTCCTCGGCGGGCAGCGCGCGGGGTACGCAGCGTGTTCCGATGGGTTGCGGTGCGGTCAACCGATCCACGCGGAAGGTGCGCCAATCGGCGCGGTCGACGTCCCAGGCCACCAGATACCAGCGGCGCCCCGCGGAGACCAGGCTGTGCGGTTCGGCGAGGCGGCTGGTCTGCGCGTCGGCCTTGTCCCGGTACCGGAAGCGGATCCGCTCGCGGTCGCGCGCGGCGGCGGCCAGAGCGACCAGCACCTCCTGATCGATCATCGGACCGGCGGCGGGCCCGCCCAGCGACACGGTGGTGGTGTCCAAGGCGTCGACCCGGCGCCGCAACCGCGACGGCAAGACCTGCTGCAGTTTCACCAGGGCGCGGGCCGCCGATTCCTCGATACCCGCGACCGCGCCCTGGGCGGCGCCGCGCAGTCCGAGGGTGATCGCGACCGCCTC
>NZ_BAFP01000036.1 GCF_000308455.1 Nocardia abscessus NBRC 100374 | reverse complement strand
AACAGGCTTCCCGCTTAGATGCTTTCAGCGGTTATCCCTTCCGAACGTAGCCAACCAGCAGTGCCCTTGGCAGGACAACTGGCACACCAGAGGTTCGTCCGTCCCGGTCCTCTCGTACTAGGGACAGCCTTCCTCAAGTTTCTGACGCGCGCGGCGGATAGAGACCGAACTGTCTCACGACGTTCTAAACCCAGCTCGCGTGCCGCTTTAATGGGCGAACAGCCCAACCCTTGGGACCTACTCCAGCCCCAGGATGCGACGAGCCGACATCGAGGTGCCAAACCATCCCGTCGATATGGACTCTTGGGGAAGATCAGCCTGTTATCCCCGGGGTACCTTTTATCCGTTGAGCGACACCGCTTCCACATGCCGGTGCCGGATCACTAGTCCCGACTTTCGTCCCTGCTCGACCTGTCAGTCTCACAGTCAAGCTCCCTTGTGCACTTGCACTCGACACCTGATTGCCAACCAGGCTGAGGGAACCTTTGGGCGCCTCCGTTACATTTTGGGAGGCAACCGCCCCAGTTAAACTACCCACCAGGCACTGTCCCTGAACCCGATCAGGGTCCGAGGTTAGAAGTCCAATACGACCAGAGTGGTATTTCAACGACGACTCCACGAACACTGGCGTGCCCGCTTCACAGTCTCCCACCTATCCTACACAAACCGTACCGAACACCAATACCAAGCTATAGTGAAGGTCCCGGGGTCTTTTCGTCCTGCCGCGCGTAACGAGCATCTTTACTCGTAATGCAATTTCGCCGAGTCTGTGGTTGAGACAGCAGAGAAGTCGTTACGCCATTCGTGCAGGTCGGAACTTACCCGACAAGGAATTTCGCTACCTTAGGATGGTTATAGTTACCACCGCCGTTTACCGGGGCTTAAATTCTCAGCTTCGCACCCGAAGGCGCTAACCGGTCCTCTTAACCTTCCGGCACCGGGCAGGCGTCAGTCCGTATACATCGTCTTACGACTTCGCACGGACCTGTGTTTTTAGTAAACAGTCGCTTCTCTCTGGTCTCTGCGACCACACCCAGCTCACAGCGTAAAGCCGGTCACCAGACGTGGTCCCCCTTCTCCCGAAGTTACGGGGGCATTTTGCCGAGTTCCTTAACCACAGTTCTCTCGATCGCCTCGGTATTCTCTACCTGACCACCTGTGTCGGTTTGGGGTACGGGCCGTGTACCAACTCACTAGAGGCTTTTCTCGGCAGCATAGGATCACTGAATTCGCCTCAATCGGCTACGCATCACCTCTCAGGCTCATGAGTGGCGGATTTGCCTACCACTCGCCCTACAGGCTTACACCAGGTATTCCATCACCTGGCCCAGCTACCTTCCTGCGTCACCCCATCGCTTGACTACTACAGCAGGGGTCGTGCGCAGCCGCTTCAAGCTTCCCGAAGGAAGTCCATCCACATTTGGGCACTTAGCACCACTGATTCGCCACTGGGCGCGGATACACGGGTACGGGAATATCAACCCGTTGTCCATCGACTACGCCTGTCGGCCTCGCCTTAGGTCCCGACTCACCCTGGGCGGATTAACCTGGCCCAGGAACCCTTGGTCATTCGGCGGACGAGTTTCTCACTCGTCTTTCGCTACTCATGCCTGCATTCTCACTCGCGTAGCCTCCACAACTAGTTCACACTGCTGCTTCCATGGCTACACGACGCTCCCCTACCCACCCCAGCTCCTGGCTCGAAAGCAGAATAATGCTGGAGTGCCGCGGCTTCGGCGGTGTACTTGAGCCCCGCTACATTGTCGGCGCAGAATCACTTGACCAGTGAGCTATTACGCACTCTTTCAAGGGTGGCTGCTTCTAAGCCAACCTCCTGGTTGTCTTCGCGACTCCACATCCTTTTCCACTTAGTACACGCTTAGGGGCCTTAGCCGGCGATCTGGGCTGTTTCCCTCTCGACTACGAAGCTTATCCCCCGCAGTCTCACTGCCGCGCTCTCACACACCGGCATTCGGAGTTTGGCTGATTTCGGTAAGCTTGTAGGCCCCCTAGACCATCCAGTAGCTCTACCTCCGGTGTGAAACACGCGACGCTGCACCTAAATGCATTTCGGGGAGAACCAGCTATCACGGAGTTTGATTGGCCTTTCACCCCTACCCACAGCTCATCCCCTCAGTTTTCAACCTAAGTGGGTTCGGGCCTCCACGACGTCTTACCGTCGCTTCACCCTGGCCATGGGTAGATCACTCCGCTTCGGGTCCATGATATGCGACTCTGGCGCCCTATTCGGACTCGCTTTCGCTACGGCTACCCCACACGGGTTAACCTCGCCACACACCGATGACTCGCAGGCTCATTCTTCAAAAGGCACGCCATCACCCCACCCCGAAGGGAAGGCTCTGACGGATTGTAAGCGCACGGTTTCAGGTACTATTTCACTCCCCTCCCGGGGTACTTTTCACCTTTCCCTCACGGTACTAGTCCGCTATCGGTCACCAGGGAGTATTCAGGCTTACCGGGTGGTCCCGGCAGATTCACAGCAGATTTCACGGGCCCGCTGCTACTCGGGCACCCACTACAACAGAGCACGTGTTTTCGTCTACGGGATTATCACCCTCTACGACAGGCCGTTCCAGACCACTTCGACTAACACGAACTTTTCTGACTGTCGCTCGACTCGGCAGAATCGAGAAAGTGAGCCCCACTACCCCGCCCAGACAACCCCTGCCGGGTATCACATCTGAACGGTTTAGCCTCATCCGCTTTCGCTCGCCACTACTCACGGAATCACAATTGTTTTCTCTTCCTGTGGGTACTGAGATGTTTCACTTCCCCACGTTCCCTCCCAACCGCCTATATATTCAGCGGCAGGTGACACGACATCACTCGTGCCGGGTTTCCCCATTCGGAAATCCTCGGATCTCAGCTCGGTTGACAGCTCCCCGAGGCTTATCGCAGCCTCCTACGTCCTTCATCGGCTCCTGGTGCCAAGGCATCCACCGTACGCTCTTCAACACTTACTAACAAAGATGCTCGCGTCCACTGTGCAGTTCTCAAACAACACACCCGAAAGAAACCTGTCCCGACACCAGCACCCCAACCCCCGAAGGGATCGAGACCGGTATGACCGGAGAAACTCCCGGATCGTATTTTTTGCCTGGAAAGAACGCCTGTTCTTTCAGGACCCAACAGTGTGTCGATATATCACCCGCCGGCCGATCATCCAAGACCGACCGATACACGGAAGAAGCTGTCAGCGTTCCACCCATGAGCTTCCGCAGTCCCACAGTCGGGGACATAAGCGGTCTCTGGCACGACCACGCTCGACTGTTCGAGGCGATCATGCAGAAGTGCTCCTTAGAAAGGAGGTGATCCAGCCGCACCTTCCGGTACGGCTACCTTGTTACGACTTCGTCCCAATCGCCGATCCCACCTTCGACGGCTCCCTCCCACAAGGGGTTAGGCCACCGGCTTCGGGTGTTACCGACTTTCATGACGTGACGGGCGGTGTGTACAAGGCCCGGGAACGTATTCACCGCAGCGTTGCTGATCTGCGATTACTAGCGACTCCAACTTCACGGGGTCGAGTTGCAGACCCCGATCCGAACTGAGACCGGCTTTAAGGGATTCGCTCCACCTCACGGTATCGCAGCCCTCTGTACCGGCCATTGTAGCATGTGTGAAGCCCTGGACATAAGGGGCATGATGACTTGACGTCGTCCCCACCTTCCTCCGAGTTGACCCCGGCAGTCTCTCACGAGTCCCCGCCATTACGCGCTGGCAACATAAGATAAGGGTTGCGCTCGTTGCGGGACTTAACCCAACATCTCACGACACGAGCTGACGACAGCCATGCACCACCTGTACACCGACCACAAGGGGGCCTACATCTCTGCAGGTTTCCGGTGTATGTCAAACCCAGGTAAGGTTCTTCGCGTTGCATCGAATTAATCCACATGCTCCGCCGCTTGTGCGGGCCCCCGTCAATTCCTTTGAGTTTTAGCCTTGCGGCCGTACTCCCCAGGCGGGGTACTTAATGCGTTAGCTACGGCACGGATCCCGTGGAAGGAAACCCACACCTAGTACCCACCGTTTACGGCGTGGACTACCAGGGTATCTAATCCTGTTCGCTACCCACGCTTTCGCTTCTCAGCGTCAGTTACTGCCCAGAGACCCGCCTTCGCCACCGGTGTTCCTCCTGATATCTGCGCATTTCACCGCTACACCAGGAATTCCAGTCTCCCCTGCAGTACTCAAGTCTGCCCGTATCGCCCGCAAGCTTGGGGTTGAGCCCCAAGTTTTCACGGACGACGCGACAAACCGCCTACAAGCTCTTTACGCCCAGTAATTCCGGACAACGCTCGCACCCTACGTATTACCGCGGCTGCTGGCACGTAGTTGGCCGGTGCTTCTTCTACAGGTACCGTCACTTGCGCTTCGTCCCTGTCGAAAGAGGTTTACAACCCGAAGGCCGTCATCCCTCACGCGGCGTCGCTGCATCAGGCTTTCGCCCATTGTGCAATATTCCCCACTGCTGCCTCCCGTAGGAGTCTGGGCCGTGTCTCAGTCCCAGTGTGGCCGGTCGCCCTCTCAGGCCGGCTACCCGTCGTCGCCTTGGTAGGCCATTACCCCACCAACAAGCTGATAGGCCGCGGGCCCATCTCGCACCGATAAATCTTTCCACCCACCGCCATGCGACAGCAGGTCATATCCGGTATTAGACCCAGTTTCCCAGGCTTATCCCGAAGTGCGAGGCAGATCACCCACGTGTTACTCACCCGTTCGCCGCTCGTGTACCCCGAAGGGCCTTACCGCTCGACTTGCATGTGTTAAGCACGCCGCCAGCGTTCGTCCTGAGCCAGGATCAAACTCTCCGTTGAAGACTCAAATCACACCCCGAAAGGCGCAATCAAAAGTAATAACTAGAGTCCGAAAACCTAGCAAAACAATCGCCAGCAAAAAGCTGACTAAAATGTCCGACCCTCCCACACGGGGAGCGGAAGAGCCGGAACCAAATAAAACATTTGGCACTGACATTCATCGACACACTATTGAGTTCTCAAAGAACACACGCACA
>NZ_BAFP01000037.1 GCF_000308455.1 Nocardia abscessus NBRC 100374 | reverse complement strand
TTGCGCGTGGTCGCGCGCACCACTCGGGTGGCTGTGACGAAGTCGTGCACCGTGCGGCGCGAACCGATCGGAAGTGCCGCAAGCAGCAAGCTCGCGAGCACTGAGAGCATCCCAAACACCGCGATAGTGTTCAGAACCCCCGATTCCGGATTCGCGCCTGACAGCGACATGAAGAAGAACGGAACGAAGATGATCGTCATCCGCACCGCCGCCTGCCGCACCTCGAGACGCGGCCTGGCCCACTCCCCCGCCGGGACCACTGCCAACCCGACGAGCCCTTTGCCGAGGGTCTGCCCGCCCCGACGGACCAACAAGAAAACCTCCAACCCGACGTAGGCCAGGAAGTAGCACAGCCACACACCGACCCCGTAGAGAATTTCCTCATAGGTCGAATCCGTCGCGATGTTCAGCGGTACGACCACCGCACCAACGGGCACAGCCACCGCAAAGGTCAACACAAGGCAGAAGACGAGATCGAGGATTCGAGCGAGCAGCCGCCTCGGAAACGGGGCACGATCGTAGGTCATAGACACTCTTTCATGCTTGCGAGGACTTCGAATTGTTCTGGAGCACAGATAACTACAGCATCCGGAGAATCGACCCGAACCGGCGTGGCGTTAGCACGCCGCCGTCCGCGAGCGCGTACCCACAAGAAGTCCATCGACGTGCGTGAGCCGCATCGCCGCAACCGGCTGCCGGAGTTGGAGAACAGGTACTGCTCGCGGCTCCGGTTCGTCCTCACCACCCACACGACGGGACCGGGACTCCCGAGGCGATCGAGACCTTCTCCGGGATAGCGAATCGCCCGCGCAGTGGCACATACATGTCATACCCCTGGGGTACAAATACCATGACGGAAGGAACCCGATATGGCGCGTACCAGGAACGATGAGACGATTCCCAATCCGAATGGTTGCCGGTGGTGTGGTGTCGATCGGGAAGAGCATCTCCAGCGGTGGGCACCGACCGTGAAGTGGCACGTGTGGGTCGAGCCCACCGCCGGTCAACGTAAAAAACGACTGCTGGAGCGGCGAGCTCGGCGTCAGCGGCCGATGGAGGACTTGTTAGCCAGCTAGCTGTCGCAGGTCGGCAAAAATATCCAGCAGTTCGCTGGGGACATCGTCGCGCTGATTGAGTCGCACCACTACCTCCATCAGCATTGCAGGTTTGCCTGAGGGGTGCTGAGCGCTGTGATCTCTTAGCATTCCCTCGACTGCGGCGCTGAACTTCTTTCCATCCCGCTGAACGGCGAAATGCTCGGGAGCCCAGCCGCCGGGGCGAGGCCAGGCTTCGTTCGCGGTACGTGCCCACGTCTCATCGTCGAACAGCTCCTCGAGCTCATCGACGTCGGACTTCTGACCTAGATATTTCGCGACTTTTTCCTTGTCGGAGCCGAAATGCCTGGTGAGACTATTGTCGCTGAAGATCCGGCTGCTGTGCTCGCTGTCGGCGTCGATCATCAGCATCACACTGCGGCCGTGTTTGTGGAGGTAACTGGCGAGTCTCAGTGCGCCGTCGTTGCCGCCACACGCCCACAACGCGATTCCCGCAGCCTGCAGCGACATGCCTTCCGCAAGGTTGAACAGTATCGGCATCACCAACTGTTCGGTCTCGCCCTCGACTGCGAGAAAGCAACGCTCATGCAGCAGAACGGAATTGCGCAGGCCGACCGCAGCGGCGATCGCTCCGAGATGGCGGTCGAACTCCGCGTGCTCGGCACTGCCCAAACGCTGAATCACTGTTCGGCGTGTACCGTCCAGCCTGAGCAACACGACGTCTCGGATATCCACTCCGTCGATCAGGTTCATCGAGTGGGTTGCGACGACGACGCTGACGTGTTCTGCCATCGCTTGGCGACGGATGATCCCCATGACGTCGCGCTGGAAGTGGTAGTCCAAATGTGTGTCCGGTTCGTCGTACGCAACGATCACCTGTACCGGCGACTCGGCTTCGGGATCTTCCTCACCGTCCGCGGTTTCGGCGAGCAACTCAGTGGTGCCCTCCCACACCGCCATCGAGATTCGACGGCGGCTGCCGCGGCCGGAATGGTCCAACCGCACCTGCTCCCCGGTCGCGCGCTCCAAACGCAAGGTCGCCGAGCGCAAAGCCCCCGTGAAACTCACATCCGGCTCGACCGTTACGCTGGCAATGTCGCCGCAACGGTCCAAAATGCGGTCGGCAAGCGGTTTGGCCTCGATGCGCATCCGATCGCGCGCACCGGTCTCCAGGTCACGGATCCGGCCCTGTACGTCGTCTTCGGCCACGTAGTCCTGGAATCGGAGCTTCAGCGCCGCACGGATCGCTGCTTCAGGATCCGCTGAATGGCCCTCGAATTCCGCAATCCGCGGCAGCCGGTCCTTCAAACCGGGCGGCATCCCGCTCCAACCTTCAGTGCTGGAATGCTCACGCCCGTACGCGGTCAACCACTCCTGCAGCTTCGACTTGGTCAGCTTCGTCGACGACTTGTTCCCGAACTTGGCCGCGAGAGTCTTCAGTTCAGGTACCTGCATCGGGGCGAGGTCCTGCAACTCCTCGTCGTCAGGCACAGGCCCCCAGATCTCATAGCGCGGCTCGAGATCCGCTTCGGCACAGCGCCGTAGCCTCACATTCGCAGGAAGACCGAACTGCTCCTGTTCCCTCGCATCCACACGGAATTCTCCTATCACCTCGGTGATCTCGCTCCGCCCACCGGACTCACCAGAGAGGTAGGACCGGTCCTCTTCGGTCAATGTATGCGCGCCCAAGAGGAACCCCAGCGCGCAGAGCGCAGCGGACTTGCCACCGTCGTTCGGGCCGGCCACGATCGTCGGACTACCGATCGGGATGTCCGCTACGTCGGCGAGCGAACGAAAACCACGCACAGAGTACGTTTCAAGATGCACTTGGCTACCGTCCAGGGCAGATTATGTCGTGCAGGCCAATTGGAGCGAACCAGCGCGCGAACCCCCGATCGCGCACGCTGGTCGCTAGACCTTACCAGTCTCGCCTACGTACGAAAAGTCGACGCATCGAGGGCGCTACAGCTTGCTCTGAACACGCAAGCAAACGACACGACCGGCTCGCTTCTGTCCCGGTTCGGCGGCGACGAGTCGTCGAACCCAAATCCGTATATACCTTCCGTTGAGGGGGAAACCCATACGGCCGAGCATGTGCCGACGTCCGTGGCGAGCGGGACCGGGACCGGCTATCTTGTATCGTTCGGCGGCCGACCGTGTCCTGGGAATGGCGACGAGTGGCTACCGACGGGTATTGCGCAGCAACGCCACTGCCAGTGCGCCGAGCTGCTGGGTGAGCGCGTTCTCGAAGGCGAGTGTGCCGTCGGTGGTGCCGGTGCCGGCGTGCGTGAGTTCGTGCAGAAGGGTGCCGCAGAAGTCGGCGGGTGCGGTGAGTTGGTCGCGGCGGATGATGATGCGTTTGGTAGCTGGTTCGTAGACGCCGAGAATTTCGTGTCCGATGCTGTTGAGGCGCATGGTCTCCGAGATCAGGATCTCGGAGACTCCGATGCGTGTGGGTACGATGCCGAGCGCCGCGAGTAGGGGGCCGGTCAGTGAGTAGACATGTCGTTCATTGGGAGTCAGGCGGGCCGGATCGACGAAAATGAAGGTGAAGCTGTCGTTCCAGGCATCGCGGTAGCCGTCGAGGTCGTAAAGAGGTTCGCCCTCGAAGTCGGTGAGATTTCCTATCCGGTCGGCGATGTTGTCGGGGACAAGGACCAGCCGGAAGCCCTCGTCGCGCGCGTAATCCAGCTGAGCCGCACCGAATTCCAGGTCGCTACGGGACACGAAGACAACCTTTTCGTGCGTAGCCAGCACTCGGCAGGCATGGAGGGCGATGTCATTCCAGCCCAGCTCATCGTGCATGCCACCGGTAGTGAACGCAGCCAGATCATCGGCGAGCCCCCGAGCGACGCCAGCTGTTCGACACTCCTTGAGGATGGCCTTCACGCGGTCGGCGTATGCTGTGCGCCCGACATTGCTACGCTCGCGATTCAGCGCTTGCCGCAGTCCTTTCGTGAGCGTGGTGATGTTATACGAGAACAGGAAGTCCTCCTCTTCAGCTACCAGAAGGCCCTTCACGTAGATTTTTCCTCCAGCCTGGGCTGCGGGACGTGCCAAGACCTGGCCATAGCGGGTGGTTTCGAGAAGATACTCACCGTTGTAGCGCAGAAAGTACTGTTTAGCTCGTTCGATCTCTTCGTCAGGGACGCCGCGCAGCACCACCGAGGTGCCAACCCTGCCCGGCTGGCTGGGAGCCAGGACTGCGCCGTGCAGAGTAGTGATGTCGGCGAATCCGTCTTTGCGGCGCAATGTGGTGGTCAAGTCCATGTGGGGTGAGCGGATCAGCACATCGACCCTGCGCCGGTGAAAGACCGCCAGCGCGTCCTTGAGACCCATACCGAACTGGCCGATCACGCCGGAGTGACGTAGCTTCTCGACGTTCTCCTTCTGGGTCAGATGCTGATAGCGCAGCCCACGTCCCGAGTCAGCGATTTCCCAGAGGCCGTTGCCGAGCTTGGTGATCGTCGGTTCACCAGTTGCCGTGACAGCCTGCTCATCGAGAGCGTTGGCGATCACTTCGCGCACTGCGAAAGCCAGTGTCCAATGCTCGAGTACCTGCTCGATGTTGAGATCGAAATACGTTGCCGCCGAGCCTGTCGACACCACCACGCAGCCCCCTTCTGCTCGAATCCGACGACAGCATCGACACTCCAACCGTCAACGCAGACCAGAATGACACAAGCCCTCCGGCGGCGACACCACGATCCCCCAGTCGACTTCGCCTCCGCGAGGAGATCGGGTACGCGCAGCAGCCCCGAGTTCGAAACGGAAGTCGACTCATACGCCGAAGCCGATCGATGGTCGTTGCGACACAAGTCGAACTCCGCAGGAGACCGACACACGCCAAGAAATAGCGTTTCGCTATGGTCTCCAGAGAGTTGCACCGGCCGAATTCACGAACACAGACCACACCTGCGAACCCGAGACCCGCCCACCGTGCGACCGTCGCGACGAACTACTGGCGAGCGCCCGACGATCGGAAGCGAACATGCACTACCCCACCGCACCAGGTCATCGACCACCCCTTGTGCCACATCCCCACCGATACTGCACACATGGTGGGCGGTCCGCGTGGTGATCGCCCCGGTCATCCCGCCCCTGACACCCGTCGAAGAATTTATCGAGGCCTTGCGCGCCGGGCCTCGATCGTCCGCAACCCCTGTGGACCCCGACACCACCTACAGCATGTGCACCGTCGGCGACGGTGGCCGCATCCACGACCGCTGCGTACTTGCCGCGATGAACTGGTTACCGGGTACCCGCCTACGCGCCCGATCCACCGCCGCCACCCTACTCGTCAGCCCCGACGACCACGGCGCCGCCATGGTCCTCGCTCCCGGATACTTCCGCGTCTGCGTCCGACGCCGCCGAGAAGTCTCCCTCCACATCGGCGACAAAGTGTTGCTCGTCGGATACCCCCACCGCCAACTCCTCGCGATCCACCCACCACCCTCACTCCACGCACACTTCGGCGACCACCGCCACCTGGAACCCTGACCATGCCCGACAACCCCACCATCGACCCCACCACCATCACCGCCACCCGAATCCTGCTCCAACAGATCGGAATAACCCCCGCCGACCTCACAGCCGCCACACCACCCACCCCGACCTTCGCCCAAGCCGTCCCACAACTGCGAACCACCCTCACCACCGGAACCCTACGCACCTACAACACCCACCTCGACTGGCTCGAAACAACCTGGCACCACCGCGAACTCGACACCATCACCGTCGCCGAACTCCACGACCGCGCCCGCACCGTCGAACAACTCGCCATCCACCACACCAACACCCGAAACGGCAAAAGCGCACGCGAACACTTCGTCAGCGCCACACGCTGCCTCTACCTCTTCGCCGAACACAACAACTGGATCCACCACACCCGAAATCCCGCCCGCAAACTCACCATCGGCCACCGCGACCCCTCACACCGCCAAGCCATCCCCTCACCACAACTCGCCGAGATATGCCACACCGCAGCACTCACCGGCAACGACCCCGAACTCGACGCCCTGCTCCTGCGACTACACATCGAAACCGCCTGCCGCCGTATAGGCGCGCTCAACCTCCGCCCCTGCGACCTCGACCCCCACCACTGCCTGATCCTGCTCCGCGAGAAGAACAACACCGACCGCCACCAACCCGTCACCCCCACCCTCATGCACCACCTCCTCCACCACGCCCACCAACGAAACAGCCCACCCAACCAACAACTCCTGCGCTACCGCAACACCAAACCCATCACCACCCGCCGCTACGACCACCTCTGGAACCGCATAGGCCGACACCTGCCCTGGGTCGCCACCCAGAACATCAGCACCCACTGGCTCCGCCACACCACCCTCACCTGGGTCGAACGAACCTTCGGATACGCCACCGCCCGCGCATACGCCGGCCACAACTCCCCCAAACACGACTCCACCACCACCTACATCAAAGCCGACCTCATCGAAATCGCCGCAGCCCTCACCGCCCTCACCCGAGAACCCCACCCCCTCATCACAACCAACACGCCCCCGCCCCGACCCATCAACGCATTCACAGCCTCACCAGCCCAGATATTCACCGACAGAAGGGATTACCGATGATCACGCCCCGCCGCGGACGCTGATGCGAGAACTCGCGCCAGGACCAGGGCACAAACCGCGTGGACGGTCCCACCCACACAGCGATACCTCCCAGCCACTTCAGTCGGGTTGCGAAACTTGTGCCATCCCTGCCACTTTCACACTACAGATCGAATATCACGTTGACTGTTACCACTCAGCGACCTATGCTAGAGGCGTCTTCCGCACGGATCACCCCCATCGGTGACCCGAATTCGTAACCAAGTCCCCTCTCGCGCACAGATTCCCGTCAGTCGTGACACTTTCCCGAGCCGCGTGTTGGAGTGCACTCGCACACACCGAGCCACCAGTGGAAACACGCTCTGAACTGCACCGATTCCTGGCACATCTGGCACATCGCGACACATCTGCCGCCTGCGAAAAGTTTGCTGGCGAGGGTGGTCGGCGGTGATCGCGCCGGTCATCCCACCGCAGTCGCCGTTGCAGGAACTCATTTACGGACCGCAGGTCACGAACCGCGTGGTCCGTCCCGCCGAGTGCACCGCGGATACCGATGGGTGCTGACCGCTCTCGGTCAACGCCGCGCCGGTTCGATGTCGAGTGCGCGTTGGAGTTGGCTTGCCCACCAGCGCAGGTGAGCGGTTGAGTTCTGTGCTGCGGCGCCGGTGAGGCCGGCGCTGCGACGGAAGTCGCTGCCGTAGAGGGGCTCGGTTGCCATCGCCTGGTGCAGGGCCGCGACCGCGAGTCGTGTCTCGTCGAGGGAACTTCCGGGGGGCCGACTCCGGTGGAGGGCGTCGACGACCGGGTCGAGCATGCCGGCGCCTCGGTCGCGCCATCCCGCCGCGTGCAGCGCCACCGCTAGTTCGCCGTAGCCGCGCCGGTACACGGTCTCGAGAGACTCGACGAGGTCGAGGAGATCGGTGCCGTGCTCCAGCCATGTGGCGATGACGTCTTGGAGCGCGGCTCGAAGCCGGCGTCCACCGTGACGAAGGAGTTCGGCGAGCAGCTTCTCGCGATTGCCGAAGTGATGCGTGACGCCGGCGTCGGTCATGCCGACCCGCGCAGCCACCGCGCGCACCTGTACAGCGGCGACGCCTCCCTCGGTCAGCAGCGAAGCCGCGGCATCGAGGATCAACCGGCGGGCTTCACCCGGTGGTCTGCGCGTTCTCGGGTTGGTCATCCCCAAACATTACCTTGACTCGCCAAGGTTTCACTGCGTACCGTTACCTCGACAGCTCAAGGTAGATCGGAGAGGGCATGTCGATGTTCGAAATCACGGAGCTGCGAGGGAAATTCGGCACGGAGGTGGATCGGCAATGACAGACATGAGCCTCACGCTGCGCGACGTCACACTTCGAGCCACGGTGACCGGCAAAGGCCCCACGGTCCTGCTGCTTCACGCGGGCGAAGAGCGTCGCGACGTCTGGGCACCGGTCGCGGAGGGGATGACCGAGTGCGGACTGCGGACGGTGGCCTTCGATCTGCGCGGGCACGGCGAGAGTACCGGGCGGGCAACCACTTTGCGGGCGATCGCCGACGACGTGATCGAGATGGTGGTTCGCGAACCGGCGCCGATCGTCGTGGTGGGCGCCTCCCTCGGCGGGTTTGCCGCCGTCGCCGCCCTGGCGGAGCCGTCCGTCGCGCAGCGCGCCGCCGGCCTCGTGCTCGTGGACGTCGTTCCTGATGTCGATGCGGATCGGGCCCGCCGCTGGCTCGATGACCACGGGCTCCTCGCGCGCAACACCGAACTCGCCGACGACATTCTCGCGTCCCGCTCCGAGCTCCACGCGATCGTCGCGGCATCGGACCTGCCCATCCTGCTCGTGCGGGGAGGACCACGGTCTCCGCTCGGCGACGCCGACGTGGACCGGCTATGCATGGCCAACCGACGCGTCACCGTTACCCGCATACCGGACGCCGGGCATCTCGTCGCTCGCGACGCCCCGGCGGAACTCGCGCGCATCGTCTCGGGTTACGCGACCAAGTGGCTCGGTACCGACGACGTCGTCCGATGCGCGTTCGAGCTGCAGCGCACGCTCGGCGCCGAACAGATCGATCACCCAGGCGGGACCCTGTTCGAGCACCTCCGCCGGGTGCACGCCCTCACGGTCGAATGGAACGCCGCGCCACGAACCCGGCTGGCGTCGATCTGTCACGCGTCATACGGCACCGACGGGTTCCGGCACGCCCTGCTGCCGACCACGGATCGCCGACGGCTGCACCACGTCATCGGCCCTGACGCGGCTGCCCTGGTGTACCTCTACGGTGCATGCGATCGCTCGCGCACCTACCGTGAGCTCGGCCGACGACCCTTGCCCGTGACCGACAGATTCACCGGCGGCTCGAAGACGATCGAAGGATCCGAACTACGTGATTTCGTCATCCTGACCATCGCCAACGAGCTCGACGTCGCCCGCCACGCCCAGCTGCCACCGTCGATTCGCAGCGATATCCGTGACCTCGTCGCCGCGCTGGCCACGTACGCGCCGGACGAGGCGGCGGTAGCTCTCGCCGATGAAGCGCTCGCTCGAGCGAATGCCGGGTGAGTGTGCCCCGGCGCCTCGTGTCCCAGCGCGGCCCGTGGCGCACCGTCGATCACGTGGAATTCGTCACCGCCGAATGGTCGACTGGTTCAACCGTCGCCGCCTCTACCAGTACTGCGGCGACGTCCCACCAGCGGAAATGGAGGCCGCCTACTACGCTCGACAACCAGCTCAGCAACCCACTGGGCCGCCACAGCAATAGGTCTCCGGACCACCGGGGCGCGGGGACCGTCAGCGGGCGCCCGAGATCCGACTATGAGCGGCGGGGGCAAACATCGGGAGCCTACCGACCGCTCATGAGCCGGTTCCATTCGGCGTCGACACCGGCGGGATCCATCGTCCTAGCGAGGTCAACGCCGGATCGGCATCCCGCAGCCAGGTCCATATCGCCCTGCTGCAGCGCCACCGCCATCGCGCGAGCCAATGGCGCCACCGCCGCCACCGCCGCGCCGGATTTCAACTGGGCCGTTCCGTAGACCATTAAGGCGCGGGCGAAATATTGCCAATCGGGTCCAGGGTCGTTGCCGTGCAGATCCTGGAATAATTGCGCAGCATGCCCGGCGGCGGCGAGGGCCTCCGGTATTCGGTCCAAAAGGTTCAGCGCCACGGCGAGTTCGGCCTCCGCCTTCGCCAAGTCGCGAGCTATCGAGGGATCCGACTGCCACAACCTCGCGTACACGTCGATTTGTTCGGCTCGGGTTCGCGCCGCTGCCTGTTTGTCACCTCGGGCAAATTCGCAATATGCCTGGCCGTCGAGCATCCTGGCCAATTCCCCGCGATGCCCGGCGAATTCCCGCAAGATATCTGCCGCTTCGCCGAAGATGCGCACCGACTCGGCATAGCGCTGACCGGCACGCAACGCCTCCGCCTGGTTGGCCAATGCGCCGAAAAGATTGATCCGGTGCTCTGGGTGCTGCGCACAGACTCTCCGCCACACCGCCGCGGCTTGTGCAGCGGTCTCGGCAGCCTCGGTGACATCGCCGGTCTCCAGCAGGTTCGCGGAATGGTCGGTGAGCGTTCCGGCCAGTAGCCAAGACAACTCGGGCTCGGATCCGGACCAGTCCAGTGCGTGAAGTGCGGCCACGGCGATCCTGGTCGCTTCGACGGCCTCCGCTGGCCGCTTCTCGGTGGCCAGTTGCAGGCCGACGGCACGCAAGCTATTGGCGAAATGCGGTGGTAGAGGTGACGTGGAGCGTTTCGGACGGTGCCATAGCCGTTGTGCCTCGCGCAGTGCCTCAGCTACCTGACCAGCGTGGACCAGATAGCCGATGTGGGTGGCGTGTACTTGCTCATATAGTTCGAGCCGTTGACGCAGCACCGGCTCGCCACGCTCGCTGAGCGCCAGCTCCACCGCCCGACCGGTCAGGGTCGCGGCCTCGCCGTGATCGCCGAGCGCCTCTCGACCGACGGCGGCATTGTTGAGGCACTGGACCTCACGCACGACTGGCGCGGGCCCTTTGTCGAACGGCTCGTCGCGCGCATTCCAGAGCGAGGCGGCAGCTAACCACGCGGCCACACTTGCCGCCGAATTCCCCTGCTTGGAGAGCATCGCGGCGCGCAACTCTGTCAGACACGCCTCTTCACCGGACAGCGACGCGGGATGACCGAGGCGGGCAATAATGTCTTCGGCCTGTGCGCAACTGCTGAGCGCAGCGGCAAAGGCCCCCTCATGACACAGGATCTGTCCGTGGCGCAGCAGGGAACGTATGTGTGCCCGTTGCCAAGTCGGATCTGAGCCGGTGTCGAGACGCCGCAGGAGTTCGGTTTCCTGCTGAGCGAAGGGCAGTGCTGTGCTGACCTGGTCAGTGCGGCAGAGCTCGGAGATGAGTAGATCGAGCGTGGTGGGTAAGCGTTCGCAGTCGTCGAGTGCAGTCAGCACCCGCACCTCATCGCGCCATCGGTCGATCGCATCGGCGTTGCGGCCCTGCCGTATCAGCAGTTCCGCCTGTCGATGTAGTTCATGGGCGAGTTCGCCGCGGCAGTCCGGCGCTGAGCGGAAGCATTCCGCAGCAAGCTCGGAAATCTGGCAGGCCTCTGTCGCACGGCCAAGGAGAGTCAAGGCGTGCGACTGTATCGAGTATTCGAACCCCTGCTGTCGTTTGTCCGCCGCGCGGAGGGGAACCGCGTTGCGACGGTACCCGGCGACGAAGAGTGCGGCAGCCGGCGCATCCAGCAGGCCGTTGATGGTGAAGCCGCCGTCGGCGTGCAGCTCGACCTGCTGCCGCTGCTCCGCCTCGGGCAGTGTCATAACGTTGCTCAGCGTCCAAGTCAAGGTCTCATTCGAGAGCACCGGATCGCCTGCAGTCTGCTCGAGCTGGCGCAGAAGGGCTTGCGCCGGTCGCCCCGAATAATGCTCATGGGATCGCGCAGCTCGCACGGCCTCTCGCAACGCGATCATCTGATGGTATCCAGGCTCTTGGTCATCGGCGAAGTCTGCAACGCCGGTGACGATCCTGGTCAGCAGATCCGATTCGTCGGCGCAGGCTTCGACGAGCAGGAACTCCGCCAACCGGTCCGGACGGACGTGGCCGATATAGCGGGATTCGTACCGGGGGTACAACTCTCGCAACCACCGGACGACAACGCGCCCCCGATCGGCGTCAGTCAACCCGAGCGCGTCGATGAGCTGCGTCGCCTGACTTCGATCGGCAACGGTGACCAGCGGCAATGCCGCAATGACACTACGCAGAGTCGTGCGGTCGAGCCCGTTGAGTCCGAAACCGCGTGCGGTGCGGGTCCAGTACGACTCCTCGTGGCGCAGCAGTGTGCGCTCCACCGGTTCACCGCGCAGTGCGGCAACGGGTGTGGCGTGCTGCAACAGCAGGGTCAACGCCGTCATGTGGATACCGAGCACCGAACTCTGGCGAAGATGGGTGCTTTCGGGTGGTACGACGACACCAGCCGCCGCCGCGCTCCAGTCGATCGTCTCGTGGCCGGGAACCATCGGCAGGGCGGCGGCCAGGCCCTGTACCGCCCGAAGGAAACATTGCTCCCAATCCACAGCGCTCGATGCAATCGAATCCAACTGCAGCACAGGAGCATCTGCGAGCAGATCGCGTAACTGGTCGTCCGGTTCCTCCAGCCCTTCCGCCCAGACACCGCGCTCGCGGGCTAAGAGCAGGATGCGCACGGGTCCGGAGGCCCCTCGGACGCTGCGCAACAGCGCACGGACGCGGTGCGGATGGTTCTCCGCTTGGTCGACAACAATCAGCAGCGGGGTACGGATCCGGGCCAACATAGCGAAACGCTCGTCACCCGGGTCCGGGGACAGGAACCCTGTGGTCCAGCCGCAGCTACTCAGCTGGCCCGAAAGCTGCCGGGCGAGGCGAGTCTTTCCTTCTCCACCTGGGCCGACCAGAATATGGACGGCCAAGGTATCCGGGCCCGTGCACCACCTTTCGAGTCGGTCGATCTCGGCTGCGCGGCCGTGGAACGGGACAACTTCCATGTCGGCCCGCAACAACGCGGCGATCGAACGAAGATTGTGGTCGGAATACAGTGATTCGAGGATGTCGACGAGTTCAACGGGTTCGCAATACGGCGTCAGGCCCGTCGCGTCGACTATGATTCGCCGGAAATGTTCGTCGGCGAGGAGCTCGGCGATCGGCGTCGCGGTGAGGCGCGCACCGTGCTGTGCCTGTCGATCGCTGCGGACGACGCCGACGAGCAGTCCGGCACTGAATGCCGCGGCACCGGACATTCCTGCCCATGGACTACCCCGGTCGCCCGAAGAAGCAGCGGGACGCGGAGCGGTGCTGATGATCTCGTAGCGACCGGAGACCGCGCCGGTCGCCGGGCTCAACAGTCCCGCAAGATGTTCTTGGTCGCGCGCGGATTCGACCTTCTGCAGGCGAGGGAAGCCGATAGCCTCGACTTGCTGGTTGGGCTGGGATGTGACGAATCGGCCGTATCGCACAGGCCGGGAGATGTACTCGTCCTGCTGCAGGCTCAGCCGAATCAATGCCGCATCCGCCGTGACGTCTTTCCGCCACCACACGATCGTGCCCGACACCGGTGAGGCCCTCGTCAAGTTCACCGAAATCGACTCGTAGACACCGCCTTCGGGCGTTGTCACCACATGAGCCGCAGTCAGTACGAGTCCGGCCGCGACCAGGTATCCGGTGCCGAACGAGTGCGGGACTCGGACCTGGACCACACACTGGGTGGCGGGTCCGATGGGAGCCACTACCCGTCGTCCTCATCGTTGACGTCGACCGGTCCGCCGACATCGGTGAGCGCGTTCAGCTTCAGGCTGACCTTATGTGTCGCACGCCTGCTCAGGTCGCCACCGACATCTGCGCTGACAACGCCGAAGCGGAATCCGCCACTGCCCTTGGCCGATCGCTGTAGCTCCAATCCAAACTCGACCGTGACCTCCTGGATAGCCAGTTTGATCGCGCTGTCGGTTGCTCGGCTTTGGGCCTCAATGAGCTGGCGACGTAAGGCTGTGAGTGCGTCGACGAGATCGAGCCAGTCAGCATGCGGCGCGTCGGCCATGGATGCCCCCTCGGAATTTTCGCAACGACTACCAGGACCAAGTGCCCGTTGTCACTGTACCCCGGCGAAGGTGCGACGATCATTCCCTAAGTGGGAGTGGCACTTTCGGCTGCCTTGCTGGACAAACCACCAGAAGCCGTCGGCACTCTGACGGGATCGAGTTCTTCCGCGCCTGGCAGGTCCCAGGGACCCGCTATCGCTACCGATCGCATTCCCAAATGGAGAGCCGGATGGTCCGGAATGGGTACGTCCGGTTCGGAGGAGGCCGCACATCACCGGGGGTCACCCGCCCGCCCGCAGCGGGAAGTGAGGTGCCGGAGAGATTTCGGAAAGCGGATCTTTTGATTTTCCACGCTGCCTTGTCCCGCCCGAACCACTCGGACTCCACTTCGTTGGGCGTCCGGTAGTCAATTCCGGACTGGAGCCGACTCTGGTTGTACCGCAATTCGATATAGGCGGTGACATCCTTTTCGCGTGTTCACGGGTGGGGTATTCGGTGCTTCGAGAAGCAGTCGAGCACGGTCGCGACCACCACCGCAGCCCGCAGTCCGATCGCTGGTACTTGACCATCGACGGCGTCGAAAACGACGCGGTGTGGGCGCACCCGGACCGCTGGTATGCCACCCCACCCGACCCGTCACCGACCCAGGTCCGGTGCGGGCCCGCGCGCAACGCCGCCCACCCGGCCGACTGCGCGGGGAACCGATCGCACTACCGGTCACCGAGTTCTCGGTATCGGGGCCGGTGTGCTGGCCCGAAGAGGTCCACAACCAGGTCCGAGTGATCGTCGAGGCCCGTGCCTATGTGCCCGCCGCCGCGGCATGAGAACCCTGTCGCCGGCGCCTGCACCCCGCATGCGGGGCGGCTTCGCCGATCCCGCAAAGGAGTTGCTCGTCATGTCCACACCCGAACCCGCCGCCATGTCCACACCCGAACCCGCCGCCGTCGCGACCAGCTTCACGGTCGTCTCTACAAGCCTGGGAAGGTTCAGCGGTTCGAGATGCGAAGCCGTTGCGCAGCAATGCAATCAAGCGCCGCGCATACTCGACGTCGGTCCCGGAGGCGAGCGCCACACCACTGGCCAACGTCAGCACATCGTGCGCGGTGAGGCCGGGACGTAGCACCGGCCCGGCTCGGTCCACCAGGTTGGCGGCGGTCGCGGTGATCGAGGCATGCCATTGCTCGAACAGCGGCGTCCGACGGTCGCTTGCCCCTTCGGTTGCGGCGAGCTGCATTGTTCTGATCAGGCGGGCGATCCGCCGACATGTAGGGCGCGCGGCGCACTCGGCACCACCCACTCCGCGGACGCCGCCGAACTACGGTGGCCGTACCTGTCAGGTAGCGGAACCAGACGATCCGTCCCAAACCGCAGCACCTCGCGTCGGCACGCTCCGTGGATTAGTCCCGCGCGGTAACGAGATGATCGACGCTCTCCACGTTTCGAGCAGCAAGAGCCGCGGCGACGTCACTTCACATCGTCGACGGGGCGCGTTACTTGCTCAGACCCAGGTTCTCGCGATATGTGGCAGTTCTTTTCGAAGTAGGCCGATCGGTGCGGTAGCTCGTGCCTGTAGCTCGCGAACTGCGGCGGCGCGTTCTCCAACACCGGTAACTGTTGCGAGTGCGGCATATTGGGCCGCGATTTCACGGCGGAGCCAGGGGCCCGGGCGTGACGCGGTTTCATCCCGGCAGAAGTCGAGATCGCTGTGCATATCGAATCCCAGTCCGCACGCTCGCACCGCTTCCTGAGCGGCACCATCGATCGCTACAGCGGAGAGGGCGATCGCCAGTTGCTGCACACAGCCGTACGCCCAGTACGCCCGATCCTCACTGCACTCGCCCTCCCACTGCTCCGGTACCGACAACAGCTCTTCTGCCAGCTGATTGCGTTCGGAGGACGAGAGTTCACCAATCCGAAACTCGGTCAGGCCATGGCGGTACAACACCGAGGTCTGAGGAGAGGCGCAGTAATCGACGATCGGCTCGATCCGCAATGCGCGGTCGTAGGCGAAGAGCTCGATCTGTCCTGGACTCAACCGGGCTGCATGCCGACTCAGCTCCTGGTAGGCCGCGGCGGTGGCCTCAGGGCTGATGTACTCCGAATTCGTCACCACGCCTATTGTCCTCCGATACCTGACGGAAAAGCGGTCCGCCGGCGGCAGCACGACCTCAACCGCGCGGAAAGGTGCGCCGATGAGCGGACGGCACTCCTGGGGCGGGGCGCCTGCGAGGCGGCGATGAGCGCGGCACTGAGCAGCGGGTTCGGGGATATCCGCACCAGCGTCGAGGTGATCGACATACGACCACTCACCGCCGACGTCGCCCTCGTCAGCTGCATGAAGACGGTGCACGACCAGCGTCCCGACACTGAACCGACCGCGCCGGCCGCCGGCGCCCTGACCTACGTGACCGTGCGGGCATCCACAGGGTGGAAGATCGGTCTGGCTCAGCGGCTGGCGTCCACGACGACAGGCACGCGAATCCCGGCCGGTTGGATGGTCTCACCGGCTCCACCTCATTGGTCGGTGCGATCCGTCGTACCTCCGCCATCCGATAGCCGCGCCGCGGCAAGGTTGCCGCGGGCGACCACAGCGAGTGGGTGCTCGGGCGCCAAGACCCGGTCGGCGTGGGTGACGTTCTGCTCGTAGAGGCCGATAGCTTCGGTCAACCGTCCCGCCGCCTTGTAAGCGTCGGCGAGGTTGTTGCGAAAGTTCAAGGTGTCGATGTGATCAGACCCCAGAACCCGCTCGGAGTCGGCGAGGTTCTGCTCGTAGAGGCCGATGGCTTCCGCGACTCTGCCCGCGGACGTGTAAGCGCCGGCGAGGGTGTTGCGAGAGAGCAGGGTCTGGGGATGGCCGGATCCCAGGACCCGCTCACGGTCGGTGAAATTCTGCCCGTAGAGACCGATGGCCTCGTCGATTCGGCCCGCGAATCCGTAGGCGTAAGCAATGTTGTCGCGGGAAAGCAGGGTCTGAGGGTGATCGGGCCCCAAATCTCGTACGTGCCCCTCGTACACCTCGGTCAAGTGGTCGGCGATTCCCGTCATCAGATCGGGCTCCGGCCGTCGGCGAAGCTCCGTCACCAACGTCCCCGCCAACCCCGCCACCATGAGCACCGATCCCGGCCAGATCAGCCAGGCCTGCCAGAAGAAGGCCAAACCCACCATCTCCCCGCCGACCCACAATGCCAGAATGGACACCACTTGCCAGCGCACAGTCCCCACCCCCACCTGTGCCGGGTTCGAACACCTCCACCGATATCGAGGGTAAGCCGGACCAACCGAGTCGGCCACCACAGAAGGTGCCGAACCGAAACAGGCCGCGCGACTGCGAGTGCGCGTACTCCGCCGTCATCATCGGGATCGGTCCCTGTCTTCATCGCCACATCCGCGGCGAACTCGTCACCCGCGGCATCCGCCCCAACCACGCCCGCAGAGCCGCGATGTTCCATCTCGCAGCCGAGATGCTCATTCCCGTCCTCGCCGAACTACTGGGACTCGCTCCAACCACCGCCGGCCGATGGGCCGCCCTGTCTGCTGGAACCTGGGCCCGATACACCGCCATGCGCCGAACGAGCGGCACAGCCTCCTAGCCTCGTTGAATGCACTTGGAACTGATCGCCATTGTCGTCGCAGAGTATGACCCTGCCATCGACTTCTTCGTGAATACCCTCGGCTTCGACCTTGTCGAGGACGTCCCGTCACTGACCAACGATGGGCGTCCGAAACGATGGGTCGTCGTTCGCCCGCCCGACGCGCAGACCGGGATCTTGCTCGCCCGCGCCGACGGCACCCGCCAACTCGCCGCCGTCGGTGACCAGACCGCGGGCCGCGTCGGCTTCTTCCTCCGAGTCGACGACTTCGACCAGGCATACACACGGATGACCGCAGCGAACGTCGAGTTCGTGACGCAGCCCCGCACCGAACCTTACGGCCGGGTCGCCGTCTTCCTCGACATCGCAGGCAACCGCTGGGACCTCCTCGGAACCGCCGAGAATCGCACGCCACAGCGACGCGAGAATGTCAGTAGGTAATCAACGCGAGCAGGTCAGTAGACCAAGGGGGATGTCATGCAAGCCTTCGTCATCAGCTTGATCTTCGGTTCGGCGGCGATCGCTTGCGCCTACGCTGCCTCGAAGGGATTCCGGGGAGTCGCCACCAGCCGAACCGAGGGATACGGCGAGGAGATTCCCGATACCACTCTCGTTGATCCGGTGCGCCGCAGGAAAGCTAACAGGCTCGTTGCCTGGTGCGAAGCCACTGCGGCGGTGCTATGTCTGCCGCCGGCAGGTTACGCACTCTGGGTCGCCTTCGACCCTGACGGACAGATCCCACTCTCGGTGCTGCTCGGCATGGCGGTCTACTCGATTGCCGTCTTCTCCCTTGCCCACTACCCCTTGGACAAGATCAGGCAGTGAGGCGCCCCCGGGCTGCCCCGAGCGGCGCCCTGTCCCGTGATAGCGAACGGCTCCGAAGCCGTCTTGCCGCTTCGCCTGGCACATCGCCACTGAAGCCGTCCTACTGGTACAGCGTCTCGCCGCGTTGGGTGTCGAAGTACTCGCGCACCTCGGAGATCTTGCCGTCCGTGACGACGAAGTTCGCGATGTAGGCGTTGTCGTACTCGTGGCCTGATGTCGTCGTCGCCCTCGATCGCCACTCGACGACGGCGTTCGAGTCGCCGATGGTCAGGCTGAGCAGTTCAGTGGTGAACGACCCCGGCTGCATCCGAGCCATCGCGATCGGAAAGAACTCCTCAACGATGGCGTTCGGCCCGTGCCAGACTCCGGAGTTGGGCAGACGGCCTGGTGCGAACCATCGCGCGTCATCAGTGAAGCACTCCTTCAGGAGCATCGGGCTCCCAGTCTGGAGTGCATCGAAGTAGCGATGGATGGCCCCCTCGGCGGGGTTCTCATTGGTCACTGATAAAGCCTAGCCGGGATGGGAACGTTTGTTCGATAGAGGCACGGTGTACTGGCCCGCCGGTGGCATCACCCGAGTCAGCGGCTTCCCACTGTCAGCAGCCACAAAACACGAGTGGGGGCCCAATTCCTTGGTTGCCACCTTGCAGCCCTGCCGCACCCCCGCTACGCAGAGGCTTGACCCTGAACAGGTTGAGCGGCGACCGATGACACTCCCCCCGAGAACTGCTGCACTCCTTCGGATCCGGAGTGGAGGACGATACCGCCGTTCTCGCGATCCACGCGCTAACCCTGTCGCAGGGCACGACGCGCTGATCCCGAGCCGGGACACCGCGCCGCCGCGAGATCGGTGTCTCCCCCTGGGGCACAAGTAGATCCGCGCAGCCGCGCCACCGAGCCGTCACCTGCTGGAACGCCACTTCGCCGAAATGGGAACGGCCACATCTGTTTAATGAGCCGTCGGATAGTGGCACAATTCATAGCGAACCAATCTTCGTGTAACCCGGGCGTAACCATGTTGCGCTCAGGGCGGTGAGGAGGGACGCCAGTCCAGATGGGGAGACGCACATGCGGCACACCTCCGCGCCCGGATGGCCACCGTCGCCCGTCGCCAGGCTCTGTACGCGGAAGGGGAGAGTATGTGCGCCGTGCACGGGCCGGGCCGCCCGGAATCTGGGCTCGTCCAGGACGAGTCGCACCCATCGGCGTCGCGTGCTGCCAGACCCGTCCGAGCCGGGATCTCGCCGATGTCGAGAAGAGGCGGTGAATATCGACTGATCCCGCCACCCTCACGCAGGGGCATGGACGGACTGGCTAACTCTCGAGTCGAGGTGATCATCAAGTGTTGGAAACGCAAACCAAGGTAATCCGAAGTCTGGTTCCCGCCCGGATGGACCGGCTTCCGTGGACCAGGTTTCACTGGCTCATCGTCGTCGGGCTGGGCGTCTCCTGGATTCTGGACGGAATCGAAATCCAGATCGTCAGCAGCATGGGCGGACCGCTGCAGGACGCGGATGCGCTGCATCTGACCTCCGGCCAGGTCGGCGCGATGGCATCGTGGTACCTGGCCGGACAAGTCGTCGGCGCCCTCGTCTTCGGCCGCCTCACCGACCGGCTCGGCCGCAAGAAACTGTTCATCCTGACCCTGGCCATCTACCTCCTCGGCAGTGGATTGGCCGGGTTCTCCTGGAATGCGTGGTCGCTGTACTTCTTCCGGTTCATCGCGGGCATGGGAATCGGTGGAGAATACACGGCGATCAATTCGGCGATCGACGAGATCATGCCGTCCAAGTATCGGGGCCGGGTCGACATCGCGATCAACGGCACCTATTGGGGCGGCGCGGCGCTGGGAGCGGCGGCCAGCCTGGTCCTGTTCAACGAACGTTTCATCCCCACCGGCTGGGGATGGCGCATCGGCTTCTTCATCGGCCCCGTCCTCGGGCTCATCATCATCTTCCTGCGCAGGCACATCCCCGAGAGCCCGCGCTGGCTGCTCACTCATGGACGGGCCGAGGAAGCCGAGCGGACCGTCGACGAGATCGAAGCGCAGGTTCGGAGCAGAGGAATCGATCTACCTCCGGTCGATGAGAGCAAAGCTCTGGATGTCGTGGACGCGGGTCGGCTCTCCTATGTGCAGATGGGTCGGATCTTCTTCGGAAAATATCCGTCCCGTTCCTTCCTCGGATTCACGATGATGGCCACACAGGCGTTCCTGTACAACGCGATCTTCTTCACCGTCGGATTGGTGCTGATCAACTTCTACAATGTACCGGCCCACCATACGGGTTATTATTTCTTCCCCTTCGCTGTCGGCAATCTGATCGGCCCTCTCGTGCTCGGCCCGCTCTTCGACAGCATCGGTCGCAGGAAGATGATCTGCGCGACCTATGTGGGGTCCGGTTTTCTGCTTTTCATCTCCGCTTGGGCTTTCAACGCGGGTATTCTCGACGCAACCACGCAGACCATCTTCTGGTGTGTCATCTTCTTCTTCGCTTCGGCGGGGGCGTCCTCCGCTTATCTCACGGTCAGCGAGATCTTCCCGCTGGAACTGCGTGGTCAAGCCATCTCGTTCTTCTTCGCGATCTCGCAGGGCGCCGGCGGGGTTGTCGCCCCGTTCCTCTTCGGTCACCTAGTGGGCGGCGCCGACAACCCGAGTCCCGATCGGTTTCCGCTCACGGTCGGTTACCTCATCGGCGCCGGGTTCATGATCTTCGGTGGCCTGGTCGCCTGGTTCTTCGGAGTGAACGCCGAAGGCCGGTCCTTGGAGGACATCGCAGATCCACTGTCGATGGCTCAACCATCGAAAAAGACTCCCGGCGTAGCCCCCAGCGGCCCGGTGAGCGGCAATGGCTCGCAGGCTCATGACGTGAAGGGTTGCCGGGAACCGACCGCGACTCGCGTTACTTCAGTATCCAATGAGCCGATATCTGACGGTTCATCATGTAGCGACTCACTGAATAGGGATTGACGATATGGTGCAGCCAACTCCATGGGGGGCAAGCAAGAATCAGAACCGGCAGGCAGGCTCACCTATTCGCGCAACGGGCGGCGGCCGAAAACGGCGGGTCGACGCGGAGAAACTGCGGGCGCGGGTCCGACCGCTCGTAACTCTGCTACGAGACAACTCGGGCTACCTGTTGGCCGCGGTGGGCTGCGTCATCACATTCACCCTGCTGTTCAAGCCGTGGCTGACCACCGGCGGACCCGACGGCACGATCTGGAGCAATGCCTTCGGCCAAACCCATATCAGCACTACGCTCGTGGGTCTTTGGTCGCAGAAGCCGCCCGCCCACTCCAATCTCAGCGGCAAGTGGGCGATCCTCGCTACCATCGCGATCTTCCTCACCGTGCTCGCCGCGTTGGCGAATCTTTGGACCCGCACCGAAACGCTTGCTCGTTTGACGACGGGTTCCGCGGTGGCGGTGGCGCTTTTCGTCGCTTTCACACTGGTCTATCTCAACGGAAAGGGACCGGAGCTGCGGTCCATGATCGGGTCCGGCCCTCCCACCGACCTCGGGACGCAGGCCGGCTTCGTGATCCGATGGGCTTCGGGCAACGGGCAATACCCGCTACCAGGGATGCGAAAGGTCGAGTTCTCGACCGCGAAGCTCACCGGTTCCGCGCTGTTGGCAGGCGCGACGGCGATGTTCTCGGCAGTGGCGGCTATCGCGCAATGGGTTCGGAGGTTCAAGGCGCGCCGCCGCTCCGGCTGAGGTCGGCCTCGGCCGGAGCGACTCGGCGGGAGCGCAGCCTAGGAAGCCCGAGGGCCGAAGCAATCACGGCCCCGGGGCCGCCACCGGTCGCCGCGCGCAGCCACTTCGACCAGCGCGGTGGTCTGTTGGGCAGTGGTGGAGCGCAATCGCGAGTCGTGGAGTCATCCGCGTTGCTTGTCGTGGCGGTGCTGGGCGGCCACGACATCGAGCGTGTGCTGACGGACCCACTCCAGGAACTGCTGCAACGACTCGGTGAGCCCCTGGCCGAGGGGGGTGAGGTCGTAGCTGACCCGCGGCGGCGTGGTGGGCTCCACGGCACGCGCGACAAGCCCGTCCCGCACGAGCGTGCGCAGTGTCTGCGACAACATCTTCTCGCTGATCCCGCCGATCATGCCGTGCAGCTCGGAGAAGCGTAGTGGCCCGCCGCCGCCCAGGGCGGTCAAGATCAGCACGCCCCAGCGGCTGGTGATGTGGTCGAGCACCTCACGCGCCGGGCACTCACTGTTGAATGCGTCACTCGTCATGGGCCAGGGAGGGTTTCGGACCTGCGAACGTACCGCCATATCAGGAGCTTACCCAGAGGTATGTCCTTACTGGCAGTAACCCGCACGGCCTACGCTGCCGCCATGGTCACAGTCGTTTTCGGAGCAAGAGGCAATGTCGGCCGCCACGTCGCGGCGGGCCTGATCGCGAGGGGCGAACAGGTCCGTCTGACGAGCAGGGAACCCGACGGGGCGAACTTCCCGCCGGGCGCTCAGGTGGTCGCGGCTGATCTGGAGCGCCCCGAAACGCTGCCCGCCGCACTCGAAGGCGCGCAGCGCGTGTTCCTCTACGCCAAGCCCGACGGGATCGACGGATTCGTGGCGGCAGCCGAGACCGCCGGAGTACGGCACGTGGTACTTCTGTCGTCCGGGGCAGTCCTGCAAAGCGATGCCGACAACCCGATTGCCCAGATGCACAGCATCGTCGAGTCCGCCATCGAAAAGTCCGGCCTGGAATGGACATTCATCCGGCCCGGCATGTTCGCCACGAACGCACTCTGGTGGTGGCAGAAGCCCATTCGCGACGAGGGCGTCGTCCGCATGCCGTACGCCGATTCGCAAACAGCGCCCATCCACGAGCAGGACCTGGCAGCAATCGCGGTTACCGCCTTGACCGAGCCGGGGCACCACGGCCACGCCTACTCTGTGTGGGGGCCCGAGTCACTGACTCTGCGACAGCAGGTGCGGCACATAGGTGAGGCCATCGGCCGCGAGATCGCCTTCGAGGTGGTCTCCGTCGAACAGGCGCGTGCAGCACTGATCGAGACCATGCCCGCGTTCGCCGTCGAGGCCGTCTTGGCCGGATGGAAAGCCGGAACAGTTGCACCGCCGCAGGTGTCGACGATCATCGAGGAGATCACTGGTCGCCCGGCGCGCACTTTCGCGCAGTGGGCGAAAGACCACGCCACCGACTTCCGCTGACCGGTCGTGCGTGGCGAGCCGGGTGGAAGTGAATCGTGGCAGATGAGGCAGAGGGATATGGGGGATTCCCCTGAGGTGGAAGTGTGATGGCCTTGGATACGCTCGGTCGGCACACGCGACGTGAAGTCGGAAAGCGCTGTGCGGCTTGCGAACAGGAGGTCGAAGTTGTTGTCGAGAACCATGGGTGTCGGTAGGGCTGGGCACATAGTCGCGCGGACCGCGGTCGTCGCGGCATTGACGCTCGCTCCTGTCGCTGTCGTCGCGCCGGCCTTCGCCGTTCCCTGCCATGGGACAGCGACCGCCGGTTGCGCCCACAATCCTGGAGGCATCGAAGACCGATACGGGGCGGACGGCTTCGACGACTTCGGCCGCGACCGCTCCGGCCGTGACCGCTTCGGTTACGACTCCTTCGGTTACGACTCGTTCGGCTACGACCGATCCGGCAGGGACCGATCCGGTTACGACTCCTTCGGTTACGACTCCTTCGGCTACGACCGATCCGGCAGGGACCGATCCGGTTACGACCGATCCGGACGGGACCGGTTCGGATACGACAGGTGGGGTTACGACAGATCCGGGTACACCGCGCAGGGCTGCGCCCGCACCGGCGAGCACCGCCCTGATGCTGACCACGCCGTATGCGAGCGGTTGCGCAACTCCCGTCCCTCGACCGGAAGCTCCTGACCGCAGGACGAATCCCGGCCCCGCCGGTCGGCGTGAGTAGCTCTCCGGCCATCCAGCTGGACTGCACGTCCCACGGATGCGGAGGCGACTTGTTCTGCCCTCGCCGGAGTGAATCCGCTTGCTGAAGGGTCGCTACCGTCCGCGGTGGCGACCCTTCGGTCGTGAGAGGGCAATGCGGACAACGTCTTGCCACGCGGAACGCCGCAGTGGATTCGCCGCGCGGCCGACCCGCGAACCGCTACCGTCCGAGGTGGGTGCAGGGTGCCCACCCCCTGAGGGCGCCTCACCCACCCACCCGGGGGGTGGGCACCCTCCACCCCCCGGGGCCCATGACCAGCCAATCTCCATGTCCGTGCGGCTGTCAGCGCCTCCGTGCGAGATGAGGCCCGCTCCGGTTTCGGTCGTGGCGAACGGAACCACACGGTCGAAGCGAGTCGCTGCCCGGAGGGTGCCCGTGCATAGCTAGGGCCGGGTGCTGGAAGTGGTCATGGTCACGGCCGCGGCGGCTGCGATGGCCATGACGGCGAGGAGGGCGGTGGCAGGCCAGCCGAACCAGCCGACGGCGGCGGCACCGGCGGCGGTGCCCGAGCTGCCGCCGATGAAGTAGACGATCATGTAGGCGCTGTTGAAGCGGGCCGGTGCGGCCGGGTCGATAGCGAGCACCGTGCTCTGATTGGCTACCTGCGCCGCGAACAGTCCGGCGTCGAAGAGGCCGAGGCAGAGGAGGGTTACGACGGTCTGCGGCAGGGAAACGCTCAGGACCGCGGCTGCGGCGAGCGCGAGCCCGACCAGGATCACTCGCTGCGCACCGATGCGATCGGTCCACGTTCCCGAAATGCGGGTGGCGACAACGCCGAGGAGCCCAGCGAAGGCGTACATGCCGATTCGTTCGGCGGAATACGAGAACGGCGGCTGGGAAAGCGCGACCGCGAGTCCGGCCCAAATCGTGCAGAAAGCGAAGAACCAGAGGGCGCCGCGACCTGCCGCCAACCGGAGCGCCGAAAACCGGCTGTACAGTCCGGGAATTTCGCGAAGTGTCGCCAGATAGCCGACGGTGGCACTTCCCGCCGCGGCGGGTAGGACGAAGCGAGCGATGGCGGCGATGGCGGCGCAAGCCATTGCGAAGACGGACAGCATTCCGCGCCAGCCGATCGAATCCGTCAGCCACCCTCCGACGATCCGGCCCACGAGGATCCCCGCCGAAATGCCCGCGGTCACGATTCCCAGCGCCGTGGCCTGCCGTGACGGTTGCGCGAAACGCCCGGCGATCGAACTCAATTGGGCACCGGCCGAGGATCCTGCCCCGATCAGGCCGACGACGAAGCCGAGCAGCCAGGGCGAACCGACGACCGCATTCACGGCCAATGCGACTGCCAACGCGCCGAATTGGGCCGATACCACGATGCGCGGCGCGAACTGGTCGACCAGCGGTACCAGAAGCGCGAGTCCGGCCAGATAGCCGATCGGTCCGCATGCCAGGGCCATGCCGACCGCCGCGAGCGAGGTGTGCAGCGAACCAGCCACCTCGGCGATGGCCGGTTGCAGCGGATAGATACTGGCGGTGCCCAGCGCGGCCGCGAGCGCCATGAACCAGACGACGGGTGTCCGCAAGGCGGTGGCGTCCCTTGCGCCGGGAACGAGATCGGTTTCCATTGCACCGACGCTAAGAACGCCGAGGCTCGGATTCCGGCGGGAAAAGGACGCGATCGTCACAGGCGCAGCTGCGGGTCCGGCCCTCTTTCGTCCGCGAACAACGCTCGGCTCAGCCCGCGGATTCCGCCGATCCGACGGCTTTGTCGTACACCTGGCCCGCGTCGCGGACCTTGGTCGCGAGGAACCGCATACGCTCGGCGGTGAGGTAGCCGCCGCCGAAAGCGGTTCGGTCCAGCTCGGCGGCCACCTGGTCCAGCGCCAACCGCGCAAATCGGATCTGATCAGGCATGATCAAGTTCTACCGGCGATTACCGACGAAAACACCGCCCCACGCCGATGAATCCCGGCGCACATCGACGGATTTACGCCGGACACGAATATTCCGCTGCGCCGATTCGAAATCTCGGTGACCGATACCGGCGCTTGTCGGCCGCACGATCAAGCGTTCACTGCGACACGCAAATGGGCTGCTACCCGTCACTGCTCAAACCTGAGCCGCACGGCGTTGTGCGTATGCGATGACGTTCTCTGCATAGGCCGACGTGTCCGGCTCCGCGAAGCATGCCTGGTAGCGGACGAGTGCGTCCTCCAGTTGCGGTCCGGGTCCGCGATCGGCGAGCAGGACGATAATCGCCTCCCAGGTTTCGATCCGCGGGTCCGGGAGGGCCAGCAGTTCGTCGAGGTAGCGGCCCGGTTCGAGCAGTCGCAGCGCCCGGCGCGCGTAGGAGTGCACCCGCCGGGGCAGCTGGGCGCGGATGGCGTCGACGTCGGCCTGCAGCACCTGACCCGGTCGGGCCGGGTCGACCCGCAGGGACCACAACTCGGTCAGATCGTCCGGCATACCGTGTTCATCGATCAGTCCGGGGCCGGTCGCCTGCTCGAGCGGCGCTATCGGCAGACCCAGCTGGGTATTGCGCCGGTTACAGAATTCCCACCAGGCGGCCGGTGTGGCACTCAGGTTCAATCCGAATGTCAGCTCCTGCTGCCCGTCGGTCCAGGTACGCAGCGTCCGGCTGCGGCAGACGGAGGCCACACCGCCCGGCACGACCCGCACCCACCTGGCCTCGGAGCCATCGAAGCCATACGGCTGCAGCAGCTTTCCCGCTTCTCGCGTCAGTCGGCGCAGCGCCGCGTCCGGTCCGACCATGCGAGCAGATTAGCGGTACGCACCGACACGAACAGACGAGCACGCGCCACAGTCACCGCTTTCCCGCTGGTGCGCCGGCGCCGGGGACGAGTGATCACCATCAGCTCCGAGACCGGGTGGCAGAAGGCCCTCATGCTCAACGGGCCCTACGCCATGACCAAACACGCCATCGAGGCTTACTCCGACGCACTGCGGCGGGAACTGATGTTCCTCGGCATCCCGGTCAGCATCATCCAACCGGGCCCCTTCCGCACCGACATGGTGCACGGCATCCGCGCCACCTTCGCACGCGCGCGCGAGCGGTCCACTCACTTCGCCGAACTGACCGGCAAGGTCGCAGCCCTCGCCGAAGGTGAACAGCGCCGCGCCCACCACCCGGATGTCCTCGCTCGCGCCGTATGGAAGGCCGCCACCGCATCTCGGCCGCGCAGGCGTTACTCGGTCCGGCCCGACCCACGGCGGGTGCTCATGCACCGCCTACCCGACGTCCTGCTCGATCCGATGCTCGAGGCGGCGCTGCGACCTCGATGATCGGCTGGTCGCTGTGAAACGGGCTGCCGGTGAACGTCAACCGACATAGCGGCGCGCGGGGGAACGGCGCTGGGATTCTTGTGCCATCCGGTCACTCCCTTCCATGGGCGAGTTCCAGCGTCCTGGCCCGGTGTTCCACCTCCGGCGGCAGCCGACGCCGCTGCGCCAACGCCCACGGCAGGCGACGAATCATGCCCGCGATCGCCAGCAACATTTCCGGGTCACGCGCTGCTCGGCACAGTAGGCCGACGGACTCGGCCACGCACCGGCCCAGCGGCCGCCGCATCCAGACGATCAAGGCGTTGTTGCGCTGCTCGACCCGCCTGCGCCATGCCTGAGGTGGTCGCCGCGCCGACGGGTGATGGTGCGCGCGCACATGCGCCACGTAACAAAGGTGCCAGCCGCAGGCCGCCATGTCGAGTGACAGCAACCGTTCTTCGGCACCGAAATGCAGCAGCGGGCTGAACCCGGCGGCCTGCAGGTACGCCTCCTTCCTGACGATCGCCGCACAGGCCAGGAAGCCGAGAACCGACGGACCCGGCAGCTCGGGGAGGCGCCCGAGCGGGCTGGTCGCCATCAGCTCGTTGACGGGATCGTCACGGTGGTCCGCGCCGACGAGCGTCCGGCCCGCCACCAGGCCCAGCTGTGGATGGGCGTCCAGCAGCCGCTCGGCTTCGGCGAGTGCGTCGCCGGCCCACCACGAGTCGTCGTCACTGAAGGCGACATAGGGGGTCCGAGCGATCGCGACGCCGAGGTTGCGCGCCGCCGCTCCGAAATTGCGCGGTAGTCGGACGACTCGCACGTCCGGGAAAGCCTCGGCCGCGGCGACGGTGTTGTCGGTCGAACCGTTGTCCACCACCACAATCGCCGGGCGCGGGTGTAGTGCGTGCAACTCGCTCAAGGTACGGGCCAACTCGGGAGCGCGGTTTCGGGTGGCGATGACGACAGTGGTCTTCGCCACGGCCGGAGCGCTCACGCCCACCATTCCGGAAGCCATCAGCGCCACCGATATTCGAACGCCCCGGCGTCCACGGTTCGTCCGGCTCGAACCACTCGGCTCGTGCTCAGAACGTCCCCGGCTCCCGCTTCCCCGTGCACGGAGCTGAGCCACCCGGTGACACGTACCCGCACGTCTCGGCGCATATCCGAGCACATACCCGACGCGATCTCAGGTCAATCGGAGGCGACAGCGAAGCTGCCACTCGGTGACCGAAACGTGGCACATCGGGATACGGCCTCCTACAACGGCACCGGACGCAGGTGCACGACCTTCGTCTGGGTCATCTCGTCCAGTAGTTCCGGCCCGTAGCCGAAGCCGGTTCCGCTGGCACGGCGTGGGTGCGCCGCTCCACCGGGCGCCCCGCCGAACACCGCATTGATCTTCACCGTGCCGACCGGCAGTTCGCGCCAGGCGTACTGGGCATTGGCCAGCGAGGGCGTGAGCACGGTCGCGGCGAGACCGTAGTCGTCGCTCGCGGCCTCGGCGATGCCCTGTTCGAATGTGTCCACCACCCGCACCGGCGCGACCGGACCGAACGTTTCTTCGCGCATGATCCGCATATTCGGATCGCAGTGGGCCAGTACCGTAGCCGGATAGTGCGCGCCGGCGCCGTCGGGCACCACACCGCCTCTGACCAGGTCGGCCCCGTGTTCCACAGCGTCGCGCACGTGGGCGTGCACCTGATCGCGGTGGCGCCGGTCGACCAATGGCGCGGGCTTCCAGGATTCGGCTTCGGCTACCAGTGCCGCGACAAATGCCGCCGCGACGTCGCGGTGCACGAAGATCCGCTCGACGGACACGCAGACCTGACCGGCGTTCGCGAACGCGCCGAGCGCCGCCTGCCCGGCGGCCCACCCGGGATCCACACCGGCGTCGATGACGAGGGCGTCATTGCCGCCGTTTTCCAGCAGTGCCTTGGCGCCGGTGGCCGCAGCGCTTTTCGCGATCGACCGTCCCGCAGCCGTGCTGCCGACGTGCGCGACGACGTCCACATCGGGGCGTGCGGCGAGCAGTGCGCCGATACGCCCATCGCCTTGGACCGTCTGTAGAACACCCTCAGGGAGGTCACGGGCGAGCAGATCGCCTAGAAGACCTCCCGTATGCGGTGCGCGTTCGCTCGGCTTGTGCACGACCGTGTTTCCCGTGGCCAGGGCCGCGCCGAGCAATCCGCAGGCCACGGCGACGGGATCGTTCCAAGGCGTCAGGGCGACGACGACGCCGCGAGGTTCCCACACCATGAAGTCGGTCGCTGCGTAGTCGCCCTGAAGGCTCTTTCCTCGGTGCACCGGTCCCAATTCGGCATATTGCTCCAACGTCGCGGCACCGGCCAACACGCCCTCTTCGCTCTCCGACTGCGGGCGTCCGGTTTCGGCATGGTTGAGTTCGGCGAGTTCGTCGGCATGCGCACGCAGCGCGGCGGCGCCGGAACGCAGCGCGGCCGCCCGCTCGGCCGCCGGAGTTCGCGCCCATTCGCACTGAACACGATTGGCCAGCTCCACGTGGCGCTCGATCTCCGCGACACCGGTCATGGGCACCTTGCCGACGGTGGCACCGGTAGCGGGATCGAGAATCTCGATCGTTTCGGCCGACCGATGGTCAGGGCGAAACGTGACAGCGTTCGGTGCGCTCATATCGCGGCCATTGCCTGGCACCAACGATTCAAACCCCTAGGTGGAAACCGGCGCATCGATGCTGCCGCGAAACGCGGTGATTGCGGGCCGGTTGCTCGCCGGGCCGCGGACCAGGTTTGATCCGGCGTCGATAGGCAAGAGCTACCGACATGGCCGCGACGACCGAACGGCTCACCGTGTTGCTGTGGCACGTCCACGGCTCCTGGACGACTTCGTTCGTTCGAGGGCCGCACCGTTACCTGCTCCCCGTGCTGGACGGCGGCGGGCCGTGGGGCCGCGGGCGGTGCGGCCGCGACTGGCCGTCCGCCGAGGACGTGCCCGCGGGTCGATTGCGCGAAACCGAGCCGGACGTGGTCGTACTGCAGCGCCCGGAGGAGCTCGACCTCACCGAGCGATGGCTCGGTCGTCGTCCCGGCGCCGACATTCCGGCGGTCTACGTCGAGCACAACACTCCGCGTCCCCACGCGGCCACCACCACTCATCCGCTGGCCGATCGCACCGACATCCCGATCGTGCACGTAACGCATTTCAACAATCTGATGTGGGACAACGGACGCGCGCGGACCCGGGTCGTACCCCACGGCATCGTGGACCCCGGCGGGCTCTACACCGGCGAAGTGCCACACGGCGTAGCACTGATCAACGAGCCGATGCGGCGCGGAAGGATCACCGGCAGTGATCTGTTGCCCGACTTCGCGATGGCGGGGCCGATCGATTTGTACGGCATCGGCGCGGACGAATTCACGGCCGACAGCGCCTCCGGACACCCGATCCGCGGAATCGGCGACTTCGAACAGTCCGCATTGCATCCGGAAATGGCCCGGCGGAGGGTCTATCTGCACACCGCGCGATGGACCTCGCTCGGATTGTCGCTGCTGGAAGCCATGCACCTGGCCATGCCGGTGGTTGCCCTCGCCACCACGGAGGCCGTGCGCGCGGTGCCGCCGGAAGCCGGCGCCATCTCCTCCGACATCGCCGCGCTCACCGCGAAGTTCCATGAATTCCTCCACGAACCCGACCTGGCGGTGCTCGCGGGCAAGTCGGGCCGGCAGTTCGCGCTGGAGCATTTCGGCCTCGAGGTCTTCCTGCGCCGGTGGGATTCCCTCCTCGCCGAGGTCACCGAATGAAGGCAGTGTCCCGGAGTGAAAAGGCGGAATCATGAAGATCGCGATGGTGTCCGAACACGCCAGCCCGCTCGCCGTCTTGGGCGGCGTCGATGCCGGTGGACAGAACGTTCATGTCGCGGAACTGTCCGCGGCCCTGTGCAGGCAGGGGCACGAGGTCACCGTCTACACCCGTCGCGAGAAGGCGGAGTCGCCGCATGTCGTCACCACCGAAGAGGGCTATCGCGTGATCGGTGTCCCGGCCGGGCCCCCGCATCCACTGCCGAAGGACGAGTTGCTGCCGCATATGGGCGAATTCGGTACTTTCCTGCGAGAGCAATGGCGGCATGATCGCCCCGAAGTAGTGCACGCCCACTTCTGGATGTCCGGACTGGCCGCCCTCGCGGCCGCGCACCCCGCAGGCATCCCGGTAGTACAGACGTTTCACGCGCTCGGGGTGGTGAAACGGCGCCACCAGGGCGCGAACGACACCAGCCCGGCCGACCGGATAAGCCTCGAACAACGGATCGCCGAACAATCCGACCGCATCATCGCCACATGTACCGACGAGGTGTTCGAATTAGCGAGGATGGGCGTGCACCGGTCCCGGACCTCGGTGATTCCCTGCGGCGTGGATCTCGAGCAGTTCACGCCCGACGGGCCGAGCGCACCGAAATCGGCTCGGTACCGCATCGTCAGTGTGGGCAGGTTGGTGCCGCGCAAAGGCTTCGATATCGCCATCACCGCACTCACCGGCCTGCCGGACACCGAGTTGGTCTTGGTCGGCGGCCCGGACGACGGCGAAGTCGCCGATGATCCGGAAGGCCGGCGGCTACTGGCACTGGCGGACGAACTCGGCGTGCGAGACCGGCTTCGCATGCTGGGGCAGGTGCCGAGGACACGGATGGCGGCGCTACTGAGGTCGGCGGACGTGGTCGTGTGCACACCGTGGTACGAACCGTTCGGCATAACGCCGCTGGAAGCGATGGCATGCGGCGTTCCCGTGGTGGCCACCGCCGTCGGGGGCCTGATCGACACCGTGGTCGACGGTGGGACCGGCAGACTGATCACTCCCCAGGCGCCCGCCGAACTGGCCGACGCGGTCCGCGATCTCCTGGCCACGCCCATGCTCAGGGAGAAGTACGGCCGCGCCGGGCGCGATCGAGTGCAGGCGCGCTACTCGTGGGACCGGATCGCCACGGAAACCTTTCATGCGTACCGTCGGGTGACCGCCGCGGCCGTGCGGACGCACAACGACGGCGGGCCCGGAGACAGCGGTCGGCTCGACCGCGCCGGAGGAAGCGGCGGACGCTCCGACGGGTCACCGCCGATGAATCGCGGTATCGACGCGACCGGTCCCGCGTAGGGGTGCGCCATGTCCGAACGATCTGAACGTGCGTTGGTCACCGGTGGTTGCGGTTTCGTGGGATCGCACCTGTGTGAACAGCTGCTCGACGCGGGCACAGCCGTGGTCGCGCTCGACAACTTCGCTACGTCCGCCCCGGACAACGTCGCCCGGCTGCTGGACCGGCCCGAGTTCGATCTCGTACAGCACGACGTCACCGAGCCGCTGCCCGCGGTGGGCTCGTTCGACGTGGTCTTCCACCTCGCGTCGGCGGCGTCGCCTCCGGACTACCTGCGGCTGCCGATCGAGACGCTGCGAGCGGGTTCGCTCGGGACCGCCAACGCCCTCGAGGTCGCCGAGCGGCAGAGAGCTCGGTTCGTGCTGGCGTCGACGAGCGAGGTCTACGGTGACCCAGCTGTGCACCCGCAACCCGAGGATTACTGGGGTTATGTCAATCCGGTCGGTCCGCGTAGCGTCTACGACGAAGCGAAACGGTATGCCGAGGCTTTGACCATGGCGTTTCGCCGCGAATTGGGTGTGAACACCGGAATTGCCCGAATTTTCAACACCTATGGTCCGTACATGCGCACCGACGACGGCCGAATGGTGCCCACATTCATCGGCCAGGCGTTGTCGGGCGCACCGCTCGCCATCGCGGGAACCGGCGAGCAGACCCGCTCACTCTGTTACGTCGAAGACACAGTGCGCGGCCTGCTCGCACTGGCGGCCACAGACCATCCGGGACCGGTCAACATCGGCAATCCGGAGGAAGTTTCCGTGCGGAGTCTGGCCGAGGAAATTCGATCGGTGATCGGCAGCCGGTCCACGGTCCAGTATGTCGAAGGCGCGATCGATGACCCCAAGCGGCGCTGCCCGGATATCTCGCTGGCCCGGCGCGAATTGGGCTGGTGGCCGGTGGTCACCAGGTCCGAAGGACTGCACCGCACGATCGACTGGTTCGCCGGGCGTGCGGCCGAGCCGGCGAAAGAGTCGCTGCGCTGATGATCGGCGCTTTCCGGCGCTTCGGTTTAGTGCTGACTTAAGCGGGTAGCGCCCCGATATGTAGCGGGCAGACCGACAGGTCCCGCGTCTCGACCAGAAAGGCGGGCCCGTGCGCATTCTCGGAATAAACGCGATATTTCATGATCCTGCCGCCGCCCTGATCGTGGACGGCGAAATAGTCGCAGCGGCCGAAGAAGAGCGGTTCACCCGCCGCAAGCACGGCAAGCGACCGGTGCCGTTCTCCGCGTGGGAGTTGCCCGAGCAAGCGGCCGCCTGGTGTCTGGACCGCGCGGGATTACGTCCCGATCAGCTCGACGCGGTCGGCTACTCCTACGACCCGAGACTGGTCGATCATTCGCTCGGCGGTCTCGATCGAAACAGCGAAGAGACCAGGACGGACTACGCTTTCCGAGCGCCCGCGTTCCTCGCGGCCGCATTGCCCGGCCTCGATCCCGCGAACGTGCGCTTCGTGCGACATCACCTGGCGCATGCCGCGTCCGCGGCGCTCGCGGCCCCGGCGGGTGACTGCGCGGTCCTGGTAGCCGATGGACGCGGCGAAAGCCATTCCTATCTCGCCGGAGAATATCGAGACGGCAAATTCGTGGAGTTGGCGTCGCAGCAGCTGCCGCACTCACTCGGGTTGCTGTACGAGGACCTCACCGAACATCTCGGATTCACCCGGTCGAGCGACGAATACAAGGTGATGGCTCTCGCCTCCTACGGCACGCCCCGATTCCTCGACCGGTTCCGGGACCTCCTGTACTCCACCGGTGACGGTGGTTTCCGCACCGAGCCGGTGGACTGGGCGAACTTCGCACCCGCCGTGACCGGCGGTGAGTTCGGGCGCGACCACGCCGACCTGGCCGCGAGTGTGCAACGTCGACTCGAGGACGTGCTGCTGGAGTTGACCTCCTGGCTGCATGACCAGACCGGACAGCGGACGCTCACGCTGGCCGGTGGCATCGCGCTGAACTGCGTGGCCAACAGCCGACTGCACGCCGAGGGCCCCTACGAACAGATCTGGGTGCAACCGGCGGCGGGCGACGCGGGCACCGCGCTGGGCGCCGCGCTGCAATTGGCTGCCGAGTTCGGGGAGCGCGCCACCCCGATGCGGGGGGCCGGCCTCGGCCGCGAGTGGACCGATCCCGAGCTGGAAAGTGTTCTCCGCACGGCGAAGGTCGGATACACGAGGTCCGAGGACGTGGCGGCCGACGTGGCGCAAGCGCTCGCGGAGGACCAGGTGGTGGCCTGGTTCCAGGGCCGCGCGGAATTCGGCCCGCGCGCACTCGGGCATCGCTCGCTGCTGGCGCATCCCGGTCGGGCGGCGAATCTCGAACGCCTCAACGATGTGAAGGGGCGCGAACAGTTCCGTCCGCTCGCGCCGATGGTGCTCGCCGACCGGGCGTCCGAGATCTTCGGACGCGGGCCGCTGCCGAGCCCGTACATGCTGTTCGTCCACGACGTCGCCCCGGCGTGGCGCGCACGCATTCCCGCGGTGACCCATGTGGACGGCACCGCGCGGGTCCAGACCGTCGAACCCGCGGACAACCCGGTCCTGGCGAGGATGCTGGCGGAATTCGACAAGCGCACGGGTCTGCCGGTGGTGGTCAACACGAGCCTGAACACAGCGGGCAGGCCGATGGTCGATTCGCCCCGCGACGCCCTCGAGTGCTTCGGTTCCGCTCCGATCGATCTGCTCGCCCTCGGCTCCTTTCTGGTGCGTCGCCCATGAACGCCCACACCGCGGACTACAGCATCGTCATCCCGACCACGGGCCGGGAGAGCCTTCGCCTGCTACTCGAGTCGCTGCACGACGCGGCCGGCCCGAAGCCGCGGGAGATCATCGTGGTAGACGATCGGCGCAGCGGGGGGTTGCTACCGCTGCCCGACACCGTGCCTCCGGTCCGGGTCATCCGCTCCGGCGGCCGCGGACCCGCCGCGGCGAGGAACGCGGGGTGGCAGCGCGCCGCGGGCACGTGGATCGCCTTCCTCGATGACGACGTGCTCACCGCCCGGGACTGGCCTGCCCGCTTGGCCGAGGACCTGCACGATCTCGACGAGAGAACGGCGGCTTCCACGGCCCGTATCGAAGTTCCGCTGCCGAAGCACCGCCGACCGACCGACGCGGAACGGGCAACCGCACGTCTGGCCACCGCGCGGTGGATCACCGCGGACATGGCCTATCGCCGGTCCGCGCTGGTCGAGGTCGGTGGATTCGACGAACGATTCCCCAGGGCATTCCGGGAGGACGCCGACCTGGCGCTGCGGATCTGCCTCGCCGGTTACGTCATCGCGTCCGGACAACGGCTCACCTGCCACCCGGTCCGCGGATCAGGGCCCATGGCCAGTGTGCGGGCGCAACGCGGGAACGCCGACAACGCCCTGCTGCGGCGAAAGTACGGCGCTCGCTGGCGTCAGCGCATCGGCGAAGACGCCGGACTTCTCCCCCGCCACGCGCTCACCACGGCTGTGGGTACCGCGGCCATCGCGACCGGCGTCACGGGCCGCACCCGCTCCGCCCTCGCGTTCGCGGCGCTCTGGACGGCGCTGACCGGCGAATTCGCCACGCGCCGGGTCCTGCCCGGGCCCCGCACGCCCGGCGAGATCGGCCGGATGACGGTGAGCAGTGCGCTGATTCCGCCCGCCGCGTGCTGGCACCGGCTGCGCGGCGAATGGCGCCACCGGAACGCGACCCACGACTCGCCGCTGGCATTGCTGTTCGACCGGGACGACACCCTCATCGTCGATGTCCCCTACCTTGCCGATCCCACCAAGGTTCAGCCGGTGCCGGGCGCCGTCGACGCGCTCCGGAAGGTTCGTGCGGCCGGCATCCAGCTCGGCGTCGTGAGCAACCAATCCGGTGTCGCGCGCGGACTGATCAGCCCGGGGCAGCTCGTCGCGGTGAACTCCCGGGTCGAGGAACTGCTCGGACCATTCGCCACCTGGCAGGTGTGCGTGCACGGCGAGGGCGACGACTGCGCGTGCCGCAAACCACGGCCCGCCCTGGTTCGACGGGCCGCGGCGGACCTCGGCGTCGACATCGGCAGGTGCGTGCTCATCGGGGACACCGGCGCGGATGTCAGCGCCGCGATCTCCGCGGGCGCACGGGCGATTCTGGTGCCGACGGCCAGAACCCGCCCCGAAGAGGTGCACCACGCGCATCGCGAAGCGACCGTGGCCCGAGATCTGACCGAAGCCGTACGACTGGCGATGGCCGGTGTGCCATGACCGGCCGGGCGCTGGTGGCGCGCATGGACAATCTCGGCGATGTGCTGCTGGCCGGGCCGTGCGTGCGTGCGGTGGCGGCGCATGTCGATTCGGTGACGCTGCTGACCGGGCCGCGAGGTCGTGGGGCCGGGGAGCTGTTGCCGGGTGTGGAACAAATCTCGACCTGGTGTGCGCCGTGGATCGACCCGGAACCGCCCCCCGTCGAGCCGGCGGGCATCACCGCGTTCATCGATCGGATCCGCGCACTCGACGTGGATCTGGCATTGATCCTCACGTCTTTTCACCAGTCGCCGCTGCCGCTGGCACTGCTGCTGAGGATGGCCGGTGTTCCGTGGATCGGCGCGATCTCGGAGGACTACCCCGGTTCGTTGCTGGATCTGCGCCACCGCGTCGAAGGCGATCCGCCCGAAGCGGAACGCGCGCTTTCGCTCGCCGAGGCGGCCGGTTTCCGGCTACCGCCCGGTGACGACGGGAAACTCGCCGTCCGGCAGCCGTTGCCGGACGTCGGCGGCCTGACCGGCGAGCCGGGCTACGTGGTGGTGCACCCGGCCGCTTCGGTACCGGCGCGGCAGCCGTCCTCGTCCCGTTCCGCGGCCATCGTCGCCGCACTCACCAGCGCAGGTCATCGGGTGATCGTGACCGGCGCCCCCTCCGACCGACCGCTCACCGGCGCCGTCGCGGGCAGCCACGCCCTCGACCTCGGTGGAGCCACCACCCTGCCCGAACTCGCCGCCGTGCTGCGCGACGCGAGCGTCGTGGTGGCGCCCAACACCGGTCCGGCGCATCTCGCCGCCGCCGTCGGGACACCCGTGGTCTCCCTCTTCGCGCCGGTCGTGCCCGCCGAGCGTTGGGCGCCGTACGGGGTGCCGGTGGCCATGCTCGGTGACCAGCGCGCGCCGTGCCGGGGCAGCAGGGCTCGGGAATGCCCGGTCGTGGGCCACCCGTGCCTCGAGTCGATCACTCCGGAGCAAGTCGTCATGGTGGCGGAAGAACTCGGTGCGGGCAGGCATTCGCAGCTGCGGACAGGAGGTGTGCGGTGATCGAGGAACATTTCGCGGCTTTGCGCACGGCACTGGAGCGCACCAGTGGCGTCGCACCCGATATCCGCAGGTGGGGACGCGAACTGGCGGACGTACTCGACAACGGCGGCAGATTGCTCGCGTGCGGCAACGGTGGCAGCGCCGCCGAAGCCCAGCACCTGACCGGGGAACTGGTCGGCCGCTTCCGCAGCGAGCGGCGCCCGCTGTCGGCGATCGCCCTGCACGCCGACACCTCGGCGAGTACCGCGATCGTGAACGACTACGGCGAAACCGAACTGTTCGCGCGTCAGGTCCGCGCGCACGGCAGGCCCGACGATGTCCTCGTCCTGTTGTCCACCAGTGGCGCCAGCCCGAACGTCCTGGCCGCGGCGAAAGCGGCGCACGACATCGGCGTCACCACGTGGGCCATGACCGGACCCGCGCCGAATCCGCTCGCAGCGCTGTGCGATGACGCGGTGGCCGTGGACGCACCCACCACCGCCACCGTGCAGGAAGTGCATCTGGTGCTGGTGCACGCCCTGTGCGCGGCGCTCGACGAGGCGCTGGGGATACCCACATGAAGCCGTTGGTCGTCATCGGCGACACCATCCTCGACGTCGACATCGAGGGCGTCGCGGACCGGTTGTCGCCCGAAGCGCCCGTGCCCGTGGTGGACGTGGAACGCCAGTGGGTACGCCCGGGCGGCGCCGGTCTGGCCGCCGCGCTGGCCGCCCGATCGGTCGCCGCGGTCTCGCTCGTCACCGCGACCACCGACGACCAGGACGGCCGCACCCTCGCGCGCCTGCTCGACCGAGACGTTCAGCTCGTTCCGATGCTGCTGCGCGGCGAGACGGTACGCAAGACCCGCATCCGCGCCGCCGGTCAGTCGCTGCTGCGGCTGGACACCGGTGACGGGACGGCGGACGGCGGCTCGGTGAGCGCTTCGGTCATCGAGACACTGCGGGCGGCGGGCGCGATCCTCGTCGCGGACTACGGCCGAGGCGTCGCCGCGCATCCGCAGATCCGGCAACTGCTGACCGAACTGGCCCGGTCCGTGCCGGTGGTGTGGGATCCACATCCGCGCGGCCCGGCGCCCACGCCGGGAGCGTCACTGGTTTCGCCGAATCTGAAGGAGGCGCGCCAGTTCGCGCCGGGATACGCCGAACCCGATGAGTTGGCGAAAATACTTCGCGACGAGTGGGCGGCCGATTCCGTCGCCGTCACCACCGGATCGGGCGGTGCGGTGCTGGCCAATGGGAAGCGGCTCACCATGGTGCCCGTACCCGCCGAGATACGTATCGCAGGCCACGCCCGTTCCGACACCTGCGGCGCGGGCGACCGCTTCGCCTCGGCCGCGACCGCCGCGCTTTTCGACGGATCCACCGTGGCCGACGCGGTGTCGCACGCCGTGGACGCGGCGGCCAGGTTCGTGGCGGCCGGAGGCGCGGCCACGCTGTCCATCTGCGACAGCACGGCCGCCGCGAAGGCACACGTCGCGGACGAGGGCCGGTCGGCGTTCGAGGTGGCGGCCAGGATCAAGGCGCGCGGCGGCAGGCTCGTCGCCACCGGCGGCTGTTTCGATCTGCTGCACCCCGGCCATGTGAGCTTGCTGCGCCAGGCTCGCGCCATGGGCGACGCATTGGTGGTCTGCCTCAACTCCGACGCGTCGGTGCGGCGTCTGAAAGGGCCGCGCCGCCCGATCGTCCAAGCCGGTGACCGCGCCCGGTTGCTCACCGCACTGTCCTCGGTGGACGCCGTGGTCGTGTTCGACGAATCCGAACCGAGCGCACTGCTGGCCCGTCTTCGCCCCGATGTCTGGGTCAAGGGCGGCGACTATTCCGGCGCTGACCTCCCCGAGGCCGCAGTCGTTCGCGGTTACGGCGGCGAGATCGCGCTGATCCCCACGGTTCCCGGTTACTCGACCTCACAGCTCGTCGCCGCGGCCGAAGGCTGCGGCTGACCCGAGAACGAAGGAGCGCGATGCGAACCCTCGGCAATATCTTGATCACCGGCGGCGCTTCCGGGCTCGGCGCGGCGGTGGCCGCCGCCGTCCGCGAGAACGGGGGCCGCCCCTACGTGATCGACCGGGTGGAGCCCGAGACGCCCGTCGACTTCGTGTGTGCCGACCTCGCCGATACCGCCGCCGCCGAACGAGCTGTGCGCGAACTCGTCGAGCGCGCGGGCGGCCGGATCGACGGCGTGTTCACCGCCGCGGGAACCGACGCCTGCGGCCCACTGGACAAGGTGCCCACCGCGAAGTGGGAGCACGTGGTCCAGGTCAACCTGTTCGGCACGGCCGCCGTGGTGCGTGCCGCCCTTCCTGCCCTGCGCAAGAGCAAGGGCACGGTAGTGACCTGTGCTTCCACCCTGGGCATCAAAGCGGTCGGTGACGCGACCGCCTACTGCGCTTCGAAATTCGGTGTGGTCGGCTTCACCAGAGCGCTCGCCGCCGAGACAGCGGGCAGCGTCGGGGTAACCCTGCTGATCCCGGGCGGAATGCACACCGCCTTCTTCGACGACCGCGACGAGCAGTACAAACCGCCGCCCGACGCGAAACTCAACCAACCCGAGGACGTCGCCGCCGCGGTGATTTTCGCGCTGCGCCAGCCGCCGGGCTGCGAGGTCAGGGAATTGGTGGTGTGCGCTTCGGAAGAAGGATCGTGGCCTTGACCGGCTCGATTCTCGTGCTCCGCGCGCTCGGGCTCGGCGACCTGCTGACCATCGTCCCCGCCTTGCGTGGACTGCGGAACGCCTACCCGGACGACCGCGTGGTGCTCGCCGCGCCGGAAGCGCTTCGCGCTCTGGTCGAGCTCATCGACGCGGTCGACGAATTGCTGCCGACCGCGGGACTGGGTGCGCTCCGGTGGCAGGGCGCACCGCCGAGGTTGGCGGTCAATTTGCACGGCAGCGGGCCGGAAAGCATTCGTGATCTGCTGGCGCAACGTCCGGACGCACTGCTGACCCATCGCCATCCGGATTTCCCCGAACTGCCCGGCCTCGAATGGCGCGACGATCTGCACGAGGTGGATCGCTGGTGCCGACTGCTGGAATACGGACGGATCGACGTCGATCCGTCCACGTTGCTGCTTCCCGAGCCGCCGGGGCCCGCCCCCGAGTCGCACGCGATCGTGATCCATCCCGGCGCGGCCTATCCCGCACGCCGCTGGCCGTCCGAACGTTTCGCTCGCGTGGCACGGGAATTCGATGCCGACGGCCACCGAGTGGTGATCACCGGTTCGCACAGCGAGATACCGTTGGCGAGGGCGGTCGCGGAGAAAGCGGGCCTACCGCCCTCAGCGGTTTACGCGGGACGCACCGACCTGGCGGAACTCGCCGCGCTGGTGGCCGCCGCGGCATTGGTCGTGTGCGGTGACACCGGCGTCGGGCATCTCGCCACCGCCTTCGGCACACCGTCGGTAGTGCTGTTCGGCCCCACGCCGCCGCACCGATGGGGGCCGCCCGCCGCCGCGAAACATCATGTAGCGCTGTGGGCCGGTGCCGTCGGCGATCCGCATGCCGCCTATCCGGATCCCGGCTTGCTCATGGTGCGACCCGAGCAGGTGCTCACGGCAGCGGCCGGGTTGCTCGGGGAGAAGGTGCGCCATGGGTAGCCGCGTCGGTGTGGTGGGCGCCGGTTATGTGGGGCTCACCAGTGCCGCATGCCTCGCCCACCTCGGACACCACGTGGTCTGTGTCGACAATGACGAGTCCAAGGTCGAGACTCTTCGCACGGGCACGGTCCCGATCGTCGAGCCCGGCTTGCCGGAACTGGTTCGGGAAGGGCTGTCGGAGAACCGGCTCGTCTTCACGTCGGACCCACGGGCGCTGCACGAATGCGAAGTAGTGCTGCTGTGCCTTCCCACGCCCATGGGCACCGGTGGTACGGCCGACCTGGGCGTGATCGAAGACGCGCTCGAGACGTTGTCCACCGTCCTGCCGCCGGATTGCGTGCTCGTCACCAAGTCCACCGTTCCGGTGGGCACCGCGGCGCGCATCCCCGCCCTGTCCGGTCTCGCGAGCACGGCCGTCATCAGCAACCCGGAATTCCTCCGGGAGGGCCACGCGGTGGAGGACTTCCTGCGCCCCGATCGCGTCCTCCTCGGCGCGGCCGAGCAGGATCGGGAGTCGGCCGATCGTGTCGCGGCGCTCTACGCCGCAACGGGCGCGCCGGTCCTGCGGTCGGACTCGGCCAGTGCGGAACTCGCCAAGTACGCCAGCAATGCCTTTCTCGCGGTCAAACTCTCGTTCGTGAACACACTGGCCGAACTGTGCGAACGGGTCGGCGCCGATATCACGAAGGTCACCGACGCGATGGGAATGGATGATCGGATCGGTCCGGCCTTCCTCGCGCCCGGCCCCGGCTGGGGCGGCTCGTGCCTGCCGAAGGACACGCGCGCGCTCTTGCGGGCCGCGGAGACGGCGGGGGTCGACTTCGCCATGGTCCGTGCCGCGCTGCGAGCCAATGACCGTCAGCACGCGATGGTGCTGCGCAAGATCCGCCGGGCGGCCACCGGTGCTGTCGACGGCTCGCTGTCGGGGACGCGGATCGGCGTGCTCGGCCTCGCGTTCAAAGCCGGGACGGGGGACCTGCGGGAGTCCCCCGCCGTCGCGGTGGCGCGGCAACTTTCCCGTCACGACGCCACGGTCACCGCTTATGACCCGTGTGTCCCGGAGTCGGGCGCCCCCGGCCTCGACGGCATTCGAGTGGTGGACGACCCGTATCTGGTGGCGAAAGAGGCCGACGCGATCGTGATCCTCACCGAGTGGCCGGAGTTCCGTTCGCTCGACTGGGCGAGGATCGCGGCCGACGTGGAGCGGGCCGTGATCGTGGACACCCGAAACCTGCTCGACGAGCGCCTGCTGAGCGGCACCGGCTTCACGTTGCTGAGCACCGGAACCGCCAGGCGCGACACGTGCTCGTGATCGACTCTCAGAAGGAGGAACGCTATGGACGCACTGACCTTTCTACGAACTGATCACCAGAGCGTGCTCGGGATGCTCGAGTCCCTGGAGCGCGGACGAGGTAGCGGCGAGGCCGAGGTGCGCGCTCGCGGGGACATGGTGACCACCCTCGTGATCGCGGAATCACAGCACGAGGCGGTCGAGGAGCAGTTCTTCTGGCCCGAAATCCGGCGGAACGTCCCGGACGGCAACGATCTCGCTGATCAGGCGATCAGCCAGGAGGGCGAAGCGAAGCGGTTGCTGCAGCGATTGAAGGATTGCGAGCCGGGCAGCGACGTGTTCGAGCAGGCGCTGACGCAGTTCATTCCGGCGGCCCGCGCGCACATCGAGTTCGAGCAGTCTCAGGTGTGGCCGCGCTTCGCGGACGCGATATCACCGGAGAAGTCGAACGAATTGGGCAGGAAGATGGCCGCGGCCAAGGCGATGGCCCCGACCAGGCCGCATCCGGGCACTCCATCGAGCCCCGGCGCCCTGAAAACGGTGGGCCTGGTGGCCGCCGTCGTGGACAAAATCCGCGACCTGGTCACCGGCAGGCGCTCGCATTACCCGCCGACTCCGCCCGCAGGCTGAACGTCGCGCCGCCGGACGAGGCCGCCGCGCCGAAGCCGCGGTCGCGCCGAAGCGACGGCGCGTCCCCGTCCGCGCCGTCGCTCAGGTTCTCCGGACCGCCCGCAGAGTCGGTGCGGTACGCGCGGCTTCGTGCCGCCGATTTCGTTCAGCCCTTGACCAGTTCGGGGGTGGTGGTCTCGGGCTCCTCGGCGGCTTCCGGGTCGGCGGACCGGCTCGGCAGCAGCACTGCCATGACGATCACGATCAGCGCCAGGGCCGCCGAGATTCCGAATGCCAGGCGCATGCCGTCGAGGTGGGCGGAGACGACATCGACGCCGTCGGCGGCGAGCGTGGTGGCGCGCGCCGACATCACCGTCACCACCAGGGCGGTGCCGAAAGCGGCCGCGACCTGCTGCAGGGTGCCGAGCATGGAGCTGCCGTGGGAGTACAGCTGGTGCGGCAGCGCGCCGAGGCCGAGCGTGAAGACCGGGGTGAAGGCCGCGGCCAGCGCCACCATCAGCAGGATGTGCAGGGCAAGCAGTTGCCAGTACGGCATGGTCATCGAGATCTGGGTGAACCCGGCCAGAGACGCCGCGATCCCGATCGAGCCCGGGATCACCAGCCAGCGACCACCGAACCGGTCGAACAGACGCCCGACGGTCGGTCCGAGCAGACCCATCGCCAACCCGCCCGGCATCACCAGCAAGCCGGTGGCCAACGGGCTCAGGCCGCGCAGGTTCTGCAGGTACAGCGGCAGCAGGATCATCGATCCGAGCATCGCCATGAACGCCACCGACATCAGGATCAGCGCCTTGGTGTAGGTGCTCGACAGCAGGACCCGCAGGTCCAGCAGCGGAGTGCCGGTGCGCTGCAGGCTCAGCTGACGCAACACGAACGCGGCGATCAGCGCCACGCCCACGGCCACGATCAGCGCGGGACCTGCCAGGTTGCCGCTCTCGAACCGGCTCAGCCCGAAGACAAGTCCACCGAATCCGAGCGCCGCCAGAGCCACACTGGCCACATCGATCTGCCCGGCCTGCGGTTCACCGACGTTCTCCAGCTGACGCAGACCCAGCCAGGTGATCACACCCGCGATCGGCAGCACCAGCACGAAAAGCCAACGCCACGAGGCGATCTGCAGCACCGCACCGGAGATCACCGGACCCATCGCGGGCGCCACCGAAATGGCCAGGGTGACATTGCCCATCACCCTGCCACGGTCGCGCTCGTGCACCACCGTCATCAGCGTGGTCATCAGCAGCGGCATCATCACCGCCGTGCCGCCGGCCTGGATGATCCGTCCGATCAGCAGCACCGCGAACGACGGCGCGACCGCGGACAGCGCGGTACCGGCCAGGAAGACCCCCATCGCCGCCGTGTACGCCGTCCGAGTCGAGACACGCTGCAGGAACCAGCCGGTAGTCGGGATGACCGCCGCCATCGTCAGCATGAACGCCGTCGACACCCATTGCGCCGCACGGTCGGTGATGGCGAGATCCTCCATCAGACGCGGGATGGCGTTGATCATGATGGTCTCGTTCAAGATCACCACGAACGTCGCGAGGACCAGCACCCGGATGACGGTCGGTGTCCGCCCTCCCGAGGCGGGAGCGGATGGTTCGGCGGACATCGGTTACCTCCGGAGTGTGGGTCGTCGACAGGAGCATGTGGCCCGTTGCCCAGTCATCGATTCGCGTCCCGGCGCCACAGTGGTGAAGACGCCGTCAACTGCTCGAACTCATCGGGCGCGGGTCAGTATTCCGGTCGGCACCGACACAAATCACTCGATTATTCCGCCGCCGCACCGCACACTCCGACCACAAATTGCTGGTCAGGACCACTTCTCACAAGTCGCGGATAGCTAATCGTGAGCCTGGTCACCCCTCCTGAACGGCGTCGCCGCCGCCGCTATTTGGACTGCACCAGTTGCTTGGCCGGGTCGGCGTCCGGCGCCACACCGTCGTGGGCCACCATCGCCTCCTGACGGCCGAGGGCCGGACCGCCGGGCAGCAGACCGACGATCGGCCACGGCGCGGGTTCCGGCGTAGCGTGTTCGGAGTCCATGCCGAGAGCCTTCTGCGCGTCGGCGTCCTTGATGCCGTATCGAACTCCGGTGTCCGCGATGTAGAACATGCTGTCCTTGCGCTGGCTGTCGGGTTCGATACCCGTGGTCTGCACGAACATTCCCGATCCGGGCTTGGTGTAGAACTGGGCCACGTTTGCGCCGGTGCCGTCGGCTTGGGCCAGTTGCACGGGCCGAGCGTTCTCGGGGATCGGCAGCGCGCGCCCGGTGATCAGCGAAAGCTCGGCATGACGAGTGCCGTCGGCCTTGTCCGACGCGACCGGCAGCGGTTTCCACGAAATGCACTGCACCGGCTGGTCCTTCATGTCCACGATGGCCGGGGCGGTCTCGGGGTAGTCCTGCACGGGCAGCGTGCTGACGTGGTCGGTGTTGGAGCGGGTGAAGTCGGTCATTTCGTAGTTCCCCGCGGTGGGATTGGAATTGCGAATGATGTCGGCGGTCAACGGCGAAATCGGTTGCAGTCCCGTGCGCAACACCACATAGTTCTGATTCTGACTGCTGACCCGCACTACGTCGCCGTTGCGGCGGTTGTCGACGGGCTTCAGCGGGAACCCGCCCGGATCATCGATCTTGGGGCGCTCGATGGCCGGCACTTCGGGAATCGCGTTCAACAGACCCTGGCTGATCGGGCGCGGGGTCATGCCGCGGATCTTCAGCGCGTCGGTGATCGCACGGTCGGCCATGTCCACGCGGGCGCGGCGGTTGGCATAGATCAGATAAGCCGATTCCTTGCCCTGCACCAGCAGGGCGCGCTCCTGCGTCAGCACGCCCACCTTCTCACCGAGGCTGGGATCGCCGGCGATGACGGTACTGCTCAAGGCGTTGGAGCCGTCCGTCTTCAGCTCGTCGCACACCGTCCAGGCACGGCCCTTGCCGCTGGTGTCGAATCCCAGCGCCGAAGGCGCGCCCGGGATGCCGATCAGCGTGCCGCGCGGCCGCTTCGACAGCTCCGACTCTTTGACGATGACCGCCTTGGCCGCATCGCCGACCGCCAGGCGAGCCGACGCGAGGTTGAGCGCCGGATGCACCACACCGTCGATCGACGCGTATACCTGACCGGAGTCCTTGCCGATGAGGATCTTGCTGTCGCCGATCTTGTCCTGCGGGCGCAACAGCGCGAGCACGCCGCAGCCCGCGAGCACGACACAGCCCAAGATCAGACCGGCCGCGTACGCGCGCGACTGCGAGCGCATCGGGTCGTGCAGCATGCGCACATCCCGGCGCACCAGGGCATGCTCCATCCGCCGGACCAGAAAGCGGTAACCGCTCACCTGCCAACGCGTAGTGGGTTTTGAAGGCATCAGCGCTCCCCCGAACCAGTGTTCATGACTTGCCGAGCCAACCCTACAAGTTGCCACCCGGCCCAGCGGCCGCGACGCGGAACAGACAGCACCCGCGCGGCCGGCGACCTGGATCCGCCAGTGCCGTCGGGCACACGTAGGCAAAGCCGGGCGTGTGGCCGATGACGGCGAACTATGGTGAGGCGGTGCCGCTCGAACCAGGTGACCAGTTTGCGGGATTCATCGTGCAGGCCCGGCTGGGGCATGGCGGCAGCAGCGAGGTGTATCTGGCGCAGGACCCGGACGGATCGCGGCCGGTCTCGCTGAAGATCCTCGGACCCGAGGACAGCCGGTCGGCCGAGGCGCGGGCGAGATTCGTGCACGAGTTCGACATCCTGTCGGCGCTGCGGCACCCCGACATCGTGCGGATGTACACGCATGGGGAGAGCGACGGCAGGCTGTGGTCGGCACACGAGTACGTGGCGGGTGCGACAGGTTCGACTTCGGTGCCGGCGCCGCACCGCGCCCCGGATCTGCGACTGGTGTTGCACGTCTTGGCCCATGTCGCAGCAGGATTGGATTTCGCGCACGCCAACGGCGTAGTCCATCTCGACGTGAAACCGGCGAATGTTCTGGTCGGCACGGACGAGCCCGCGACGGTCAAGATCTCGGACTTCGATTCGGCCCGATGGTTGCAACGCCCCGAACCGCCTTTGGCGACCAACGGTTTCGTCGTCGTATCGGTGCCGTACGCCGCGCCGGAACTGCTCCGGGCGGGCACGGTGTCCCCGGCCACCGACCAATACGCGCTGGCCTGTTCGGCTGTCGAACTGCTCACGGGCCACACGCCGTTCGCCCGCGGCACCCTCATGGCCACCGCGGAGGCCCAGCTGCACGATCCACCGCCCGAGATCTCCCGCCGCAGGCGCTGGATCCCGCCGGAGGTGGATGCGATCCTGCACCGGTCACTCGAAAAGGAGCCCGGTGCCCGCTACGACTCGTGCGCCGAACCCATCCACCTGCTCAGCGAGGCACTTCAGGACATCGATCCTCGCCCCCTCTCCCCCGTACTGGACCGCGTGAAAGCGGCGTTGAGCCGAGCGCCATTGATGAATGCCACCTTGGGACGGATAGGTGGCAAGGGGTTCGGTGCTCGCGTCATACGCTGACGAAATTGTGGCGATCGCCGTCATCCGCGCGGCCGCGTAGGCCGGGTCGAGCAGCGCCACCAGAAGTGCGGCGGCCTGGTGCCACGTGCTTGTCCGCATAAGCGTTCGACAGCCGATTGTGAGCCGGGTGGCTGCCCCGCAGGGTGACCCAGCGCAGCTAGGTGTGATGAGTGCTCACACCGACGGTCCGATTCAGCCTGGTGTCGGCGCGCAGGCGAATGCGATAGTCGGCCACCGGGCACGACAGCCGGTCCGATCCGGGCGAGCGCTGCGCCACGACCGCGCTGTACCTGGACGACGCCACCCTCCACACAAGCTGTGTGAACGTGCTTCGCCGCCGCCTACCTCCGCGCCTACCGCCGACCACCGAGCGACATACTCGACCGCTGCGCAGCTGGGGCGCTTGATTTGCTGGTTTCCTTGCGAGCGAGCCGGTGCGCCGTCACGCTGAAAGTATGCGGACCCGCGATATCGAGGTCGGGTGCACCTATATGGTGCTGGTCCCGCAGCGTCTGCCGCGCAGTCGGTACCCCGACTGCGACCAGCCGGGTTCGCTCACCTGGGCGTGGTCGTGGCTGCGGGGCGGCCGGTTCCGGCTCACCGTGACCGAGGTCGACGACACCAGCGATCCGACCATTGTCGAAGGTTTGCGCATCACAGCGAACTCGCGCATCGCGGTGGTGTTGACCGCCGAGCAGGCCAACGAGCTGGGTCTGCCGGTCGGGGTGTTCCGAGTGCGCGGGACCCTGTTCGACGGCGAGGACCGGCCCGTGCGCCTGCCCGAGGTCGAACCACTACGGGTCCCCGCCCGCTGGTTGCGACCGGTCGAGCAGCCGTGCTTCACCCACCGCGACATCGATTGCTTCCCCTACCTCTGAGACCTCTGACCGATCACGGGCCGAGCATCCCTTCGTGGGCACGGTCGGCGCCACCGTTTCAGCGGATACGCGGGTGCGCGGCAGACCGTGCGCGACAGACCGGGTGGGCGGCGGCCGATGTCGCTCAGGCGGCGTAAGTCGCGATAAGACGTTCTGCCGCGGCCCAGAGTTCGGCTTCGCGCCGCTGGTCGTAGGACTCCTCCGACGAGCGGGACACGCGACCGCGATCGACGTAGGAGCCGGCGGGGGCCGCAGTGGCGCCGAGGACGACGTCCGCGAGATATCGCCCTGCGGCGGCGCGGCTGGTCGCCAACGGCGTGCCTGCCAGCACCGGCAGGATGCGGCGCATCGCGAACCGGGAGACCGGCCCCGCATTGCGGGCGAGGTCGGTGCCGGGGACGAACCCCGGGTTGAAGCCGATCGCGTCGATCCCGGCGGGCAGGCGACGCGCGTACTCGTGCACGAGGTAGATGGCGGCGAGCTTGCTCGTCGAGTACGCGGTGCGTCCGGCGGCGGTGGTGCCCGGCTTCGGAAACGCGCCCGGGCGGGCGAGCACGGCCGGTGACTGCCAGACCGGGCCGGGCACCATCCCCAGGTTGTGCCGGAAATCGCCGAAATGGGTGTCGCTCACGGTGACCACGATTCGGGCCGGGGTGCGGAAGCGATCCTCGAGCAGGCGGACGAACAAGTGGTTCGCGAGCACGTTGACGACGAAGGTGGACTCCAAACCGTCGGGCCCCGCGGTGAGCGCGTTCGTGTACTGCGTTCCCGCGTTGCCCACGAAACCGTGCAGCGGGGGCAGATCGCCACTGTCGAGCCGGGCGCGGATCTCGTCCGCGGCCGACCGCACGCTGTCCAGTGCACCCAGGTCCACCGTGACGTGCGAGACCCGGCGCCCATCCCCGCCCAGTTCCGCGGCCAGCCGCGCGCCGGTGGACCCGCGGGCGGCGACGACGAGATGCGTCTCCCGCGCCTGGCGAAGGATGTGCTCCGCGGCGACCCGGCCGATCCCGCGACTCGCCCCGGTCATCACGATGGTCGACGGCATGACGTCCTCCTCCACTGGCATGCGACAGCGCCCGGTCGGGCATCTCCGACCTTCGTCGCCGACCCCCGTCGGCTGCCAGTACCGCGCCGGTCACCAGGACCGGCAGTACCCAGGCTGGTCGGACCCGCAGAGGCGAGAATGAACGGGTGGCTACCTCTCGCTCCGCTTTCGGCGAGCTCCTGCACGCCTGGCGCGACCGTCTGTCACCTGCCGACGCGGGCTTCGCGGTGACCGCCGGCCGTCGCGCCCCTGGACTGCGCCGGGAGGAACTCGCGCAACTGGCCGGGCTCTCGGTCGACTACATCCTGCGCTTGGAGCAAGGACGCGCGCGCAATCCGTCGGCTCAGGTGGTCGGCGCCCTGGCTCGCGCGCTGCAGCTCTCCCGGAGCGAGCGCGACCAGCTGTACCGCAGCGCCGGGTTGCTGCCGCCCCGAGACGGGACGATCGGCACACATGTGCCCGCGGGCATCCAACGGCTCGCCGCGCGGCTCGGCGATGTCCCGATCGGGGTGTTCACCGCCGACTGGACGCTGGTGTGGTGGAACGGCATGTGGAGCGCCCTGCACGGTGACCCCGCGCTGGTCCCGGCCGCCGAGCGCAACCTCGCGCGCGCCGTATTCGGTAACGGCGCGGCTCGCGCCGCGGTCCGCCCCTTCCGGTCCGACCGAGCCGAAGACGCCTTCCCGGCGTCGATCGTCGCCGATCTCAAAGACGCGGCGTCGCGCTATCCCGCCGACGACGGGCTCGATCGCCTCGTCCGGGAGCTCAGGACCACGTCCGCCGCCTTCGCCCACCTCTGGGCGACAGCGACGGCGTCCCAGCACACGAGCGACCGGAAGACGATCCGGCATCCGGAGGTCGGTGAGATCACCCTCGACTGCGACGTGCTCGTCGTTCCCGGCGCGGATCTCCGCATGGTCACCTACACGGCGGCAGGCGCGAGCAGCGATGCGGGGAAACTCGACCTCCTGCGCGTCACGGACGGCCGCGCGGCCACCACGCTCCCCCGAGCTACGGCGCGTCATCGAATCCGATAGCGGGTCAACCTGTCTCGTCACTCGGACGAGAGCAAGGCGGAGCGTCCGGCAGCCGGTCGATCCCATGGCGCCGGGTCAGTGGACGAGCTGGTCGGCCCAGGCCTGCGGCAGGGCCGCACTCGACACGTCGGCGATTTCGTGCAACCGCTGCACGGGAGTTCCCAAGCGGCTCAACTGGATCAGCCCCTGCGCGACCACGACGACCGTGGCGCTGAGGGCGGAGAGCGCGGCTTCGTCGTGGTCTCCGGCGTCGTGCATCGCGGGCCGCAGCCGGTCGGCGACACCCTGCTCCATCGCCGTGGTGGTCCGGGCGCCGATGGCGGCGACTTCGGGGATCCGGGTGCCGAGCTGGGCGATGCTGTTGATCATCAAGCAGCCGCGCCGATCCGGCTGCGCGGCACAGTCTTCGATGATCGCCTGATAGAGCGCGCGCACCGCGGATCGCGCCGAACCGCCCGCCGCACCGATGGCCCCGCGGACCAGGCGCGCGCGACCCTCGCAATAGCGTTCGAACGCGGCGAGGAAGAGGCCACGCTTGCTGCCGTAAGCGGCGTAGATGCTCCCGTTCCCGATGCCCGTGGCGAGCGAGACGTCTTCCACCGAAGTGCTGTCGAAACCCTTCGACCAGAACAGCTCGGTCGCGGCGTCGAGCAGGTTCGATTCGTCGAACTGTCGCGGCCGTCCCATGTGCTCACCGTACCAATCGACCTGCGAGGTATCCCACACAACTTGTTCTGGAGGCGTGCCTCCACAATACTGGTGGACATGTCTTCCAATTTCGCTACCCGGCCCCGCAGACGGGTGGGCGTTCTGGTCTTCGACGGCGTCAAGATGCTCGATTTCGTCGGGCCCGCGGAGGTGTTCGTCGAGGCGAACCAGTCGGTGGCGGGGTACGAGGTGGTCGTGGTCTCGGCCGACGGCAAGGACGCCCAGACCTCGATCGGCGCGCGGGTCGAGGTGAGCTGCGCGGCCGCCGACGCCGGTCGCTTCGACACGGTGGTGATTCCGGGAAGCGAACTCCCGCCGGGGAAATTCGTGACCCCGGAGGTCTTGGCGGCCGCGCGGCATCTGTCCTGCAACACACGGCGGCTGGCGTCCATCTGCAGCGGCGCGTTCGTCCTCGCCGAGCTGGGACAGTTGGACGGCAGGCGTGCGACCACGCACTGGAAATTCGCGACCGAACTCGCGCGGCGGTACCCCTCGATCGAGGTGGACCCGGATGCGATCTTCGTGCGGGACGGCAATCTGTACAGCTCGGCCGGGGTGGCCGCGGGCGTCGATCTCGCGCTGGCACTGGTCGAAGAGGACCACGGCGCCGATGTGGCGCGGCATGTGGCTCAGTCGATGGTGGTCTACATGCAGCGCGCGGGCGGTCAGTCACAGTTCTCGGCGTCGCTGAGCGGACCGGCGCCGCGCAGCCCGCTCCTCCGCGGCGTGGTGGACCTGATCTGCGCCGACCCGGCGTATCCACACACGGTGCAGACCCTGGCCGCCCATGCGCGAGTCAGCGTCCGGCACCTCACCCGGCTGTTCCGCGCGGAACTCGAGCGCTCCCCCGCGGAATACGTCGCGTTCATCCGCTTCGGAACGGCCAGGGACATGCTGCACGCCGGATACAGCGTGACGGAAGCCGCCATGGCGGCCGGGTACGGCACCAGCGAGGCGCTGCGCCGGGCCTTCGTGACCCGCCTGGGCATCTCCCCGAGCAAGTATCAGCAGCGCTTCCGGTCGACCGGCTCGACCGGCGGGTCGGAGCAGACCATGGCGCGGGCCGTGTCCTGATCAGAGGCTTTTGTGGCCCGTGGGGAGGGGCGCAGGGCGGGTCTTCCGGCCGAAACTGAGTCACCCGCAGCGCCACTCATCGAGCGCTGGAGAAAGGAACGCCATGTCCGCCCCGGCAAGTCCCACCATCGTTCTGGTGCACGGCGCGTTCGCCGATGCCTCGAGCTGGTCCCCCGTCACCGAACGGCTGCTCGCCCAGGGCCATCGGGTCACGGTTCCCCCGGTGTTCAATCGCAGCCTGTCCGCGGACGCGGCCTACATCGAGTCGTTCGTACGGCAGATCGACGGCCCGGTGCTGCTGGCCGGGCACTCCTACGGCGGAGCCGTCATCACCGTCGCCGGTGTCGCCGAGAATGTCGTCGGGCTGGTCTACGTGTCCGGCTACGCGCTGGAAGAAGGCGAGAGCCTCGGGCAATTGCAGGGCGGGTTCCCGGACTCCGACCTGGCCGCCAACCTCGTCTACGCGCCCTACCCGGTCGCGGGCGACGAGCCCGGCACGGACGTCTCGGTCGACATCGACGCCTTCCCCGAGGTCTTCGCCGCCGGTCTCGACCCGGCGAAAGCCGAGGTCCTCGCCGTCTCGCAACGGCCGTTGTCGGCGATCGCGTTCAACGAGCCCGCCTCGGCGGCCGCGTGGAAGACGAAACCCGCGTGGGGCATCGTGTCCAGCGCCGACCGCACCATCAATCCCGACGTCGAACGCTTCGGCTACAAACGAGCCGGATTCCGCGCCGTGGTCGAGATCGACGGACCACACCTGGTGATGCAGACCCACCCCGACGCGGTCGTCGCCGTCATCACCGACGCGATCGCCCGCTCGGCCTGAGCCGCAGCAGTTCCCCCCTAGAGAGAGGCACGATCATGTCAGGAAACCCGCTGGGCATCTCACTCGAACCCGCGGCGCAGGAGTTCGTCGACGCGACCTCGCAGCCGCCGTTCCTCTACCAGCTCCCGCCCGAAGAGGGCCGCAAAGCGGTGGACGGCGTGCAGGACTCGCCGATCTTCAAGCCCGAGATCGACGAGGAATGGATCACCGTCGAGGGCGGGCCGACCGGCTCGGTGCGAGTTCGGATCGTCAAACCGCAGGGCGCCACCGGAACGCTCCCGGTGATCGTCTACACCCACGGCGCGGGATGGGTGTTCGGCGACGCGCACACCCACGATCGCCTGGTGCGCGATCTCGCTGTCGGCGCGCACGCCGCCGTGGTCTTCCCCGAATACGACCGGTCCCCGGACGTGCACTACCCGGTGGCCAACGAGCAGTCCTACCGGGTGGCCCAGTGGGTCACCGCGGAGGGCGCGCAGAAGGGGCTCGACTCGTCCCGGATCGCGATCGCCGGTGATTCGGTCGGCGGCAACATGGCCATCGCGCTGACCCTGATGGCCAAGGAGCGCGGCGACGTCTCCTTCGTTCAGCAGGTGCTGTTCTATCCGGTGACCGACGCCAACTTCGACACCGGCTCCTACCAGCAGTTCGCCGAGGGGTACTTCCTCACCCGCGAGGGCATGAAGTGGTTCTGGGATCAGTACACCACCAGCGCCCAGGATCGTGCGCAGATCACCGCATCGCCGCTGCGGGCTACCACCGAGCAGCTCACCGGACTGCCGCCGGCGCTGGTCATCACGGCCGAAGCCGATGTGCTGCGCGACGAGGGCGAAGCCTTCGCGGGCAAGTTGCGTGCCGCGGGCGTGCCGGTCACCCAGGTGCGCTACGGCGGCATCGTGCACGACTTCGTGATGGTGAACTCGCTGCACGACACGCACGCCGCCAAAGCCGCGGTGGCGCAAGCCGTCGCCACGCTGCGCGCCGCCCTGCACTCCGCCTGACGCACCCGACGATCGAATTCGAAGGAACCACATTCGTGAGCACCGAGTCCACCAGCTCTTCCGCGCCGACCATCGTGCTGGTCCACGGCGCGTTCGCCGACTCTTCCAGTTGGAACCGGGTCATCGAACGTCTGCGCGCACAAGGGCACTCCGTGATCGCGGCCGCCAATCCGCTGCGCGGCCTCGACAGTGACGCCGCGTATGTGGCCTCGGTCCTCGACGCTGTCGAAGGGCCGTGCGTTCTGGTCGGCCATTCCTACGGCGGCAGCGTCATCACGGTCGCTGCCGCCGGGAAGACCAAGGTCGAAGCGCTCGTCTACATCGCCGCATTCATCCCCGACGAGGGCGAGAGCGCGCTGCAATTGACCGACAAGTTCCCCGGCTCGACGCTCGGGCCGACCACGAGGCCCGCCTCCTATCCGCTTCCCGACGAGGGCACCGGCACCGAGCTCTACATCCGGCCGGAGGAATTCCACCAGCAGTTCGCCGCCGACGTGCCCGCCGTCACCGCCGAACTGATGGCCGCGACACAGCGGCCGGTCGCCCTCGACGCCTTGCAACAGCAGGCGACCGCCGCCGCCTGGCGGACCATCCCGTCGTTCGCGCTGGTCACCAGCGAGGACAAGAACATTCCGGCGCAAGCGCAGCGGTTCATGGCAGAACGCGCGGGAGCCGTGACCGTGGAAGTCTCGGCCTCGCACGCGGTCTCGGTTTCCGCCCCGGACGCGGTCAGTGACCTGATCGTCCGGGCAGCCGCGGGCCAGTAGTGCCGCCTCGGAGCTCCGCGCGGCAGGGATTTCCCTCAGCGCGGGGCTCCGTAGTGCGCCCGGTCCGCGCGACCGGGCGCGATCGAGAGCACCGGACCGCATCGAAGGCAGCGGCTATCCGCCCTCGTTCTCAGCAGGTGACCACGGCTGTGGCGAAGCCGTCGAGCACCAGGACGGCGTCGGTGAGCGGTGTGACTCGCAGACCGTTGGATCCGATCTGTTCGACCGCGACCGGGGCGGACGGGGAAGCCAGGGTGACCGTCAGCGGCGTGTCGGACTTGTTGATCACCACGAGTTTTCGATCGCCGGACACGGTGACGAAAGCCTGTGCGTGCATCCGTGCGTCGGGGAAGGCGGTGGTGGCGGCGGCGAGCTCGTCGCCAGGGCCGAAGTGCCGCAGCAGTAAGGCCAGGGCCTCGTAGCGCAGGTTCGCAGCGCCGGTCTCCCAGTCGATCAGCGAGGTGCCGGGAATCATGCCGGGGTAGTCAATGAACTCGGCGATCCCGACCAGATCGGTGCCGAGCGCGACGAGTTCGGCCCAGAGATAGGACTGAACCGCGGCGCTGAGTGCCCAGTACTCCTCGGGGATCTCCGGGCTCGGATTCATCACGTCAGCCGGATAGGTACCGATCTCGTTGATGAACGTTTTCGCGGCCGGGGCGAGCCTGCGCCGGATGCCATCGATGAACCGCGCCTGCTCCAGGAATCCGTCGGCCCGCGCGAAGAAGATGTCGCGCCAGTGTGCGTACGGCGCGTTGCCCTCCGGGCCGAACGGGTTACGGATGTCCGGCGACGCATAGAAGTGATAGGAGAACGCGTCGACCGGGATGCCGGGCCGATGGTTGGCCGAATCGAGGAACTGCCAGTAGTACTCCGGTTCGCGGTGCATATGACTCAGCGACAAACCGACGAACTTCATCTCGGGGTCCAGCGGACGAAGACGTTCGACGATCGCGTCGTAGAGCCTCGTGTAGTCCGCCGGTGCGATCCGGTGCCCCAAGTCGGGTTCGCACAACACTTCCCAATAGGCGAAGCGGTAGTGGTGCCCGGACTCGTGACGGCGACCCAGTTCGTCGGTGAACCCGCCCGCGATATACCAGCTGGCGACACGGTAGAAATAGTCCGCGACCTCGGTGAACGTGGGGTCCCGGAACTCGGTGCCCCGCTCGTAGTCCCAGTGGATCTCGTCCGGGTCCTCCGCTACGGCAACCGGCTCCTCGGTGCGGAACATCCAGGCCGGGATGGTCGCGAAGTTCGCGACGACCGGCCTGCCGCCCGTGGCCGCCATGAAGTCCTCGACCAGCGGATCGAGCAGCTCGAAGCTCCAGAACGTTTCGCTCGCGGTGGGCGGATTCAGCTCCGCGACGGCGATACGCGGGTGGGAGTACCAGGGCAGGAATCGAACGAGGTCGGCATCGAGCGCGCGTAGCGCGTCGAAGGCCTTGTCGTGGATCGGTGAGCTTCGGCGCAGTGGCGGCGCTGTCCACAGGTGCGTGGTCAGCGTGGTGCGCGAGACGCCGGTGACCGCGGCCCAATCGACGTGGATCGAATTCAACGGTGCACCTGTCATTTCGTCCTTCTCTTCACTGCGGGGGATGGGAATCCGAGCGCCGGGAGCAGGGCTTCGTCGACGATCGCCGTCCGGACGCGCTCGTCGGGCCACTGCCCGGTGTCGATCTGGTGCTTGATCACCAGCGCCTCGCCGATATCACTCACGATCGGCGTGACCAATGCGGCGTCGATCTCACCGAGCGCCGCGTAGTGGTCGAGGACGGTGCGGGTGAACCGGCCGCCGCGCAGGTCGAAGACATTGCGGTACAACGACTCGACCAGTTCGGGCCGCCGCTGCCGCTCGCTCAGGATCGCGGCCGTGGCCGAGCCGGTCGGACCGGACAACCATTCCGTCAACTGCTCCAATGCGCGCAGCAGGTCCCCGCGCAGGTTCCCGCCGGCCGGGGTGGGCACTTCGACGGGGTACGCCTGAGCCAACGCCTCGATCAGCAACTCCTCGACCGTCGTCCAGTGCCGATACAGCGAGGTCTTGGCGACCCCGGCGCGCCGCGCGACCCCCTCCATCGCCAGACGTCCTACGCCCGCCTCGGCGGCTTCGGCGATGACGGCCTTATGGCAGTCGGCGCGTAACTCGAGCTTGGTGCGGCGGCCCTTCTCGGGGTTCATCGCGTTCACGCCATCGAACATAGCTACAAAATAGTAGCTATGCAACCGTAGCTACGGATTAGTAGCTTAATGCGGACAGTCCGCGCTCGGATGGAGGACGGAGTCGAGGGCGCGGCAAGACGACCGATAGCCGTCTACCGCGCAGCCTCGGGGCACGGTGCGGCTACCCGTCCAGCGCGCGGCCGGGCACCATGTGGCTGCCCGGCCTGGCGCCCGGCACGGTGTGGCTACGGCGCGGCCGTCACGTCGTCAGTCGCAGACGGCACCGATCGATGCCGAGCCGACCAGCTTCGTGTACTTGGCCAGGACGCCGCGGGTGTAGCGGGGCGGCAGGGATTTCCAGCCCTCGCGGCGGCGGGCGAGTTCGTCGGCGTCGACCAGCAGGTCCAGGGTGCCCGCGGCGACCTCGAGGCGGATGCGGTCACCGTCGCGCACGAACGCGATCGGGCCGCCGTCGACGGCTTCCGGTGCGACGTGCCCGACACAGAGACCCGTCGTGCCGCCGGAGAACCGCCCGTCGGTGAGCAGCAGGACGTCTTTGCCGAGGCCCGCGCCCTTGATAGCGGCGGTGATGGCCAGCATCTCGCGCATGCCGGGCCCGCCTTTCGGGCCCTCGTACCGGATGACGACCACGTCGCCCGCCGCGATAGTGCCGTCCTCGAGAGCGTCCATCGCCAGGCGTTCCCGGTCGAAAACCCGTGCCGTGCCGGTGAAGACGTCGGACTCGAACCCCGCCGACTTGACGACCGCGCCATCGGGCGCGAGCGAACCGGTGAGGATGGTGATGCCGCCGGTCGGATGGATCGGCGACGCCATCGCCCGGATCACCTTGCCGTCGGGATCCGGCGGGGTGATGTCGGCCAGGTTCTCCGCCACCGTTTTTCCCGTCACGGTTAGGCAGTCGCCGTGCAGCAAACCGGCGTCGAGCAACGCCTTCATCATGACGGGCACGCCGCCGATCCGGTCCACATCGGTCATCACGTGCTTGCCGAAGGGTTTGACGTCGGCGAGGTGCGGCACGCGGCGACCGATACGGGCGAAATCGTCCAGGCTCAGGTCGACCTTCGCCTCGTGCGCGATGGCGAGCAGGTGCAGCACGGCGTTGGTGGAGCCGCCGAACGCCATGACGACGGCGATGGCGTTCTCGAAGGCGGGTTTGGTGAGGATGTCGGATGCGGTGATCCCCTGCCGGATCAACTCGACCACGGCCTGACCGCTGCGGCGGGCGTAACCGTCACGACGACGGTCGGTCGCGGGCGGCGCCGCGCTGCCGGGGAGCGACATGCCCAGCGCCTCCGCGGCGCTGGCCATGGTGTTGGCGGTGTACATGCCGCCGCAGGCGCCCTCGCCGGGACAGATCGCCCGCTCGATGGCGTCGACATCGGCACGGCTCATCAGGCCGCGGGCGCAGGCGCCGACCGCTTCGAACGCGTCGATGATCGTCACCTCGCGTTCGCTGCCGTCGGAGAGCTTGGCGATGCCGGGCAGGATCGACCCCGCGTACAAGAACACACTCGCCAGATCCAGCCGGGCCGCGGCCATCAGCATCCCGGGCAGCGACTTGTCGCACCCGGCCAGCAGCACCGAACCGTCGAGCCGCTCGGCCTGCATCACCGTCTCGACGCTGTCGGCGATCACCTCGCGCGAGACGAGGGAGAAGTGCATCCCCTCGTGCCCCATGGAGATGCCGTCGGACACCGAGATGGTGCCGAACTGCATGGGAAAACCGCCACCGGCGAAGACGCCGTCCTTACAACCTCTGGCCAGCCGGTCCAGCGACAGGTTGCAGGGAGTGATCTCGTTCCACGAGGAGGCCACGCCGATCTGCGGTTTCTCCCAGTCCTCGTCGCCCATGCCGACCGCGCGCAGCATGCCGCGGGCAGCGCTCTTCTCCAGGCCGTCGGTGACGTCGCGGCTGCGCGGCTTGAGATCGGAGACTTTCGTATTCTCGGGCACGGTTCCCCATCATCCTCGGTCCGGCCCGATCGCGGCGGTGACCACGCCGAACCCGTGCACGCCCGCGCCGGAAACGCCCGCTCGTACGCCCAGAGCGTAATGCCGGGCAGACCGGCGGCCCGGGATCGTACGCTCGGACCATGACCGAGCACTCGAGACTTCACTCGATCCCCGGTGGACGCGACGACCGGCCTCGGCAGCCGGAACCGCAGATGCCCCCGGAACCCCTCTGGCGCGAGGTGCTCGGCGAACAATTGCGCACGCTGCGGCAGGACCGGAGCGAGACGCTGGTCGAAACAGCCCGGCGGGCAGGCATTTCCCCGCAGTACCTGTCGGAGGTGGAGCGGGGACGCAAGGAACCGTCGAGCGAGATGATCGCCGCCCTCGCCGGGTCTCTCGGCACCACACTGGGCGAGATCACCGGTCAGGTGGCGGACGAACTCCGCGCCCAGCGCCGGGCCGCCTTCCTCCAACGGTCGGCGCCGCGCTCCGGCACCGGGCCCACCCTCATGTTGCTGGCGGCCTAGCCGGGCGCCCGCGCAAGGCCGCAGCGAAGGCGGAGGTACGCATAACGGACGCAGCCGGACGTAGTCCGTCAGTAGCCCCGCGCATGGCCGGAGCGAAGGCGGAGGTACGCATAACAGGCACAGCCGGACGCAGTCCGTCAGCAGCCCCGCGCACGGCCGCAGCGAAGGCGGAGGTACGCCTGGTCAGTCACGCCGCCCCAGCACCTGGTCGACGAGGCCGTACTCGACCGCGGCCGACGCGGTGAAGACCCGGTCGCGGTCGGTGTCGCGCCGTAGCCGCTCCACCGTTTGCCCGGTGTGCCGCGACAGGATCGACTCGATCTCCGCCCGCATGCGCACCAGTTCGTCGGCCTGCAGGATCAGATCGGGGATCGTTCCCTGCCCGCGCGCGGCGGGTTGGTGCAGCACCACCCTGGCGTGCGGCAGCAGGGCGCGCCGGCCGGGCTCACCACCGGCCAGCAACACCGCCCCGACCGCGATCGCCTGGCCGACGCAGGTGGTCTGCACGGGCGACTGGATGTGCTGCATGGTGTCGTACACGGCCAGCATCGAGGACAGATCGCCGCCCTCGCAGTTGATGTAGAGGTTGATCTCCTGTTCCGGGCTCTCCGATTCCAGGTGCAGCAACTGCGCGATGAGCGCGTTGGCGACGCCCGAGTCGATCGGCGTGCCGAGGTAGACGATCCGCTCGGCGAGCAGGTGGGAGTAGATGTCGGTGATCCGCTCGCCGCCGCGCGGATGCTGCGCGATCACATTGGGAATGGTGTAGGTGCTCATACTGTGTCCGTTTCCGGCATAAGCGGGGCCTTGCGTGGTCACGCTCCGCTGCCGCCTCCAGGCCTGCCCGCTCATGCCGAGATCCCGATCCGCTGGCGTTGCGGGACGATCTGCCCGAACGAGTCGACGATGTGATCGATGAAGCCGTACTCCTTGGCTTGCGCCGCGGTGAACCAGCGATCGTGCAGCGAATCCTCGTAGATCCGGTCGAACGGCTGACCGGTGTCCTCGGCGATGATGCCGAGCACGGTGTCCACGGTGTGGCGCAGGTCGTCGGCCTGGACCTCGACATCGACGGCGGTGCCACCGATGCCCGCCGACCCCTGGTGCATCAGCACCCGGGCGTGCGGCAACGCGAAACGCCGGCCCTTGCTTCCCGACGACAAGAGGAATTGACCCGCGCTGCAAGCCAATCCGAGTGCGAGCGTCGAAACTTCGCACGGAACCAGCCGCATCACGTCGCGGATGGCGAGCATCGACGGAACCGAGCCGCCGGGCGAATGTATCCACAGGGAGATGCCCGCCTCGGGGTCTTCGGCGGCGAGGGTGAGCAATTGGGTCATCAGCAGCGTGCCGTTGTCGTCGTCGAGCGCGCCGTCCAGCACGACTATCCGGCGGCTGAGCAGCTGCTCCCGAGCCCGCCAGCTGAACATCGGGGTCTTGTCATCGTGAGCCATGACCCCACGGTGCCGCATCCGCGGCACGAAACCGGCCCGGTGCTGCCCACGGCAGATCTGCTCTCAGCAGTCGGATTCCCCTGCGGCGAGGGGGCACAGCGCCGCTTGCCGTCTCAGAGGCAGCTCTTGCGAAGATCGTCGTCGCGGCCGCGCCGTGCCAGAGGTCCGCACGGCAGCGGTACCCGGAAACGGCAATGCCCGTCGGCGCGTGCTGCGCTGACGGGCATCGTCGATGAAACGCGGCTCGCTAGGACTCGCGGCCCGCGGTGGAGGCGGAGCGCTGCCTGCTGGTGCGGGCGCGGCGGCGTTCGGCCTGCAGTTCGGCAAGTTCCTGTTCGAGGATGTCGGCGACGCGGAACGAACCGGTGTCGTAGATGTCCGGCGTGCGGGCCGTCGGCGGCTGCGCGATGTCGGGCTTGGGGGTGTCCTTGCCGTTCTTGAACTCCGGCGCCGGGCTGTCGCTCTTGACCTCCGCGAGCGGGCGTCGGGTGACCGCCGGGATCTCGGCCGTCGGAACCTCGGCCTCGGCGACCGGAGTGCGCGGCTTGGCCGGAGCCGTCTCCCGGACGACCACCTTCGCCGCGGCGGGCTCTTCGGCGGGCACTCGCGTGGCCGGTCGCTCGTCGGCCTTGACCGAGGAAACCGGCGCGGGCGCTACGGGCTCGCTCGCCGGAGGCTTGTGTCCGTTGGTGGCGGACGCGCCGTTCTTGGCGGCGATCGTGGTGTCCAGGTCCTTGACCTTCACCGTCGTGCTGGGACGCGCAGCGACGACCTCCATCGCGTCGAGGTCTTCGATGGACTCGGGCAGCACCGGCTTGCGCGGCGTCTCGACCGGAGTCCGCTTCCGCTCGGCTTGCACCACGACAGTGGGCTGCTCGTCGGAATCCTGCGGTGCACCGTCGATGTCGGCGACCTCCGCTACTTCCTGCTCGATGGCCTCCACCGGGGCGGCCGCCACGACGGGCCGCGGCTCGTGCTCCACGTATTCGTGCGGGACGGCGGGCGCCTCGGGGGCGACCGGCATCCGGTACCGGGGCAGGGTGAGCCGGATCTGCTCGGCCGGGTCCGGAAGGTCGCGAACCTGCTCGGTGGCCCTGGCGATGGCGAGACCGTAGCGGGCACTCGCGGCGTCGTGGATGAGCAGCGCGACACCGATCATCACCGGGGCGATAGCGTGCACGGCCGCGTCGTACCACGCGCCCGTGCGCAGATACGGATAGGTGTTGAGGCTGACGGTCAGCGCCAGCAGGGCGACCTCGGCCGCCGCGACCTGACGGCGGTTGTCGACCACACCCCATTCGGCGACCTTGTTGGTGCCGATCATGATGATGATCAGGCAGACGCTGATCATGCCTTCGAGCAGGTAGCTGAACCAGTACAGCGGATCGGTCGCGCCGCCGGGAGCGATGTTCTGCTGGACGTTGACCGCCGACCACAGCATGCCCGCCGCGACGACGCCGGCCAGCGCGCGCAGCGACCAGGACCGATGCCGGTAGAGCGAGGCCAGTTTCGCGTGCGGGCTGGATTCGCGTCGCTGCGCGGCAATCGCCTTGCGGGCGAGGAGGAGATCTCGCATGTCGGCCTTCTCGATCGCTTCGGTGGTCTGCCTGGCGCGGTCGGATGCCGCGGCGGCAGCCTGCGCCTCTTTCCAGCGCTGTCCGCGCTCCTGGGTGCGGATCCGTTCGGCGAGCTCACGTTCGGCATGCAGTTCGTCCTCCGACAGCGCCTCGGTGAGCGCGGGATCGAACTGATAGGCGAGCCGTCCACGGGCCTTCTCGACCCGCCTCGCCAGCTGTGTAACCTCGTCCTCGATGGGATGTTCGATGACCATCAGCGCTCCCCGCACGGGAGAGTCGATGGCAGACAAGTGATCACGAATGGCAACGGCACGTTTCATTCATAGTCGATCCACCGCTACTGGCGAAACTGTTCATTTGCCATCTCACGGAACTATTCGGCGCGCCGCGGACGACACACGCGGCACGGCGCGATTTCCGCCGGTCGCGAGCACTTCTTCCGCCGCCGCGCAGCAGCCCATCAGCCATGGCCATTCCGACGAATCCCACCCGAATCCCACCCGAATCGCGGATATCACGTCGCCGCGGGTAATTCGCGGAGCAGAGCGAACCGGTCAGTGGCGACCGGCCTGTTCGTCCCGCACCGAGTCGAGCACCCGGGACAACGTGCCGAACAGCAATCGGCCCAGCCGGTCCTGATCGACGTCGTCGCGCGACAGCCACTGCACGGTGAGATCCTCCGCCATCGCCCACCACGAGCGCACCACCAGGCGCTCGGCGATCGACGGCGCGGGCCCGCCGAGAGCGGCGAACACCCGGTCGGTGAGTTCGTCGTGCATCTGCTCCATGATCGCCTCGAGCACCGGGTCCTGCCCCGCGGCGCGGAGCAAACCCACCAGGGGTCCACTGCGCCTGCGCATGTAGCCCACGAAGTTGGCGATCATCGACGCGAGCGGGTCCGCGGCGTCCGGATCGGGGCCGGTGGCGCGCAGGAACCGCTGCGACGCGGCCCGGACGAGCTGCGCGTAGTACTCCTGCTTGGTCGGGAAGTAGTGGAAGAGCAGGCCACGCGAGATGCCCGCCTGCTGCGCGACCGCGTCGACGGTGATCTGGTGCCAGGGCCGGTCGATCAACATGCCGAGGCCGATGCCGATCAATTGGCGGCGCCGGTCGTCCGCCGAGCGGCGGCCGCCGGGCTCCGCGGCAACCTCGGTCATCCACCCTCCTCTATTGAGCAATGCTCAATAATATGCTACCAATGACTCGACCGGAAGTTGAGCAATGCTCAGCGAGCCTCGAGGATGGGTATGGACTTCACGCATTCCGACCGAGCCGTCCGCCTCACCGATCAGGTGCGGCAGTTCGTGCGCGACGAGATCGAGCCGCGCGACGAGGAGCACGCCGCCTTCTTGCGAGAATCGCCCTGGGCGGTCCCGCCGGTGGTCGAAGAGCTCAAGCAGAAGGCGCGGGCCGCGGGTCTGTGGAACCTCTTCCTGCCCGATCCGGAACTCGGCGCTGGCCTGAGCAATGTCGAGTACGCGCCGATGGCCGAGGCGATGGGCGCTTCCGGCTGGGCGCCGGAAGTGTTCAACTGCAACGCCCCCGACACCGGCAACGCCGAGGTCCTGCTGCACTACGGCAGCACACAGCAGCGGCAGCAGTGGCTGCGGCCGCTGCTGGACGGCGAGATCCGCTCGGCGTTCTGCATGACCGAACCCGAGGTCGCGTCCTCGGACGCGACCAATATGGCCGCGACCGCCGTGGTGGACGGCGAGGAGATCGTGCTCAACGGCCGCAAATGGTGGAGCACCGGCATCGGCCATCCGAACTGCGCGTTCGTCATCTTCATGGGCCTCACCGACCCGGAAGCGCACCCGTACCAGCGCCACTCCATGGTGCTGGTGCCGGTGGACACACCCGGCGTGCGGGTCGAACGGATGCTCACCACCTTCGGCTATCTGGACGAGCCCTTCGGCCACGGCGAGGTCACCTTCACCGACGTGCGGCTTCCGTTGGACGCCGTGATCGCCGGGCCGGGACGTGGCTTCGAGATCGCGCAGGGCCGCCTCGGCCCCGGCCGCATCCACCACTGCATGCGCGCCATCGGCCTGGCCGAGCGCGCGCTCGAATTGGCTTGCCGCCGTAGCCTTTCGCGCACCGCGTTCGGCAAGCCGCTGGCCAACCTCGGCGGGAACCGGGAGCGCATCGCGAACGCCCGCGTCGCGATCGATCAGGCCAGGCTGCTCGTCCTGCACACCGCATGGCTGCTGGACACCAAGGGCCTGGCCGGCGCGCGCAGCGAGGTCTCCCAGATCAAAGCGGTCGTGCCGAGGATGACCCAGGAGGTGCTCGACATGGCGATGCAGTTGCACGGCGGCGCCGGGCTTTCCGACGACTTCCCGCTGGCGCGCGCGTTCGCGGGCATTCGCTCGCTGCGCTTCGCCGACGGCCCCGACGAGGTGCATCTCGGCGTGATCGCCCGTCAGGAACTACGCAAATACGGAACCGACCGGTGAGCGCCGCGGAGGCCACCGCCGTCCGCGCCGAGGACGCCTTCGACGTCGCCGCCGTGCACACCTGGCTCGCCGACCAGGTGCCCGGTCTGAGCCAGTCGCCCGAGGTGCGCCAATTCTCCGGTGGCGCATCCAATCTCACGTATCTACTGCGCTACCCGGATCGCGACTTGATCCTGCGCCGCCCGCCCGGCGGCAAAAAGGCGGCTTCCGCGCACGATATGGGCCGTGAGTACCTCGTGCAGCAGCGATTGCGTCCGCACTACCGCTACGTTCCCCGGATGGTGGCTCGCTGCGCCGATCCAGATGTGATCGGCAGCGAGTTCTACGTGATGGAGCGGGTGGCGGGCACGATCCTGCGTGGCGATCTGCCGGAGGGGACGAGTCTGTCTCCTGACCAAGCTCGGCGGTTGTCCACCACGGCTTTCGACTGCCTGATCGAACTGCACCAGGTCGACCCGGCCGCTGCCGGGCTCACCGACATCGGCAAGGGCACCGGCTATGTCGGCCGCCAGGTCGCGGGCTGGTCGCGGCGCTTCGTGGACGCCCGCACCGACAATGTCAGCGATTTCGCCGCGGTGATGGCCTGGCTCGAGGCCAACCGGCCCGCCGACGTCGCCACCACCGTCATCCACAACGACTTCCGGCTGGACAATCTGGTGCTCGACCCGTCGGGCTCGGGCGCGATCGTCGGCGTGCTCGACTGGGAGATGGCGACACTGGGCGATCCGCTGATGGATCTCGGTGGGGCGCTGGCGTACTGGGTGCAGGCCGACGACGACGAGGCCATGCGGGCTGCCCGCCGTCAGCCGAGTCACCTGCCCGGCATGCTGACCCGCGCCCAGATCGTCGACCACTACTGCGCGCGCACCGGCCGCTCCGCCGACAACTGGCCGTTCTACGAGGTGTTCGGGCTGTTCCGGCTCGCGGTGATCGCCCAGCAGATCTACTACCGCTACCACCACGGGCAGACCACCAACCCGGCGTTCAAGGACTTCTGGATGCTGATCAACTACCTGGACTGGCGCTGCCGGAAAGTCGCCGGGCTCGAGTAGGGCAGCCCAAGAGCGGTCGGACGAGGCTCAGTTCGGCGGGGCGATCTTGACGATGGTCGATTCGCCGCCGGTGTCGGCCACGGTGACGAACTGACGGTAGGTGCGGTTGGCGGAGTCGGGCCGCAACTCGGTGATGACCACGTCGTAGCGTCCGTCGAGCATCGGCGTGATCATGACGCAGTGCTGGGTTCCCGCCGGGACGGAGGCGATGCCCGCGTCGATCACGGCGGCCGGTGGCACCGCGGCGTCCGGCGCCGTCAGCGATCGTGCGACCGCTCCCGAGCGGGTCACGTAATAGGCGTGCTGAAACGCCAGGATCACCTCCGGTCCCGAGGCTGTCGAGCCGGTTCCGCTGCCGCGCACCAACTGGTCGCCGCGGGTCGGCTCGCAACCCGGGCCGCCGCCGAGTACCGGGTCCGCCACGGTGGCCGATTGCCGTGGCGCGGAGGCCGCGTCCGTGTAGACCAGGACCAACGCGGCGGCGGCGAGCGAGGCGGCCACGCCGACACCGCCGACCAGCCAGGCGCGGCGTGGCCCGCGCCGAGCGCGACGCCGAGAGCGAGGCGCCCGATGCCGCTTCCCGCGCGGCCGGGGCGACGGCTCTTGGGCGGAGAGCATTCCGGGCCAGGTGGGCACGCGTTCGGCCCGCTCACGGCCCGGCCGGGCGCGCAGCAGTCCGTTGTGCTCGGACGTGTTCGACGACATGATCTCGCCGCACCCCCTTTTACCGGTGCCTACTCGGCCACCGTGGGTTCCCTCTCAATGCCGTTGCGCAATAACAACATTGCATATCTCCCTGGATTTTGTCGGTCGAATGCTCAACAGGCAAGACCGAACCGCGCGCAACGCTCCGCACAGCACCGAACACCGGCTGATCAGGACCGGGCGGTCGGTGCGGTTCCGTCGCACCGGCGGGCCCGCGACCTGGCGCAGGCGGCGACCGGCTAACCCCAGGTCAGCGGATCCAAGTGGAGGAAGAAACGCTGACGCTCGGCGTCCAGATCGATGCCGTAGCGGTCGGCGAAGATCCGGTCGGCGCGTTCGGCGCGCCGTTCGTCCTGCCATGACTCCCGGGAATTGGCCAGCAGGAGAGCGATATCGGCGTACGGGTCGGCGATGCCGAGGCGGCCGAGGTCGACGAAACCGGCGACCGTGTGCGTGGCCGGGTCGAGGATGATGTTGGGCAGGCACAGATCGCCATGGCACACCACGGCTTCGGCGAGCTCCTGTGTCATCCTCGGCTCCAGCTCGGTGGCCAGCCTGGTGAGCAGGACGGTGGGCGGAGTGTCCTGCTGCTCCTCGGGGAGGAACTCGGGATGGACCGCACCTCGGACGACGACGTCCTGGGCGATCGCGAACATCCGTGCCAGGCCCCGGTCGAACGGGCACTCCGCGACCGGCACATCGTGCAGGCGGCGCACCGCGTCCGCGATGGATTCCCATGCGCGGGAAAGGGTCTGCGCGGAAACGGCGTCCGCGGCGACGCCGGGGACCGCACCGGTGACCAGGCAGGCGCCCTCGTCGCCGGCCCGCCAGTCCAGCACTCGGGGACCGGGAATATCCCGGCCGTCGAGCCAGGTGATCTTGTCGCGCTCCAGCGCGAGGGCAGCGACCAGGCCGGGGCCGACGCACTTGGCGTAGCGGGATCCGTCGGCGGACCGGAACACCACGGCGCCGGACTCCCCGCCGCGGACCGGCTCCCATCGGCAATCGGACGGCAGAGCGGCCGGAAAGCGAACAAGCGACTCGGACACGTCGACGACGGTAGCAACGCGCACCGGACCGGCCTACCTCGCCGACCGTCGGCAACCCAGATGTATAGTTGCCAAAAGCAACTAATTGAGGTTGCTAAGTAATCTGCCGGTGGGGAACGTCGAGGTGAAGTCATGTCCGCAACCGCTCGCGAGCGCCGCGCGTCGGCGGCCGAACTCGCGGCCGCCGACGCACTCGGTCAACGGATGGTCCGTTTCATGCGCGCGATCAACCGGTCGAAGTGGCAACCGGCCCGGCCCGGGCCGGAAGGGCTGGAGCGACTCGCCTACGCCGTGCTGTTCTGCCTGGTGCACGAGGGACCACAGCGCGCGGGCAGGCTGGCCGAGTTGCTGCACGCCGAGGCGTCCACGATCAGCAGGCAGAGCAGATCGCTCGTGGCGCACGGCCTGGTGGAGCGCCGGACCGACCCGGTCGACGGACGCGCGTGCGTGCTCACGGCCACCGAGGAGGGCGTGCGCGTCTTCGAGGAGAACCGCGCGCTGCGCAACCGATGGCTGGCCGACATCCTGGCCGACTGGCCCGCGACCGACCGCGATACCTTGACCGTTCTGCTCGACCGGCTCACCGCAGGAATAGAGACCACTCCCCGACATCAAGCCGATCCGAAATAGGGCCCATCCATGACGAATTCCACCACCCGGGCTCCGCGGAACCCGGACGCAGGCGCGGACACGTCACTGTCCCACCGGCAGATCCTGACCATCCTGTCCGGGCTGCTGCTCGGCATGTTCCTGGCCGCGCTCGACCAGAACATCGTCAGCGTCGCGATCGTCAAGATCGCCAACAGCCTGGACGGCTTCGACGAACAGGCCTGGGCGACCACCGCCTACCTGATCACCGCGACGATCACCACGCCGCTGTACGGCAAATTGGCCGACATCTACGGCCGTAAGCCGTTCTACCTCACCGCGATCGGGCTGTTCGTCATCGGTTCGGTGGCGTGTACCTTCGCCACCTCGATGTACCAGCTCGCCGCGTTCCGCGCGTTCCAGGGCCTGGGCGCGGGCGGACTGATGTCGCTGGCGTTCACCATCATCGGCGACATCGTCCCCGTGCGGGAACGGGTGCGCTACCAGGGCTATTTCATGATGGTCTTCGGCACGGCGACCGTGCTCGGCCCGGTGCTCGGCGGCTTCTTCTCCGACTACGAAGAACTGGGCGGCATCGAAGGCTGGCGGTGGGTGTTCCTGGTGAACGTCCCGGTGGGCGTGCTGGCCCTGCTCGTGGTGGCCAAGGTGCTCAACGCGCCGCACCAGCGCCAGAACCACCGGATCGACTGGCTGGGCGCACTGACACTGACGCTCTGCGTCGTGCCGCTGCTGATCGTCGCCGAACAGGGACGCCACTGGGGATGGTCCTCGGAGCGGTCGCTGCTGTGCTACGGCATCGGGGCGGCGGGGTTGCTGCTGTTCGTTCTGGTCGAGTTCCTGATGAAGGACTCCGCCCTGATCCCGTTGCGCCTGTTCAAGAACTCGACCTTCAGCGTCACCATCGCGGGCGGATTGATCGTCGGTGTCGCGATGTTCGGCGCGATCACCATGGTCCCGCAGTACTTCCAGGTCGTGCGCGGCTACTCGCCGACCAAGGCCGGTCTGCTCATGCTGCCCTTGGTGCTCGGCATCACGGTCGGCTCGCAGGTGTCAGGGCAGATCACCAAGCAGACGGGCCGCTACAAGATCCTTCCGGTGGCGGGCACGTTCATCGTCGCGGTGGGCGCGCTGCTGTACGCCCAGGTGCACTACGACAGCCCGCTGTGGCAGCCCCTCGTCTACGGCGCGGTGGTCGGGTTCGGCCTCGGCTGTTGCATGCAGACGCTGATCATCGCCGCGCAGAACGCCGGACCCCGCTCGGACATGGGCGTGTCCACCGCGTCGGCCACGTTCTTCCGGCAGATGGGCGGCACGCTCGGCGTCGCCGTGTTCCTGACCATTCTGTTCAATCTGCTGCCGCACCGGATCATCGACGCGTTCGGCGGCGCGCTGCCGCCCGGGTTCGGCCCCGACCAGCTCAGCGGAATCCAGTCCAACACCAGCGGTATCGCGACGCTGCCCGACGAGGTGAAGATCCCTGTTCTCACCGGCTTCACCGACGCGATGCACGGGGTCTTCTACGCGGCGGCCGGTGTCGCGTTGCTGGCCTGCGTGGTGCTGATGTTCATGAAAGAGATCCCGCTGCAGGACGTCCCGGCGCAGGCTCCGATCTACGAGACCGAAGCCGAAGAGTCACACTGGGACGCCGATCAGGTCTGGGAGGGCGCCGCGCAGGCGCTGCCGGAGCCGGAACCGGCGCTCGCCGCGGCCGCGAGCGGCCACGCCGCGGGCGATCCCGCGGGCAACGGCGCCTACCGGCGTGAGCCGAAGGCGAGCTTCGACGACACCGCGTACGAAAGTCGTTCGCTCAGTGGCTACGTCCATCGCGAGGACGGCCGCCCCGTGCCCGCCGCCGCACTCACCTTGATCGACCACCATGGGCGGCAAGCCGCGCGGACCAGCGGCGGCGGCGACGGCGGTTACCTCGTCAGCGCGCCGGACGCGGGCAATTACGTGCTGATCGTGTCGGCCGCCGGGCATCAGCCCACCGCGGTGAACATCACCGTGGGTGACCGGCCGCAGCAATTCGACATCACCCTGCTCGGCTCCGGCGAGTTGTCCGGTGTGGTCCGGTCCGCCACCCTCGGCGAGCCGCTGCCCGGCGCGACCATCACGCTGACCGACCTGGACGGCGAGGTGGTCGGGTCGGCGACCGCGGCGGCCGACGGGGGCTACCTGTGCCCTGGCGTGGTGCCCGGCACGTACACCGTGGTCGCGGTCGCCGAGCACATGCGTCCGAGCGCGACCGCGCTGACCGTGCCGGACAGCGGGCTGCTGCACCACGACATCGATCTCACGCCGATGGCGGTGCTGGCCGGGTCGGCGTGGTCCGACGGCGGCCGGGCGGTCTCGGACGTGCAGATCAGCGTGCTCGACGCGGCGGGCGTCCTGACCGCCACAACACGCACCGACGAGAACGGGCGTTATGTCGTCGCGGATCTCGCCGAAGGCGACTACACGGTCGTCGCGCGCGGCTACCCGCCGGTAACCAGCCAGGTCACGGTGAGCGGCGGCGAGGTCGCGCACGACGTGCGGCTGGGCTACGAGGACCGGCCCCGTTTGTGATCGCCGAACGGTTCGTCGCGTTCCCGGACCGCCTCGCGGAAACCGGCGGTGGCGGCGCGCGTCTGGAAGGCGTAACCCTCCCTGGTGTGCCGGGAGATGCCGTCGAAGACCGTGCTGATCATTCCTGAGTTGGCCACCCCCTGCGCGTACAGCGCCGAGTTGAGCGCCAGTTTGGCCATCATCAGCTGGTTGATCGGCATGCGCGCGATCCGGGCGACGAATTCCTCGGTGCGCGCGTCGAGTTCGTCGGCGGGCCAGGACTCGATCGCCAGGCCCCATTCGACCGCCTGCTTTCCGGTGAGGCAGTCGCCGGTGAACAGCAGGCGCTTGGCGCGCTGGTCACCGAGGCGATGCGCCCACATGCCCGCCGCCGGCACACCCCAGACCCGGGTGGGCGGGTAACCGATCTTGGTGTCGTCGGCGCAGATGATCTGGTCGGCGAACAGCGCGATGTCGCTGCCGCCCGCCACGGCGAAACCGTGCACCTTGGCCACGGTCGGCTTGTTCGCCTGCATCAGGCTGGCGAAACCGCGGTTGAACCGGCTCATCATCGCGTAGTCGATCATCGGGTCCCAGGTCTGCGCCGGATCGTGGTTGCGGCCCTGCACCACCGGGTCGACGACCGTCCCCGCCACGTCGCCCGGACCGCCCGCTACCCCGAAACCCTGCTCGGCGAACATGCTCAGGTCGTATCCGCCGCAGAACCCCTTCCCGCGCCCGGACAGCAGGATCACGTGCACCCGTGGGTCGAGATCGGCGCGTTCGACCGCGTGCGCCAGATCGTGCGGTGTGTCGGGAGTGATCGCGTTGCCCTTCTCCGGCCGGTCGAAGGTGATGCGCGCGATGCGGCCGTCCCGCTCGTAGGTCAGCGTGCGGTACTCGCGTGCGCCGTCCGGCTCGGGGCGTCCGGCCCACGGCGAGTCCGCCGTCTCGGTCCAATCGCGATACCAAGCGCCCGATCCGCCATCGGCCTGGATGTCACTGTCGGTCATCGCTTTCCCCTTCGACGCTGGTCCGGAACTTGTCCCCGCAGTCTGGCGCAGCCACTATTTGACAGTCAACAGTGACTGTGAAATTCTCGCGCCGACGGAGGGAGCAGCATGGCCGGAGTACGCGCGGAGCGGAAACGGGCGACCCGCGCCCACATCCTCGACGCCGCCGCCGACCTGCTGGCCGAGCAGGGCTACCGGGCACTGACCACCTTGTCGGTGCAGCGCGCGGCAGGCGTCAGCCGCGGGGCGCTGTTGCATCATTTCCCGACCATCGGCGCGTTGATCGCCGAACTGGTCGGCCATTTGGTCGCACGCAACGAAGCGGCCGTCCGAGAGATCGCGGCGGGGCTCGGCGACGGGGCCGATCCCGTGCTGCGCGCCTTGACCGCCCTGTACGAGTCGATGGCGCGCCCGGCGGCGCAAGCCGAGTTCGAATTGTGGGCGGCCGCGCGGACCGACCCCGCGCTTGCCGAAGCGTTGCGCGCGGCCGAACGAAAAGCCGGGCGCGACTTGCGGCGGGTGGTGGACGCGCTGTTCGGTCCCGACGTCGTCGGCCATCCGCGCTATCCGGCCGTGCGCGACCTCACCATCGCGATCCTGCGCGGCACCGCGATGTCCCGTCCGCTGCGCAGCACCGAGCGTGCCGCCACGGCAACCATCGACCGATGGGCGGAGGCCATGACAGTTCTACTCGCGCAGGACCAATAGCAATCATCAGGCGTCGCCGTAGCCGGAATGGTTGTGACACGCGTCACTTGCGACTTCGATTGTGCCGTCTCCCACATGGTCGCTATCCTGGCTGCACTTTGAGACCACCGAGTCTCAATGCAGCCTTCGACGGGGCCGGGTTCGACCACCGCACGGCGCCGGCGGAGGCCGATTCCTGCCGGGGAGCGCCTGCGGCGCGTGGACTACCAGGAGCAAACGCCATGCGATCGAAGTTGATCTCGGCGGCCATCGGTATCGCGGCGATGGCGCTGTCATGTGCGGGACCGGGCAGCGGACCAGCCGTCGCCGCACCGGATTGCCCGAGCCTGTACGTGGTGGCGATCCCGGGCACCTGGGAGACCACCGACCAGCTGGACGGCGAGCGCCCGGGACCCGGGATGCTGGCCGGAGTCACCCGCGGCCTGCCGCCCTCGACACGCGTGGACTACGTCAGCTACGCCGCGACCGCATTCCCCTGGGAGAGCGATGTATACGGGGCCTCGAAGCGCGAGGCGACCGACAACGCGCGCGGCATGATCGCGGCGATGGGCAGGGCATGCGGTGCGACCAGAATCGCGCTGCTCGGCTACAGCCAGGGCGCGGACGCCGCGGGTGATCTCGCCGCCGAGATCGGCACCGGTCTCGGTGTCGTGCCGCCGCACCGGATCGCCGCGGTAGGGCTCATCTCCGACCCACGCCGCTCCCCCACCGACGCGCTGGTCGGGCCGCCGGTGGGCGGCGCGGGCGCGGGCGGTCCCCGCATCGGCGGGTTCGGCTTCGTCACTCCGCAGACCCGCACCATCTGCGCGATCGGCGATCTGTACTGCGCCACGGCCGCGGACGATTTCGTGACCCGCTTCGCGGGCTTCCTGGCCCAGACCTCGCATCCCGACCCGGCCTACCTCTGGCGCTACCAGCTCGAAATGGGCGCCATCGTCGGTGATCTGATGTCCAACGGCGGCATCACCCTGCTGCAGAGCCAGCTGTCGGAGTCGGCCAATCAGGAACGGGCTCGGCTGTTCGACGAGTTCTACCGCTCACAGGCGCACACCGCCTACGGCAGCTATCCCGTCGGCGACGGACAGACCGCGCTGTCGTGGATGCACGACTGGCTGGCATCGCAGGCCTGAGTCAGCGAGCGCGCTCGCACTCGGCGGCCGAGCAGGCCCTGGGCACACTGCGCACCGTCATCGACGGCTACTGGTGCGGCACGGTCAGCCGAACCGTTCCGCTCGGCTGACCGTTCAGGGCTGTCATCGGATACGCAGCGCCGTCATCCGCCAGCCTGCCGAGCGCGTCCGAACGATGCGTGCCGCCAGAGCGAAACGACGCCTGCCACGGCCGTATGCGGCGACGACTTCGGCGGTCTTGGCGTCCACGATGACCACGCTCACCCGGACCGGCACCGCGGCGCCGAGGGCACGCCCGGGCACGAGACCGTTGTCGATCAACGTGCGCACCGCGGCCACGACCGTGGCGTCGGCGACCACGGCGAGTTGCGGCACGGGCCGCCTGCGGTCGAGCACCTCGAGGACGATGCGCACCGCCGACTCGGCGAACCGGCGCGCCGCCGACTGCGTTTCGTCATCGGCCGGCGCCGCGTGACTTCGGCGCACCACACTGCGCACCCCGGCACTGGACCGAGCGGATGCCGCGTGCGGCCGCGGCCTGCACGTCAGCGCCCGGCCGGGCGCCGGATCCCGCGCCGAGCGCTCCGCCTCGGCGCGCCGTCGACTGTCCAGCGGCGGCTCCGGATTCGGAGCAGGCGCCAACCAATCGCGATAACCAGCCATGCAGATCCCCCTTCGAAACACAGTGGTCGAACCCTTGTGGCGACGATTCTGCGGACGGTCCACCGGATATCGCGCGTAGTCGGCTACCCGATTCCGGCCGGCCGGACCACCACCGCGAGTCGGCGGGCACGAAGGCAGACCTATGTTGGAGTCGGCAACCCCCGACACGGAAGCGGAGATCCCGGATGACCGACGAGCGAGGAGCGGACGTGACCGTACCCGGAAAATCCGCGCGCCCTCGTCGAATGGCTCGCGCCGCGCTGCTGACGCTCGCCGGAGTGCTCGCCGGGTACCTCGCGCTCAGCCAACTGCTCGCGGTCGCGCCGGTTTCCTGGTCGATGCCCTTGCTGCGCAACGCGATCGTCCAGTCGGCCGTGCTCCTGCTCGGCGCGGTCCGCGACGCCCTCGGCTCGTGGAACATGGTGCTCGCCGTGCTCGCGACCGGACTCGCGCTGATCGCGTTCCGCACCGGCGGGCGGGGACGGCGCCTCGCCGGCACGGTGACCGGCGTGGCCGCCGCCGGTCTCGTCCTGTCCGTCCTGACCAGTGCGACCCTGGTGTTCGCGGCGCGCGACGCGGCGGGCGTCTGGATTCCGTTCGCCCCGCTCGTCCCGTTCAGTACGGTCGGCGACGCGCCCGACGAGACCGTCACGTACGCGACCGTGGACGGGCAGCCGATCCAGGCGGATCTGTACCTGCCCGCACCCGCGCCCGCACCGGCCCCGCTGGTGGTGAGCATCCACGGCGGAGCTTTCGTCACGGGCAGCCGTGGCACCGACGCCTACACGACATGGCTGGCGGCCAACGGATACGCCGTCCTCGACGTGGACTACCGCCTCTCCGACGACGACCACCACCGCTGGGACACGCAGGACGCCGACATCGCCTGCGCGCTGAGCTGGGCCGCGGCGAACGCGCAGCGATACAACTGGGATATGCGGCGGGTCGCCACGTTCGGCGAATCCGCGGGCGGCAATCTCGCGATCAACGTCGCGAACAAGATCAACTCGGGCGCCCTGCGGCCCAGCTGCGGCAGCGCCGCCGAGCTGCCGAAGGTGCGCACGGCGATCGCGCTGTACCCCGCGGTCGATTTGGCCGCGTCGGGTACCGAGACCGCGCTCGGCGTCGACGCGGCCAGGCAGTACCTCGGCGGAACGCCGGAGCAATACCCCGAGCGCTACGCCGCGACCAGCTCCGCGTCGCACGTCACCGGCAACACTCCGCCCACGCTGCTGATCCAGGGTGCAGGCGATCATCTCGTGCTCGCCGAGCACACCTCCGCCTACGCCGCCGCGCTCGAGACCGCGCGCATCCCGCACCGCTACGTCGAACTTCCCTTCCTCGATCACGCCTTCGGCACCACCGAACTCGACGCGGGCGCCCAGGTCACGCGCGAGCTCACCCGGACCTGGCTGGCGGAATACCTGGCGTAACCGACGCCACACCGCCGCCCCGGGAATACCCGCGCACCCCGCCCGGTTCCTTTGGTTGCCATATCCACCAAATTGAGCCAGACTGAGAACGAAGGAGGCGTCGTGCAGTTCGGAATTTTCACGGTCGGTGATGTGACGACCGACCCCACGACCGGCCGGACGCCGAGTGAGCACGAGCGCATCACCGCCATGGTGACGATCGCGCGCAAGGCCGAAGAGGTCGGGCTGGACGTGTTCGCCACCGGCGAGCACCACAACCGGCCGTTCGTGCCGTCGTCGCCGACCACCATGCTCGGCTATATCGCGGCGCGGACCGAGCGGCTCCAGCTCTCCACCGCAACGACGCTGATCACCACGAACGACCCGGTGAAGATCGCCGAGGACTTCGCGATGCTGCAGCACCTCGCCGAGGGACGCGTGGACCTGATGCTGGGCCGCGGCAACACCGGGCCGGTCTACCCCTGGTTCGGCAAGGACATTCGCGACGGGATCCCGCTGGCGATCGAGAACTACCACCTGCTGCACCGGCTCTGGCGCGAAGACGTGGTCGACTGGGAGGGCAAGTTCCGCACGCCGTTGCAGTCGTTCACCTCCACGCCACGACCGCTGGACGACGTACCGCCGTTCGTCTGGCACGGCTCGATCCGCAGCCCCGAGATCGCCGAGCAGGCCGCCTACTACGGTGACGGATTCTTCGCCAACAACATCTTCTGGCCGAAAGAGCACTTCCAGCGGCTGATCGCGCTGTATCGGCAGCGCTACGAGCACTACGGCCACGGCTCGGCCGACCAGGCGATCGTCGGCCTGGGCGGACAGGTGTTCATGCGCAAGAACTCCCAGGACGCCGTGCGCGAGTTCCGGCCGTACTTCGACAACGCGCCGGTATACGGCCACGGCCCGTCGCTGGAGGAGTTCACCGAGCAGACCCCGCTCACCGTGGGCAGCCCGCAGGAGGTCATCGACAAGACGCTCACCTTCCGCGAGTCGTTCGGCGACTACCAGCGCCAGCTGTTCCTGATGGATCACGCGGGCCTTCCGCTGAAGACCGTGCTGGAGCAACTGGACCTGCTCGGTGAAGAGGTGGTTCCGGTGCTGCGCAAGGAATTCGCGGCGCTGCGCCCGGCGCATGTTCCGGACGCGCCGACGCACGCGAGCCTGGTAGCCGCCCGCGAGGCGGCGGTGGAGGCGACCCGATGACCCGCATCGCCGTCGTCTCCGCGGGCCTGTCGCAGCCCTCCTCGACCCGGTTGCTCGCCGATCGCCTCGCCGCCGCCACCGGCGAGGCGCTGGCCGCGACCGGCGGGGAGGTGACAGTCGACGTCGTGGAAGTACGCGACCACGCCCGCGATCTGACCGACAATCTGGTGACCGGATTCGCGGCGGGCGACCTACGCGCGACGATCGATACCGTGACCGCCGCCGACGGCTTGATCGCCGTCACGCCGATCTTCAACGCCTCCTACAGCGGCCTGTTCAAGACGTTCTTCGACGTCCTGGAGCCGGATTCGCTGACCGGGATGCCCGTGCTGCTCGGCGCGACCGGCGGCTCGGCGCGCCATTCCCTCGCCTTGGAGCACGCACTGCGTCCGATGTTCAGTTACCTGCACGCGGTGGTCGCGCCGACTGCTGTCTACGCGGCTTCCGAGGACTGGGCCTCCGCGGCGGAGGGCGGGCTGAGCACCCGAATCGGCCGTGCCGCAGCGGAATTCGCCGCCATGCTGACCAACACGCCGCGACCGCGTGCCACCGATCCGTACGACGACCCGGTACCGTTCGCACAGCTGCTCGGCACTCATTGATCTTTTCCCCGAATCACTCCCGACCGATCCATACCGAACTAGTTTAAATCTCAACTATCAAGGAGAACTCATGTCGACCGGAACCACCAACGCTCTGACCGCGGGCACCTGGGCCATCGACCCCGCCCACTCCACGCTCGGCTTCTCGGTACGCCACCTGATGGTCAGCAAGGTGCGCGGCCGCTTCACCGACTTCTCCGGCAAGCTGGTCATCGGCGAGGACGGCAGCGCCTCGGCCGAGGCCGAGATCCGGGTCGACTCGGTCACCACCGACAACGAACAGCGCGACGCGCACCTGCGCACCGCGGACTTCTTCCAGGCCGAGCAGTTCCCGGTGGCCACGTTCAAGTCCACCGGATTCCGGCTGAACGGCGAGGACTTCGTGGTGGACGGTGAATTCACCATTCGCGGCGTCACCAAGCCGGTCTCGCTGGAAGTGGAATTCCTCGGCGCGAACCCCGGCATGGGCCACGGGCCGGTCGCGGGTTTCGAGGCCAAGACCGTGATCAACCGCCGCGATTTCGGCATCACCATCGACATGCCGCTGCCCGACGGCGGCGCGGTGATCGGCGACAAGATCACACTCACCCTCGAGGTCGAGGTCGGCCTGCAGGCCTGAGCGCGTCGGACGCCTTCCGCGGGAGCTTCGAGCTTCCGCGGAAGGCGTTCTTCCGGTCAGAAGAGCGTCATCGGCTCCGCCGCCGCGGGCTCGGGCAGCGGGTCGAGCTCGGGCAGGCGGGCACGGACCTCGTCGTGGAAGCGGCGGGCCAGCTCCAGCGAGCCGGCATTGTCCGGCGTATGCAGGAACACCGTCGGTGACCGGCCTTCCCGCAACCATTCGGCGACCGTGCCGACCCACGGTTGCCAGCCTTCGACGGTGCGCCGCACGTCGTCGCGGCCGTGATACCGCACGATCGGGTATTCGGTCAGCGCGCGCATCCTGCGCCGCACCCGGGGCTTCTTCGCCGCCGCCTCCTGCTCCGCCGCACTGGTGGGCGGACCGTCGAAAAGCACGGTGGTGTCGAACGGAACCCATTCGGCGCCGACCCTGGACAACACGTATTCGAGCCTGCGCGCCGCCTGCTCGTCGGCGAAGAACGCGGGATGCCTGACCTCGACGGTGATCCGGTAGGAGCGCGGCGCCTGCCGCAGGAATCCGGCCAGCGCACCGAGATCCGTCGGGCCGAACGAGCCCGGCAGCTGCACCCACAGCGCGTGGATACGTTCCCCGAGCGGCTCCATCACGCCGAGAAACGAGCGCAGATCGTCCTCGGCGCCGACCAGCCTGCGTTCATGGGTGATCGGCTTGGGCAGCTTGAGCACGAACCGGAACGCGGGATCGCATTGGCTCGCCCACGATTGCACCGTTCGCCGTGAAGGCGTCGCGTAGAACGTCGTGTTGCCCTCGACCGCGTTGCACCGCGTGGCGTACCAGCGCAACCGCTCCCCCGGCGCGAGTTGCTTGTCCTGCCAAGCCGCGTGCGTCCACATCGCACATCCCACGTGAAGCCGCATGATCTCGACGCTAACCCACCGTCCCGACACGAGTGCCGAGCGCTCGCCCCGGCAGCACGCGGCCACGAGCCGGACTCATTGCCGCGCCCGCTTCTTCGACCGAACCCAGCCGAAGGTCAACTCGACGGCGCGCTTCCAGTTTTCGTACTCGTCCTGCCGCAACTCGGGGTCCATCCGCGGAACCCACTGGGCGGCAAGACGCCAATTGTTGCGCAGTCCTTCCAGATCCGGCCAGTAACCGACGGCGAGGCCCGCGGCGTACGCGGCGCCGAGCGAGACGGTTTCGGCGACGAAGGGACGCGACACCGGAACATCCAGGACATCGGCCACGATCTGCATGAGCAGGTTGTTCGAGGTCATGCCGCCGTCCACGCGCAAAGCCGCGGCCTGCAGGCCGGAATCGGCGTTCATCGCCTCGACCACGTCGCGCGTCTGCCAAGCGGTGGCCTCCAGGACCGCGCGGGCGATGTGCCCCTTCGTGATGTAGGAGGTCAGCCCGGCGATGAGTCCGCGGGCGTCGCCGCGCCAATGCGGCGCGTACAGACCGGAGAACGCGGGCACCACGTAGCAGCCGCCGTTGTCTTCGACGGTGCGGGCGAGGGTTTCGATCTCCGGCGCGCTGGTGATCAGGCCGATGTTGTCGCGCACCCACTGCACGAGCGAACCGGTGACCGCGATCGGTCCCTCCAGCGCGTAGACCGGCTCCGGGCCGATCTGGTAGCCGATCGTGGTGAGCAGGCCGTGCTCGGACCGCACCAGCTCGCGTCCGGTGTTCATCATGAGGAAACCGCCGGTGCCGTAGGTGCACTTGGTTTCCCCACGGGCGAAACAGGTTTGGCCGAACAGCGCGGCATGCTGGTCGCCCAGCGCGGCGGCGATCGGGATGCCGGGGACTACCCGGTGGGTCGTGCCGTAGGACGCGGTGGAGGGCTGGATGCGCGGCAGCATCCGAGCGGGGATACCGAAGAACTCCAGCAGTTCGTCGTCCCAGCTGAGAGTGCTGAGGTTCATCAGAAGGGTGCGGCTGGCATTGGTGACGTCGGTGCGGTGCAGCCCGCCGTCGGGACCGCCGGTGAGGTTCCAGATCAGCCAGGTCTCCATCGTGCCGAACAGCACCTCGCCCCGCTCGGCGCGCTCGCGCAGACCGGGCACCGAGTCCAGCATCCAGCGCAGTCGCGGCGCGGCGAAATAACCGGCCAACGGCAGACCGCAGCGTTCGCGGATCCGGTCGGCGCCCGGCTTGCGCTCCAGTTCCCCGACCAGCTCCTCGGTGCGCATGTCCTGCCAGACGATGGCGCGGCCGATCGGCGTCCCGGTGCGGCGGTCCCACACCACGGTGGTCTCGCGCTGGTTGGCGATGCCGAGGGCGACGATGCGGTCGGCGGTGACGCCGGAATCGCGCAGCGCCTGCGGCACGATCCGCTCGACATTGCGCCAGATCTCCAGCGCGTCCTGCTCAGCCCAGCCCGGCTGCGGATGGTGCTGCCGGTGCGGGCGCTGGGCGACGCCGACCAGCCGGGCACGCTGATCGAACAGGATGCACCGCGTGGAGGTGGTGCCCTGATCGATGGCCAGCACGTAACGCTGCTTCATGCTCGGCTGCTCCTGGTCGAAATCCGCCGGTCGTAGGCCGGACGGAGGTCAGCGGCCCGCACCGAGATCCCTCGACACGGCGCGAGCGGCGTCGAGCACGTGACCGACCAGCGCGGACCGGTGCCGCCACTGAGCGTCGCAGAGCCGGTCGACCGCGCCGGTGATGCCGATGGCGCCGACCACCAGGCCGCCGGGCGCCCGGATCGGCGCCGCGATGCCCGCCTCCCCCGTCCGGAATTCCTCGGTGTCGCCGGCCCATCCGGCCTGCCGGACACCGCCGAGCGCCTTGGTTAGCGCGGCACGGTCGACCAGGGTGCGGTGCGTGAGCGGGGCCAGTTCCCCGCGGCGCACCGTATCGGCCAAGTCGGTGTCGTAGGCGAGCAGGACCTTGCCCAGCGCGGTGGCGTGCGGCGGCAGGAGCTCGCCGAGTTCCAGCGCCTGTTCGGTGTTGTCCGGCCGGAACACGTGGTGGACCACGACCACCGCACCGTCCATCGGAGCGCCGATCCGCACGGACTCGCCGGTGCGCGCCGCCAGCGCGTCGGCCCAGTTGATCGCGCGGGAGCGCAACTCGTTCGCGTCGAGGTAGCTGGTGCCCAGATGCAGCAGCGCCGCACCGAGTCGGTATTTGCCGGTCGCCGGGTCCTGCTCGACGAAGCCGACACCCAGCAGCGTGCGCAGGATGCCGTGCGCGGTCGGCTTCGGCAGCTCGAGCGCGCCCGCGATGTCGCCGACGCCGAGGCGCCCGGAGCCGCGGGCCAGCAGCCGCAGGACGGCCGCCGCCCGCTCGATCGATTGGATCGCGCCCGGCATGCCGGGAAACCTATCGCCTGCGGCGCGATTCGACAATGTCGAACGGGAGCCGTATCCGGGTCGGACATTCCGCCGTAATTTCCGAGACACGCACGGTCGCGTTCGCGGCCTGCGGGGTGAACGGGAGGCTCAGCGGTGTTCGAGCTCTCCGGCAGCACTTCCGAAAGGACCGCGATGAGCAAGTTCGTCGGAGCCATCGACCAGGGCACCACGAGCACCCGCTTCATGGTGTTCGACCACAGCGGCAACGAGGTGGCCCGCCACCAGCTCGAACACCAGCAGATCCTGCCGCGCCCGGGGTGGGTGGAGCACGATCCGACCGAGATCTGGGAGCGCACCCGCGCGGTCATCCAGTCCACCCTGACCAAGGCCGATCTCGTCGCGAGCGACCTCGCCGCGGTAGGCGTCACCAATCAGCGTGAGACCACGGTGGTGTGGAACCGCAGGACCGGGCGGCCGTACTGCAACGCGATCGTCTGGCAGGACACCCGCACCGATCGCATCGCCGCCGAACTGGAACGGGCCGGGCACGGCGACACCATCCGGCGCAAGGCGGGCCTGCCGCCCGCCACCTACTTCTCCGGCGGCAAACTGCGCTGGATCCTGAGCAACGTGCCTGGAGTGTCCGAGGACGCCGAACGCGGTGACGCGCTCTTCGGCACCACCGACACCTGGCTGCTGTGGCAGCTGACCGGCGGAGTCGACGGCGGCGTGCACGTCACCGATCCGACCAACGCCAGCCGCACCATGCTGATGGACCTGGAGACACTGGACTGGGACGACGAGCTGTTGTCGCTGTTCGGTGTGCCGCGCGCGATGCTGCCCAGGATCGCCCCCTCGGCGAACTCGGAGCTTTTCGGCACCACCCGCCCCGACGGCCCGTTCGGCGGGGCGGTCCCGCTGTCCGGCGTGCTCGGCGACCAGCAGGCGGCCACCGTGGGGCAGGTCTGCTTCCGCCCCGGCGAGGCGAAGAACACCTACGGCACCGGTAACTTCCTGCTGCTCAACACCGGAACCGAGATCGTGCGGTCCCAGCACGGCCTGTTGACCACGGTCGCCTACCAGTTCGGCTCGGAGAAGCCGGTGTACGCGCTGGAAGGTTCGATCGCGGTGACCGGCTCGGCGGTGCAGTGGCTACGTGACCAGCTCGGCATCATCTCCGGCGCGGCGCAGAGCGAATCGCTGGCCCGGCAGGCCGAGGACAACGGCGGGGTGTACTTCGTCCCCGCGTTCTCCGGATTGTTCGCGCCGTACTGGCGTTCGGACGCGCGCGGCGCGATCGTCGGCCTGTCCCGCTACAGCACCAACGCCCATCTCGCACGGGCGACCCTGGAATCGATCTGCTACCAGACCCGCGACGTGGTGGAGGCGATGCAGGCCGATTCCGGCGTGCGGCTGGACGTGCTGCGAGTGGACGGCGGCGTCACCGCCAACGAGCTGTGCATGCAGTTGCAGGCCGACTTCCTCGGCGTGCCGGTGTCGCGGCCGGTGGTCGCGGAGACCACGGCACTCGGCGCGGCTTACGCGGCGGGGCTGGCGGTCGGCTTCTGGAGCGACACCGACGAACTGGAACAGAACTGGAACGAAGCCAGGCGCTGGAGCCCGACCTGGTCGGCCGAGCAGCGCGAGCGCGGCTACGCCCGCTGGAAGAAGGCCGTCGCCCGCACCCTCGATTGGATCGACGTCGACGAGTGAGGGACGACGCCGGTTTATCCCGATACCCCCCAAAACAAGGAGATACCGCTGTGTCCGCACGTTTGGACGCTACCTACCGCGCCCGCGCGGTGAACTCGCTCGGCGACGCCGAGATCGACGTGCTCGTCATCGGCGGGGGCGTGGTCGGCGCGGGAGCCGCCCTCGACGCCGCCGCCCGCGGCCTGACCGTGACCCTGGTGGAGGCCAGGGACTTCGCCGCGGGCACCTCGAGCCGCTCCAGCAAACTCATCCACGGCGGCCTGCGTTACCTGGAGCAGCTCGACTTCTGGCTGGTGCGGGAGGCGCTGAAGGAACGCGGCCTGCTGCTGCACCGCCTCGCCCCGCACCTGGTGCGCCCGGTGTCGTTCCTGCTGCCGCTACGGCATCGGGTATGGGAGCGCGCCTACATCGGCGCGGGCGTCGCGCTGTACGACACCATCGGCGGCGCCCGCGCGCTGCCGATGCACCGGCACCTGTCCCGCACGCGCGCGCTGGAACTGGCGCCCGCGCTGCGCGACGACGCGCTGACCGGCGCGATCCGGTACTTCGACGCGCAAGTCGACGACGCCAGGCACACGATGACGATCGCGCGCACCGCGGCACAGCACGGTGCGACCGTGCTCACCCGCACCAAGGTGACGGCCCTGCTGCGCGATGGTGAACGCGTCGTCGGCGCGGAGGTCACAGACCTGGAAACCGGCCGCGTGCACACCGTGCGCGCGCGGCGGGTGATCAGCGCGACCGGCGTGTGGACCGACGAGATGAACGAGATGACCGGCGTCGAGTTCCCGTTCCACGTCCGGATGTCCAAGGGCGTGCACATCTTGGTGCCACGCCACCGGCTGAACCTGGGCACCGGCCTGATCACGCGCACCGAGAAGAGCGTGCTGTTCGTCATCCCGTGGCACGGGCACTGGATCATCGGCACCACCGACACCGACTGGGCGCTGGACAAGGATCACCCGGCCGCCAGTGACGCCGACGTGCAATACCTGCTCGACCACGTCAACCGGGTGGTGCGCGAGCCGCTCACCCGCGACGACATCGTCGGCACCTATGCGGGACTGCGCCCGCTGCTGTCCGGCGCGTCGGCCGACACCGCGACGCTCTCGCGCGAGCACGCAGTGGCCGAACCGGCGCCCGGGCTGTTCGTGATCGCGGGTGGCAAGTACACGACCTACCGCGTAATGGCCGCCGACGTCGTGGACGCGGCGGTGGCCGGGCTCGGCCGGGCGGTAGCCCCCTCGGTGACCGAGCACCTGCCGATCCTCGGGGCGGTGGGGTATCAGGAACTCGCCGCCGACCTGGACAGTCTCGCGCAGCGCGCGGGCCTGCCGAGGGCGACGGTGCAGCGTCTGCTCGGCCGTTACGGCTCGGCGATCACCGACCTGTTCGACCTGATCACCCGCGAGCCCGAACTGGGCGAGCCGCTCACCGGCGCGCCGGGCTACCTCGGCGCCGAGGCGGTGTACGCGGTGACCCACGAGGGCGCCTTGCACCTGGACGACGTGCTCACCCGCCGTACCCGCGTCTCCATCGAAGCGGCCGACCGAGGGCTGGCCGCCGCCCCCGAGGTGGCCTGGCTGATCGGCGCTCACCTCGGCTGGGACGCCGCCGCCACCGAGCGCGAGATCACCCGCTACCGCGAGCGGGTGCACGCCGAACTGGCCGCCAATCAGGCGGCCGACGACGAGTCCGCGAACGCGGCCCGTCTGGTCGCCGTCGTCTGAGTCCGTTGCGTGGCACGGTCCCGTACACCGGCCGTGCCACGCGCTGCTACTCGTCCGATCCGCTGTGCCCGCGCGGAGTCGACTCGTCGGTCTCGAGCTCTTCTCCGGTGGGGTGCTCATCGGCGTGCGTCGGCTTGGTGTGCTCGTCGGCGAAATCCGCGTCCTGCTGCATCGACTCCGCCGTCGTCGGATCGACATTCGGTGTGCTCATAACGCGCGCGTACCCACCCACGCCGCCCCGACGCAGACGCGGCCCACCTCGCCCAGACCTGGTGAGGGCATCGCACACTTCGTGGTCTGCGTGCGGGACAGTTCGGGGGCACAAGCGCCTCGGACGGCGTGGCAGGTTGACCTCGAGTGGGGTTGAGGATGGACAGTGGTTGCATGACTCGTCCAGCGGATTTCTGGAATACCGTTTACGACAACGACACCGCGCCCTGGGTGATCGGTGAGCCGCAGCCCGCCATCGTCGCGCTGGAGCGCGAGGGGGGTATCGGCGGCCGGGTGCTCGATCCGGGCTGTGGCGCGGGTGAGCACACGATTCTGCTGACCAGGCTCGGATACGACGTGCGTGGGATCGATATGTCGCCGAGTGCGGTGGCGTACGCGCGCGCCAACGCGGCCGAGCAGGGTGTGCCCACCGCCGCGTTCGAGGTGGCCGACGCGCTGGCGCTCGGCGACCGGCCGGATTTCGCCGGTGACCCGCCCGGTTCCGCGCCCGCGTTCGACACGATCGTCGACAGCGCGCTGTTCCATGTCTTCGGGACCGAGGACGAGGCGCGCGCCGCGTACGTCCGCAGCCTGCACGCGGTCTGCAAGCCGGGCGGCACTGTCCATGTGCTCGCACTCTCCGATACCGAGCCGGGGTTCGGCCCTCGGATCAGCGACACACTGATTCGGGAGTCGTTCCGCGACGGGTGGGTGGTGGAGGACCTGCGGCAGGCCCGGTACCGCGGACGAGTCACCGACCTGGTGGCTCAGGAAGCGGCCGACCTGGAGATCTCCGAGTCCGGACAGGTCGACGCCGCCGCGTGGCTGGCCCGCATCCGCCGCCTCTGAACCGTCCGCGTCACACTCCTTTGGGCGCCTTGCTTCCCATGAAGCCGAACAGGTAGCCCGCGACGCGCCGCATCTGGATCTCCTCGGCGCCCTCGGTGATGCGGTAGCGCCGGTGATGGCGGTAGATGTGCTCGAACGGCTTGTGCCTGGAGTAGCCGAGGCCGCCGTGGACCTGCATGGCGCGGTCGGCGGCCTCGCAGCACAACCGGTTGGCCCAGTAGTTGCACATCGAGACCTGCTCGGAGACCGCGAACGTGCCGTAGGTGTCCATCGACCACGCGGTCTTGTGGATGAGGGCGCGCAGCATCGCGCACTGGGTGTGCAGTTCCACCAGGGGGAATTGGATCGCCTGGTTGGCGGCCAGCGGCTTGCCGAAAGGCTTGCGCTGCTTCGCGTACGCCACCGACTCGTCGATGCAGTACTGCGCCGCACCCAGGCTGGAGGCGGCCTGGCGGATCCGGTTCTCGTTGAAGAAGTGCTGGACCACCGCCAGGCCGCGTCCTTCGCCGCCGAAGACGGCGGTGTCCGGCACCCGGACGCCGTTCAGCGCGACGCGGGCGTGATCGGTGGGCATGTTGAAGGTCCAGAGGTACTCCTCGACGACGAAGCCCGGCGCGTCGATGGGCACGAGGAACGCCGTGATGCCCGCCGCGTCGCCGGGGCCGCCCGAGGTGCGCGCGAAGATCAGGTCGGCGTCGGCGATGTGCACGCCGGTGTTCCAGGTCTTCTGTCCGGTGATCACCCAGCCGTCGCCGTCGCGGACCGCCGAGGTTTCCATGTGGGTCGCGTCGGAGCCGTGCTCGGGCTCGGTGATGCCGAAGGCGAAGAACTTCGTCCCCGAGGCCAACCCGTCCACCCACTGCGCCTGCTGCGCGGGCGTGCCGTATTCGAGCATGAGCAGCAGGCCCACGTTGTTGGCCACGATGGCGTGCTCGTTCTGCAGGTCGCAGTGCAAGCCGAGACCGCGCCGGGCCAGGTGCTCGCGGATCACGGCCATGCCCAGGTTGGTGCCGTCCCGGCCGCCGTATCGCGCCGGGAACGCGTAGCGCAGGTGCCCAGCGGCGTCGGCGCGCCTGCGGACCTCGGCCAGCAACTCCTCCCATTCCGCGTTCGGCAGGCCGCCGCGCTCCCAGTCGGTGCGGGCGTCCTCGCGGCGGTGGTCGAAGAACCGGATATTGTCGCCGGTCTGCTCGAGCGGCGTGATCTCCCGTTCGATGAACGCGTCGAGTTCGGCCAGGTAATCGACCAGTTCCGCGGGTAGCTCGAAATCCATCGCGGCATCTAACCTTTCGCAGTGGGTCGGATCTGCATCAGCAGGTCCCATTCGATTTCCGACACCCGGCGGCCGCTGGCCGCCATCACGATGTCGCGCACGCTGCCGTCGGAGTGCGCCGCGGCCTGCCCGGCGAGACCGACGCCCCAGGCCAGCGTGCACATCACCTTCCACCAGCGGAACCGGTCCTCGTCGAAGTCGCCGCCCCCGCGGGAGTACCCGCGCACGAACGCCGCACGGCCGGCGAGACCGCCGAACTCCCGCTCGTCCGCGCGGAAGCGCCACATGCGCAGCGCGGGCCAGGCCACATCGCGCATCGGGTCGCCGTGGCGCTGCGCGCCTTCCCAGTCGAGCACCGCGCGCAGACCGTCCGGACCGACGACGATGTTGCCGTTGCGCATGTCGGTGTGCAGCAGCGCCGTGCGCGACGGTGGCGGTGGGCAGTGGCGTTCCAGCCAGCGCAGGGCCAGGGCGAACACCGGCCGATCCGCCAAGAGCGCGCGCACCTGCTCGCGGGCCTCGCTCAGCTGACGCTCGGGATCGGCGGCCGCCGCGGGCAGCCGTGCGGGCGCGCTCGCCGGGTCGATGGCATGCAGGCGCCCCATGGCCTCGCCCAGTTGCTCGGCGACTCGTTCGCCGAGGTCCGCCGCCTCGGTCAGCCGTAGCACCCGGCGCGGCACGGTCTCTCCGTCCACCCGCTCGGAGACCACGAACGGCCCGCCGGCATAGGCGCTGTCGGTGCAGATCGCGACCACGGGCGGCACCGGCACACCGTGGGTGCGCGCGAGTTCCCGGACCGCGGCCTCCACGTCCACCGGGACCAGTTCGATCGCGCTCGGCACGATGGTCGCGACCAAGCGTCGTGTCCCGCTTCCGGTATGGGCGTCGAAGGCGACGTTCCGGCGGCGAGCGCCCGCGGAGAGGAATTCGACGTTCGACACTGTCACCGGCCGGCCGCTCCCCGCCGTGAGGAACTCGGTCAAACCGCGTGCCAGGTCGGCGCTCACTCGCCCGCCCAGGCGTCGTACCCGGGTTTGGCGATCGCGAGATCGGCCCGCACCACGGAAACCAGCGCCTTCCAGAGTTGTTCGTCGTCCCCCTCGGCCACCGCGGCGAGCAGCGCACGCTCCTGCTCCGCCGCGGCGGGGCCCGATTCGATCTCCCTGCGCACGATCCTGGCGAGATTGGCCCCGACCCGCGCCTTGTGCTGCAGATCCGCGGGCAGGGCAGGCAGCAGCGTCTGCTCGAGCAGTTCGGCGAGCGATTCCAGCAACTCCGCTGCCGATGGGCGATTCTGCATTCGTTCCCCTCGGTCGACTCCGGCCCTCAGCATGGCACGCACCGCTGCCGCCCCGATCGGTACTTTCGGCCGTCACCCTTGGCCGCGCAGTCGCACCTGCCGTGGGAAGGAAACGGCCGGGCAACTGGGAATCTGCGGTGGGTCCTTCGTCGGACGGGTTTGTGTAAGCGCTCGGTCGGTAGACTTCGAGTGGGACATCAAGGCGCGGATGCGCCATTCGTTGCGCTGGGCGAAAACAGGAGAAGGCATGGCGGCCAGTCGCGTCCGATCCACGGTCATAGCCGGGTTCGCCCTGGTCATGGCGGTGATCGTGACGGCGTGCTCGTCCTCCTCCCCGCCGGATGGCGCACCCGGAGCCACCGGTTCGGCGCCCGTGCCGATCGCCATCACACCCGCCTCCGGCGCGGGCGAGGTCGATCCGCTGGCACCGGTGCAGGTGAGCGCCACGGAGGGCCAGCTGACCTCGGTCACCATGACGAACGAACAGGGCAAGGTGATCGACGGGGTGCTGACGCCGGACAAGACGGCCTGGAAACCCACCGAACCGCTCGGCTACGGCCGCACCTACACCCTCACCGCGGAAGGGCTGACCGTCACCGGCAAGACCGGCCCGACCACCGCCACGTTCTCCACGTTGACGCCGAACAACCAGACGAAGGTGTCGCTGACCACCACCGGCGGCACGCCACTGTCCGACGGCGGCACATTCGGCGTCGGCACCGTGGTGGTGGCGCACTTCGACGAGGACATTCCCGACCGCGCCACCGCCGAGAAGCACCTGTCGGTCAGCACCGACCCGCCTGTGCAGGGCTCCTGGTACTGGCTCGACGACCGCAACGCGCGCTGGCGTCCGAGGCAGTACTACACGCCGGGCACCAAGGTCACCGTGGCGGCGAACATCTACGGTCAGGAACTCGGCCGAGGGCTCTACGGCCAGGAGGACACCGAGACCACGTTCACCATCGGCGCCTCGCACGTCTCCATCGCCGACGACGCGACCAAGCAGATCCAGGTCTTCGACGGCGGGCGGCTGATCCGCACCATGCCGACCTCGATGGGCATGGGCGGCAGCGAGGTCGTCGCGGGCAAGACGATCACGTTCTGGACCCAGCCCGGGATCTACACGGTGATGGACAAGGCCAATCCGGTGATCATGGACTCCTCCACCTACGGCCTCCCGATCAATTCCCGCCTCGGCTACAAGGAGGCCATCGGCTGGGCCACCCGGATCAGCGCCGACGGCATCTACCTGCACCAACTCGACTCCACCGTGTGGGCGCAGGGCAATACCAACGTCTCGCACGGGTGCCTCAACCTCAGCGGCGAGAACGCCCAGTGGTTCTTCAATTTCTCCGTCCCCGGCGACGTGGTGGAGATCCGCAACACCGGCGGCGCCCCGCTGGAGGTCTGGCAGAACGGCGACTGGGGCCTGCCCTGGGACCAGTGGGTACAGGGCAGCGCGCTGCGGTAGCCGCCTCGGGCCGACACGCGGTCCGGTCTTGCCGACGTCCTCCAGCTGCACTACATTCCTGCACTCGCGAGACCACCCGGTCTCCAATCCCTGCGCGACGTACCCGCGACGGCACGGCGTGGGACCCGCGTTGATGATCGGAGCCGGCTCGATGGCGATGCTGCTGTACTACCTACTGCTACCGCTGTATCTGGCCGAGGCTTTGCTCAACGCGCTGGATTGAGCCCGGGTCACTCGGCCTGTTCGGCGCCCGGCGGTTGGTGGAATCCGGGGCCCGCCTTGGGTTCGACGTCGCGCGGGTCGATCGGTTCGCGGCAGTGGTCGCAGACCAGCATCGGCGAGGTCTCGTGCCCGCAGCTGCGATGTTCCAGGACGATCGGCCTGCCCTCCGGCCCGACGAGATGGTTGTCTCCCCAGACCATCATCGCCGTGACGATCGGATAGAGCTCGCGGCCCGCGGCGGTCAGGTGATAGTCCACGCGCCCGCCGCCGTGGTCGGTGCGGGTGAAGATCCCCGCGTCGATCAGCATGCGGAGGCGGCTGGTGAGCAGGTTGCGATTGGTGATGCCGATGTTGCGGGCGAAATCGCTGAACCGGTGCACCCCGAAGAACGCCTCGGCGATGAGCAGGATGGTCCATCGGTCGCCGAGCAGTTCGACGACGCGGGTGACCGAATCGTCGACCGGGCGCCGCAATGTCATGGCGACATCTTCGCATCTCCGACCGGTATTGCTTTCCTACCAATGGTATCGGAATAATACCAAACAACCGATGCCCCATCCGGGCCGGACGACTGGGAGTGTCGATGACGACCACGAACCACCCGACCGACGACTATGTGCGCCTGCTCGACCCCGCCGTAAGGCCGGATCCCTATCCCCTTCGCGCGACTGCGCGACGCCGGTTCGTTTCGGATCGGCACCGCCCCGGTGGTCGTCCTGACTCGCTACGCCGACTGCGCCGCCATGCTGCGTGATCCGCGCGCGAGCGTCGACCGGTCACTGGCCCGGTTGCAGCTCGGCTCGATGCCGATCTACGACGCGACGCGCGAAGACGGCGCGGCTCGGGCGAAGCCCTCGTTCCTGTTCCTCGATCCGCCCGATCACACCCGCCTGCGCCGCCTGGTGGCCAAGGCGTTCACCCCGCGCGTCGTGCGGCGACTGGAGCCGCGAGTCACCGAGATCGTGGACGACCTGCTCGACCAGCGTGCCCGCGAGGGGAGCTTCGACGCCGTCGACCACTTCGCCTATCCGCTGCCGGTGACCGTCATCTGCGAACTGCTCGGCGTCCCGCTCGCGGACGAAGCACGGCTGAGCGCCTGGTCCGCGCTGCTGTCGCGCACACTCGACCCGACTTCCCGCGCGGCATCGCAATTCCGCGCCGACCCGGCGCAGATCCAGCGGGCCGGCACCGAACTGCACGCCTACTTCGAAGATCTCACCGATCGCCGACGCCACACACCGGGCGAGGATCTGCTGTCCGAACTCATCGCGGCCGAAGACGCCGGCGACGCGCTGACGCATGCCGAACTGATCTCGACCTGCGCCCTGCTGCTGGTCGCCGGACACGAGACCACGGTCAACCTGATCGCCAACGCGACCCTCGCCCTGCTGCGCAGGCCGGAGGAACTCGCCGCGCTGCGCGCGGATCCGGACCGGGCGGCGGGCGTCGTCGAGGAGACACTGCGCTTCGACCCGCCGGTGCAGCTGATCCCGCGCATCGCCGCCGACGATCTGACCATCGGCGGCGCGGACATCCGACGCGGCGATCTGGTGGTGCTGCTGATCGCCGCCGCGCACCGCGACCCCGCGGTGTTCGCCGATGCCGACCGATTCGACCCCGCGCGCGAGAATCGCCACCTGGCCTTCGGCCTCGGGGCGCACTTCTGCGTCGGCGCTCCCCTGGCCCGTTTGGAGGCGCGAGTGGCATTGACCCGGTTCGCGCAACGGGTCGATTCCCCGGCCCTGACCATGGATCCGCCGCCGTATCGGGAACACGTCAATCTGCGCGGGCCCGCCCACCTGCCCATCGAATTCGCGGCGATCCGGCCACGGTAGCCCGGCAGGTCAGCCGGCGTAGGCGACGTGCGGCGTCCATCCCTCGGCGGGGCGGGTGGCAGCAGCGTGCAGCGAGGCCGCCTGCTGCCACGGCTTGTCCGCCGCAAAGCTGTCGCGGATCGGCCTGACGGAAGACGCTAAGACGGTTCGGCCTCCGCGGCGAGCCGTCAGGCCAGCACCGTGGCGAAGCCGTCCGCGGCGAACAGGCGGGCGACCGACAGTCCGGCGCCGAGCACGAGGAGCACGGGAGCGGTCATGGTCGCCGAGCCCCGGTCCGGCGGCTGTGCACCGGGATCATTCGACGACGGCCTTGATCCGGTTCAGCGTCTCGCGCATCCCCTCGACATTGGTCTTGTTCCGCGTCCATCCGGCGAGCAACCAGTACAGCCGCAGCACGGGGTTGTCGTGCAGCTGGAACGACTCGGTGACGTCGGTGCCACCGTCGACCGGCTCGAAAACATAGCGCCACGTGTTGATCGGGATGCCGCGCGGGCCGAGCACGGTGAACGCGAACTCGCGACCGGCCTCGCAGGCGACGATTCGGCACACCGTCGCGTACTTGAGCCCCCACCCGTTGCGGTTGACGTGACCACGGAATTTCACGCCCACCGCGGGACCGGTCGCGCCACCCAGCCACTCCGCCGCGAAGGTTTCCGGGCTGAACCGCCCGGTGTTCTCGATGTCGCTGACCAGTGCCCAGATCTTGTCGGCGGGTGCAGCCATCCGTACCGTCACGCTGTCGTGCATGCGCCGAACGCTAGCAGGCGGTCCGGCCGTCGCGTCCGGGCCGGACCGAGCCGCGGCGAGCCTGGCCGACCAGCCGTCCACGTCCGCCAGCCACTGGCCGGGTAACAGCACCCAGCAGGCGGCGAGCAAATCGTGGCCGTAGTGTGCGACGGCCGTGTGCTCCGGCCAGTACTCGCGGGTCCACTCGGGGTCGTCGGCCGCCGAGTCGATGCCGCTGCGGACCACGCCGACCAGCTCGAATTGCAGGTGCTGGACCAGCATCCACGCTCTGGCGTCCATCGGCTTGCGACGCAGCCGGTCGAGCAGGTCACGGGCGGCGGCACGCACCCGGTGCTCCATCCAGTGGAAGGTACGCCGGTGCCCACGCGGCGCCACGCCGTGCAGCGCGAGCACGGCGACGGCGACACCGAGCACGGTCTCGAGCAGCCGGTCCCGGATCACCGGTCCGATCGGTCCGCCTGTGGTGGCGACCCCGCCCGCGATCAGCGCGACCGGCGTGATGAAGACGACGGCCAGTGCGTAGTTGCGCGGCACGAAAAGCTCGATGCAGAACTGCAGCGCGGCGATCAGAACGATCAGCGCGTACCCGGTCGGTCCGAGCTGGTAGATGAGCGCGAACAGTCCGAGGCCCGCGATAGTGCCGACGAACCGGTGGATGGCACGCACCTGCCCGCGCACCCGGTCCGGCCCGGTCTGCAACACGATCAGGGCACTGAGCACCGCCCAGTGCGGCCGCTCCAGACCGAGCAGCGCGCTCAGCGCACCCGCACCCAGGCAGCCCGCGGCCACGCGCATCGAGCTGATCGCCGCATGCGAGGACAACGACAGCGAACGCCCCAGCCGGAAGCCGACACCGGGGCGGGCGAACGAGACCAAGGGATCGACCAGCAGGTCTTCGGTGTCGTCGTCGGCGGGAGCGTGCCCGGCGAGCCTGCGCCGTGCGTCCTGCAGGGTGGCCAGCAGCGCGGCCTCCCCGGGGTCCGAGGGCGGACCGGCGTCGTAGACCGCGGCCCACGCGTCCGCCATCGCGGCACCTGCCCGGTGGCGCAGCTCGATGGCGGGCGTCCCCGCTTCCCGTGCCGCCACGTAGGCGTCCACCGCGCGCACCGCTGCGTCGACCGCCGTGCGTTCGGGTTTACGGCGGTCACGCAGCACCCCGGCCATCGAAACGACGATCGACGCGACGACACCGCAGGCCGTACTGACCAACAGCGTCGCCACCCCGGTCCCGGACTCGACGGCTTTCATCGCGCCCGTGCAGACCAACGCGAAGAACAGCGCACCCGGCGGCCCGAGCCGCAGCGCGTCGATGACGAAGACGGCCACCACCGCGATCGCGGACACCACGATCACCAAGAGCAGGGACGCACCGAGTCCGGTGTCCAGCACGGCGCCGACCGCCGCGCCGACCGCGCAGGCGGCCAGCAGGGCCAGACCGGCCGCGAGGACGACCCAGCCGCGCACCCGGAACGGTCGTCCCTCGCCGTAGAGCACGGCGAACGCCCCGAACATGACGAACACCGCCGTGTCCGGACGGCCGAGAGCGGTGAGGATCGCGGCGGGTGCGGCGAACGCCACGGCAGCCCGCAGCGCCACACTCCACCGCCGCCCCGCGGGTGGCAGGGCGAACAACAGCGAACCCACCCGACCCTTCGGTGGCACCGGATCCGGGTATGTCGCGGCCACCTGCTGCCCTTTCTGATCTGGACGGACTACCTGGTGCACACATTAGATTCGGGAGATGACCGCCGACGCTCAAATACCGCTACCCCCGCGCGTCCACGCCTTCGCCGACGACGCGCTCGCTGATCACGACGCCGTCGGCCTCGCCGAGCTGGTACGCGACGGGGCGGTTGCACCACACGAACTCACCGCCGCCGCCGTAGCGCGCGCCCAGCAGGTAGAGCGGCTGGCGGCCGTCGCCTACCCGAGCTATGCGAATCCACTGCTGCCCGCCGAGCGGACCGGCACGTTCTACGGCGTGCCCAGTTTCGTCAAGGACAACACGGACGTGGCGGGCATGCCCACCAACCAGGGCACGGCCGCGTTCCGCGCGACACCCGCCCGCGCGCACAGCGGCTACACCCGGCAGTTCCTCAGCACCGGCCTCACCGTCCTGGGCAAGAGCGCGATGCCCGAGTTCGGCTTCAACGCCAGCACCGAGCCGCCGCACTCCGCGCCCACCCGCAACCCGTGGCACACGGGCTATTCGGTGGGCGGCTCGTCGGGCGGGGCGGCCGCGCTGGTGGCGGCGGGCGTCGTCCCGATCGCGCACGGCAACGACGGCGGCGGATCGATCCGGATTCCGGCGGCCTGCGCCGGGCTGGTCGGCCTGAAGCCGACGCGGGGACGGCACGTGGTCTCCGGGCTGGCCCGCACGCTGCCGGTCGACATCGTCAGTGAAGGGGTGCTGACCAGGACGGTGCGCGACACAGCGGTCTATGCCGAGGCGGTCGAACGCTATTGGCGCAATCCCGCGCTGAAGCCGATCGGCCGCGTCGAGGGACCGGCGACCCGGCGGATGCGGATAGCGCTCGTGCTCGACAACCTCGCGGGGCCGCTCGCCGCCGGTCCGACGCGGGCGGCCGTCGAACGGATCGCACACGTACTGGCATCCAGTGGCCATTCGGTCGAGCCGGTGCCCCTGCCGTTCGACGCGGCGATCGAAAGCGCCTTCCTGCACTACTGGGGTCTGCTCGCGGCCGCGATCAGCACGACGGGAAGACTTCTCGACCGCCGGTTCGACGCGCGCCGAGTGGACGATCTGACCGTCGGCCTCCGCGCGCTCTTCCTGCGCCGGGCCCTGTACGCGCCGCTCACGCTCTACCGGCTGCGGGCGGCGGCGGCCACTTACGAGCGGGCGCTCGGACCCTACGACGCGCTGCTGCTGCCGACGCTCGGGCACACCACGCCGGAACTCGGCCATCTCAGCCCGACGGTGCCCTTCGAGGAGCTCATCGACCGCTTGCGCGCCTACGTCTGTTTCACGCCGATCAACAACATCACCGGCACGCCGGCGATCACCGTTCCGGCCGGACTGACCGAGGGCGGGCTCCCGATCGGAGTCCAGTTCGCCGCCACGCGCGGCAACGAGCGCACCCTGCTGGAGCTGGCCTACCTGATCGAGTCGGAGCAGCCGTTCCCGCGCCTCGATCGCTGACCGTTTCGGTCCGAATTAGGTTAGGCTAACTTCGCTTGGTTCGAGTATCGCGAGCGGACACGGCCGGGGGCCGGAGAGGACGAAATCATGGGCGCCAGCGTCGAATTGGCAGGAGTCCCGGAGACCATGCTGTGGACGCTGTACAACCGGGCGTCGGAAGCGAAACGGGCGGACGGCATCCTGCGCGACCCGGACTGCGTCCGGATCTTCGACGCGCTCGACTACGACTACGCGCGGGCCTTCGGCGCACCCGACGGCACGCACGCGGTGCGGTCGCTGCGTTTCGACCAGGCGCTGCGCCCCTGGCTGGCAGCGCATCCCGGCGGCACCGTCGTCGAACTCGCGTCGGGGTTGGAAACCCAATTCCAGCGGTGCGACGACGGAAAGGTGCGGTGGGTCTGCGTGGACGTGCCCGAGGGCATCGCGCTGCGCGAGCGGTTCCTGCCGCCGAGCGAGCGCTGCCGCCACCTGCCGATCAGCGCGCTCGCCCCGGCCTGGCTCGACGAGGTCGACGCAGGACGCGGAGTCTTCGTCACGGCGCAGGGCCTGTTCATGTACTTCGAGCCCGACGAAGTACGGCGCCTGTGCAGCACGATCTTCGACCGGCTGCCCGGTGTGGAGCTGATGTTCGACATCATCCCGCCGTGGTTCTCTCGCAAGACCATGCGGGGCTTCCGCAAAACGCCGCACTACACCGCGCCGCCGATGCCATGGGGAGTCGAGCGCAGCCGGGCGGCGCGGCTGCTGCGCGAATGGAGCCCGCGGGTGGCAGAGGTGACGACGTCGTCCTTCGGCCCTTCCCGCGGTCCTCTCGCGGTGAGTCTTCCTCTGTTCGAGCGCCTTCCGGTGCTGCGCGACATCCCGCCCGGCATCGTGCACGCGCGTGGCGCCCGGTAGGTCAGGGCGCGCCGATACCCGCCGCGGACGACGGACGGTCGCGGTGCACCGGGCCGTGCGCGTCGTCGCAGTGGTCCTCCAGCACCGGCAGCAGGCGCTGCGCGTCCGCGGCCGGCGCGGCGGCCACCGCGTGGGTGTGGTCGACCTGCAGCGTGGTGTGGGTGATGCCGTAGTCGTGGTCGAGCAGGTGCTCGATCCGCTGGCGCAGCCCGTGGCAGTCCGCGCCCGCGCGGACCAGCACGTGCGCCGAGAGAGCGATGTCGCCCGAGGTGATCTGCCAGACGTGCAGGTCGTGCACCTCGTCGACGCCCTCGATGTCCACCAGCCTGCGCCCGAGCGCGTCCGGGTCGACCCCGGCGGGCGCCGCCTCCAGGAAGATCCGGCCGGATTCGCGCACCAGCCCGAGCCCCGCCTTGACCATCAGCGCGACCACGATCAGGGTGGCGATGGCATCCGCTCTGGCGAAGCCGGTGGTCAGCACGAGGAGCCCGGCAACGGCGGTGGCGATGAACCCGTACAGGTCGTTGAGCACGTGCTGGAAGGCGCCCTCCACGTTGAGGCTGGAGCGGTTGGCTTTGCTGATGGCCCAGGTGGCCGCGATGTTGACCACGATGCCTGCCAGCGCGGTCACCAGCACGAGACCGCCGGTGACCTCGGGCGGCTCGAGCAGGCGACGCACGGCCTCATAGGTGAGCCAGCCCGCCAGCACGAGCAGCGTGACGCCGTTGGCCTGCGCCGAGAGGATCTCGGCGCGCTTGTAGCCGTAGGTGTACTTGCCGTTCGCGGGTCGTGCCGCCAGCCGGATCGCGATGAGCGCGAGCACAATGGACGCGGCGTCGGTGAGCATGTGCGCCGCGTCCGACAGCAGGGCCAGCGAGTTCGCCAGCACGCCGATCACGACCTCGACCGACATGAATCCGACGATGAGGGCCAGCGCGATGGTCAGCCACCTGCGGTCGGCCTCACCGGACACTCCGTGTCCGTGCGCGTGACCATGTTCGTGTCCCATCGAACCAGCCCTTCCCATCACCGAAATGTATGCGCATATTTGCATCTGTCAGCCCAGAGCTTAGCCGACCCTGACCGGCGCGCGGTAGGCCGGCCGAGTGAACTGGATCACGTCCCATATCGGTTCGGTGAAACCGGCCTGGTCAGCCGAACAGGGCGTGCACCGCGGCGTAGGTGGACACGGTGGCGACCAGTCCCGCACAGACACTGACGATCACGTTCATCGCCGCGAAGAAGTAGGCGCCCCGCTCGGCCAATCGCACGGTCTCGTAACCGAAGGTGCTGTAGGTGGTCAGGGCTCCGCAGAATCCGGTGCCGAGCAGCGCGAAAAGCGGCCCGGCCAGCGCGGTCCCCGCTCCGCTCAGCGCGCCGAGGATCAGGCAGCCGATCGAATTGACCAGGAACGTGCCCCAAGGGAACAGGCTGTCGCGGCGATTCTGCACCGCCCGGTCGATCAGATACCGCAGCGGCGCGCCGATCGCGCCGCCCGAAAGAACCAGAAGCACGGTCATTTCGCCCTCCTTGCGCGCTCGTAGCAGGCCCTGGTGAGCCACATCGCCGCGAGCGTCGCGAGCAGAGCGCAGATCAGCGTGCCCGCCAGGTAGCAGGCCGCGGCGACCATCGTCTCCGGACGCATGAGTTCGCGGATCTCGTTGACATACGTGGAGAAGGTGGTGAATCCGCCCAGCACGCCCACGCCGAGGAACGGGCGTAGCAACCGAGGCGCCGTCCAGATCTCGGTCACCGCCACCATGAGTACGCCGATCGCGAAGCAGCCCGAGACATTGGTGACGAAGGTGGCCCACGGGATGTGTCCAGCTCGGCCGGGCAACCCTTGGGCAAGACCGTAGCGGGCCAACGCGCCGAGCGCGCCACCCGCGGCGACGACCACCAGCACCACCCCTTGGGAGCGCCAGAATTCCCGCCATCGCGCGCGGCTTTCGGCGCGCTCGGCGGAGTGCATCGGCTCCTCGGTCAGTTCACCGGCCACGCACATCTCTAACACGACCGGCTCGGTGCGGCGCCACCGCCGTCACGACACGGCGCGCTCACCGGCCTTCGGGCGGTCCGTCGCCGTCGTGCGCGACCAGCACCGAACAGCCTGCGTGCCGTGCGGCCTTCTCCGCGGTGCTGCCCATGAACCTGCCCCAGATGCCCGAATGCCCACTGCGGCCGAGAACCAGCAGGTCGGCCTGGTGCTCGGCGGCGGCCGTGGCCAACTCTTTCGCCGCTTGGCCCGCGCGAATCTCGGCCTGCACCGCGATGCCGCGCTGGTGCGCGGATTCCGTGGCGGCGCCGAGCCACCGGCGGCAGGTCTGCTCACCGATCGAGCGTTCGTCCTCGATCTCGCCGACCACCGGGCCGTAGTGCGGCAGATACTCTTCGACCGCCACCACCGTGAGCACGGAGTGATGCGCCGTCGCCAAGTCGAGCGCCATCGTCAAGGCGGCCCTGGCGCCGGGTGAGTCGTCGTAGCCCACCACGATCCGCTGGAACACCTTTCCATTGTGATCCCTCGGCTCGACCGGAGCCAGCGTTACGGCAATCCTTCGGCAATCACGCGGTGGCCGCGGATCGGTCCGCCGCGAGCACCTCGGCGGCCGCGCGCTCGCCCGAGCGGATCGCTCCCTCGATGTAGCCCGACCATTCCGTGGCGGTTTCGCTTCCCGCCCAGTGGATCGCGCCGACCGGATGGCGCAAAGCCGAACCGAGGGTGGTCAACACGCCCGGCGGGAAGAAGGCGCCGTAGCCGCCACGGGTGTACGGGTCGTCGGCCCAGACCTTTTCGTGCCACTCCAGCGGCTCGCGGGCGGCGTGGCCGAAGGCGCGCACGAGCGCGCCGACGATCATGGCGCGCCGCTCGCTCGCGGGAAGCGCGGCCAGCCGCTGCGCCGCCCGGCCGGGCACCAGCGCGCCGAGCACGCCGGGACCGCCGGGGCGGGTGGCGTCGAAGGTCACCGGTACCGGATCGTGCAGGTTCAGCGCCTGGCCGGTGAGCCGGTCGTCGCGCCAGAAGGGGCGCTCGTAGACCGCGAAGGCTTTCAGGACCGAGCCCATCGGCATGCGCTGGATCAATTGGTCGCGCGCGGCGGGCAGCGGCGGATCGTAGGCGATGCGTCCGGCGAGGGTGGGCGGCACCGCCACGATCACGTGCTCGGCGTGCACGTCACCGGAAGCCGCGCTCACCCGGACGCCGTCCGCCCGCTGACGGATACTCGTGACCGGTGCGCCGAGGCGCACCACGTCCCCGAGTTCGGCGGCGATGGCCAGCGCGGGCCCGTCGGCGCCGTCCACGAACAGGCGGGTCACCGTCTCGGCGGTGATCCCGGCCTCGACACCGCCCGCCGAGCGGATCGTGGTCAGCAAACCGAGCATCGAGATGCTGCCGACGTCTACGCACAGCTCCTCGCCGATCATCACCTCGGCCAGGTTCCGCGCGCGCCGCTCCGGCAGATTCCGGCGCAGCCAGGTCGCCGCGGTCATCGCGTCCAGTCGATCCGCGCCCGGCGTGGTCCACGGGCGCGCGAGGTCGATCCGGGCGGCCATGCGTTCCAGCCGCCACATGGCCTGGGCGAGCACGACCAGCACCAGCGCGGGCAGTGGCGGCCGCGCTCCGGTGAACGGCCGCCGGACCACTCCCTCGACCAGCAGGTCGACCCCCTCCGGCGGTGCGTACATCGCCGCGTCGTACTCCTCGGCCAGCGCGGCGAATCGCGTGTGCGCGCCCGAGATCCACTGCCCCCCGAGGTCGACTGCCCATCCGTCGCCGACGCGCGCGGCCAGGGTGCGACCGCCGACGCGATCGCTCGCCTCCAGGACGACGACATCCCGGCCGGATGCCCGCAAGGTCCGCGCCGCGCACAGCCCGGCATATCCCGCACCGACGACAACGACGTCCGCACGGTCCATGGTGGCCTCCCGTCGCCGCACCGTAACTCGACAACCACTGTTGATCACCCATCGCAGATCCGCAACCGGCGCGGGCATCGACCCAGCACCGTTACTCGGGACTCCGCACTCGGGCCCCCGCGCCGCCCCGAGTCGGGTTGTGTCCACCCCGGCTCCGCGCGGTCCGTTGTGCCTGCGCCCGGCTCGGCGCAACCCCGTCGTTTCCCACCCCGCTCCGCGCCGCCTCGAGTCCGATGTGCCCGCGTCCGGCTCGGCGCAACCCGGTCGTTTGCGCACCCAACCCCGCGCCGCCCCGATTCCGGCTGTGCGTCCTCGGCTCCGCGCGGTCTCGAGTCCAGTTGTGTCCCCCGGCTCCCCGCGGTCCCGAGTCCGGTTGTCACCGAATCCGGTCCTGCTGCTCCGGGGTGATCGGCCACTCGTCCGAGCGTCGGCCTCGCGGACTGGAAGCGCTCGACCGGGCTTTCGAACCGCTCCATGACCACGAGTTCGTCGCACCGATGTCGAAACACGCTGCGACGACCCAGCTTCAGGTAGCCGCGACGTCCGTCCCGGCGAGCGGTCGGCGAATCAGCGTGGCGAGGGCGGCGACCGCGGCATCCTGAAAGGTCGCGGTCAGTGTGCGCGGCGACGCAGAGACGCGTCCGCGCACCCATTGCCTGCAGTACTCCTGGGCCGGTCCGACGCAGATCGCATGGGCCACCGGATAGCCGTCGTCGCCCACGTCCGCGGTTGCGAGCAGCTCACGGTAGCGGCGGTCCAGCACGCCGAAGAAGACTCGATTGTGCTGTGCCAGTTCGGGCTCCGCGCTGCGCGCGACCTCGTCCGGGAGCGTGGCGAACAGGAAGCGGGCGAGTTCGCGATGGTCCTCCACCCAGCCGAGATGGGCCGCGAGCATCGCGCGGATCGCCTGCTCGGCGCCGATACCGGACTCGTCGAGCCGCTCCAGTACCGCGCGCTGATAGTCGAGCATCCCGGCGACGTAGACGGCGGCCGCCAGTTCGGCCTTCGAACCGAACGCGTGGAACATGCTGCCGCTGGACAGACCGAGCCGATCGCGCACGCCCGCCACCGTGAACGCCGGATATCCCTTGGCCAGCAGCTGTTCGGTCGCTTCGGCCAGGATCCGCTCGCGGGTGCGCACGAGCCGCTACGCCCCGAATTCGGCGTCGATGCCGGACCGGACCGCGGCGAGCACCTGGGCACGGACCCGCGACTTCGTGCCGGTATGTGCGGCGAAGTCGATGCCGGTCAATCGGTGCGCCTCGGCGGTCGCGCGCTCGCGCAGATCGTCAGCGTCGGCGGCGAGCACGTCGAGGAAACCCAGTTGCCTGGCTTCCTCGGGACCGACCAGGATGCCGGTGTTGGCCGCCCGGTCGAAGCCCGGCGCGGTGAGCCGATGCCGCGCCGTCTCCACGCCGTAATGCGGAATGGTCAGCCCGATCGCGACCTCGTTGAGACCGAGCTTGAAATCCCCCGCGACACCGAACCGCACGTCCGTGGCCAGCAACGTGAACGCGCCCTGGGCGATCGCGTGCCCTGGGCATGCCGCGACGACGGGGTACGGGAACCCGAGCAGCCGATGGACCAAGTTGCCTCCGGCACGCAGGGTGCCGCGGATGTCGTCGGCGGAACGGGAGAACGTCGCCAGGTCGTAGCCGGCGGAGAACATGCGCGGGCGTCCGGTCAACAGGACGACAGCACGGTCGGCCTCGGCCCGGTCCAGGGCGGCGGCGATGGCCCCGATCATGTTCTCCGACATCACATTCGCCTTGCCGTCGTCCAGCGTGATCGTGGCGACCCCGGCGTCGAACCGGTAGGTGACGAGTTCGGTCATTCCAGCCTCCTCTAGAGCAATGCTCTAGAGTATCACTCTAGAGGCGCGGTAGCTAACGCTGGGCTGCGCGACGGATGGCCTGGTCCAGGCAAGGTGTCGTTGTGGCAACGACGCGAAACAGCGGTCCGCTATCTCCCGATACAGGACACAGATGATGCTGCCGAAAGAGCCTGGCGCGTCCGGGCTTCGGACTAGCCTCTGGGACAGGCTCAGGTGGAGGAAGCGACATGACCGCAGCAACCGTCATCCGTCCGCTGGCGCCGAGCGAGGCGATCTTCGCCAACAGCGAAGTCCTCGTCGGCTATTCGATTCGGGTCGCCGGCCGGTTGGATCTCGCCGCGCTGTCGGCGGCGTTCGAAGCCGTGGTTCGCTCCCGCCCGATCCTCGGCGCCCACCTGGAGCCGGACGGGCGCGGCGGGCACCTCCTGCTCGAATCCCCGGGCGCCGCAGCGGAGATGACCGTCGCCGAGGGCGATCCCGAGCGGTTGCTCACCGGCGCGCGGCTGGATCAGCGCAGAGCGCTCGGCTCGCTGTGCGTGGTCCGCGACGGCGCCACCGCCGGTGTCACCTTGGTGACCCACCACAGTGTCGCGGACGCCTATCATTCGCTGGCCGTGTTCGCCGAGCTGTGGTCGTGTTATACCGACCTCGCCCGCGGCCGTCCCACCGAGCTGGAGCCGCACGGCTTCCCACGCTCGGTGGAAGACCTGCTCCGCGAGCGCGGCGTGCGCAAGACCGACACACCCGTGATGCCGCACCGCCCGATGGGTGTCGCCCAGATGTATGCCGGCCCGGAGGATCCCGACTACCTTCTGCCCCGCACGGCACGGTGCAGGCTGACCCGCGAGCAGACCGCCGCGCTGGTCGAGCTGGGGCATCGGGAGAACACCACGATCAACGGCCTCGCCTCCGCCGCGATCATGCTCACCGAGGCCGAGCTGCGCAGGCTGCCCCTGGCCGAGCTGGCCTACACCTACTCGGTCGACCTGCGCACCCGGGTGACGCCGCCGATCGCGACGACAGAAGGCACCAACGTACTCGGCTTCGCGAACTTCGTCCCGGCACCGCGGACGGGCACGTCGCTCGTGGAGCTGGCTCGCGGCATCAGCGACACGCTGCGCGCCGGAGTGGACACGGGCCTGGTGCAGCAGACACCGCTGCACATCCCCGAGATCGCCGCGGGCCCTCCACCGCGCGCACCGGGAATCGTGCTCGCCACCAACTGGGGACGCGTGCGCAGACCCCGGGTGCCGGACGACCTGCGAATCACCGACTTCCGCTCGATCATGCTGGGCAAACCGGACAAGACCGGGCACCGGTTGCAGCAGCCGAGCGGCACCATCATCATCAGCACCTTCGACGACCGGCTGAGCATCGAGATCCACCACCCCGAGGAAACCACCGACGAACAACGGGTGCGTGTCCGGCTGCTCGCCACGCACCTGTCGGAGTTCAGCGCGGCAGGCGCCGCATAACGCCGGGTCGCGTCCGAACCGGCCCGTCAGGCGCGCGCGGCGGACGTGCGGGACAAGGTCTGCAACGGATCGGTGAGCACGTCGGTGAAGGCCAGTTCCGCAGCGCCGATCAGGGTCGCGTCGCCGCCGAGTGCGCTGGTGCGCAGGCGAACCCGTTCGCGGACGGCTTGCAGGCCGTTCATCGCCACCCGGCTGCGCACCTGTGCCGCCGACGCCAGATAGATCTCCCGCAACACGCCGCCGAACACCACCACCGACGGATTGAAGACGTTCACCAGATTGGCGACGCCGTATCCGAGCCATTCGCCGACCTGGTGCAGCGCGTCCCGTGCTGTCGTGTCGCCGCGGGCGGCGGCATCGACGATCGCGTCGACCGCCGCCTGTCCGGGGGGATCGCTGCGTCCCGCCGCCGCGATCAACCCGAGTTCGCCCGCTTCGGCCTCGAGGCAGCCCCGGGAACCGCAGGCGCAGGGCCGCCCACCCGGATGAACGATCATGTGGCCGACTTCTCCGCCGTAACCGCCTTCCCCGCCGAGCAACTCGCCGTTGACGATGATTCCGCCGCCGATGCCGACGTCGCCGTGCAGGTAGATCAGATTCGCCAAGCCGACGCCGACGCCACGTTCCCGTTCGGCCAGCGCACCGAGGTTGGCGTTGTTGCCGACCGCGACCCGCAGGCCGAGATCGAGTTCCCTGGTCATCGCGGCGCCGAAGGCGACGTCCACCCAGCCGAGGTTCGGCCCGTACCGCACCACACCGTCCTCCTCGCGGACCATGCCGCAGAACGCGACACCGACGCCGACGCACACGGCGTCCGGCGCGGCCGCGGCGATCATCGCCCGCGCCATGGTCACCAGCGCGGCGATCACATCGTCGGGGTCGAACGCGCCACGGGGACGGGTGCTCTCGGTGCGATCGAGCACCGAGCCGCCCAACCCGACCCGCGCGGCGGCGAGGCGGTCCGCGCTGACGTCCAGCGCGACGACGTACACCCGTTCCGCCCGCGGCCGCACCACCAGGGAGGGCCTGCCCGCCCGTCCGGTCTGGCCGGGCAGCTCCTCGCTCACCAAACCCGCGGCCGCCAGGTCCGTGGTGAGCGCGAGGATCGTGCTGCGGTTCAATCCCATTCGCTCGGCGAGCGTGGTGCGCGACATCGCCCCGTCACGGTGGACGTTCCGCAGCAGCGCGGCGAGGTTGCGCGTGCGGATCTCCTCGGGAGAAGGTGCTGCTCGCATTCACCGGGCTTTCGTCACGGGGCTGGGATTCATCGATGCAGGAGCGCACGCTTACGCGACAGCGCGTCCACTCCGGCGGCCAAGAGCAGCACAAATCCTGTCACAACGAACTTCGTGCCCGCGCTGTAGCCCATCAGCCCCATCCCGTTGTTGATCACCGCGACCACCGCGGCGCCGAGCACCGCGTCCAGCATCCGCCCGCGGCCGCCGAACAGGCTGGTGCCGCCGATCACCGCCGCGCCGACCGCCGTGAGCAGCACGTCGCTGCCGCCGGTGTTCGGATCGACGGAATTCGCGCGCGAGGCCGCGATCAGCCCGCCCACCGCCGCCATCGTCGAACACAGCACGAAGGCGGTGATTTTCACGCGATCCACCGCGATACCGGCCCGCCGGGCGGCCTCGGCGTTGCCGCCGACCGCGTAGATGTGCCTGCCGAACGCGGTGCGGTCCAGCACGAATGTCCACAGCAGCAACAGGGCCACGATCAGCGGCACCACGATGGGCATCCCCGCCAGCGAGTGCAACGCGGGATTGCGGCTGCGCTCGCCGTTGAGCACCAGCACCGCCGCACCCGCCACGAACGCCAGCAGCGCCACACGCACCACGACGGTGCGCGCCGTCGTGCCGGTGAGCCCGAGTTTCGTGCGGGCCCGCAATTTCCGGTACTGGACCAGCGCGAACCCGGCGATCAGCACCGCGTACAGCGCCCAGCCGATCGCGGGCGGGACGTTCTTGTTCGCGATCGCGACGATCGTCTCGTCGCGGATGGAGATGTTGCGGCCGTTGTCCATGATCTTCAGTGCCACGCCCTGCAGCGCGAGGAACGCCGCCAGCGTCACCACGAACGACGGGATCCCGATCGTCACCACGACCGTGCCGATCACGAGTCCGATCGCCACACCGGTGAGCAGCGCGACCAGCACCGCGAGATACCACGGCCACCCTTTGTCGGTGAGCAGTACGGCGAGCACGGCCGCGCAGACGCCGCTGGTGAATCCGGCCGACAGGTCGATCTCGCCAAGCAACAGCACGAAGATCAGTCCCATCGCGATCACCGCGATCGCCGCGCCCTGCGTGAACAGATTGGCGAAGTTGGCCTCGGACATGAAGACCGGGCGCGCCGCCCAGAAGATCACCGAGAGCACGACCAGCGCGATCACCGATGGCAGCGCCCCCATGTCGCCCCCGCGCACCCGGCCGACGTAGTCGCTCACGAGGTCGGTCACCGGCGCCGCCGCCGGTCGCCGCTGGGTCGTCACCGCGGTCATCGGGCGACTCCGCTCGTCTCGAGACCGAGCGCGCCACTGCGGCCCGCAGTGATCAGTTCGACCACCTGCGCGTGCGTCACGTCGGAGGTGCGGACCTGAGCCGCCATCCGGCCGAGGTAGAGCGCGGCGATCCGGTCGGACACCGCGAAGACGTCGTTCATGTTGTGCGAGATCAGCACCACAGCCAAACCCTGGTCGGCGAGCCTGCGGACCAGTTCGAGCACCTGCTGGGTCTGCGCGACGCCCAGTGCGGCCGTCGGCTCGTCGAGGATCACCACCTTGCTGTTCCACAGCACGGCTTTCGCGATGGCCACCGTCTGGCGCTGACCGCCCGACAGGCTCGAAACCTGCTGCCGCACCGACTTGACGGTGCGCACCGACAGGCCGGCCAGCGTCTTTCCGGCCAGTTCCTCCATCGTGTATTCGTCGAGCACGAGACCGCGCCTGCGCTCCCGGCCGAGAAACATGTTCTGGACGATGTCCAGGTTGTCGCACAGCGCGAGATCCTGGTAGACGATCTCGATGCCGAGCGCCGCCGCGTCGCGCGGGCTGTGCACCTGCACCGGGGAGCCCTCGAAGAGGAACTCGCCCGCGTCGATCGGATGGGTGCCGCCGATGCATTTGACCAGCGTGGACTTGCCCGCGCCGTTGTCGCCGACGAGGGCGGTGACCTCGCCGGGATAGGCGCTGAAGGCGACCTCGTGCAGGACGTGGACGGGGCCGAAACTTTTCTGAACTCCGCGTAATTCGATGACCGGCAGTTCGGACATGGGGTAGCTCCTCGAGCAGGAATGGAGCCCCTTCCGCAATCCCCTCATCGAACCGCGGAAGGGGCGTGCGATATCAGATCCCGTTGTCCGCGCAGAGTTTCGCGAACTCGCCGGTGCACAACTCGGCCTTGGTGACATAGCCGTCGGCGACCACATCCTTGACCTCGCCCGGGTAGATCGCCTTCGGCTCCAGCAGCACCGACGGCACGTCGGCATTCGACTCCGGGTCGCGCACCGCGCCGTTGGTCGTGCCCGGCTCCCCCTTCACCAGCGCCACCGCGAGTTTCGCGGTCGCCTCCGCCTCCTTCTGGATCGCCTTGTAGACGGTCATGCACTGGTCACCCGCCAGCACGTTCTGCAAGCCCTGCACCGTGGCGTCCTGCCCGCTGACCGGCACCTGACCGTTGAGCTTCTGCTTTTTCAGCACGGCGATCGCGGCGTTGGCCAATCCGTCGTTGGCCGCGACGACGCCACCGATGTCCGGCCGGCCGGTGAGCATCTGCTCGAAGATCGTGCCCGCCTTGGTGTTGTCCCACTCCGGGACAGCCTGATCAGGCCCCTTGACGTATTGCCCGGCGTCGAACCGGGGCTTCAGCACCCCGTCGTAGCCGGTCTTCAGCAGGGTGGCGTTGTTGTCGGTCGGTCCTCCGTTCAGGTACGCGACCACCGGGCGCGCGGCATTGCGGTCGGTCAGGCATCGCGCGACGCCCTCCCCGAGCAGGCTGCCGACCTTCACGTTGTCGAAGGAGACGTAGTACTGGGCGCCGCCGCCGAGGGTGAGCCGGTCGTAGTCGATCACCGTGACCCCTTGCGCTTTCGCCTTCTGGATCACGGCTTTGCCGGTGCCGCTGTCCAGGTTGGTCATCACCAGCACCGCGGCGCCGTTGGTGATCATCTGGTCGGCGATGGTCTGGAAGGCGTTCTTGTCGCCCTGCGCGTTCTGGATATCGGCCTTGACGCCCGCGGCTTCGAAAGCCTGCTGTAGGTACTTGCGGTCCGCGGTCTCCCAGCGTGCGGAGGTCTTGCTGTCCGGGAGGATCACGCCGATCTGGGTTCTGCCGCCGGATTCCGCGGCGTCGTCGCCGCACGCGGTGAGCGTGGCGGCGAGCAGCGCGAACGACAGCGCCGCGGCGCTGAACATGCCCTTACGCATGAGTGGGCCTTTCATCACCGGCCCCGGGAAGATCCCGGGGCCGGTCGGAGTGGAGCGAATGTTGTTCACAGCAACATATTCGACTGTGACACAGGGCACAACAGCTGATTTGTTGTTCCGCATAACAATCTCGACACGTGGGCATCCGCTCAGGTGGCGGCCGTCGAGGAGGGCTCGTGAACAGGGAGGTCGGCCCGCCGCGCGACGCCACGTCCGCGCTCTTGAACGGATCCGACAGAGATCGCGGTGGGCAGCGCGGACGCCGCGGGCGGCGGACGCGGGGAACAGACCACCGAGGATCGGGCGCATAGCAGCCCTCCGGCACAGTACGCTTGGCGGTGAATCTTGGCGCGGCAGCGACAGACTGGGATCCGGGAGGGGAACAGTGGACACGCTCAGGCTCGACCCGGCGGCGGTGGCCGCCTACACCGCGATAGCGGACGCGGTGTCGAAACAATTGGCGTCGGCGGCCACGGTCGCCTCCGGCGCGGTGGATCCGGATCGGCTGGCCGCCGATCTCGGGCTCGTCGGCGCGGAATTCGCGGCGCGTTTCTCCGCCGCCGTATCCGAACACGCGGAAGCGTTGTCGACCGCGGGGCAGTTGGTCGGTGCCTACGGCCAGGTGCTGCGCGGTTACAGCGCGGACGCCCAGGATGTGGACGCCACGACGGCCGCCGCGATCACCCGCTCCGGGGAGGCACTGGCATGAGAAGCCTGATGGGACTGCGCAAACGCGCGCACGCCACCCAGCCCGCCGCCGAGGCCCCCCGGCCGCAGAGCACCGAACCGGGCGCCGATCCGCCGATCATCGCCGCACTGGTGCGCCCACTGCTGACGTTGCGCTCCTCGCTCGGCACCGGTGTCGGCGTGCCGAGCGCGGCTGCGACCGGCGCGCTTTCGGCCGCCTCCACACAGGTGGCCGATACCGAAGGTCCGCACCGCGAAGGCTTGTACGCGCTGGAGTCGACCTGGACCTCCCGCGCGGCTGACAACGCGGTGCCCGCGATGCGCACCACGCAGACCCAGATCGGTGACATTTCCGATCGGGGGCCCGCTTATCTGTCCGTCCTCGCCGACGCGCACGCCACGTCCGGGCGCGCGGCACGGCGGGTCGACCAGATCATCGCGGACTTCCGCCGCGACGCGCGGGAGATCCTGGGCAACGCGAGCTCGGCGCCGGAGACCGACGCCGTCATCGCCCGCGCCAGCCTGGCGCTGCGCGACGCGCTCACCACCGTGACGGCCGCGCGTACCGAAATGGACGACCACACCAGGAAGCTCGACGAGATGGGGCCGCTCACGGTCACCAGCCCGTCCGGTGTCAGTGTCAGCCAAGGTCAGGCCGCCCACTCCGGCGGCACCGGGCCCCATCCCAGCGGCACCGGGCCCCACTCCAGCGGCACCGGGCCCTACCCCGGCGGCGCCGCGCCAGTCGTGCCGGGCACCGCTACACCTGCCACCACGCAGCCCATGGACCCGGCGTTGGCCGCCCAGCTCCAGCTGCAGCAGGCGCTGATCTCCGCGGGCGTGCAACTCGGCACCACGGCCATCAACGCGGGCGTCGACATCGGCACGCACATCATCGACAAGATCGCCGAGGTCGGCATCCACAGCATCGATACGGTCGCGGCAGCCGCGGACAAGGCGATTCCGGAACTGATCAACCCCGGCTCCACCACCAACTCCGGCACCGGCGGCGACGATTCGAAGAATTCCTCGAAGCTGTTCGACTTCGGCGGATCGCAGGACCACAAGCCGTCGTCCACCGGTCCCGGTTCGGTGAACCCGCCCGGCAATTCCGCGCCCGCCGGACGGCCGGACGTGCCCAAGCCGGAAAGCAGGCCCGCCCCCACCCTCGCGCCGTTCGCCGACTCCACGCCGCCGGCGCCCGCGAGCCGTCCGGACCACCCCGGTCAGCCCGGTCACAGCGGCGGCATGGTGCTGCCGCCCGCTCCGCCGCCCGGCGGCAACGACCACGAGCACAAGCCGCGCGACGGACAGCTCGGCGTGACCATCCCGTCCGCTGTGACAGCGGTCGTACCGGTGCTGGGCGAATTCGACGATGACACCCCCTGACCGGGACCATCCCAGTCAGGGCGCGAGCCAGAGCAATCCGTTCGACACGGGTCTGCCGATGCTGCGCATTCCCGCGAGCAAGCCGTCGAAGCGACGTCGTTCGCCCGGCCGTCGCAAGCAGGTTCGGCGCCGCGAGCCGGAGTACGAGGTCGCGGAGCCGCCGCGCGAGCCGGAGCGGCAGAATTCCCGGCCGCACTTCGGCGAGTGGGAACAATGGCTCGATCCCGCGCCACCGGCCGAGCAAGCGCCGCGACCGCAGGCCGCGCAGCAGCGCAGCGCGCCCGCTGCCGCGGAACCGCCCGGGGTCGAGGACGGCCTTGTCAAGGCGCCCGCCATAGTCAATCGATCCGGCCGGCATCCCGGCACCCCGGTGCGCCATCCGCGACGCACGGATCAACAGCGCGGCAATCGCTCACTGACCGTCTTGATCGTCCTCGCCATCGTGGTCGCCACCATCTCGATCGGCCTGGCCATGATCTACGGTTCCGGTTCGAATTCGCGTAAGGCGGCGGTCACGTCGCCCGCGCGCGCGGCCGGACCCGCCGCGGTCCCCTCCACGTCCACGTCCCGGGTCAAGCCCCCGTGGGCCATCGCGACGCCGGGTTGCGAGCAGAAGCGCACCGCCGATGTCGTTTCCGGCACCGATCCGGGCGGCACCGGCAGCGGCCCCGACGCCATCTTCGCCTTCGAGTACGCCTATTACGCCGAACGGTCGGGATACCGGGCCCGCGCGGTGGTCGCCCCCGACGCGGCGGTGGCGCCCGCCGATCAGATCCAGCGCGGTATCAACCAAGTGCCGGCGGGCACCCGGTACTGCGTCCAGATCTCCCGGGCCGGTGACGGCCCCGACGGCCAAGCGCGGTGGGAAGTCCGGTTGACCCAGCAGTTCCCCGACGAGGACCCGAACACCTTCACGCAGTTCATCACGACCCGGACCGGTACGGACCAAACGCTGATCACGGGAATCACCGCAGGCTGATCCGCTCGGCTCGGCGGTACCCGGGCCGAAACATGCTGGTCGCGCAACGCGTAGCGGCTTGCGCCGAGATTATTTGCGAACAGCGCTATTCACAGAGGTCGCGGTGCTCTAGATTCGGTTGTGAGAGTGAACATTTCGATACGACCGCAGAGCGAAAGGTCCGATCGTTGCGTCGCCTGAGCCGGATTGCCCTCGCCATCGCCACCGTCATCGCGGGTCTCACCGTGCCCTTCCTGTCCGTTCAGCCCGCCCAGGCGGTGTCGACGGTGCGCTGGGAGACCCGGGTCAGCGACCGGATTCTCGACATCGGGCTCTCCTCGCCCCACCTCGAGGGCCCGGACTGGTCGGTCAAGGTGGTCCGGCTGCTGCTCCCGCCTGGCTGGTCCAAGGACGCCGCCCGGACCTGGCCCACCGTGTGGGTGCTGCACGGCGGCTTCGACGACCACAAGTCCTGGACCGACAAGGGCGATCTCGAGGCGCTCACCGCGGGCAAGGACGCAATCTTCGTGCTGCCCGAAACGAGCTGGTGCAGCGCCTATTCCAACTGGTACAACGACGGTCGCGGCGGTCCGCCCGCCTGGGAGAGCTACCTCCTGGAGGATGTGCGGACCCTGCTGGAATCGGGCTACCGCGCCAATGCGACACGCGCCGTCGCGGGTAACTCCATGGGCGGCCTCGGCGCTATGAAATTCGCTGCGGCGCATCAGGGTTGGTTCGAATCGGCCGCTTCCTTCAGCGGCAACGTCGACCCGCTGCACGACTCCGGCGCGCCCGGCGAACCCGACAAGCCCGGCCAGGGCTGCGCCGCGGACTGGAAACGGGTCTGGGGCGACTACGCCGTCCACCGCGATATCTGGGTCGCCAACAACCCGTACAGCCGGGCCGCCGACCTCACCGGGATTCCGCTGTTCGTCTCCTACGGCAAGGGCGATCCCGTGGAGTCCGCCGCCTACGAGCAGAACTTCCGCTTCGTGGACCGTCTGCAACAGCTCGGGGCGCAGGTGGACGAGCGGTATGTCCCGAATCAAGGCCACAACTGGGACGCCTGGAAGATTCAGATGCGCGCCGCCCTGCCCATGCTGCTGTCCTCGGTGGGCGTGGCGTAGTCGGCTGACGGGCGCGAGCCGTACGTGCGGATACCGCGGGGCTGGTGACGTTCGACCACCCGGCACGCGCACGTGCTTCGGTCAGCGCGGCGTCAGCTTGACCACCGGAATCACCCGGTCGGTCTTCTCCTGGTACTCGGCGAAGCCCGGCATGACCTCGACCATCGCGGCGTAGAGGCGATCGCGCTCCGGCCCGTCGGTGACCGGAGTCGCGGTCGCCTCGAGCGTTTCGGTGCCTATTTCGAGCGTGACCTCGGGGTTGGCACGCACGTTGTGGAACCAGTCGGGGTTGGTGGGAGCGCCCGCTTTGGAGGCGATGACCACGATGTCCGCGCCGTCGCGGATGAAGGCCAACGGATTGGTACGCGGCAGACCGGATTTGGCGCCGGTGCTGGTGAGCAGCAGGAGTTCGCGGCCCGCGAAGGGACCGCCGACCTTGCCTTGGTTGGCGCGGAATTCCTCGATGATCTGGGCGTTCCAGTCGCCTGCCATGACGTGTCTCTCCTGGGAGTCGGGTGCGCCGGGTCGTCACGAGCCTACCCAGACCTGCCCGGCCACCTGAACTAACAGCCGCCCAACAGCGGAAGGGTGCACGATGGCGGGGTGCGGGTGCTTGTTGTCGAGGACGAGAAATTGCTGGCCGACGCGATCGCCGACGGGCTGCGCCGCCACGCCATGGCGGTCGACGTGGTGTACGACGGCGGCGCGGCACTGGAGCGCGCAGGCGTCAACGACTACGACGTGGTGGTGCTCGACCGAGATCTACCGGGGGTCCCCGGTGACGCGGTGTGCGGCACGCTGGTCGAGTCCGGCGGCGTCGCTCGGATCCTGATGCTGACGGCCGCGAGCGCCGTGGCCGAACGTGTGGCGGGTCTGGGATTGGGCGCGGACGACTATCTGACGAAACCGTTCGCGTTCGCCGAGCTGGTGGCCCGGATCCAGGCGCTCGGGCGCCGCGCGCGCAGCGCCGCTCCCCCGGTGCTGGAACGGTCCGGCATCCGGCTGGACCCGCACCGCTTCGCCGTGTCCAGAGATGGCGAGCCGGTGTCGCTGTCGCGCAAGGAGTTCGCGGTGCTCGCCGAACTGCTGCTTGCGGACGGCGGCGTGGTCTCGGCCGAGCACCTGCTGGAGAAGGCGTGGGACGAGCACATCGACCCGTTCACCGGCGTGGTGCGGTACACGATCATGAACGTGCGACGGAAGCTGGGCGAACCGCCGGTGATCGAGACCGAGCCCGGCGTCGGATACCGGATCCGATGAGCGGGCGCACCATCCGGCTGCGGCTCACGATGCTGTACGCGACGGCGTTCTTCCTGGCCGGCGCGGTGCTGATCGCGCTGATGTACTTCTATCTGAACCAGTTCTTGGAGCGACGGCCCGGCGTCGGCGCGCAGCAGGTGGTGCGTGAGTATCTCATCGAACGTGCGGAACGGAACCGGGCTCCGGTCTCCACGGACCTGTACAAGGCGCTGACCGAGCAGGCCCAGCGGAATCGGCGGGACACCTTGCGCGCCATGCTGATGTGGTCGCTGGTGTCCCTGGGCGCCGTCGGCATCGCAGCGGGCGGGTTCGGCTGGTTGCTGGCCGGACGCGCACTGCATCCCCTGCAGCGGATCACCGCGACCGCACGACGGGTGGCCGACACCAGCCTGCATGAGCGCATCGCCCTCGAAGGTCCGCAGGACGAACTCAAAGATCTGGCGGACACTTTCGACGCGATGCTGGAGCGCCTGGACCGTGCGTTCGACGGCCAGCGCCGGTTCGTCGCGAACGCCTCCCACGAGCTGCGCACCCCGCTGACCATCAATCGCACGTTGATCGAGGTGGCATTGGAAGACCCGGACGTGCCGGAGTCCACCCGCAGGCTCGGCGCCACGCTGCTCGAAGTCAACCACCGCCACGAACGGCTGATCGACGGCCTGCTGCTGCTGGCCACCAGCGAACAGCGGCTGACCGAACATCGCCGCGCCGACCTCGCCGACATCGCGGCCGACGCGGTCGGGACGCCGGCCGGCCGGCCGGGCGCACGCATCACCGCAGACCTACGACCCGCACCTGTGCTCGGGGATCGACTTCTGCTGGAACGCCTCGTCCACAATCTGCTCGACAATGCCCTGCGCTACAACCTCCCTGAGGACGGCTGGGTGATGATCGGGTCCCGGACGATCGGCGGGCGCGCGGTACTCACGGTGGAGAACAGCGGCCAACCGGTTCCGGCATTCGAAGTCGACGGTCTCTTCGAACCATTTCGCAGACTGACCTCCTCCGAACGTCTGGCCGAGTCCGGCGCCCGCGGCGCGGGGCTCGGTTTGTCGATCGTGCGCTCGGTAGCGCAGGCCCACGGCGGCACGGTCCGCGCGGCGGCGCGCCCGGGCGGCGGGCTCGCGGTGACCGTCGATCTCCCACGCGCCGGGGGATAGCGCGGCTATCGCCTGGTGCGGCACGGGCGAGTCCGACACCTCGCCCGTGCCGTGCTCAGTAGTTGTGGCAGGTGTCGGCGAGGACGCGCAGTTTCTCGCGATGCTCCTGCGCCCGCGGTGAATCGCGCCGCTCCTCGAGCCTGCCCTTTGCCTCCGGGTGCTTGTCCAGGAACTCCTTGGCGCGTTGCTTGCGCTGGTCGACCGGGAGCCCGAGGAATTCTCCGAGCTTGGCCTTGCGTTCAGGGTGCGCATCGAGCTTGGCTGCGAGTTCGGGGAACTGGGCATGCACGGCGGCGTCGATCTGCGCGAAGCTGCACGTCGTCTCGAGCAGCCCGCCCGGACCCGGCTGCGCGGAGGCGGTCGCCGGAACCAGCAGCGCCCCCACGGCGGCCAGACCGCCGAGAGCAACGGTGACTCGAACGAATCTCGTCATGTCGGATGTCCCTTTCGGTTGGACGTTCGGGCCACCGCGACGTGACCCGGCGTTCAGTCCATCAGGAGGGGTGTTCGGTCAGCGCTAGGTCATCGTGGAGCCCGGCTGTCCTTCGCCCGCTACCGTGGGTGTCGCTGTCGTGTACCGATCACCTCTGCTGGAGGCGTCTTGCGCACCATCGCTCGCGTACTGCTCGTCCTGGCGGCCCTCGCCTGCGCCGCCGTATCGATACCGCCCGCGGCGCTCGGCGCGCCACCGGCCGGGCACCTCGACGACGCCACCGCGCGCAAGCTCGACGAATTGCTGTCGGTGCGTGCACAGGCGCCCGCCTCGGCGAGCAAGGCGGAGTTGATCGAGCTGCTCTCGCGGCCGTTCCTCGGCACGCCGTACGGCGCGAACATGCTCGTCGGGTCGGCGACCGAGCCCGAGCAGCTGGTCATCGACTTCCGCCGGGTGGACTGCTTCACCTATCTCGACTATGTCGAGGCGCTCAGCAGATCGACCGATCGGGATCGGTTCACGGCGAATCTGATCGAAACGCGCTATGCCGGTGGCCGAGTCGATTTCCGGCAGCGCAAACACTTCTTCAGCGATTGGGCCCACACCGCCCGAGCCGCGGCCACCGACATCACGGCGACCCTGAGCCCCAGGGCGGTGACGGTCACCAAGCACCTCAACGCGAAAGCCGACGGCGGTAACCATCTGCCCGGATTGCCCGTGGTGGATCGCGCCATCACCTACGTGCCCAGCGCCGCGGTCGACCAGGACGTCGTGAGCGGGCTTCGCACCGGCGACTACATCGGCGCCTACACCGGCCAACCGGGCCTGGACGTCACCCACGTCGGCATCTTCGTCATGACCCCCGCGGGCGCGGTCTTCCGCAACGCGTCGTCGCTCGCGGGCAACAACAAGGTGGTGGACTCGCCCTTCGCCGAGTACGTCCGGTCCACCCCGGGCATCGTCGTTCTCCGCGCGGGATAGGTCGCCCCGCACGACTGCCGAGCTAGACGACCGGCACCGGCTGGCGCACCGCCGATTTCGGCGTCGCGGTGAGCGTCTTGTCCAAGTCCGTACGCAGCGTGGTGGCCGAGTCGAGCAGGTAGTTCTGCCGCACCTTCCACGGATGACGATCGCCCTGGCGCGGGAAGTCGCCGATGGAGCGCTGGATATAACCGGAGGCCAGGTCCAGCAGCGGGTGCTCGGCGAGGTCCGCCTGCGGCTGCGGCACCACGGCGGCGTAGCCCTTGCGATCCATGTGGTTGAGCACCTTGCAGATCAGCCGGGAGGTGAGATCGGCGCGCAACGTCCAGGACGCGTTGGTGTATCCGATGCACACGGCGAAGTTGGGCACACCGGTGATCATGGTCCCCTGCCAGACGAATTGCTCGGACAACTCGACTCGCGCGCCGTCGACAGTGGGAGCGATACCGCCGAAGGCCAGCAGTTTCAACCCGGTCGCGGTGATCACGACGTCCGCCTCCAGCACCCGGCCCGACTTCAGCCGGATACCCTCCGGCACGAAGGTGTCGATGTGATCGGTGACGACCTCGGCCTTGCCTTTCTTCATCGCCTTGAAGAAGTCCGCGTCCGGGACCGCGCACAGCCGCTGGTCCCACGGGTTGTAGCTGGGCGTGAAGTGCTCCGCGACGGCCTTGTCGTCCTTCAGGATGCGCGTGGTGAGGCCGGTGAGCAGCTTGCGCGCCGCTTCCGGACGCCGTCGGCAGTACTGGTAGAAGCCGATGCCGAAGAGGATGTTCTTGGTGCGGATCACGCGATGCGCCAGCCGCGGCGGGAGTAGTTCGCGGACCTTGTCGGCCACTTTGTCCCGGCCGGGTACGGCGCTGATCCAGGTCGGCGTGCGCTGCAGCATCGTCACCAGCTGCGCCTGCTGCGCCATGGCCGGAACCAGCGTGACCGCGGTGGCGCCGCTGCCGATCACCACGACGCGCTTGCCGCGGTAGTCGAGGTCCTCGGGCCAGAACTGCGGGTGCACCACCGCACCGGCGAAAGAGGAGATGCCGGGGAACTCCGGCGCGTACGGCTGCTCGTAGTCGTAGTACCCGGCGCAGGCGTAGAGGAAGCCGCAGGTGAGCGTGCGCGTCTCGGTGCCACCCGCCGCGTCGCGCTGCTCGAGCGTCAACGTCCAGCGTGCGGCGCCGCTGTCCCAGTCGGCGGCGATTACCCTGGTGCGGTAGCGGATGTGCCGGTCGATGCCGTGCTCCGTCGCGGTCTCGGTGATGTAGCGCAGGATCGACGGACCGTCGGCGATCGACTCGGCCTCGCGCCACGGCTTGAACGGGTAGCCGAGGGTGAACATGTCGGAGTCCGAGCGAATCCCGGGGTAGCGGAACAGGTCCCAGGTGCCGCCCAGCGCGTCGCGTGCCTCCAGGACGGCGTAGGTCTTGCCCCGGCACTCGGTCTGCAGCCGGTAGGCCGCGCCGATACCGGAGAGTCCGGCGCCGACGATCACGACATCGAGGTGTTCCGGTACTGCGACGGTCTCGGTCATGTCTCCAGTGTGCGAGCCGTGCGGATGGCTTCCTTGACTTTGCGCGACAAGTATTTGATCCTCGACGACATGTCGGTGATTCGGTCCGCGGGGTTGCGCGGGTTCCGCGCCACCGTGGCCGAGCTGGGCGGGGACGCCGAGGCGATGGCCACGGCGTGCGGCTTGCCGGCGGCCGCGCTGGACACCGACGACCTGCTCGTGCCCGACGAGCGGGTCGCGGGCGTGCTGGAGCTGGCCGCCCACCAACTGCGCTGCCCCGACCTGGGTTTGCGGATCTCCCAGCGGCAGGACCTGGACATGCTCGGCCCGCTGGCGCTGGCCATCCGGAATTCGCCGTCGCTGGCCGACGTGCTCGAATGCTCGGCGCGGTATCTGTTCCTGCACGCGCGGTCGCTGAGCCTCACGCTGGAGCCGGACCCCTACGGAGATCGCGGAGTGATCGCGCTGCGGTACGGCGTGCAGCCCGGATTGCCGACCCCGGTCCAGGGCACCGACCTTGGGCTGGCGTTCGTGCATCGCACCATTGCGCGTCTGGTGGACGACCGCTACGGATTGCGCTCGGTCGAGCTGCCCTATCGGCCGGAGGCGCCGGTCGCCGATTACGAGGAGTTCTTCGGCGCGCCGGTGCGCGTCGAGCGGCCGTTCGCGGCGCTGCGGGTGCCGAGCAGCCTGGCGAGCCGGCCGCTGACCGGCGGTGACGAGAACCTGCACCGGCTGGCCATCGCGTTCCTCGCCGAACAGTCCGGCGGCGCGGACGCGGCGATCACTCCGAAGGTGCGCGCCGCCGTCCGGCAGCTGCTCGGCACGTCCGCGCCCGAGCTCGGCGCTGTCGCCCGGCTGCTGACCGTGCACCCGCGCACACTGCAACGACGTCTCGCGGCCGAGCGCACCTCGTTCGCCGCGATCCTGGACGAGGTCCGCCGTGACGCGGCGCGCCGGTATCTCACCACGACGGATATGCCGATGAGTCAGGTCGCCTCGCTGATCGGGCTGTCGGAGCAGGCGACGTTCACCCGATGTGCCCGAAGATGGTGGGGCACAACGCCCACCGCGCTACGCCGCACCGGACCGCACGGAAGAACCTAGCGGCACAACACTTTCGGGTGACGAGTCGACAACGGTCCGGCGTCCGATTCGCCCGTTTCGGTAACGGTTGCCGCGGAAAGTGTTCGGTGCATTCCCTCCTCGACGCCGGGTCTTTACCGTCGAAGACGAGGTATGTGTGCACCGAAGGGGGACCCATGAGCACCGATACCTGGCTTGCCCGCGTCGCGGACGCGCTGGCCCGCATCCCCGGCTTCACCTCGCATCAGGCAGCATTCCTCGCCGACGCGCTGACGCAGCCGGGGCGGTACCTGCTCGTGCACCGGGACGCGGGGCGCGCGCCCGCAGGCCACGCGCATGCGCTGATGGTTTGCGGCACAGGTTTTTTCGCGTTCCGCTTCGCCGACAACGTACCTGCCGAACTCGATGACATCCGCCGCGACGTCGAAGCGAGGTTCGGCAAGTTGCAGTTCGGGCGGGAGAAGGTGGTCGCCCACGACGTGCAGATCGTCCTGCTCGTCCCGGCCGGAGTCGGCCTGCGCGAGGACGGCCGGTTCGCCGTCGCCGGGCCGGGCGAGCTCGATCGGGTGATCCGCGCACGAAGCCGGCGGCTGCGCCCGAGCCGGGTACAGGCGATCGCGAACACGATCGCGCATCAGTCCGCGCGCGAATACGACCTACTGGAGATCGACGAGGACGGCCCACCCGACCTCGCCCTGCTCGAGCGGTCGGAGGTGCTCGCTCCGCAACGGGACACCGCGCTGCGGATACCGTTCCAGCACTGGATGACCTTCCTGGATCCCGAACAGGAACTCCTGGTCACCCGCACGTACACCGGCCCGGCACGGGTGACCGGCCCCGCGGGCACCGGGAAGACGGTGGTGGCGCTGCACCGCATGGCCAGGCAGGCCAAGCGATCCACCGGACGTCAGCTGTACACCACGTTCGTCAAGACCCTGGCGAACTGCCAGGAAACCTACTTCCGCCGGCTCGCGCCCGGAACCGAGGGCCGTGTCCAGTTCGCCGGACTGCATTCCTGGGCTCTGGATTTCCTCGGCCACCGGATAGCGGCGCCCAGGCTCGATCCACACGGAGCGGATCAGGTCTTCGGCCGTGTCTGGGAACGGGCGAGAGCGGACTTCGAGGACCTCGAACCGCACGAGAGCTACTGGCGGGAGGAGATCGACCGGGTCATCAAGGGCCGGGAAATCGATGATCTCGACGTCTATCAGCGCACCGAGCGCTTCGGACGCGACGGCGTGCGCCTCGACGGCGACCGGCGCGCCGAGGTGTGGCGCAAGCTCTACGTCCCCTACGTGACCGAGATGCGCAGACGCGGCATCTCCGACTACAGCGACGTGATCGCCGTCGCGCTGGCCGAGATCCGCAACGAACCACTGGCGCAACCGTACGACGCGGTCGTCGTGGACGAGGTGCAGGACATGACGCTGGCCGGGCTGCGGCTGGCCCACGCCATCGCCGGGGGCAACGGATCGAGTCCGCTGCTGCTGCTCGGCGACGGGCAGCAGCAGGTGTACGCGGGCGGCTGGCGGATGGCCGACGCGGGCATCAACCTGCGCGGCCGCGGGGAGATCCTGCGGGTGAACTACCGCAATCGCCGCCGCGTGTGGGAGAACGCGGCCGGCATCGAAGCGGTGAACGCCCTGGGCGATCTCGACGACGCGCCCGGCGTGCTGTTGCGCGACGCCGACGTCGCCCTGCCCGACGGACTGGTGCACGTCTGGCGTGGACCGGACCAGTACCTGGAGGCCGCGCTGGTGCGCGGCATCCGCGAGTGCGGGAAACCGCTGTCGGACATCGCCGTGCTGACCAGGACGCGCCATGAGGCCGACCGGCTCGCCGGGGCGCTCGACGCCGTCGGCATCGCGACGCTGCGCCTCGAGGAGTACGACGGCACACTGGTGGCCGCGGTCAAGGTCGGCACGGTCCACCGCGCCAAAGGCCTCGACTTCGCGGCCGTCTTCCACCCGACCTGGTCGGGCAGCCCGCAGCCGAGCCTGGGCGCGAGCCGCGAACGAGCCGAACTCGCCGACCGGCAGAAGCTCGTCGCGATCACCAGAGCGCGCGACTACGCGTGGATCGGTATTCGAGACGATCGTCCTGGCACCGACCGGGCCTGACGGGGTCACCCCAGGACCGGGGCGAATCCGAAGGCCGTGACCAGATCCGGGTCGCCGAATGCGGTGATCCGGATGATCGAGTCCTTCGTCGTGGTGAGCACCGCGACGCCGAAAGCCCGGTAGTCGCAGCCGGATTCCCGGTGATAGGCCACCGCGGCCGGCTGCCCGTTGGCCGCGGCCGGGAACAGCATCCACTCGCCGGGGGTCCCGAGGACCTGCCGGGCCAGGTAGTCGACGCACGTCCGCTTGCCCGCGAACCAGGTGCCCGACGGCGGCATCTCCAGAACGGCGTCGCGGTGCAGCAGTCGTTCGATGGCCGCGGGATCGGCACGGCGGAACGCGATCAGGTACTCCTCGAGCAGCGCGCGTTGTCCCGGCTCGCTCGGCGCCACCGCCTGCTCGGCGGCCGACGAGACCTCGGCCAGCCGGGCCCGGGCACGCTGCAACGTGCTCTTCACCGCCGCGGTACTGGTGTCCAGCAGGTCGGCGACTTCGGCCGCGGGCAGTCCGAGTACGTCGCGCAGCAGCAGCACGGCGCGCTGCCTGCCGTTCAGGTGTTGCAGGCAGGCGATGAGCGCGAGGCGCAGGCTGTCGCGGGCCACGGCCACACCGGCCGGGTCCGCCGACTCCGGCGTCACCAGCGCGTCCGGCAGGGGCTGGAGCCACCGGACATCCGCCGCGGCGGCCACCGGCGGCGCGGACGGGTCCGTGCCCGGCGCGCCGAGACCGGACGGCAGCACGCGCCGCCCGTGGTGCCCGAGCGCGGTCAGGCACGCGTTCGTGGCGATCCGGTACAGCCAGGTCCGCACCGACGAGCGCCCCTCGAAGGTGTCGAAGGAGCGCCAAGCCCGCAGATAGGTCTCCTGCACCAGGTCTTCGGCGTCGTGGACCGAGCCGAGCATGCGGTAGCAGTGCGCAAGCAGTTCCCGGCGATACGGCTGGGTGCGGCGAATGAATTCGGCGTCGGGCAGCGCGCTGGTCGTGGTCATCCGCAGGTCCTTTCCCGGTCCACCGAGCGTGAGCCGTCACAGATGAGACCGAGCGGGACGCGAAAAAGAATCGCGGACCCCGATTCCTCCGGCTCGCGACGGAAGTCCACCTGTCGGGGATCACCGTGATTCCCGCATCGACCGAGGAGAATTCCCATGCCACTCGACGACACCGTGCGCACCCTGATCGACGGCCCCCACGCCGCCGTCCTGGCCACCGCGAACGCGGACGGCCGTCCGCAGTCCTCGGTGATCTTCGTCGACTACGACGGCGACACCCTGCTGTTCAGCACGATCGAGGGGAGACTGAAGACCCGCAACATGGTGCGCGATCCCCGGGTGAGCCTGCTGGTGCTCAGCCGCACCGACGGCCGGTATGTGGAGGTGCGCGGCCGGGTCGAGATCACCGACGACCCGGACAAGACCCTGCTCACCGCGATGTACGCGAAGTACATGGGCGGCGCCACGCCTCCGCCGGAACCCGAGGCGCACCGGCTGATCGTGCGGATCCTCCCGGAGCGCGTCTACGTCTTCCCACCCGCTTGAATCGCCACTGGGAAGGCACGATTCGGCCGCTAGACTCCTGGAACGACTGGGAAGGGGGCCGCATGGACGCGGTTATCAAGGAGGTCGCCGAGGAGGGCAAGCGGCTGATCGACCGAGCCTGGCTCGGCGAACTGAGCCGCGACCAAGCGGTGCACATGTTCGTCCAGGTCGGTGACGGCATGGTGCGCTACGAGACGGCGCTGACCATCATCGACGACGGCGTGCAACGGCTGGCCGCCAACGCCAGGCGGCTGCGGATCCTGCGCTGGTGCGCCCTGCTGGAGTTGCCCGTGTTCGGTGGGTTCGCGGTGCTGGCGGTGTTGCTCGGGGACTACACCACCGCCGCGCTCTCGGTCCTGTTCCTGCTGATCCTGCAGATCATCCACCGCACGATGCTTCCGCATCCGCTGGCGGTTCCCCGTCAACCCGGCGGTTGACCGGCCACCCGGGCACGGGCTTCCCGTCCGCGCCTCACGGTGTCATTAGGGTGCGTTCATGGCTCGCACGACCAGCGCCTCCGGCGCGCACCCGCACGAACCGCACGGCGACGGCTTCGCCGCCAAGCTCAACTGGCTGCGCGCGGGTGTGCTCGGCGCGAACGACGGCATCGTGTCCACGGCGGGGCTGGTCGTGGGCGTCGCCGCCGCGACAACCGAGACCGCGGCGTTGTTCACGGCGGGCATCGCGGGCATTTCGGCGGGCGCGATCTCGATGGCGGTGGGCGAATACGTGTCGGTCAGCACCCAGCGCGATTCGGAGCGGGCCCTGCTGGCGAAAGAACGCCGGGAACTGCGCGAGGAGCCGGACTACGAGCTGGCCGAACTCACGGGCATCTACCGGGCGAAGGGGCTGACGCCGGAAACGGCGCGGAAGGTCGCCGAAGAACTCACCGCGCACGACGCGTTCACCGCGCACGCGGAGGCCGAACTCGGCCTGAACCCCGCCGAGTTGACCAACCCCTGGCAGGCGGCGTTGTCCTCGGCGGTGGCGTTCACCCTCGGCGCGCTGTTGCCGTTACTGGCCATCCTGCTGCCGCCGGTCACCGCGCGCATTCCGGTGACCTTCGCGGCCGTGCTCACGGCGCTCGCGCTCACCGGGTCGGTCAGCGCCCGGCTGGGCGGAAGTTCCCGTGGCCGGGCGGTGCTGCGGGTGGTGCTGGGCGGTGCGCTGGCCATGGCCGTCACCTATGGCATCGGGCAGCTGGCCGACGTCGCCGGAATATGACTCCGGCGCAGCGCTGTTGCGCATCGGTCCCGACGCACGCCGATGCCGGGCGGAGGCTGTCGGCCTTCGCCCGGCACCGGTCGCCGGTGACGCGGTCAGCGCTTGAACGCGTCCCGCAGTTTGTCCGCGGCCCGCTTGACGTTGCCGCGAGCCTGCTCACGCCGTCCCTCGGCCTCCAGCCGGGAGTTTCCGGTCGCTGCGCCGAAGAATTTCTTCAAGCTGCCCCTGGTCGCTTGCACCTGGTGCGCGAGGCGATCTTCGAACTTCATGGCGAATTCCTCTAGTAGTACCACCGGCGGCCGCCCACCGGACGGCCCACCGAACCGGCCACCAGCAGCACCAGCCCGATGATCAGCACGATGATGCCCGCGGTGGTGAGCAACGAAATTCCGAGCAGCCAGCCCAGAACCAGGAGGATGAGGCCGAGAATAATCATTGTCGTGTTCCTTTTCTCGATAACTATTTCGCGGTCACGGGTTTGGAGGTCGATACCGTCGCGCCGCGATCGGTCCGGGTGCCGCCCGAACCGGGTGTGCGCAGCCACCGCCGCCAGGCCGGCTCCTGGGCAGTGCCCTTGACCGGGACGGAGGTGTCTGTCGCCAGATCACGCCGTACCGCCGCCATCTCGCGACGAGACTGCGCTAGTTCACGACGCGCGACCATGCCGCGGCGGGTCACCCGCCAGGCACCGGTCAGGACGAGCGCCAGTCCGAACATGCCGATCGCGCCGAGCACGACCCCGTAGCCGAACAGCGCTCCGCTGGAACCTTGGAAGTGATAGTCGAATACCGCGAAATCGCTCGTCAGTTGCTGAGCGGAGCCGGTGTTGCCGACTACGGCGGCAACTCCGATAATCACGGCCGCGATCAGAGCGACGAGCCCGATGATGATGATCATGACAATCCCTGTGGCGTCGAGTCGTATGACAACACCGCTATTCCCGGGGTCCAGGCGATCAAACGCGGCGAAAAGGAAAGTTTGATCGGGGCGAATCGGGCAATGCGAAATGCATGACGTACACAGTTACTCTGCACAACGTTACCCGCGAGTCCGCGTCGGCGATCGAATCGTCATTGCGCGGCGTCAACGGCATCGACTCCGTCGACATCGACGTGCCGTCGGAGCGCGCCCTGGTGAACTCCACGACGCTGACCTACGGCGAGGTTCTCGACGCGATACGGCAGACCGGAGCCTCCGCCTCCTGATCGGAGCGTTCCGCCGCACTCCACGGCGTCGCCGGCCCGTGCGGTAACCATTGCCCGTTCGTGCGCACCATACGGTGCGCGATGATGACCGGGTGACGAACGTGTTCGACCCCGAATTCGCGCGAGACCCGTGGCCCACGCTGGATCGGCTGCGCACCGCTGGGGGCGTGCACCGCGTTCCGACGCCGGACGGCCCACCGGCTTGGTTGGTGACGCGCTACCGCGACGTGCGGGCCGGACTGCTGGATCAACGGCTGTCCACTCAGGCCCGGCACGCGCGAGGGGACGATTACCGAGGATTCCCCGTCCCACCACCGCTGGACGAGATGCTCAACGCCGCCGCGGCCGACCATGCCCGGCTGCGCAGCCTGGTCACCGCCGAGTTGTCGCCGCGCAGGCTGGCCGAGTGGACCGCGCTCGCTCCGGGCCTGGTGGATTCGCTGCTGCGCGGGGGTGATCCGGGCGGGACGGTCGATCTGGTCGAACGGCTGGCGGTGCCCCTTCCCGCAGCCGTGCTGAGCGAACTGCTCGGTCTCGACGACTCGGTCTCGGAACGTCTTCGCGACTGGGCGAATTCGACACTGCTTCCGTCGCAGTCGCCGCCGCGTGCCCGCGACACCCTGGCCACCATGCACGCGATCATCACCGAGGCCACCGCGCGGGCCCGGCCCGATACGGCGCTCGGCCGGTGGGTCGCCGCGCACCAAGGTTCCGGCTCACCGACCGCCGACGAGCTGGCCGGACTGCTGTTCTACCTGCTGTTCGTCTGGTACGAAGTGCTCGCCGACCTGATCGCCGGCTCGGTGCTCACGTTGCTGGGCCATCCCGACCAGTTGCGGGTGTGGCGTGCGACGGCCGACAAGCAGTCCGCCGTGGACGAACTGCTGCGCTACTTATCACCGCAGGTGCTGGCCGGACCACGGTTCGCGATGACCGAGCTGACCATCGGCGACACCACGATTCGCGCGGGACAAACCGTTCTGCTGTGCCTGGCCTCGGCCAATCACGATCCCGAAACCTTCGACCGGCCCAGGAATCTGGATCTGACGAGAGACCGCGGCGCCCAGCTCGCACTCGGCTACGGCATGCACGCCTGCCTGGGCAACGCGCTGGTGCACACCGTCACCGCCGCGGCTGTGGATCACGTCTTCACCCGGTGGCCGGATTCGGCCCTGGCGGTGGACGAGCGAGAGATATCCTGGCGCTCCGGTTTTCGTCATCGAGGTCCACTGGCGCTGCCGGTGGATCTGGCGATGAGATGGGGCGAGCGACGATGATCGCCCCACCTGCTGCCGCTGCCGGATGCCGGGCCTCTCGCGGTCACCCAACCCTTCGGGGCGACCACACCGGCATGCGTCGGCGGAGCACGGACGAGTATGATCTACGACACACACGCTGTCAACTACAGGAGACACGCTGATCATGGGGGAGGATGCACACCCGTTCACGCGGGCTCTCACGACGCTCGTCAACGGAATGCACCCGCCGGCGAGCAAAGACGGACGGCCGCAAGAGATCACCCATCGAGCGCTCGCCGAGGACATCCACCGCACCACCGGCGCGAGCCTGTCCGCCAACTACCTCTGGAAGCTGCGCACTGGACAGGCGGTGAACCCGTCCTACGAGACGCTCGAGGTGTTGCGCGGCTACTTCGGGCTCGACAGCCTGGACCCGTTCACCGATCCGCAGTTGGCGGCGGCGCGGGGCAGCGAGCTGGCATTGATCAACGCGCTCAAGGGAAATGCCGAGCACGAGGTGCTCGAGCTGGTGCTGCGCGACGGGCTGCAACAAGGTACGGTCCGCGCGGAGTCGGTGCTGGCGATGCTGGATGTCCTGCGGCGCATCGAGAACGAACAACGCGAGTGAGCGATGCGGATCGCGGCTTGGAGCAAGGACGGAGGTGACCAGCCGGTGCTGGATCGTCGCTGGCTGCGCCGCGAACTGCGCGGACTCGGGCTGCCCGGCAGGTTCACCGTCGGCGAGCTGGCCGAGGCGGTGGCCGAGCGCCGCGCCCGGCCGCTGCGCCTGCGTCCGGAGAGCTTCCCGGTCACCGGGCTCACCGGCGGCCTGCTGGTCACCGACGCGATCGACTTCATCGCCTACCAGCGCAACACCTCGAAGGTGCACCAGGACCACATCGTCTGTCACGAGCTCGGCCATCTGCTCGCCGGGCACCGCACCGTCGACGTCGGCGGCGCGGAAGCGGTGCGGCTGCTCGCGCCGAACATCGACCCCGCGGTCGTGCGGCGGATGCTCGGGCGCACCAGCTACGCGCAGCCTCAGGAGCGCGAGGCAGAGCACATCGCGAATATGCTGATGGCCCAATACATCACGCAGTGGACCGCCAGGGAGGAGTGGGTCCTGCCCGATTCCGCGCCGGTCGCCGCGCGCCGCCTGCTGGACGCGCTTGGCCCGGGGCAGGGCTGAGCCGATGTGGTTCGGACTGGTCTACGGCGGCGTGGCCGCCTTCGCCTTCGCCGCCTTCCTGTGGCGGGTCGCCCTCGCCCTTCGCAACCCGGGTAGTCCCGCACGCTGGGCCGTCGCATTCGCCATTCTCGCGGCGGGGATCGGATTCGAAGCGGCTGTGCCGCAGACCTATACCTGGATCGGGGACGTCTCGGGCATTCCCAATCTCGCTTCACTCGTGGTGTACGGGGCCATCGCCAGTGCCGTGCTCGCTCAGGTGGTGTGGACCGGGTTCATGGTGGCGCCCCAGGAGCCGGACGCCGGGGCCGGGCGGCGCGTCCTCATGCTGCCGGTGCTCGTGCTCGCGGGGTTGGCGGTGCTGTTCGCCGTGGCGCCGGTGCACGACGAGAGCCATCCGACCGACTTCGACGCCCACTACGCGAAGGTCCCGTCGGCGGTGGCTTTCCTCGGCGTCTACCTCGCGGTGTACTCCGCGGCGCTGATCCGCATCATCGGGTTGTGCCGCAGATGGATCGGCGAGGTCGACCGGCTCTGGTTGCGGCGTGGCCTCCGGCTGCTCGCGGTCGGCAGCGCCGTCGCGCTGGGATACAGCGCGGGCAAGGTGATCGCTGTCGGCGCGGCGTGGTTCGACCTCGATCTGCGCCGCCTCAACACCGACGTCGCGCCCGCGTTCGCGAGCCTGGGCGCGACCGTCATGCTGGTCGGTTACCTGTGCCCCTCGCTGGCGCCGTGGCTGCTGCACACGATCGCCCGGCTGCGGGCGCTGCCGCGGCTGCGTCCGCTGTGGCTGGCCCTGCGTGAGGTGGATCCGGAACTGGCGCCAACACCGGACCGGAGCACGGCGGCCCGAGACCGGGTGTACCGCAGGGTGATCGAGATCCGCGACTGGCTGTTGCGCCTGCAACCGCACCTGTCCGGCGAGGCGACGGCGATCGCCGAGCGCCTGGCCACCGAACTGGCTGTTCCGGGGCGCACCCGGGCCGCCGCGATCGAGGCCGCTCGCATCGCCGCCGCGCTGCGGGCGCACCGGCTCGGCCTGCCGGCCGCCGGGGACGACGAATCCTTCGCCGAGCCGCGCCAACCCACGCTGGCCGCCGAGCTGGCCTGGTTGGTCGATGTCGCCGTTCAGTTCGACACCGCGCCGCTGGTTTCCGCGACGCTGGCCGCGCTGGAGAAGACCGGCGATCCCGCCGCCGGACGCTGAGTTCAGTACGGACGGCTAGGCACCCGCGCCCGCCGGATCGGCACCATCGTCCACCAGGTGACGCAACGCCACACCCATTCCAGCGGGCCGTACTCGAACAACCGCAACCACCCGGCGCTGAACACCGCCTGCACCGCGACTATCGCCGCGGCCAACCCGAGCACCGTCGCGTAGTCATCGGAGCCGGTCAGTCCCAGACGCGGTGCGGCGAGCAGGATCAGGGCGGTGGCGCCGACGTAGTTGGTCAAAGCCATGCGGCCCATCGGCCGCAACACCTCCGCCAGCACCTGGCCGGGTTCGATGCGCAGCAACAGCAGCAGTCCGGTGAGATAAGCGAGTGCGCCCAGCAGGCCCGCCACGGCTATGGCGGGGGTGGACCACAGCTCGAGATACGGCGTGCGGTACTCCCACCTGCCCGCCACTATCGCGGCGGGCAGGGCGAGAGCGAAGACCGCACCGATCTGCCAACCCCGCTCGTCCAAGGTGTCCACGATCCCGGCGCGTGCGGTGGCCAGGCCGAGCAGGAACAACCCGGGCACCAGGGCCAACCCTCCGCCGAGGGCCAGCGCGACGCCGAAGGTGCCTGCCAGGCCAGCCAGCAGCACCACCCAGTTCGGCAGCGCCCACGCGGGCACCAGGATCACCAACCCGGCCAGCGCGTACGGCAGCAGCGCCTCACCCGGTTGGAACTGCTGATGGATCAGGCCGACGACGCCGAGCGCGAGCAGGCGGCGGATCAGGACCAGCCGCGGCCGCTCGCCGCGCTCCGCCGCGGTGTCCATGAGCAACGCGAAACCGATCCCGAACAGGAACGCGAAGATCGGGAAGAAACGTCCCTCGAACAGCACCGACAGCGCGTGCCGCACCGGGATCACCGCGCCAGACCCGTCCGTCGTGACCATCCCGTTGAGCTGCCAGATGTTCACCACGAGGATTCCGCACAGCGCGAACCCACGTACCGCGTCCAATTCCTCGATGCGTAGCGGGCCCGGATGGTTGTGCATGAATTTCACGGTATCGAGCACCCGCCGCCGCACCGGGATCTCGAGCGGAGATGTCGCGCACATTGATTAATGCACTAACTATTCATGCGCTAACTTGGAGCGCGGACAAGGAGGACCGATGGAGACCGAAATCGACGATCCCCTGCGCTTGGATCGGCAGGTGTGCTTCGCGCTGGCGGTGGCCAACCGCTCGGTGCTGGCCGTCTACCGGCCGCTGCTCGAGCCGCTCGGGCTCACCCACCCGCAGTATCTGGTGATGCTCGCCCTCTGGGGCGAAGCGCCGATGTCGGTCAAGGCGATCGCCGAGGCCGTCCAGCTCGACTCCCCCACCCTGTCCCCCCTGCTCAAACGCCTGGAAGCGGCCGGGCTGATCAGCCGCGAACGGGACAGCCGGGACGAGCGCAACCTGGTGGTGAACCTGACCGGGGCCGGAGCCGAACTGCGCGAGCAGGCCGAGCGGATCCCGCCCGCCGTCGTACGCCGCCTGGGCGTGACCATGGCCGACCTCGAGGAGTTGCGCGACGTCTTGACCCGGGTGAACGAGGCGGCCCGCCGGTCGGTGCTCGTCGAGTCCGGCTCCCCCGCCACCGACCGAGGAGTTCAGGCATGACTCGACAGCGACGACGGCCCGATCCGATCCAGTGGCTCGGCTACGCCTTCGGACGCCGCCTGCCCGATTCGATGCGCGAGTGGGTGCGCGACGATCTGACCGGAAGGTTCGCGACCATCCGGCACATCTCGCGCGGGATGGTGCCGTTCACGCCCCTGTTCGCGGCGTTCCTGCTGTTCCCCGGCGAACTGTGGCTGCGCGGCGCGATGGTCCTGCTGGCGCTGCTGCTGGCCCTGTTCTACACCGTCGCGTTCATGCCGATGAACCGTGCGCACCGGCTCGTGAAACACGGGCTGCCCGCGGATCTGGAGAACCCGCGGCGGGCCAGGCGCCGCGAGCTGGAACGGGCGAGATACGCGGCGCAGTACCCGCACTGAGCTGTTCATTCCGTCGCGAGTGCGAGGCGGCGATGTGGATCGTGCGGGCCGCCCAACGCGCGTGGGTCGACCGCTTCGTGGTTTCCGCGTTCGCCGGTCAAGGGCTGGCGGCGAGGCCGACGAAGGCTGCGAACACAGCCAGGTGGACGCCGCCCTGTAGCAGGGTCGCCCTACCCGGGACGACCGTCAGCCCGCCTACTACGACGGTGAGGGCCAGCAGCACCATCTGGGTCGCGCCGAGGCCGAGCACCAAGGGGCCCTCCAGCCCTGGTCGGGTGCAATCTCGACGCACCCGGCCCCGGGGGCTCAGTCGTCCAGATCGATGCGGAGGGTGAGCAGGTCGGTGCCGACGAGCCGGACGGCCGCGCTGTTGGCCCGCGGCAGGGCGGCGAGGCGGGCACGCGGATCGTCGTCGGGCAGCAGGTGCGCGGTGCCCGTGTGCCACCGCCCGTGCAGCCGCAGCCGGACCCGGTTGTCCGCCTTGATGTTCCGGACATACTGCGAGCGCTCGCCGAACTCGGCGACCAACCAGAATTCCCGCCCGATCCTCCGCCCGCCGATGGGCGTGGTCCGTGGCTGTCCGCTGACCCGGCCGGTGGTCTCCAGACCGAACGCGGTGTTGGGTTCCGCTCGCTCACCGAGGGATTGCACACCGCTGGCCCGATGGGCAAAGCAATGCTCACGATCATGGCCGCGTTCGCGCAATTGGAACGAGACACCCATGATCGAACGCACCCGTGCCGGTTTGGCCACTGCTGCCGCCAATGGCCGCAAGGGCGGACGCCCCCCAAGGTCAACGACTCGGACGCCGCCAAGGCGCGTGCGTTGAAATCGAAGGACGTGCCCGTACCTGATATCGCCAAAATACTCGGGTGTCCCGTGCCACGGTGTACCGCTACCTTGCCGAGTCACCGAGCACGTAACGGGACAACGACGTTCGTCCTCAACCTCGTACCCACCGGTACGCGCCAGCGCGGCCCACCAATGCAGCAAAATGGTTTGTTCATGGCTGTACACCCAGCCACACTTGCGGAGATTGCGCGCCAACCCCTTCAGCGATGACAGGAAGCAACCCCGTGGTCAGCAACTACAAGCCCCAATACCTTCGCGACGTCCACCAGGCGGTCGTGGAGTTCCGCAACCTACTCGTCAAGTACCTCGACCTACACGCGGACACTGTGATTGCGCCGGGGCTTCTGCCGTCTATTACCCCCCGCGCCGACGCCGACACCAATGAGATCTATGAGCTTCGTAGGCAGATTGGAATAGCGGCAGGCCGAGCAAGCGAAGCAACTGAGATCACGGGCGGCAAGATCGCAGTCCAAGGTCACAACTTGCCAATCGACCCGATAGTGAACTGGCGCTTCATCACCTACCCGAAGCCAGTGGTCACCCCTGCGGACGTACTTGATACCGCCGACTACGCAGTCGGCCGGCTCGAAGCCATGATCGCGCGTGCCGAAGCGGCCCTATCGCCATCCATGGGACCTACGGAACTGCATCCACTCATATGGGGCGCGGCAGCCAAGCTCTGGGAAATCGGGGAGTTCCGGCGCGCAGTTGCCGCCGCATGTGATGCCGTGGAGCAGCACGGACGCGCAATTACCAATCGATTCGACATCCAGAGCGGAGCATCTATGTGGCAGAGCGCATTCAGTTCGCATCCGCCGAAGCCTGGCCAGCCGCGTCTGCGATGGCCAGGTGATCCATCACACGTCTCAGTCAAGGGGATGAATGACGGTCTCGTGCATTTCGCTCCTGGCGTCCAAATGACGATCCGGAACCAATCAACCCATGGACAAGGCGAAAGCGAGTACACCGAGCAGGAAGCATTGGAACGACTGGCAGCGCTCAGCTTGCTGGCCCGATGGACCGATGGATGCAACGTCGAGAAAGCCGAAGGCGAGTAGACGGACCTCCGGGTATCGACGTGTCGAACCGTACGCGCCACACAAGCGGTTCCCCAAGTTCCGGAACCACTGTCGGGAACCGGGAACCGGGAACCGGGAACCGGGAACCGGGAACCGGGAACCGGGAACCGGGAACCGGGAACCGGGAACCGGGAACCGGGAACCGGGAACCGGTCGACCCAATACCCCCTCCCCCCTGTCTGCGTGAATATTGGCCCGAATGCCTGGGAGTGGGCCACTACTGCCGGGGGAGGGGCTATAGCCCACCTACGGACACGCCTCTAGATCGGCCCGTGAGCGACGAAACCGGTTGCGCCCATACTTGGGGGTCGGTTATCGGTCGCGGGATATTCCACGTGAGCGTTCCTGCCCCTGTCCGGTGCCGCCACGCACAACGCCAGGCGCATGACCAGGCGGCTCCCGTACTGCCGCTGACGGCGGTTCCGCTTGCCCGAGCCCGAGAATCTTCACGACTTCCGGGGGCACTCCTCGGGCTTGCAGTCGTGCCAGTTCTTCGGCGCGTTCCTTGTCCGCTGCCTCGCGAGCTTCGCGCGCCTTCTCCTCTGCCGTGCGGGCGTCGGCTGCTGCCCGCTCCAGGCTGGCAGCGTCGGCGGCTTCTCGGGCCGCATGCTCTCCAGTGTCAGCGGCTTCCCGTTGCTGAAACTGATTGGGTGTCGGGAATTCCTGCGCCACCCGTTCAGCAGCTTCGCGCTCAATTCGCGCACGCTCGCTCTCCGGAGTTCTGCCCGCCTGCCTGGCCCGCTCGGCCTCTTCTCGCGCCCGCCGCTCGCGCTCGACTCGTTCGGGGGCTTCCGCCCTGCCACGGGTAGCGCCGCCGCGGAATCGCAGCATATTCCGGAACTTCTCGGCTCGCTCACGCGCCCGCTCCCGCTCCGCGATTTTGTCCCGCCGCTTTTGTAGCTCCTGGGCTTTCTCCTCCCGCGCCTTCTCTGCTACTCCTTGTAACTCAAGCTGCTTACCTCGCTCCGGCAGTTCGCGCTGTTTACTTCGCTCTAGATCCACGCCCAATGCCCAAATTGTCCGGGCTTCAGCTCGCGAGATTTCTAGGTGGGTGAATCTGTCTCCGAAGTCTTGCTTCAAACCGTTGATAAGTACCTGACAGTCTTTCGATACAGTCTCACCTTCTACTGACCGTAGCGTATGCTCCTGCACGACGCCTGTCTCCAGAAGGACCCGTAATGCCTTGAGCTGCTTTTCATCCTTGGGTCCTTCAATTCTGCCGGATTTATCCTCGATAGAGAAAGTTTTACCTTGCTCCTCTCTGACGTGGTCGAACTGAATCCGGCCTTCCGGGGTCTTGTATATGCGGGAGCTGGGTAGATATCCACGCTCACGGTCCTTGAAATATGCTTCGATACCGTTCTCGAATATCCTTCCGCGCTCGTGGGGCTTGTAGTTGTCTCGGTCTCTTTCGTATTCGTCCAACCGATCCCCCAAGAAGCCTGAAGCGATTCGAGAAGTTCTTGGCCGTAGCCTAGGAAGCAGTTGAGGCAGCTCAGCGGCTGCGATGGCCCTCGTGGAGAGATGCGTACTCGCGAATGGCGGCAGCCATTTTGCAGAACATCCCCTCATGCTCCTCGGGGCTATATTCGATCATGCGCCCGATTAATCCCCATACGGTCTCGACGTCTTCTTCGTCGCCCGTATCCATCTCTAACGCGGGATTCACGTCGTCGTAAAACGAATATTCGCGGCCGAACCATTCTTCATCGATAAATCTGGACCCTGCGAATCTTTCGAAGCACGCACCGATGAAACAAACGAACGCGTCAACCAAGTCGGCGTCATCGGGTGCTGCCGCAGCAGCAGCCCTGGTCGGGAACAGTTCGGCGACGATGGAGTCAAGCCGTTTGACCTCGGCCGAGTCTTCCGGCCACGGCTCCGAAGGGAGACCGCTTATGCCCGCATAGTCCATGAACTTTTGGGCCTGCGCCTTGCGGCGGTCCGGATCAACCCATTTGTCCCATGCGGTCTGCTCGACAGGAACTCCCAGATCCATACTCAACTGGTCGTCGCCTTGCCCCATCACATTCCCTTCCGATAGTCGGTAGCCCTGCGTATCACCCAAACGGAACAGTGTCCCACGTTCAGGGGTTGCGCGCGCCCGTCCGCCTCACCGGGCAAGCACCGGGCGGCAGCGGGGGTGGGATAGCGCAAACAGAACCATCATCGCTCGACATACAGCCGTTCCCCCAGGCAACCTTGGTAAGCGGTCGGGCGTGCCCTTCGCTACGTACACGCCGTCCGTGCTATGCCGTTCCGCTTCGTCTTGGACGAAGATCAACGCGGCAGTCAGACAGGCCGCGAAGTGCAGATGTAAGCCGCGCAGCCGCACGACGAGATGCACGTCCGGTTCGTTCGGGGGACGTCATCACATGCCCCGTTCCCGGAACCACCGGTAGTTGTCGCGGATCACGAGTTGCGCCGCTACCAACGTCGAACACTGCAACAGGTCGCAATCCTCGTGTGCATCTAATGCCTTGTCGGCAGCAGTGCGACTCATCAACGGCAGACCGGGGTTGCTGTGCGACGCCAACCGTTCGAGCAGTCTCGACAACGCTGCCTCAACGTCGAATCTGTCGGACTTGCCGCCCTGGAGTAGTTGCAGCGTTGGCCGTGCGGCACTGTCGGCGAGCGTCATGACCAGTCCCAGCCGGGCTGTACCCGACCGGAGTGCGCTGCTTCGTAGTCCGCACGATCATCAACGATGCGCGTACCAACCCACGGGCACCCACCCGGCACGATTTCGTCTATTGGCGCGGTATGCAGAGCGATGCGACCATTCACCAGCGGCACCAACTTGTCGGGGCAGAACCGCGACGGGCACCGTACCGACAGCAACGCATTCGTCGCCTGGTCGTACCCGAAGATCCCGCAGTGAGACAGCTTGATCCATGGACCTTGCCCGCACGAAACGCAGTCAGGCATAAGCCAGTCCCCGCCGACGCCGCGCCCTCTTCGCCGCCACAATGTCACGGACAGCCCGCACAACAAGACGCCCGGACGGGCGGACATGGCTGTCCGGCAGAACGATCCACGCACGGAACTTGGTCCCTCGATCGGCTGGACTCGGCAGCCCGATCGTTCCGCCGTCTCGCACAATCGACACATCCAACCGGAACATCTCAGCGAACAACGGCACGTCGTCCGGCACGTCAGGGCGAATAATGAACGTCCACCGTTTCGACCGTGGGTGCGACAGGATCGGCCCCAGCTTGTAACCCTGGTTTTGCATCCACACCTTCACGTCGTGGCACAATACGGCGGGCATGGTGATCGCCCACACTGAGCCGCAGCGGGCCACGATCCGGCCTACCTGGGGAGGGTCAACTCTCGCGGGTATATCGCACACGTTCCGGTAATAGTGGCATCGGGACAAGGGCGTATTCCCGAAAACTACATGATTCATAGAACCCCCTGCTGCATCGATAATGAGTTGCGCTCCGACGCACCATCAGTGAGGTGCGCCGAGTAGTAGTCTCGTGGAATCAACGGGGTATCAGCCCCGTTTGTTGTTGACAGCTGTTTTCAGCGCCGAGGGGTGGACCGATGAAGCAGGGTTCAATACTCCGCACTGCACGCGAGGCGCGGGGTGTGAAGTTGCGAGCGATGGCCGCACTGACCAACTACAGCCCCGCGTACCTGAGCCTGATCGAGTCAGGCAAGCGCCCGGTACCTCAACGCATCGTTGATGCCTACGAGAGAGTCTTAGGTACCGATTTGGGCCGACTGTCGACTGTCGCGGGATCGGCTGCCAACGTCGATGCATCCAGTCTGCGAGAAGTTGCCACGATGCTGGCCTCGATGAGGCGCATCGAAGATGCGACCGGTCCAGTGGCAGTGCTTCCCGCTGTACAGGGAATCGGGAAGATGGCCGAATCATTTGCTGAGCAAGCCAACTCAGCGCTAGCGAAGCGTTCAGCAATGATCGCGAGCGAGATCAGTCAGTACCGAGGCTGGCTCGAACTAGTTACCGGTGCCGACACCGCCTCTCGGCAAAGCCTCGCCCGTGCCGTCCAACTCGCCGAAGCAGCCAACGGGCCCGATCAACTCGCGCACGCACTCAGCTTCACCGCTTATGCCTCGTTAGCGCGGAACCAGTGGCACGAAGCAGAGAGCTACGCCGAGGTAGTCATGTCCGTAGCGCAGATGCACCCGCTCATCCGCGTGTACGAGAACTATCAGCTTGCGCGAGTACATGCCGTCAGCGGCAACACACGAGCCGCGCAACACACCCTGATCCTCGCCGACAAGGCAGCGGAAGACTCCGAGGGGGAAGAACCGCCCGAAGCGGGATACTGGTACACCATGGGCTTCTGGTGCCTCCAGCGTGCCCGGGTGCTCTGGATTCTCGGACAACACGAGCGAGCCCGCGACGAAGTGCAACATGGCCTTGCAGAGATGCCGGAGTCGCACCGCAGTGCCGAATGGGCCACCAAGTGGGTCCGGGCCGCGAACGGCGAGACGGCAGTCCCGCACTGACCAGCGCTTTTAAAAGCGTGCCCGATCAACGCCACCACCACGATCGTCACCGCGACACCGGGCAGACTTCGACCCCAGGTGGCCGCGAGGGCGAGCACGGCGAACAGTGGTAGGAGTACGGTCCAGCGGGCGGTCAACACACGGATCATGCCCACCATCGTCCCAGCAAACTATCCGCATCCTGGTCGGGTGCAATCTCGACGCACCCGGCCCCGGGGGCTCAGTCGTCCAGATCGATGCGGAGGGTGAGCAGGTCGGTGCCGACGAGCCGGACGGCCGCGCTGTTGGCCCGCGGCAGGGCGGCGAGGCGGGCACGCGGATCGTCGTCGGGCAGCAGGTGCGCGGTGCCCGTGTGCCACCGCCCGTGCAGCCGCAGCCGGACCCGGTTGTCCGCCTTGATGTTCCGGACATACTGCGAGCGCTCGCCGAACTCGGCGACCAACCAGAATTCCCGCCCGATCCTCCGCCCGCCGATGGGCGTGGTCCGTGGCTGTCCGCTGACCCGGCCGGTGGTCTCCAGCAGGGTCTGTCCGGGCAGCGTGCGAAGGATCGGGTTGCCGACCCGGCGCTGGAACGCCGTCACCACCCGATGCTGAATGTCGCGCAAGTTCGGCATGCCGCGACGGTAACACCGGCGACATCCGCGGGCAGGCTTCGCGCCCGCGCGATTCGGGCGCTGAGCAGGGCTCGGGCAGACGCGCACCCGGCCGTGGCGCGCACAGGCACCGGATCGCAAACACCCCGCTCGCGGCACCGGGCAGGATCGACCGTCCGCGCCGCCGCCGCGGGCAGGGCGGGGCATGCGGTGAGCAATCGGACGAGTCGACGTGCGCCGCAACGGCTCACTGTGATGTGCACCATAATTCTCCGTTCCGGCAATAACTCTCCGCCGCTTGTCCCGGACCGCGCCGACCAGCGCGATCGCGCGGAGTCGACGCAAGCGACGCCCTCGGTCTCGTGCGCCGAGCCGGTGGCTCCGCCGAAGCCCGCGCTGCTCGAAAAAATCACCAGGACCAGGGTTTTCCACGCGACCCACGCGCTCGCGCCGCGCGGTTGGTGATCGCGGCGGGGCCGCGGGCGCCGAACCGAGGCGAGGTCGTTACCGAAGAACATCCGGCAAGGAATCGACCCCGCACCGGTCGATAGGTGAGAATTTGGCGGTGCGCACTCAGTTCACTGCCGAGCTCATCGCGTTGACGAAAGATCTGACGCTGATGTGCACGCTCGCCCACGACGCCGTCGAGCGTGTCACCGACGCGCTCGTCGACGCCGACCTCACCGCGACCTACGAGGTCTTCGCGCTCGACGAGCAGTTGCAGAAGATGTACGGCGCGTGTGAGGCGCGCACCGTGGTGCTGCTGGCGTTACAGGCGCCGGTGGCGCGCGACCTACGGCACGTGGTGACCGCGATCCAGATCGCCGGTGAACTGTCCCGCATCGGCTGGCTCGCCAGCCGGGTCGCCGACCAGGTGTACCGGAGCCATCCGGGACACGTGGCGACGCAACCCATCCTGGACATCCTCGCCGCGATGGGTCAGTTGGCGGCGCAGCGCACGGCGTTGGCCGCGCAGGCGGTCGCGGGCCACCAGGCGCAGGCCGAGGAGCAGACGCCTACCGCGCGGCCGATGGAAACGCTGCACCAGCAACTGCATGCCGTGCTGCGCGAGCCGGAGTCCCAACCGTCCACCGAGGTCGCGATCGATATCGCGCTGCTGGGTCACCACCTGGAACGCTGTGTCGACCACACGGCACGCATCGATCGGCTCATTCGCTTCCTCGACACCGGGGTTCCCCCGACCGCCCAGCCCACCGACGACGAGTGAGCCGCCTCCGGTAGCCGATCGCCGCGACGCGGGCTGCCGAGCCGGTCACTTCTCGTCGAGCAGGGGGAAGCGGCCGGAACCGAGCAGCCCCGCGATCGCGTCCATCTTCGCTTGCGGCGCGGCGTAGTCCGGGTGCGCGCGCAGCACCGACGCCGCATCGTGCAACCGGACCATCTGCTGTTCGGCTGCGGCCGCGGTGCGCCCGCCCGGGCTGACCGGATGGCGCGCGTACACCGGACGGCGCTGGTCGACCCGTCCCAGCGCGAGCGCTCGGTCCACCCGGCGCGAGCAGCGGCAGAACGCTTGCGGGTCGACCAGGCCGCAGGTCGCGTTCAGGAAGTTCCCGAGCCGTTTCTTGGCGCGCTCCAATCGCTTTCGGTAGGCGGCGGGAGTGATGTCGAGAATCCAGGCGGCCTCGGTCGAGTTCAGCTCGAACACCTCGCCGAGCACGAAGGCGACCCGTTCGTCGCGGGCCAGGCATTGCAGCATGCCCTGACTACAGGTGAGCCGCACTTCCGCGGTCAGCAGCACCGCTTCCGGTCCGCGATAGTCCGCCTCCGACAAGCCGTCGGCCAGCCCGTCCCGGTAGGCCTCCAGGCTCAGTTGCGCGGCCTCGTGCGGGGTCTGCCGCCGCAGGTTCAGCAGGTGGTTGACGCCGATGCGGTAAGCCCAGGTGAGCAGCTTCGCCTCGGCGCGCCAGGTGTGCAGATGACCGAGGACGCGCACCAGGATCTCCTGCGTCGCGTCTTCGGCCTCGGCGGGCCGCCAGACCATCCGCAGCGCCAGCCGGTAGAGCGGGTCCTGCAGCAGGCGCACCACCTGGGCGACGGCGTCCCGGTCGCCCGCGACCGCGCGCGCGACCATGACCTGCTCGTCCGCCGCGACCCGCTCGTGCTGCGTGCTCATCCGGCCATCATTCGGCCTGGGTCGCGGTCGACGCAAGCAGCGCCGGGTCACCCCGTGGCGCGGGTCACGAGCGAGCTGCGGTCCCGATCAGGGCGTGCCGGTCCAGCCACGCCGCGACAGCCCGGCCGATCTCGTCCGGCCGGTCTTCCGGCGCGTGGTGGCCGCCGGGACCGATCGGCGCGACCTCGGCGCTCGCGAAAGCGCTCGCAGCCCAGTCGATCACCTCCGCCGCCCCCATTCCGACGCCGTTCTCCAGCGCCATCAGCAATTTGGGCACCTCGGGTGTCGCGGCCGCCCACGCGCCGTAGTTGCGCACCAGAGCGACCACGTCGGCGGGCTCTCCGTCCAGCGGGAACTCGCGCGGCCACGCCAGCAGCGGCTTGCGCGCGGCCGGTGTGGGGTACGGGGCCCGGTACACATCGTGATCCTCGGCCGACAGGTCTGCGACGCCCCTCGGCAGGTTGAACTCGATGAAGGTGTTCTCCTCCAGCACCATTCGCTCTCCTTCCGCCGAGCGGAACTTCCGGAACAACTCGGCGCCGAGCGCGGGCAGCTCGTCCCAGCGCATCGGCCGCAGGAACGTCTCGATCAGCGCGACTCCGCGCACCCGGCCCCGGTGCCTGGCGGCCCAGTCCATGCCCAGCGCGCCACCCCAGTCATGGCCGACCAGCACCACCTGGTCCAGCCCGAGTGCGTCGAACCAGGCGTCCAGGTATGCGGCGTGATCGGTGAACCGGTAGTCGCTGTCGGGCTTGCCCGACTCCCCCATGCCGATCAGGTCGGGCGCCAGCGCCCTGGTCCGGTCGGCGACGTGCGGAATCACGTTGCGCCACAGGTACGACGAAGTCGGATTGCCGTGCAGGAACACCACGGGGGTGTCGCCCGCACCGGTGTCGCGGTAGTGGATGAAGGAGTCGAGTACGTCGACGGTCGGCATGATGTGGTCCTTCCGGGTCCGGGTCTGCTTGCCTGCACCCGTTTCGACACACGATTTCGCTTGTCTGTGACCGGACACGACGTGAGCATCGTCACAGGACCGAGCGGATGGACGACACCCGCGCTGCGCCGTCATCTCAGGGAGACATCCGTAGTCATGCAGTAGATGTATGGCCGAAACTGAAGATCGGCTGAGAAATTTTTCGAACCATCAGAACGAACTTGCCAATCTACATATCGCCTATCTACTGTTTTGATACGTAGAATCAAGCGCGATCGAGATGGAGCGGATGCGTGCTGGCGCCCCATAGGGTACGGCCTCCCCGGTCACCGGCACCCACCGGATCCCGATCGCCCTGATCGTCACGAGCGAGTCCGGAACAGGCGCGGCTCGACACCTCGGGACCTCCCCCTCATCAGCCCCGTGGTGTCGTCCCAGTGCGGAATTCGGAGTGGACAACCATCCGCACAACCGCGCGGCTCCACAGGTCTCCTCGTGATAGACCGCCCCCGAATCGGCGCCGGCACGGCGATTCGGGGGCGGGCCCGCTTTCCGGCCCGGTGGCCTTGTGAGCCTCCGGATATCGACCACCTGTGCCGAATCTCATACGCGCCATTCGGTTGTGCGAACACCCGGACTGGATACTTTGACGCCGGTTACAGTTTCAAGTGGATTCGGCGTTAGGAAGTTCGATGAAGTCCACAGCGCAGCGGCTGGCTCTGATCGGTGTCATGGTCGCGACTTCCATCGGACTGGTCGGGTGTTCCTCCATCCGGCCCAGTGAGTCGACGGCGGCGCAGTGCGGTTCCGACGGCCGGGCCTGCGCCGACGCGCCCGCCTCGATGCCAGGGCGGGACGCCCTCGCCCTCTTGAACTCCCTGCGCGTCGCGGATCGCGCACCCAGAACCGGCTACAGCCGAGACGAATTCGGGCCTCCGTGGTCGGACAATGTCTCGGTGCCCGGCGGCGGCAACGGCTGCGACACCCGCAACGACATCCTGCAGCGCGACCTGACCGACGTGACCTTCAAGTCGGGCAAGTGCATCGTCGCCACCGGGACCCTCGCCGACCCCTACACCGGCAAGACCATCAACTTCAAACGCGGCACGAAGTCCTCCGACGAGGTGCAGATCGATCACGTCATCGCGCTCTCGGACGCCTGGCAGAAAGGCGCACAGCAGCTTTCCGCCGAACGCCGACGTGACCTGGCCAACGATCCACTGAACCTGCAAGCCGTGGACGGTCCCACCAACCAGTCCAAGAGCGACTCCGACGCGTCCGAATGGCTGCCGCCGATCAAGGGCTATCACTGCGCCTACGTGACCAGGCAGGTCCAGGTGAAGGCGGCATACCAGCTCTGGGTCACCCCGGCCGAGAAGGACGCCATGGTGCGGATCCTCACCGCCTGCCCCTGAGCATTCCTCACGCGACGCCGATGTACTGGTGGTCCCACCGGATCCGGCCCTCGTCATCGAGTGCGATCACGTCGTACCCACCGCCGACGACGGCCCCGTCCGCCTCGGCCACCATGTGCCAGGTGACGCCGATCAGGTTCACCGACAACCGCACCGCGGGTCCTGCTCCCACGAACACGTGCTCGCCAGGGGCGACGAACTCGTCGTACGCGCGATCGACGCGACGGTCCAGCGCTTCGTAGCCGCGGATCTGCACGGTCGGAATCGGGAAGGACAACTGGGCCAATGCCTCCCGCATCGCCTGCGGCGGGTCCACCAGCACCTGGGCGCCGTCCTCGGACCACAGACGCCTGATCTGTTCGTGCCTGGCGTCGGCGTCGGGCTCGTTCCACAGCGCGATGTACCGCTCGGTGAATCGCGACAGTTCCTGCTCATCGAGTTGTTTGCTCATGCCGCAGAGTTTTGCCGTCGTCCGGCGCGTGTGCGATTCCCCGCAGGGTATGGCCAAGGACCAACCACCCGCCCGATACTGCTGCTATGACGACGGCGGTCCAGTCCACCGGGTTCGCCCGGCAGCTCAAGCATTGGCGGACCCTGCGCCGGGTCAGCCAGCTCGATCTCGCGATCCGCGCCGACACCACACAGCGACATCTGAGTTTCCTGGAGCAGGGCCGCTCGCGCCCCGGCCGCACCATGGTGGTGCGGCTGGCCGAATCACTGGACCTGTCGCTGCGGGAACGCAACGGATTGCTGCTCGCCGCGGGCTACGCGCCGATCTTCCCCGAATCGGAAATCGACACCGTGGAACTGGCGCCGGTGCTGGAGGCTCTGCGGGCCGTTCTGGACGGTCATCTGCCCTACCCGGCGCTGGTCGTCCGGCCCTACGGAATCCTGCTCGCCGCCAACGCCGCCTTCGACGTGCTCACCGAGGGCGCCGCCCCTTGGCTGCTGGAGCCTCCGGTCAACGTACTGCGGCTCGCCCTGCATCCCGACGGCTTGGCCGCCCGCGTGCTCAACCTGCCGGAATGGGGCAGGCACGTCACCGAGGCGCTGCGCAACCGGATGACCCGCAGCCCCGATCCCGCCCTCGACGCACTGATCGACGAGCTGGAAACCTATCTGCCGCAAGCCGAACCGGGGCCGGAGCATCTCGGTTTCGCGGTGCCCCTGCGTCTGCGCCGCGACGAAGGCGAGTTGCGTCTGATCACCACGCTCACGTCGTTCGCCACCGCCGTCGACGTCACCCTCGCCGAATTGCAACTGGAGGCGTTCCTGCCCGGCGACGAGCAGACCGCGCGGATCCTGCGCGACCGCGCGGCACGACGCCTAGGGGAATGACGCTCACCATTACGGAATGAGCGATCCCGCCGGTCGGCCGGACCGGCGGGATCGCTCAGCAGGACTCAGACCGCCGCGAGTTCGCGGTCGGCGGGCGCGTCCCAGTCGATCCGGTAGCGCTGCTCGGGCCCCATGGACTTCTCCGGTTTCATCACCGTCTTGGCCATCAGCGGCATGAGCAGCTGCATCATCTTGCGCCCCACCGGTCCGGGCGTCTTGCTGTGGTTGATCTTCGCCGCGCGAGCCGCGACGCCCTCCACCCGGTCGCGGCGCAAGCGCTCGTAGACCGCGAACGCCTCCGCGGCGGGCAGATCACGCAGGCAGCGGGCCAGCTGCACGGCGCTCTCGATCGCCAGCGACGCTCCCTGGCCGGAGCTGTTGGACGGGGCGTGCACCGCATCGCCGACCAGCACCATCCGCCCGCGATACCAGTGCGGCACCGGCGGCATGATGTGCAGCGCGCCGACCACCTCCAACTGCCCCTCGGTGGTGCGACGAGCGAGTTCGCCGCCGGGAGTGTCGTCGCGGTAGGTCTCGCGCAGGATCTCCAGCCAGCGCGCGTTCGGCACGGCCCGCGCCGCGGTGAGCGACAGATACTGCTTGTGCGGCAGATTCGCTCCCCACGCCACCCGTCCGTCCCCGACCGGCCAGTACAGGTAGTACGCCCGCTTGCCGAACGCGAAAGTCATGGTCTCAGGCGCGATGTCGGCGTCGCACTCGGTGATCGCGCCGAAGCCGAGCATGCCGGTGTAATCGGGCCCCGGCGCGTTCGGGTCGATCAGCGTGCGCACGGCCGAGCGGATACCGTCCGCACCGATCAGCACGTCGGCGGTGGCCGTGCTGCCGTCGGCGAAGCGCGCGGTGACGCCCGACGCGTCCTCGTGCGCGTCGACCAGGCGCTTGTCGTACTCGAACGGAACGCCCGCGGCGATCGCGTGCCGGTGCAGGGCTTGGTGCAGCTCGCTGCGATCGACCAGTTGCAGCGGCGGCACGTCGGACAGGCCGGGCAGCGCCAGCACTTTGTCGCCGACGGCCATGTTCATCTTCGTCACCGGCTGGGCGATCGCGCGAACGGGATCGCCCGCCCCGATGATGTCGAGGGCGGCGATGCCGTTGGGCGCCAGCGCGAGGCCGCTGCCGATGCCGTAGGACGGGCCGGGGTAGGCCTCGTAGACGCGGGCTTCGATACCCGCTTTGAGCAGGGCAGTCGCGACTACCGGGCCGGCGATGCCGCCACCGATCACCAGGGCGGTACGTGTTGTGGACATGGGTGTCTCCAGGATTCGTGCGATTCGGGTTTTCGGTTCCCCGAACCGACCCACGCGCCACCCACCCGGTTATCCTGTGGTTGCCAGCCTTGTAGCCGGGTGCGCGTTCGCGGGCGCGGTTCGAGACTGTTCGATCGGGCCCGGCGGCGGTGTTGCCGCACCTCGCCGGGTCCGGTCTCGGCTAGTTCTCGGCCATCCCCCTCTCCACCAGCTCGGCGACCTCGGACTGACGCATGCCGCGTTCGTGCCATTCCCGCCACTGCACCAGCCCGGGGAAGGCGCCCTCGGTCAGCTCGTCGCGCAGCGAACGCGTCCACGCCGCTTCGGCTTCCAGCATGGCCAGCCCGAACTCGGACTCGATGATGAACAGGCGCGGCAGCGTGCCCGCCAGTTCACCCAGTTCGCGGCGCACGGTCTCGATGGTCCGCCCCAGCGCTTCGAGCCGGGCACCGAGCAGTTCGACCACCTCGGCGGGCGGAAGCACCGCGAGCATGGACAGACCCGCGACGAACCGGTGCGGTTCCGGTTCCGGAGTCGACAGCAGCTCCCTGGTCCAATCGGCCATCTCGGCGCGGCCCGCGTCGGTGATCCGGTAGATCACCCGCTCGGGCCGGGCGCCCTCCCGCTCGCTGCCGACGATCTCGAGGAAACCGACCTTGGCCATGTTCTGCACGACCGTGTAGAGCGAACCCCACTTGATCGCCATGTCATGGTCTTTGCCCCGGTCGCGCAAGGTCTGCGCGATCTCGTACCGATGCATCGGGCGCTCGACGATCACGGACAGCACCGCGAGCGCGAGCAGGTTGTCCACCTTGCGTTTCTTCATCGCGGCGCCTCCTTACTCGTCTACGAATATACGTGCACGAGTATTTGGAGGCAAGAAGTCAGACCCGCACCGTTTCCTCCTGGCGCGCCTCGTCTTCCAGCAACTTCGTGGCGATGTTCGACAGCGCCCGGTCCAGCAGCGCGCGGTCGACGGGATCGGCTTCGTTCCAGTCGTCGAGTCTGCGGTCGAGCCAGCGCCGCCAAGCCGCCTTGATCCGATCCATCTCGGCCGCACCGGAGTCGGTGAGCCGCAACCGGTCCGCGTCCCGTGTCAGATACCCCTCCGCGCCGACCTGGTCGTAGATCGGCTCGATCACCTCCTCGGGCAGGCGGTGCGCCCGCGCTATTGCCGCGAGCGTGGCGTCGCCCGTGATCCGCTCGCGCAGATACACCTGCCCGAGAGCCCATGCTTCGCCCCGCGTGAGATCGCTGTCCGCCTCGGCGAGGAGGCGCGGTCCGATCAGGTCCCCGGCCCCCGCCTTGCGCATGGTGCCCGCGATCGCGCGCTCCAGTTGCACCAGCCGGTCGGGAGAGTCGGGCACCGAGAACCCTTCGCCCACGTCGCCCGCGCCCGCCCGCGCGCTGTCGCGCAGCGGCACCTCGGGCAGGAACCACGCGATCACGAATCCGGCGAGCGCGACCGGCACCACCCAGAAGAACACGTGACCGATGGAGTCGGCGTACGCGTCGATGATGGGGATCGACTGTTCGGCGGGCAGTGCGCGCAACGACTGCGGGTCGGCCGCGACGCCCGGCGGCACCACACGCACGCGAGCCAGGGCAGCGGCAAGGTTCGGCTCGATCTCGTTGCTGTACAGCGTGCCGAAAATCGCCGTTCCGAAGGCGCTTCCGAGCGTGCGGAAGAACGTGACGCCCGAGGTCGCGGTGCCCAACTGGGCGTAGGGCACGGTGTTCTGGACGACGATGGTGAGCACCTGCATGGCCAGGCCGAGACCGAGGCCCAGGATCAGCATGTACAGCGACTCCAGCCACGTTTCGGTGGTCCGGCCCATGGTCGACATCAAGTACAGCCCGAGCGCCATGACCAGCGTGCCCGCGATCGGGAAGTACCGGTACCGGCCGGTCTTGCCGACCACCTGCCCGGACAGGATCGAGGTGGCGAACAGGCCGGCCACCAGCGGCAGGGTGCGCACGCCGGACATAGTGGCCGAAACGCCGTCGACGTACTGCAGGTAGGCGGGCAGGTAGGTCATCGAGCCGAGCATCGCGAAGCCGACGATGAAGCTGAGCACGGAGCAGACCGTGAACACCCGGCTGCGGAACAACCCCATCGGCAGCATCGGTTCCGCGGCCCGCAACTCCACCGCGACGAATGCGCCCAGCAGGATCACCGCCGCGGCGAACAATCCGACGATCATCGGCGAGCCCCACGCGTATTGCTGTCCGCCCCACTCCAGTCCGAGGATCAGGCACGAGACGCCCAGCGCCACCAGACCGATGCCCGCGTAATCGATGATCGGCTTGGCCGCGGCGCGCACCCGCGGGATGGTGCGCGCCGCCAAGACGATCATGACCACGGCGACCGGCACGTTGACGTAGAAGCACCAGCGCCAGCTGGCGTGATCGGTGAACAGGCCGCCCAGCGTCGGGCCGATCACCGTGGTCACGCCGAACACCGCGCCCAGCGCGCCTTGGTATTTGCCACGCTGCCGCAGCGGGATGATGTCGGCGATCAGTGCCATCGAGGTGACCATCAGCCCACCCGCGCCGAAGCCCTGAACGCCGCGGGCCAGCACCAGCAGCAGCATGCCGTTGGCCAGACCGGCGACCATCGAGCCGACGATGAAGATCACCGCGCTGACCTGGAACACCAGCTTGCGGCCGAACAGGTCGCCGAGCTTGCCCGCCAGCGCCGTCGCCACCGCCTCGGCCAGCAGATACGAGGTGACCACCCAGGCCATGTGCCCCGCCCCGCCGAGGTCGGCGACGATGGTGGGCAGCGCGGTGGACACGATGGTCTGGTCCAGCGCCGCCATCAACATGCCGAGCACGATCGTGCCGAACACGACGTTGGTCTTGGCCCTGCCCATCGGGGCCGCTGGGTCCGCGGCGACAGCAACCGAACCGGCCATCTGCCCAGTATGGGACTTCGCTGCTTCGATGGACATCCAGCGACACGGCAGCGAATCAGCCGAGCAAGCCCTCCAGCGCCTTGGCCCGCGCGGGCTGCCGCAGTTTCGCCATGCCCTTGGCCTCGATCTGGCGAGCTCGCTCGCGGGACACTCCGTAGGTCTTGCCGACCTCGTCGAGCGTCTTCGGCTCCGCGCCGCCCAGCCCGAAGCGCAACGCGATGACCGCCGCCTCCCGTTCGGTCAACGCGCCGAGTGCCCGGTCCAGCTGATCGCGCAGCGCCGACTCGGCCGCCGACTCGGACGGGTCCGGCCCGGCATCGGCGATGAGTGCGCCGAACTCGGTCGCATCGTCGCCGACCGGGGTGTGCAGCGACAGCGGTTCGCGAGCGAGATCGAGCAGCTCACGCACCTTTCCCGCGGACAGTTCCAGCTCCGCGGCCAGTTCCGCGACCGTGGCCGCGCGACCCAGGCGCTGGGCGAGCGCCCGCTGCGCGCGGTTCAGCCGGTTGAGCACCTCGACGACGTGCACCGGAATGCGGATGGTGCGGCTCTGATCGGCCAGCGCTCGGCCGATCGACTGCTTGATCCACCAGGTCGCGTAGGTGGAGAACTTCAACCCGCGCCGGTGATCGAACTTCTCCACCGCGCGCATCATGCCCAGCGTGCCTTCCTGGACCAGGTCCAGCAGCGATATGCCGGTCGGCGTGGGATACCGCTTGGCGATCGAGACGACCAAGCGCAAGTTGGCCTCGACCATACGGTCCCTGGCGCGCGAGCCGTCCGCGATCCGGCGGCGCAGTTCCCGGCGCTCTCGCACGTCGAGTTCGGCGGCCGCACCGGCATCGCCGAGGCGCAGCGCGGCTTGCTCGCCCGCCTCGATCCGCTGGCCGAGTTCGACCTCCTGCGCGGCGGTGAGCAGCGGGGTCCGGCCGATGAGCCGCAGATAGTCCTTGATCGGGTCGTCGCTGACGGTGCCGGTGAAGCGGAGGGGGCGGGTGCACAACTTGGTCATGGAACGTCCTTCCTGGTGGAGCGAACCGTTCGGCGGCGTGCGGGTACACGCCGCCGAACGGTGAGTTGGGGCGGCGAGCGGTCAGCCACGCCCCGGGATACGCAGCGGACGCTGCGGCTTGGCGCGATAACCGCTGGCGCCCCGGATCGTTTGGACGCCCTTACGTTCGCGGCGCCGCGGGCTCGGATAGGAGCGCGCCGACGGCGCGGTGCGCACGACACCGGTGATGCGGGGAGCGCCGGTCGCGTCGTCTCCTTCGGCGAGGAGCAGGCGAACCGCGGTTTCGACGACGGTGGGCGCGGTGGTCTTGTCGGCCATGACGACTGGTCCCTTTCGGTCGGTGCTGGAGCTGATGTGAGCCGAGGTCGCTTCGACAAGTCCGTGGTGCATGGTGGCCGTCCCTTCGTTCCGATGACGAGCACAAACTTAGAACGAACATAAAAATATGTCAAGACGATTTTTAGGTCGACTTCAGATAGAGTGGCGGCATGACCACGCCGGACCTCGGGCTTCGTGCCAGAAAAAAGCAACAGACCAGGGACAACATCTCCCACCACGCGACCTTGCTGTTCCTCGAGCACGGCTTCGAGAAGGTGACCATCGCCGACGTCGCCGCCGCGGCGCAGGTCGCCAAGATGACGGTCACCAACTATTTCCCCCGCAAGGAAGATCTCGCGCTCGACCTGCACGAAGTGTTCGTCGACCAGCTCGCCCGCGTGGTGCGCGAGCGCGCCTCCGGCGAGTCCGCGAGCGCGGCTCTACGGCGGGACTATCTGGCCGCCGTGGCCCGGCACGATCCGGTGGTCGGCTTCTCCGGACCCGAGTTCGCCCGCATGATCACCGACAGCCCCGCATTGGTGGCCCGGCTGCGGGAGTTCCACGACGAGCGGGAACGGGCACTGGCCGCCGCGCTCGCCGCGGAAACGGGCACCGCCGACACCGATATCACGCCCCGGGTGGCAGCCGCACTGCTCGGCGGCGTACATCGCGTGCTGTTCGACGAGACCCTGCGCCGCACATTGGACGGCGAATCCGACGACGACATCGCCACGGCCCTCACCCGGTACATCGGCGCCGCGTTCGACACGCTGGAGCAGGCGATCGGCGACTACGCCGTGCGCGGCTAGCTCTGCGCAGGCCGCTCGATCAGCGCCATCGCGATCGGGACGAGCAGATCGACGAGTTCGGCCGCCGTCGGGCGCGGGTCGGCGAGCACCCACTCGTGCGCGAGCCCGTTGATCGCGCCGATCAGAGCGCTCGCGCCCCACCCGGGCGCACCCCGCACGCGCGAACCGGGCGCGACGACGGGCACTACCCGGGACTCCAGCACCGCCGCCCAGGCGTGACGGCGGTCGCGACGGTGCCGCTCCATCCGGTCGCTCACCCCGACCACTTCGATGAAGGCGACCTTCGCGCGGTAGGAATCGGAGCCGATCGATTCGAGGTAGGCCGTCACCACGGCGGTCATCGCGGCGGGCAGGTCGAATCGGGGGTCGAGGTCCCCGAGCCGGGCCAGCACGGCGGCCGCGGCCTCGTCCTGGATCCGGTCATAGGCCGCGACCAGCACGTCCTCCCTGGCGTGGAACTCCTCGTAGAACTGCCGCTTGGACAAGCCCGCCGCGGCGCACACGTCGGCCAGTGAGCAATTCGCGTAGCCGCGCTCGGCGAAGAGCCGGGTGGCCGCGTCGAGGAACCGCTGACGCCGCTCGGCTTTGCGCTCCACGACGGCACGTCCGCCGTATTGCCTGCCCACTGTCGCCGTCACACCTCTCACCGTAGCGAAATCGCGGCGACCACGAACTATCTCACCGGCCGAGGCTGCGGCGAGATTCGTTCTTGTGATCCGGGTCATGACACCGCATACTCGTGCCTAGTCTGAAACCGATGGGGCTCACATATGTGGCTCGAAGAACGAAGAGGTTCTCGCGTGGTCATTTCCCGCAAGTACGCACCGAAGCTGTTCGCGGCCCTCGCCGCGGTGGCCGTGGGGCTGGCCTTCCTTCCGGCCGGGCCGGCGTCCGCCGAACCGGCGCCGAACGATCCGGTGATCCAGCCCGCGCTGCCCTTCCCGGTTCCACCGCTACCGCCCGGCTTCGACCCGGCGTTCTATCGCCCGGCCCCGGAGACCTACACGGACCTGGCGCCCGGCCGGATCATCGCCGCACGCCAGGTCAACCTGGCCAACCTGTCGCTTCTCCCGGTGAACGTGGACGCCTGGCAGCTGTCCTACCGCTCCACCAACTCCCGCGGCGAGCCGATCCCCGCCGTGGCCACGGTGATCAAGCCCCGCGGCTACGTCGCCGACCGGCCGCTGTTCTCGTACCAGATCGCGGAGGACTCGACCGGCAACTACTGCATGCCGTCGTATCAGCTCCAAATGGGTTCGATCCCGGCGACCCTGACCGGTTCCACCCTGGTGGCCGCGCAATTCCTCGAGGTGCAGGCGGCACTCGCCCAGGGCTGGGCCGTAGTGGTCCCCGATCACCAGGGGCCCGACTCGGCCTACGCCGCAGGGCCATTGGCCGGGCGCATCACCCTCGACGGCATTCGCGCCGCGGAGAACTTCGCGCCGATGCAACTGTCCGGGACCGCGACCAGGGTCGGGATGATGGGCTACTCCGGCGGCGCCATCGCCACCGGCTGGGCCGCCGAGCTGAAGCGAAGCTACGCACCTGAACTGCACGTGGTCGGCACCGCCGAGGGCGGCATTCCGGCCGACCTGTCGGCCGCGTTGCGGATGGCCAACGGCAATCTGTCCGCGGGGCTGATCTTCGCGGGCGCGCTCGGCGTCTCCCGCGAGTATCCCGAACTGCGGAAATTCCTCGACGAGAACGCGAACGGCCTGGGCAAGCTCATTATCGCGGGCAAGGAACAGCTCTGCGCGAGCTACCAGGCCGCGCTGTTCCCGTTCGCGGACAACCTCGGGATGCTGGCGAAGAATCCGTTCACCGAACCCGCGGTGGTCGACGTGCTGAACAAGACGAAGCTGGGCCAGGCCGTGCCGGACATGCCGATGCTGATGTACCAGGCCAACGCCGACTGGCTGATCCCCGTCGGACCGGTCGACGCACTCGTCGCGACCTACGCCCAGGACCCGGGCGCGCGGGTCGAGTACATCCGCGACCACTTCAGCGAGCACCTGACGCTCGACCCGATCGGAGCGCCGCGCGCCATGCTCTGGTTGAAGGACCGCTTCGCGGGCATACCGGTCGCCGAGGGCGTGACGGTCACCGATGTCGGCTCGATGACCTTGGACCCTGCCACCTGGCAAGTGTGGAGCGAGACGGCGGGCGCCGTCCTCGCCGCCGTCTTCCAGCAACCCATCGGCAGCGGCCGCTAGCACGCCGCGCGCGAAAGCTCGTGTCGCGGCGGTGTTCCACGACACGAGCTCTTGCGTCTGAGACGATCATGAAAGGAATACCGTTCACACCTTCCCCCGTAACTTACTCCAAAGTAAGGTTGAGCCATGGCGTGGAAACCTACTGAGATCCCGGACCAGACGGGACGCACCTTTGTCATCACCGGCGCGAACGGCGGTCTGGGCGCCGTGGCCACGAAAGTCCTGGCCGCCAAGGGCGCGACCGTGATCATGGCCTGCCGCAACCCGGTCAAGGCGAAAGAGGTCGCCGGCGGCATCGACGGCGATGTCCGGGTAGCCGAACTCGATCTGGCCGATCTGGCCTCGGTGCGCAGATTCGCCGACGACAGCGGCGAATTCGACGTCCTGGTCAACAACGCGGGCCTGATGAACCTCCCCTTCTCGCGGACCAAGGACGGATTCGAAACCCAATGGGGTGTCAACCACCTCGGACACTTCGCGCTCACCGGCCTGCTGCTGGACCGGATCACCGACCGGGTGGTCACGCTCTCCAGCATCGCGCACAAGCAGACCCCGAAGCTCTGGATCGACGACCTGGACTACGAGAACCGTCGCTACCAGCGCAATCTCGCGTACGCGCAAGCCAAGCTGTGCAATCTGATGTTCGCGCGGGAACTCCAGCGCAGGCTGTCGGAGTCCGGCTCGGCCAAGCGCTCCTACGGCGTGCACCCCGGTGTCTCGGCCACCGACCTCTTCGCGCACACCGAGACCCCGCTCGACTACATCTCGAAGCCGTTCATCCGCCTCATCGGACACTCACCCGCCAAGGCCGCACACTCGACGCTGTTCGCCGCGACCATGCCCGATGCCGACCCCGAGGTCTACTGGGGTCCGACCTGGCTCTTCGGCACGCAGGGGCCGGTCAAGGCCGCGTCGTCCACCCGCCTCTCCCAGAACAGGGAGCTGTGGCAGCGGCTGTGGGCCGAGTCCGAGCGCAAGACCGGGGTCACCTACTCGTTCTGAGCCGAAGGAACTCGTCGGCGGTCGACAGGGCTGCCGTCGTCCGAGACGGGCCGCTCACTCACGCGACCGAGGGGCCGCTCGATCGCAGCGGGTCGCCCCCAGTGAGCGGCCCGAGCGTTCGCGCGGGCAGGCCGTCAGCGTCTCGTCCGCACGCTGAACTCCTCGACCGACAAGCCGCCCCTGGGGTCAACGGCAACGGGGTTCCGGGATTCCGGCGGGCCTGCCCGTCTGTCGAGCACGTGGCACGGCAACAGGCGCTCCGGCAGTCGCGCACGGTCGATTCGCCCGCCTCACTCCCCTCGGTCCACCGGCACCGAACAAGCTCTTACCTCGGGCCGAGCAATGCCGCGATGATCGTGGTCACAGCGTGCCCGGCACGGTGTACCTGGTACTACGGCCCGCGTAGTAGAACGGGTACCGTAGTAGCCGTGTCCGCCTCACCCCGCCGCTCGGCACACAATCGCCCGGCCCTCATCGCGCTGGTGATCTTCGCCGCGCTGGGGTGCCTGGCGCTGGCCTGGTGGCAGTGGGAACGGTACGACTCCGCCACCGGCACCGGCCAGAACCTCGGGTACGCGCTGCAATGGCCCCTGTTCGCGGGTTTCGCCGTCTTCGCCTACTTCCGGTTCGTCCGGCTCGAGCGTGCGGCCGCCGAAGAGGACCACTCCGCCGACGCCACGCGGCGCACTTCCGCCCCGGCCGGGCGCGCCGCGAAACCGGCCGCCCCCACGGAGCTCCCGCCGGGCCTGCTGCCCGAACGCCCGAAGGCCGTCCGGGCCGAAGACCCCGTGCTCGCCGAGTACAACCGGTACCTCGCCGCGCTGCACGCCGACGACATCGATGAGCAGGTCCGCTCGGCAGGCCTGCACACCCGCGAGAGGAGCGCCGGTTGACCACCAGCGAGAATTCCACCGAGACCACCACCGCCCCGGCCCAGGCGGGCAACGCCGCCAAAATCGGTCCGGCACTGCTGCGCTACCGGGCGCTGGCCTGGATCACCGGTCTCTGGCTGCTGCTGCTCACCGGCGAGATGATCGCCAAGTACGGCTTCGACGTGCACACCCCCAGCTGGATCGCCGTGGTGCACGGGTGGGTGTACTTCGTCTACCTGCTGTTCACCGCCGACCTCGCGGTCAAGGTCCGCTGGCCGGTCCTGCGCACCGTCGGCACCCTGCTCGCGGGCACCATCCCGCTGCTGTCGTTCTTCGTCGAGCACGTCAACGCCAAGCAGATCAAGCAGAACTTCGGCGTCTGACCCGGCGGATCGCCGCCCGCGTCAGCCTTCGGTGAGTGCCGCCAGCGCAGGCGTCAACTGGGCCAACGCCCGTCCGCGATGCGATACCGCGTCCTTCTCGGCGGGCGTCAACTGGGCCGCGGTGACCTCGCCGCCCTCCGGAGTGAACAGCGGGTCGTAGCCGAAACCGCCGTCGCCGACCGGCTTGCGCCCGATCGTGCCGGGCCATTCGCCGCGCACCACGGTCTCCACGCCCCCTGGCACCACGAGCGCGCAGGTCGACACGAACCGCCCGCCACGGCGCTCGTCCGGCACATCGGACAGCTGCGCCAGCAGCAGCGTGTTGTTGGCCGCGTCGTCGCCGTGCTTGCCGGACCAGCGCGCCGACAGCACGCCGGGCATCCCGTTCAACGCGTCCACCTCGAGGCCGGAATCATCGGCGACACAGGCCAATCCCGTGGCCGCGGCGCCGTCGCGGGCCTTGGCCAGCGCGTTCTCCTCGAACGTCGCGCCGGTCTCGGGCGCCTCGTCGTACGGGGGAACGTCGTTCAACCCGACGATCTCGATTCCGGCGATACCCGCCTCGTCGAGAATGCGGCGCAGCTCGTTCAGTTTCTTGGCGTTGCGGCTGGCAACCAGTAGACGGCGGGTCATCACTTCTTCTTCGTTTCGGACTGCTCCGGAAGCCCGCCGGGATACGGCAGCGCCAGCGCCTCTTTCTGCACGACGAACAGTTGCTCACAGCCCGCGAGCGCCGCGTCGAGCAGCTTGTCCAGCGTGGAGCGCGGGAACGTGGCGCCCTCGCCGGTGCCCTGGATCTCCACCAGCGTTCCGGTGTCGGTCGCGACCACGTTCATGTCGACCTCGGCGCGCGAATCCTCCTCGTACGGCAGATCCAAGCGCACCCGGCCGTCGACCACGCCGACGCTCACCGCGGCGATCGCGCACGAGATCGGCTGGGGGTCGGCCAGCGCACCGGCCGCACCGAGGTAGGTCACCGCATCCGCCAGCGCCACGTAGGCGCCGGTGATGGCGGCCGTCCTGGTACCACCGTCGGCCTGCAACACATCGCAGTCGATCGCGATGGTGTTCTCGCCGATCGCGGCCAGGTCGATGCAGGCGCGCAGCGAACGGCCGACCAAGCGGCTGATCTCCTGGGTCCGTCCGCCCACCCGGCCCTTCACCGACTCCCGCCCGCTGCGGGTGTGCGTCGCGGCGGGCAACATCGCGTATTCGGCGGTGAGCCAGCCCAATCCGGAGTCACGCCGCCACGGTGGCACCCCCTCGGTGACGCTCGCGGTGCACATCACCCGCGTCTGACCGAACTCCACCAGCACCGAACCGGCTGGATGCGTGGTGAATCCACGGGTGATCCGGACCTCGCGGAGCTCATCGTCCGCCCTGCCATCGGCTCGTCTCGACACGGCCACAGCCTACTGTGTTCGATTTGCCGCGACTTCGTCGCGGCGTGTTCGCGGCCCCTTTGTGGCTCGCGTCCGAGCGACCGCCGCTGGCGACTTCGTCGCGGACGCGGCGGCCGCTCGGACGCGAGCCGGGCCGCGAACGGCGCATGCTCGGTCTCGCTTCGCTCGAAACCTGTGGTTGGGCCGGTGCTGGTTGCGTCGAGTGATGAGGCTTGCTCCTGAGCGCTTGCCGAGGATCAGAGGGTCGCCAGTTCCTGAGAGCGATCGGGGTTCAGGTTCAGCATTCTGGCGATGGTGCCCGCTGCTGGTGACGGCCGTGTGCGCGGAAGGTACGGCAGCCTCCGGCGGCCTCGATGCGGCGAGGGCCGGTGCCAGGCCGGGGATGGTGCGGTTGGCGCGTTCGGAGTGCACCCTTCATCTCGCGCCGGTGATCCGAGGCCGATTCGGTCAGAGGTCGAAGGTCTCGCCGGGGGCCACGGCGTGTACGGGGCCGGCGAACTGTGCTTTCGCCTCGGCGATCACGTCCTCGCGGGAAGTCCACGGGGGGATGTGGGTGAGCAGCAATTCCTTCACGCCGGCCTCGGCGGCGATCTGGCCCGCCTCGGTGCCCGAAAGATGTATGCCGGGCGGCCGATTCGCTGGGTCGTGGGTCCAGGACGCCTCCGCCATCAGGACGTCGGCGCCCTGCGCGAGTTCGTGGACCTGGGGGCAGAGTGCGGTGTCGCCGGTGTAGACGAAGGTGCGTCCGGCCGCGGTGACGATCCGCAGACCGTAGGACTCCGGCGGGTGGTACATGCGGCGCGCCGTCACCGTGTGGCCCGGCCCGAACGAGATGGGCTCACCTTCGACCCAGGGCTGCATATCGATCACGTCGGACCAGTCGTCGCATTCGCCGCCGATCTCGGCGGAGGCGTTGCCGATGCGCAGCGAGGTGTCCGAGGGGCCGCGCACGATCGCCTTTCCCTCCGGCGGGGTCGGGTGGTAGCGGCGCCACACCAGCAAACCGGGCAGATCGAGGCAGTGGTCGGCGTGCAGATGGGTCAGGAAGATGTCGACCTCACCGGGATCGGCGTGGCGCTGCAACGCGCCGAGCACTCCGGGACCGAAATCGATGACCGTCGGCCGCATGTCCGGGCCGGTCAGCAGGTAACCCGACGCAGGAGAGTCCGGGCCGGACACACTGCCCGAGCACCCGAGGACGGTAAGGCGCATCCCCCCATGCTGCCACGCGGAATTCTCACTCAAGAAAGGGTCCCCCACATTCTCCGGCGGGCCGCGTGCTCACCGCGGCGCCGCGCCGATTCCGGCTCGATCCCCGCGGCGGTTTCGTCGTGCATCTCCAGAGAGTACCCAGCCGGCCAGCAATCCACTCAACGCGCCGAATAGGTGCCCCTGCCAAGAGATTCCGGGCTCGCCCGGCAGCACGCCCCACAGCAGCGACCCGTAGAGCGCCAGCACGACGAGGCCGAGCGCGATCTGCCCGATGTTCCGGGCGAACCAGCCACGCGAGATGAGGAAGGTCAGCCAGCCGAATACCAGCGAGGACGCGCCGAGATGCAGGCTGCCCGTCGCTCCGGTGAGCCAGGTGCCGAGCCCGGCCACGAGCCAGATGATCGCGGTCGCGGCCAGCCCGCGCCCGATGCCCGCCAGCAGCACGAGAAAGCCCAGCACCAGCACCGGAAGCGTGTTGCCGATCAGGTGCGGCCAGCCATTGTGCAGCAACGGGGCGAACACGATGCCGGTCAGCCCGTCGGCACGGCGCGGCTCGATGCCCGCGGCGTCGAGCCGTCCGTCGACGAAGGTATCGACCCCTTCGATCCCGTAGAGCACCGCGACGAAACCGGCGATCAGCACCCCCGCGCGCAACCACAACTGCTTGATCGCGCCGAAACCTCCGGTCGCCGGTGCCGTGGGCGGCCCCGGCACGCCGACGGGCTTGCCCAGCTGCGCACGCATCGCCGCGATCCGATCAGGATCGAACGACGGCCCGAGTCCCGCGCCGGTCATGGCCACCTCCTCGCCGTGGCGGGGTCGTGGCCCCGCCTCACCGAGGGTACCGGCGCGGCGGGGAAATCAAGCCCAGAGCTGGCCGTCGAGCCGCTCTTCCGCCTCTTCGAGCGTGCCGTCATACGCCCCGGTGGACAGGTACTTCCACCCGCCGTCGGCGACCACGAACGCGATGTCGGCGCGCGTGCCCGCCTTCACCGCCTTGCGGGCGACCCCGAGCGCGGCGTGCAGGATGGCGCCGGTGGAGATGCCGGCGAAGATGCCTTCTTCGAGCACCAGTTCGCGGGTGCGTTTCACCGCGTCGTACGGGCCGACCGAGAAACGGGTGGTCAGCACGCTCTCGTCGTACAACTCCGGGATGAATCCCTCATCGATGTTGCGCAGGCCGTAGACCAGTTCGCCGTAACGCGGCTCGGCCGCGACGATCTCGATGCCGGGCACCTTCTCCCGCAGGAAACGGCCGGTCCCCATCAGCGTGCCCGTGGTGCCGAGGCCCGCGACGAAATGCGTGATCTCGGGCAGGTCGGCGAGGATCTCCGGGCCGGTGGTCTCGTAGTGCGCCGACGCGTTCGCCGGATTGCCGTACTGGTAGAGCATCACCCAGTCCGGGTTCTCCGCGGCGATCTGCTTGGCCAGCGCGACGGCCTGGTTGGAGCCGCCCGCCGCGGGGGAATCGATGATCCGCGCGCCGAACATGGTGAGCAGCTGCCGCCGCTCCACCGAGGTGTTCTCCGGCATCACACAGATCAGCCGGTATCCCTTGAGCTTCGCGGCCATGGCCAGCGAAATGCCGGTGTTCCCGCTGGTGGGCTCCAGAATCGTGCACCCGGGTCGCAGCAGCCCGTCGGCCTCGGCCTGCTCGATCATCCGCAGGGCGGGCCGATCCTTGATCGAACCGGTGGGGTTGCGATCTTCCAGCTTGGCCCACAGCCGCACGTGGTGGTCACCGTCCCACTGGGGAGACAGGGTGCGCAGGCCGACCAGCGGGGTGTTGCCGAGGGTCGCGATCAGCGATTCGTAACGCGCCACGAGACGGGTCAGCCTCCGGCCACGGCGGGCAGGATCGTGACGCTGGCGTCCTGAGGCACCTCGGCCTCGAGCCCGCCCGCGAAGCGCACGTCCTCGTCATCCACGTAGATGTTGACGTAGCGGTTCAGCTTGCCGTCCTTCAGCAGGCGCTCGGCGAGCCCGGGGTGATTGGCGTCGAGATCATCGATCAGCGCGGACAGCGTGGCGCCCTCGGCCTGCACGCGCTTCTCACCTCCGGTGAGGCCCCGCATGATGGTCGGGATGGACACGGTTACCGGCATGAGTACTCCTCGGTTTCGCGAACGGGCATCGGGTCTAGTTCTCGTACGCGTCGACGATCCGCACCGGCTCCTCGGTGACCTCGCCGTCGACGATCCGGTAGCTGCGCAGCTCGTGCTGCTCGGGGTCACGGGTGGAGATCAGCACGTAGTGCGCGAACGGCTCGGAGGCGTATGACACGTCGGTCCGGCTGGGGTAGGCCTCGGTGGCGGTGTGCGAGTGGTAGATCACCACCGGCGTCTCGTCGGCGTCGTCCATCGCGCGCCACACCTTCAACTGCTCACCGGAGTCGAAGCGGTAGAACGTGGGCGAACGCTCGGCGTTGACCATGGCGATGAAGCGCTCCGGACGGTCCGAGCCCTCCGGTCCCGCGATGACACCGCAGGCCTCGTCCGGGTGATCGGCGCGCGCGTGCGCCACCATCGCCTCCACGAGGTCGGCCCTGATCACCAGCACGAGTCGCACCCTTTCCACCACGCCGACCCATCGCAGTCGACAACGAGCCAGAATATTCGGGTATTCCCTCGGCGACGTCGCCCGGTCCCCGGTTCGGCCCCACCAGCGCACATCCGACCGCGCACTCGATACCGACGCCTACGGTGCCCCGGTTGCGGGTATCGCCCGTTCAGCCTCCGAATAGACCGCGGTAGGCCGGGATGCCCGCCACCGTCTCCGCCGAGCGGATCGCGTCGACGATGGCGCGCTCGACGCAGACGGCGGCTGCCGTGCAGATCTCGTCCAGGACGAGCAGATCGGCCGGAAAGGCGGGTGGCAGCGGAATGTCCGTGTCCTCCTCGGCCGTGCCGGTGGCCAGCGCGAAGAGCGTGTCCCCGTCCAGTGGCGAATGCGCGGGGCGGATCGCCCTGGCCAATCCGTCGTGCGCGGTGACCGCGACCCGCTTGCAACCCGCGGGATCGAGCGGCGCGTCGGTGGCGACGATGCCGATCGTCGTGTTGAGCACGGTGCCCTTCACCGGCAGCGCATTGGCCGCCGTCAACTGCTCCGCGGTCGGCGTGCGCAGACCGAAGTAGTCGGGTCCGTCGGTGCCGCAACCCCAGGGCAGCCCGGTGCGTGGATCGAACACCGAGCCGACCGGATTCGCCACGATCAGCGCGGCGACGGTGATTCCGGCGGCGGCGCCTTCGCCGAGCACGATGCTGGCCGTGCCGATCCCACCCTTGATCGATCCGGCGCGTGCGCCGACGCCCGCGCCGACCGAGCCGCGAGCGAAATCGACCCCGGCCACCTCGGCCGCGCGATAGCCGAATTCGGCGGTCGGCCGGATGTCCCACGCGCCGACCGGCAGATCGAAGATCACCGCGCCGGGGACGATGGGCACCACCCGGCTCGCCTCCGACGGGTCCATCACGATGCCCGCGCCGTTCTCCTCCAGCCAGCGCATCACGCCGTCGGCCGCGGCGAGGCCGAAGGCGCTGCCGCCGGTGAGCAGGATCGCGTCGACTTGGCGGACGGTGTTCATCGGGTCGAGCAGGTCTGTTTCGCGCGTTCCCGGTCCGCCTCCGCGCACGTCGACCGCCGCCACCGCGCCGCCGGGTACGCGCACGACCGTGCATCCGGTCGCCGCCCCGGTCCCGAGTGTGGCGCTCGGATCGAGGACGTGGTGGTGCCCGACCAGCACTCCGGTCACGTCGGTGATCGAATTACGTTGTCCCGGCGCGGCATTCGCCATCTCTGCTCCTCACGGCCCGAATCTGCTGATCACTTCGCGCCGATCTTCGCACCGCGGCAGGTCAGGGAGCCAACGCCTGGAGCAGCGAGTCCTGCATCCAGGTCAGCCAGTGGTACACGTCCAGGTGCGGGGCGCGCGGATCCTCGGGGTCGAGATGGTCGGGCGTGTCGGCGTCGATGTTCAGTACCGTGCCGAGCGCCAGCCGCACGTCGGTGAGCGCGGTCAACCACGCGTCGGCCTGCTCGGGGGTGAGGACGATCTTGCCGCCCGCGCTCGGCACGGTGTCCAGCACCACCGAACCCGCCGCCAGCTTGGCGTCGATGATGTCGGGTTCGTGCAGGCCGCGCAGCGCGCTGTTGAGGTCGGCGCGTTCGGCGTCGGGCGAGCCGGGCTCGTTGCGGTGGAAGTCCGGCAGGAGTCTGCGCAGCCGCGGGTCCTCCGGCGGGACGGTGTTGCCGGATCGCAGTCCGGTGAGAGCGGCCAAGTCGTCGTCGGGGGCGGACCCGGCGCGCTCGTTCAGCAGCCCGGAGACCGCACCGACCAGTGACCGAAGCACATCGGCCTCACGTGCGTCCATTTCGGATCGCAGTTTGAGACCGCTCAGCGAGTTCTTCCTGCTCCACTTGCGCACGGCGTCAGGGTAGTCGTCCGGGTCAGTCGTCCCGCTGCATGGTGGCCCAGAGTCCCGCGGCGTGCAGCCGCTGGACATCGTGCTCCATTTTGTCCCGGGAACCGGACGAGACCACTGCCTTGCCTTCGTTGTGGACCTTCAGCATCAGTTCGGTCGCCTTCGCTTTGCTGTAGCCGAACAGCTTCTGGAAGATGTAGGTGACGTAGTGCATGAGATTGACCGGATCGTCCCAGACGACGGTCACCCAGGGGCGGTCCTCCGCCTCCAGTATCTCGGTGTACTCGACCGCTTCGGGTGTCGCCTGTGCCGCCGACAATGTCGCGTTCGCGGCGTCCACAACGACGTCACCCCGGACTGTGTTGCACAAGGCCATACGGTCAAGGGTACGACTCGACTCCGGATAAACAACACCCACGCAGCCCCGATTCGCGTTTCGGCGGTTCACCGGACCGATGCCGGACCCCATGAGCCGACCGTTCTGTCTACAGTGACAGCGTGGACCTGCGCGACGGCGTCATCAGCACGGCGCTGCTGACCGACCAGTACGAACTGACCATGCTCGCGGCAGCGCTCGCCGACGGTTCGGCGCATCGCCAGTGCACCTTCGAGGTGTTTGCTAGGCGTTTGCCAAATGGCCGGCGCTATGGCGTCGTCGGTGGTACCGGCAGGATGCTCGACGCGCTGCGTCAGTTCCGGTTCGAGGAGGCCGAACTGTCCGTCGCGGCCTCGTTCTCGGATCGGCGGACGCTCGACTGGCTGCGCGACTACCGGTTCACCGGCGATATCGACGGCTACGCCGAAGGAGAGCTGTACTTTCCCGGCTCCCCGGTCCTCTCGGTGCGCGGCAGTTTCGCGGAGTGCGTCGTGCTGGAGACGCTGATCCTGTCGATCCTCAACCACGACAGCGCGATCGCGGCCGCGGCGGCCCGTATGGTCAGCGCCGCGAGCGGTCGCCGGATGATCGAGATGGGCTCACGGCGCAGCCACGAGATGGCGGCCCCGGATTGCGCACGCGCCGCCTACCTGGCCGGTTTCGACGCCACCTCCAACCTGGAGGCCGTGCGTCGCTACGGGATTCCGGGCGCGGGCACCAGCGCGCACGCGTTCGTCCTGCTGCACAGCGGCGCCGATGGGGCGCACGAGGCCGAAGCCTTCCGCAGCCAGGTCAAGACCCTCGGCGTCGGGACGACACTGCTGGTGGACACCTTCGACATCACCAAGGGCGTGGCGACCGCCATCGAGGTGGCGGGCACGCAGTTGGGCGGGGTGCGGATCGATTCCGGCGATCTGGGCGTGCTGGCCCGGCAGGTGCGCGACCAGCTCGACGCGCTCGGCTCCACCAAGACCCGCATCGTGGTCTCCGGTGATCTCGACGAGTACGCGATCGCCGCGCTGCGCGCCGAACCGGTCGACGTCTACGGCGTCGGCACGGCGCTGGTCACCGGCTCGGGCGCACCGACAGCGGGGATGGTCTACAAGCTGGTCGAGGTCGAAGGGGTGCCGGTCGCCAAACGCAGCAGTCACAAGCAGTCCCGCGGTGGCACGAAGAAGGTGATCCGCCTGGCCCGCGACACCGGCACGATCGTCGAGGAGATCGTCTACCCCGCGGCCGGGCCGGTGCCGCCGAGCAACGGCTTCCAGACCAGGGACCCGCTCGTGCCGCTGCTCCGCGGCGGTGAGCCGGTCGAGGATCTGCCCACCCTCGCCGAGAGCCGCGACTTGGTGGCGCGGGGACTGATCAGCCTGCCCTGGGAAGGCCTCAAGCTCTCGGCGGGCGAGCCCGCCGTGGTGACCACCTTCGTCTGAGGTCAGCGCCTGCGTTCGTCGACGCGGCACACCAGCCGCAGTCCGACGGCGAAGAGCCCTGCGAACACCACCCCGGTGATCGCGAACCACACCCATGCCGCCGGTTCGGCGGGCCGGGAGCCCAAGAAGAAAACCGCCAGGAACACCGTGGTACCGATCGTCACGCTGCGGAACAGGTTGGCAGGTGTCATGGGTGGTCTCCATGGGGAAGGCGGCGAACCGGGACTGGAAACAGGGTGCACTCGGTAATCACCGTGGGCGGCGGCCGCGTTTACATCGGGACCGAATTCCCCGCGAGTCGGGTGAACCGAGCGTCCGATCGAGCGGCAGAATCTGGAGCAGACATTCGGCCATACCGCGGGAGGTCGCCATGACCCGGGCACTGATCATCGTCGACGTCCAGAACGATTTCTGCGAGGGCGGGTCGCTCGCGGTCAGCGGAGGCGCCGCGGTGGCGGCCCGGATCAGCGAGCACCTCGCGGCGGCGAAATACCGCGCGGTCGTCGCGACCCGCGACTACCACATCGATCCCGGCGCCCACTTCTCCGACGAGCCCGACTACATCGACAGCTGGCCGCCGCACTGCCGAGTCGGCACGCCCGGCGCCCAGTTCCACCCCGCCCTGACCACCGGGCCGATCCAGCAAGTCTTCTCCAAGGGCGCCTACTCCGCGGCCTATTCCGGGTTCGAGGGCACCACCGAGGACGGCACGGGGCTGGCCGATTGGCTGCACGACCGCGGTGTCGAGGCCGTCGACGTGGTCGGCATCGCGACCGACCACTGCGTACGCGCGACCGCCCTGGACGCGCGCATCGAGGGTTTCGACACCCGCGTCCTGCTCGATCTCACCGCGGGCGTCGCTCCCGACACCACGCGCGCCGCGCTGGACCGCATGCGCGGCGCGGGCGTCGACCTGGAGGGCAGCATCAGCCGGTAGACCGTCCGGTCTCGGCGACCGGACAGCTCTGTCGGAGGCGCCGAGTAGGCTGCTCGCGTGCCCGAACTGCCGCCCGTTTCCGACCTTTTGGCCACCGCCGTGCAGGCGCTCGGCGGCAAGGAGCGCGCCGGGCAGGTGACGATGGCCGCGGCGGTGGATCACGCGATCGACACCAAGGAGCATCTCGCGGTGCAGGCCGGGACGGGCACCGGCAAGTCGCTGGCGTATCTGGTGCCGAGCCTGCGCCACGCCGTGCGCACCGGCCGCACGGTGGTGGTCTCCACGGCGACGATCGCGCTGCAGCGTCAGCTGGTCGACCGCGATCTGCCCCGGCTGGCCGACGCGTTGAGCGCCCCGCTGGGGCGCACGCCGAAGTTCGCGATCCTCAAGGGCCGCAACAACTATCTGTGCTTGAACAAGATCAACAGCGCGGTGCCCGACGAGCCGGCCGAGGCGGAGCTGTTCGACGCGTTCGCGATCTCCCGCCTCGGGCGCGAAGTGCAACGGCTCAACGAATGGACCTCCGACACCGAGACCGGCGACCGCGACGAACTCGCCCCCGGCGTGAGCGACCGCGCCTGGCGGCAGGTCAGCGTGTCCTCGCGGGAGTGCCTGGGCAAGTCGCGCTGCTCGTTCGGCCAGGACTGCTTCGCCGAGCGCGCGCGGACCGAATCGGCGCAGGCCGATGTGGTGGTGACCAACCACGCGCTGCTCGCCATCGACGCGATCAGCGGCATCCAAGTGCTGCCCGAACACGACGTGGTGGTCATCGACGAGGCGCACGAGCTGGTCGACCGGGTCACCGGGGTGGCCACCGCCGAACTGGCCTCCGCCGCGATCAGCGCGGCCGCCCGCCGCTGCGCCAAGCTCATCGATGAGCAGGAGGTCGATCGCCTGGAGGGCGCCGCGGAGGCATGGCACACCATGCTGGACGAGCTGCCCGCCGCCCGCTGGGACACCCTGCCCGACGGCGTCGCCCCGGTGCTGGCCCTGATCCGCGACGCCGCCTGGAACGCGCGCACCGCGCTCGCGCCGCAGGGCAGCGGCACCCCACAGGGCGATCCGGAGACCTCCGCCGCCCGCAACATGGCGCTGGCCGCGATCGACGAGGTGCACGACAGCGCGGTCCGCGCGCTGACGGCGTTCGACGAGCCCGACCCGGCCGCCCGGCGCGACGTCATCTGGCTGACCGCCGACGAGATCCGCGGCGTCGTGCGCCGCTCGCTGCGGATGGCGCCGCTGTCGGTGGGCGGGCTGTTGCGCAGCAGGCTCTTCGGCACCGCCACCGTCGTGCTGACCTCGGCCACCTTGCAGATCGGCGGCTCGTTCGACGGGCTCGCGCTCACCTGGGGCCTGCCGGCCCAGTCGGGCAGTCGCACCGATCCGGCCACCGCGAACGGCGCGCAGGCGCCCTCGGACGCCGACACCGTGCGCTGGAGCTCGCTCGACGTCGGCTCGCCGTTCGACCACGCCAAGTCCGGCATCCTCTACGTCGCCAAGCACCTGCCCGCGCCGGGCCGCGACGGGTTGGCGCCGGCCTACCTGGACGAGATCGAGCGACTCGTCACGGCGGCGGGCGGGCGCACCCTCGGCTTGTTCTCCTCGATGCGCGCGGCCCGCGCCGCGACCGACGCACTGCGCGACCGGTTGCCGACCCCGGTGCTGTGCCAGGGTGACGACTCGACGGGCGCGCTGGTCCGGAAATTCGCCGACGACCCGGAGACTTCCCTGTTCGGCACGCTGTCGCTGTGGCAGGGCGTCGACGTGCCGGGGCCGTCGCTGAGCCTGGTGATCCTCGACCGCATACCGTTCCCCCGCCCGGACGATCCACTGCTGGCGGCCCGGCAACGCGCCGTGGAGATGCGGGGCGGAAACGGGTTCATGACCGTGGCCGCCAGTCACGCCGCGCTGCTGCTCGCCCAGGGCACCGGCCGCCTGCTGCGCAGCGTCGATGATCGGGGCGTGGTCGCCATCCTCGATTCCCGCCTCGCCACCGCCCGCTACGGCGGATACCTGCGCGCGTCGCTGCCGCCGTACTGGGAGACGGCCGACCCGGAGGTCGTGGTGAAGGCGCTGCGCAGGCTCGCGGCCGCCGCCACGGTGTGATACCGAACACACCTCCCGGCATCTACTTCCAGACGGAAGTAGATTGTTGATCGGTACTTCGGTGTACCCCCGACACCGAAGGTATCGGCCGGCCCCCGCGCCAAGCCCTGCACGCGGCGCGGGGCCATCACCTGGCCCCGGCCCCTGCCCCGGCCCCGGGTATCTCAGCCGCGCACGGCCACCGCGTCGACCTCGAACAGCATGCCCGGCAGCGCGAGCGCGGCCACGCCGGTCAGCGTCTGCGCGGGCGGCCGCGCACCCCAGATCGCCGCGATCTTCTTGCCGAGCACGGTGAGCTTGTCCAGATCGTGGTCGACGATGTGCGTCCGCAATTGCGCCACGTCGGCGAAGTCCACTCCCGCCGAGCGCAGGGCGATTCCGAGGTTGGCGAACGCGTTGTCCACCTGAACCGCGAATTCCGTGCTGGTGGTGCGCCCCTCGGCGTCCGAGTCGTACTGCCCCGCGATGAACACCAACTCACCGCGCGCCACTGCCACGTGGCTGTAGCCGAACCCGGTCGGATCGTGCAGTTCACCGGGATTGCTGATTTCGACGCCCATCGTTTCTCCTCGCTCGGTCGACAAGTGCTGCAACATCACGACGACGATCCAGCAGTCCGAGGTGTGACATGACGAAGGACACAAACGACCGCGGCGCGGCGACCGAGGTCACCGCGCCGCGAATCCGGCTGTGCCGCAGGATCAGAGCACCCACTTCAGGATCAACGTGAGCACGCCCGTCACCACCGCGAGGATCAGCGCACCCACACCCCACACGAATCCGTTGCGCTCCCACGGGCGCCCGGAATCCAACGAGAACTTGCCGGGCCCGGTGAAGGGCAGCGCCGCGCCGACCACCGCGAACATCAGGCCGATTTCGTAACCGCCGAACAGGCCCATGGACCACGTGACGTTGATCGCGTTGATCATCGTGCCCAGCACGATCGCTCCGGCCAGTGGCGTGAGCAGGCCGAGCAGCAGGAGCAGCCCGCCGCCGAGTTCGGTCAGCCCCGCCAGCGTCCCGAACACCTTGCCCGGGTTGTAACCCATCTGCTCGAAGCCGTCGGCGTTGGCCTGCAGTCCGGGCCCGCCCCACCAGCCGAAGAGTTTCTGCGCCCCGTGCCCCGCGAGCAAGCCGCCGAAGACGACTCGCACGATCAGCAGGCCGATGTCGGTGGAGATTCCGTCCAACTCGGTGTTCGTGCCGCGTCGTTCCAGTACGGATTTGATGGTCATGCTGGTCCTCATCCCTGCAAGTCGTTCTCGGACATGATCGTTACCTCCGCAAAGAAGCGGACTACGGTCCGATTCTCTCATCAAGAGGCCCAACTGCCCAACCCCTCGGTCTTATTCCACGGTCCGACGGGAAGGATGGTTCAGCGCGTAAGCGAGCGGAAAGTTACTCCGCGAGGAAGAAGAAGTAGCCGAGGAACACCAGCATCAGGGCCCACATCGCCGGATGCACTTCCCTGAACCGGCCTTTCGCCGCCATGACCACCGGGTACAGCAGCATGCCCATGGCCAGGCCGTTGGCGATGGAGTACGTCAGCGGCATCATCACGACGGTGATGAACGCGGGCACCGAGTACTCCAAGAGGTTCCAGTCGATCTGGCCGAGCGCGCGGGCCATCAGGATGCCGACCACGATGAGCGCGGGCGCGGTCACCTCGGCGGAGCCCGCGACCACCGCGAAGATCGGATAGCAGAACATCGCGACGAGGAACCAACCCGCCGTGCCGACCGCGGTCAGCCCGGTCCGGCCGCCCGCCGAGACGCCCGCCGTCGATTCCACGTAGGCGGTCGTGGTCGAGGTACCGATCACGGCGCCCGCCATGGTGCCCACCGAATCCGCCGCCAGCGCGCTCGCGGCGCGCGGCAGTTTGCCGTCCTCGTCCAGCAGGCCGGCTTGGTTCGCGACGCCGATCAGGGTGCCCGAGGCGTCGAAGAAGTCGACGAACAGCATGGTGAGCACCACCACGGCCATCTGGCCGGTGAACGCGTCGGGCAGATGGACGATGGCCTGGCCGAAGGTCTGCTCGAGCCCCTTCGGCGCGGCGAACACGCCCTTGGGCAGGTCGACCAAACCGCTGACGATGCCGACGATCGTGGTCAGCACGATGCCGTAGAGCACCGCGCCGTGCCAGCCCCGCACGAGGAACACCACGGTCACCAGCAGCCCGAACAGCGCGAGCAACGTGGTGCCCTCCGTGAAGTCACCCAGCGCGACCAGCGTCGCGTCGCTGTTCACCACGATCCCGGCGTTCTTCAGGCCGAGGAACGCCACGAACAATCCGATGCCCGCGCCGACAGCGAGCTTCAACTGCATCGGGATGGCATCGAGAATGCGTTCGCGGATCCTCGTCACGGCGAGGACGAAGAAGATGACGCCGGACAGCAACGTGCCCGACAACGCGACCTGCCACGGAATCCCCATACCGAGCACCACCGTGTACGCGAAGAACGCGTTGAGCCCCATACCCGGCGCGAGCGCGATCGGATACCGGGCCCACAGTCCCATGACCAGTGTGCCGACCACCGCCGCGACGGCCGTGGCGGTGAACACCGCCTGCATGGGGATGCCCTTGTCGCCCAGCGCTCCCTGATCACCGAGCACCGCGGGGTTGACCGCGAGGACGTACGACATGGCGAGGAACGTGACCGTTCCCGCCATGAGTTCGCGCTTGACGGTAGAGCCGGTCGACCGGACCCCGAAGTACCCGTCGAGGCGTCCTCGGGTCCGGTGCAGAACGTCGGTGACCATGGGTGACTCCAGTCGAGAACGATTCGGGCGTGCCAGGGCACGGTAGCCGACGGTTCACTGCCAGGGGCAACTCGCGGCGGCCGCACCGTGACCAGCGCCACCGGCCTCAGGCGCTCGGGGCGGAGACCAGGCCCAGCTCGGCGTCGGAGGCCAGCAAGTCGTTGTGCGGCAGCACGCGCACGGTGTAGCCGACCGCTCCGGAGAGCGGGACCGGGGTGTCCACGGTGAACAGCTCGGCGCCGCCGTCCGACCCGCTGTGCGTCATCGGGACCGTCGTGGTGTCGGAGAGGTCGTCGGTCGCCGACACCCGGCCGAGCACCGCCTGCACCACGACGTCCGACACGCTCAATCCGCCGAGCTCGACCCGCGCGGCCAGTGCCAGCCGCGCGCCGATCACCGGGGTATCGGGCAGGCCCGCGCTGTCCACCTGGATCACCTTCACCGAGGGCCACGCCGCCTCCACCCGGTGGCGGTACTCGGCGATGGCACCCGCGACCGCGAAATCGTCGGCCGTCGCCCGCTGATACGCCGCGGCGGCGGGAGCGTAGTACTCCACCGCGTAGTCGCGGACCATCCGGGAAGCCAGGACCTTGGGCCCCAAGGTCTGCAGAGTGTGGCGGACCATCTCGACCCAGCGCACCGGCATCCCGGCGGCGTCGCGCTCGTAGAAGCGCGGCGCCACCGCACGCTCGAACACGTCGTAGAGCGCGGCCGCCTCCAGGTCGTCGCGGCGGTGCTCGTCACGGACGCCCGCCGCGGTCGGAATGACCCATCCGTTCTCGCCGTCGTACATCTCGTCCCACCAGCCGTCCCGGATGGACAGGTTGAGCCCGCCGTTCAGCGCGGATTTCATGCCGGAGGTGCCGCACGCTTCCAGCGGGCGCAGCGGGTTGTTCAGCCAGACATCGCAGCCCCAGTACAGGTAGCGAGCCATCGACATGTCGTAGTCGGGCAGGAAGACGATCCGGTGCCGCACCTCGGGATCGTCGGCGAAGCGGACCACCTGCTGGATCAGCGCCTTGCCGCCGTCGTCGGCGGGGTGGCTCTTGCCCGCCACCACCAGCTGCATCGGCCGCCGCGGGTCCAGCAGCAGGGCGCGCAGCCGCTGCGGGTCGCGCAGCATCAGGGTGAGGCGCTTGTAGGTCGGCACCCGGCGCGCGAACCCGACGGTCAGCACGTTCGGGTCGAAGACACCGTTCACCCAGCCGAGTTCGGCCTCCGCGGCGCCACGCTCCAGCCAGGACGCGCGCACCCTGCGACGCACCTCGTCGACGAGGATGCCGCGCAGGGTATTACGGGTGGACCACAACTCGGTGAGATCGATGTCGCGCAACCGTTCCCAGCCGCGCCCCTCCTCGACCAGTTCCGCGCCGATGTGCTCGCGCGCCTTGTCCACCCATTCCCGCGCGGCCCAGGTGGTGGCGTGCACACCGTTGGTGACCGAACCGATCGGCACCTCCGCCGGGTCGAAGCCCGGCCACAGCGAGGCGAACATGGACCGGCTCACCTCACCGTGCAGCTTCGAGACGCCGTTGGCGCGCTGCGCGAGCCGCAGACCCATGTGCGCCATATTGAAAACGGAGGGATCGGCTTCCCGGCCGAGCGCCACGATGCGGTCCACGGAAAGGCCGGGCAGCAGCGCCGATTCGGATTCGCCGTGCGCGCCGCCGAAGTAGCGGCGCACCATCGGCATCGGGAACCGATCGATGCCGGCCGGGACCGGCGTATGCGTGGTGAACACCGTGCCCGCCCGCACGGCGGCCAGCGCGGAATCGAAATCCCGTCCGGCCGCGACGAATTCGCGGATGCGCTCGACGCCGAGGAAACCCGCGTGACCTTCGTTCATGTGGAACACGTCGGGATCGGGCAGTCCGGCCGACGCGGTGTACGCCCGCACCGCGCGCACTCCGCCGATGCCCGCCAGGATCTCCTGGCGGATGCGATGCTCCTGGTCGCCGCCGTAGAGCCGGTCGGTGACCGCGCGCAGCTCAGGATCGTTCTCGGCGATGTCCGAGTCGAGCAGCAACAGTGGAACCCGGCCGACCTGCGCGATCCACACCCGCGCGCGCAGCACCCTGCGGTCGGGCATGGCCACGTGGATGAGCACCGGCGACCCGGCGGAGGTGAGCGCCCGCAGCGGAAGGCCCTGCGGGTCCAGCGCCGGATAGTGCTCGGCCTGCCAGCCGTCCGCCGTCAGGGACTGCCGGAAGTACCCCGAGCGGTACAGCAAGCCCACACCGATCAGGGGTAGACCCAGGTCGGAGGCCGCCTTGAGGTGGTCACCGGCCAGGATGCCCAGACCGCCCGAGTAGTTCGGCAGTACCTCGGTGACGCCGAACTCCATCGAGAAGTAGGCGATGCCGCGCACCCCCTCCTCCCCCGCCCTGCGCTGGAACCAGCCCGGCGCCTCCAGGTAATCGCGCAGATCCGCCGCCGCCGCGTCGACACGAGCGACATAGCCGGGGTCGGCGGCCAGCTCGTCCAGCCGCGCCGCGGGTACCTCGCCGAGCATCCGGACCGGATCGTGCCCCATCTCCTGCCACCGCCGCGGATCCAGGGCGGCGAACAGGTCCTGCGTCGGCGGGTGCCACGACCACCGCAGATTCGTGGCGAGCTCACCCAGAGCCGCCAAACGCTCGGGCAGATGGGCACGGACGGTGAATCGACGCAATGCCTTCATTGGGTAGAAGCTACACGGCACCCGCGGCGCTCGTCCTGTCTGACCACGCCCGGAACAACCTTCCGACCAGCGGGTTTCGTGATCGAGCGCGCCGAGGTGGGCCGCGCGCCCGATCTTGCGTAACGCTTTCTACCGTCACGGAACGGCCACGTGACGCACCCGGCGCCGTCGGTCCCGCTACCCGATCGAGACCCGCGCTCGCTTGTGAACTCCGGAACGCGGGGCAAACCCACAAGCTGTGCGGACCAACCGGCCGCACCAACCGAATCAGTACGGGAGTGATCGAGATGTGGATGACTGCACACCCAAATCGCGCCCGCGATTTGCGCTGGTCGCGCGCTGGAGCGGCCATCACGGGCTTCGGAGCCGTCGCGGCTGCACTCGTTCTCGCCGCACCCGCCGCCGGGGCCGCCGTCACGACGGCGACGGCGAACTCGGCCCAAGGCATCAGTCTCGGCTTCGGGAACTACGGAACCAACTGCCAATACCGGGTGACGGCCACGGTGGACAACATTCCCTCCGCCGAATCCGTCCAGTTCTCCGACAGCGCCGCGGGTACCTTCTCCCCGAATCCCGCACCGGTGAGCGGCAACCAGGCCACCACCACCTGGATCCCTGACGCTGCCGGGCAGCACACCATTTCCGCTGTGCAAGGCGCCGGGCCGGTGTGGACCTCGCCGGCGATGACGGTGGGCGACGGAATCAACCTCGGCATGGCGTGCGTGGTCATGCCGTAGCGCTCGCTGCGCTTCGCCAGTGGCAGGGTGAGCACCCAGGTGGCCACGCGCGCACAGCTCTCCAGCCCGTGGCCGCCCGGGTCCCTCGCGGTCTCCCGGCCCGTGACCTGCGATCGTCACCGAACGGGGTGACGGAAATGTCTGGCCTGAGCAGGGGCCGGGGTGACAGCATCGGCTGATGCCGCACTGGGTCGAGGTTCTTCCGCAATTCCTGCTGGCCTGCCTGCTCCTCGCCGCACTGCCGGGGCCGGCGACCGCCCTGTTCTTGCAGCGCGCTGTGCGTGACGGGCGCACCGCGGGTCTGGCAGCGGTGGCCGGGAACGAAATCGGCGTGCTCGGTTGGACGCTGGCGGGCGGGGCGGGGCTGTCCGTGCTGCTCGTCGCGAACCGAGCTATGAACACCGCCGTGCACGTCATCGGCGCGCTGGTCCTGATCTGGCTCGGCGTGCAGGCATGGCGAGGGGCGCGCGGCGGCGACGAGTTCGGCAGTGCGATGACGAAGATGCTCCCCGCGGGTCGCACGCCCGCGGCCGCCTTCCGCGCCTCGCTGCTCTCGATCGCGGCCAACCCGAAGGCGGCGGTATTCGGGTTGACGATCCTTCCCCAATTCCTGCCGTCCGACGGTCCGGTACTGGCGACCGTGGTGATCCTGGCGCTCATCCAGTTGGTGGTCGACACCGCCTGGTGCGTCGGCGTGGTCGTGGTCGCCGACCGTGCGGGCGCCTTGCTGCGCCGCACCGGCATCCGGCAGCGGGTCGAACGCGCGCTCGGCGCGATCCTGGTCGCCCTCGGCCTCGGACTCGCCGCCGACGCACGCTGACCCGAACACCCAGCTCAGCGGTCAGGGCGGCGAGCCTCGGCGGCGAACGAAAAGCTCGCTGATCCGATCCGCACGCCCAGCTACCGGTAGGTTGGTCCCGTGACCGGCCGCATCGCTATCGATGACACTGCCCCGTCCATCCCCGGCGGCCGGCCCGCCAAAGCGGTGGTCGGCGAGGTTTTCCCCGTGCGCACCGTGGTGTGGCGCGAGGGGCACGACGCGGTCGCCGCCACACTGGTCGTCCGCGCGCCCGGGGCGTCGCGACCGATCCGCATCCGCATGACGCCGGACTACGAGCCCGACGTCTTCAACGCGACCTTCACCCCGAACGCGCCGGGCGCGTGGACCTACCGCATCGAAGGCTGGAGCGATCCGATCGCGACCTGGCGATCGGCGATCGAGGCGAAGCTGGCCGTCGGGCAGAGCGCCGCCGATCTGGCCAACGACCTGGAATTGGGCGCCCGCCTGTTCGAACGCGCGGCCCAGGCCGTCCCGAAGCGACAGTTCGAGCGCTTGCGCGCGGTCGCGGCCGCCCTGCGCGGCGGCGACCAACTACCCGCACGGGTGGCCCCCGCGTTCACCGAGGATGTCGCCGAGATCCTGCGCGCCACGCCGCTGCGCGACCTGGTCACGCGCGGGCCGCAGCACACCGTCCTGGTCGAACGGCACCGCGCGCTGTACGGCTCCTGGTACGAGTTCTTCCCCCGATCCACGGGCGGACGCGACGCCACCGGCAAGCCGGTCCACGGCACCTTCGCCACGGCCACCGAAGAACTTCCGCGCATCGCCGCCATGGGCTTCGACGTGGTGTACCTGCCACCCATCCACCCGATCGGCGAGGTCAACCGCAAGGGCCGCAACAACGCGCTCACCGCCGAGCCGGGCGACGTCGGCTCGCCATGGGCGATCGGCTCGAGACACGGGGGCCACGATGCCCTGCACCCGGAATTGGGCACCGAAGCCGATTTCACCGAATTCGTCACCGCGGCGCGGCGGCTCGGCCTCGAGGTGGCGCTCGACCTCGCCCTGCAATGCGCGCCGGATCATCCGTGGGTGCAGGCGCACCCCGAATGGTTCACCACCCTGCCCGACGGCACCATCGCCTACGCGGAGAATCCACCGAAGAAGTACCAGGACATCTATCCCGTCAACTTCGACAACGATCCCGACGGCCTCTACGCCGAAGTGCTGCGCGTGGTCCGGCACTGGATAGCGATGGGCGTCACGATCTTCCGCGTCGACAACCCGCACACCAAGCCCGCCGACTTCTGGGAGTGGCTGATCGCGAACGTGCGGCGCACCGACCCGGACGTCATCTTCCTGTCCGAGGCGTTCACCCGGCCGGCCCGGCTCTACGGGCTGGCCCGGCGCGGATTCAGCCAGTCCTACACCTATTTCACCTGGCGAGTGGCCAAGTGGGAGCTGACCGAGTTCGGCAACGAACTCGCCGCCAAGGCCGACGAGGCCCGTCCGAACCTCTTCGTGAACACCCCGGACATCCTGCACGAGAGCCTCCAGCACGGCGGGCCGGGCATGTTCGCCATTCGCGCCGTCCTGGCCTCCACCCTCGCCCCGACCTGGGGGGTCTACTCCGGTTTCGAACTGTTCGAGCATCAGGCGGTGCGTCCGGACAGCGAGGAGTACCTCGACTCGGAGAAGTACGAGCTGCGGCCGCGCCCGTTCGCCGAGGCGCTCGCGCGCGGCGAATCGCTGGAGCCCTGGTTGACCAGACTCAACGAGATCCGCCGGGCGCACCCTGCCTTGCAACAACTGCGCTGCCTGCATTTCCACCACGTGGACAACGACGCGCTGCTCGCCTACTCCAAGATCGATCCTGCCAGTGGCGACGCGGTGCTGGTCGTGGTGAACCTCAACCCATACGGGGCCGAGTGGGGCATGCTCTCACTCGACCTGCCCGCGATCGGCCGCGAGTGGCACGACCATCCGGTGGTGTACGACGAGGTCAGCGGCGAGGAATACCACTGGGCGCAGACCAACTTCGTGCGGTTGGACCCCGCGCGTGCCGCCGCGCACATCATCACCCTGCCTCCGGTGTCGCAACAGGCGCGCACCGAGCTGGCCTACCGCAGGACACTGCGATGAAACGGCGCGACCTCCTGCTCCTCGCGGCAGGCACCCATGCCGACCCGCACACCGTGCTCGGCGCGCATCCCCATCCCGACGGCACCGCCGTCCGGGTGCTGCGCCCGCACGCGGAAACCGTGTCGGTGCGCGTCGGCGGCGTCGACCATGCGCTGAAGTCCGTGGGCCACGGCGTATTCGCGGCGGTGCTGCCGTACCCGGAGATCATGGACTATCGCGTCGTGACCACCTACCCCGGCGGCCAGACGATCGTCGGAGCCGACGGCTACCGCTTCCTGCCCACGCTGGGCCCCCTCGACCTGCACCTCATCGGCGAAGGCCGCCATGAGCGCCTCTGGGACGTGCTCGGCGCGCACCCGCGCCGCTACACCACCCTCGACGGCGACGTGTCGGGCACGTCGTTCGCGGTGTGGGCGCCCAACGCGCGCGGCGTCACCGTGATCGGCGATTTCGACGGCTGGAGCGGCCACACCGCGCCCATGCGTGTGCTGGGCTCGTCCGGGATCTGGGAGGTCTTCGTTCCCGGCGTCGGGCCCGGCGCCAAATACAAGTACCGCGTGCACGGTGCCGACGGACGGACCGTCGACCACGCCGACCCGCTGGCTTTCGCCACCGAACACCCACCGGCGACGGCCTCGGTGGTCACCGAAAGCCATCACGTCTGGGACGACCGCGCGTGGCTCGAGCGCCGCGCGGCCACCGACCCGACCCGTGCTCCGATGAGCGTCTACGAGGTGCATCTCGGTTCGTGGCGGCCCGGCCTGGGCTACCGCGAGCTGGCCGAGCAGCTCGCCGAGTACGTGCGGGCCGCCGGATACACCCACATCGAGTTGCTCCCCATCGCCGAGCATCCGTTCGGCGGATCGTGGGGTTACCAGGTCACCTCCTACTACGCGCCGACGGCGCGATTCGGTTCCCCGGACGATTTCCGAGCGTTCGTCGACCGCATGCACGCGGCGGGCATCGGCGTCCTGCTGGACTGGGTCCCGGCGCATTTCCCGCGCGACGAGTGGGCGCTGGCCCGCTTCGACGGCACCCCGCTCTACGAGCACGCCGACCCGCGCCGGGGCGAGCAACTCGACTGGGGCACCTACGTGTTCGACTTCGGCAGGCACGAGGTGCGCAACTTTCTCGTCGCCAACGCCCGGTACTGGATCGAGGAATTCCACATCGACGGCCTGCGCGTCGACGCGGTCGCCTCCATGCTCTATCTCGACTACTCCCGCGCCGACGGCGAGTGGGAGCCCAACGTGCACGGCGGCCGGGAGAATCTGGAGGCCGTCGACTTCCTGCAGGATCTCAACGAGACCCTGCACCGCCACCATCCCGGCGTCGTGACGATCGCCGAGGAGTCCACCACCTGGCCCGGCGTCACTCGTGGCACCGACGTCGGCGGTCTCGGCTTCACCATGAAATGGAACATGGGCTGGATGCACGACACCCTCGGGTTCCTCGGCCGCGACCCGGTGCACCGCTCCTGGCACCACAACGAGGTCACCTTCTCGCTGGTCTACGCCTGGAGCGAGAACTACGTGCTGCCGATCAGCCATGACGAAGTCGTGCACGGCAAAGGCACCCTGTGGACCAGGATGCCGGGCGACGATTTCGCCAGAGCCGCGGGCGTGCGGGCGCTGCTGGCCTACATGTGGGCCCACCCGGGTAAACAGCTGCTGTTCATGGGCCAGGATTTCGGCCAGTTCCGGGAGTGGTCGCACGATCGCGGCCTGGACTGGCAGGAACTGGACAATCCACTGCACCAGGGCATCAGCGCGCTGGTGCGGGACCTGAACGCGGTCTACCGCGCCCACCCCGCCCTGTGGAGCCAGGACACCACCCCGGGCGGCTATGCCTGGATCGAGGCGAACGACCACACGAACAACGTGCTGGCATTCCTGCGCCACGGTTCCGACGGCTCCGTGGTGGCCTGCGTCTACAACTTCTCCGGGTCGACACACGACGGATACCGGGTCGGCCTGCCACACGCGGGCCGCTGGCTGGAAATTTTCAACACCGACGCCGCGGACTACGGCGGTTCCGGCCTCGGCAACCTGGGCGAGGTGACGGCGACCGACGAGCCGTGGCACGACCGACCGGCCTCGGCCGCGGTGACGCTCGCGCCGCACAGTGCGGTCTGGCTCCGCCCCGCCTAACGGCTCACAGGCCAGGCCGCTTCGACCCCGCACAGCACCGAACGTACGCCCGCGCCAGTCGAGCACATGCACGGCTGCGCGCCGAACCGGCTCTACGTGCGCGAACCCGGAGTACGTGCCCCAGGCGCTCCGCGTCAGAAGCAACGAATCGTTCGACAGCGCGACCCGACATACCGGGAACCGTATGGACATCGAACGGCAGATTCACTCGTTTCAGTGATCGAGCAAGGTGCGAGGGCACGCCGCTCACGGCCGAGACCAGCTCGCCGCGCACCCCGCCGCCAGGAACAACCGTGCACCCGGAGGCGAAGCGCGGCGATCCGGTTCACGACCGCCCCGCGCGGCGAACTCAGTACAGCGCGGAGGCCAGCTTGCGGCGTGCGGCCACGACGAACGGCTCGGCCTGGTCGAACAGCTCGAACAACTCGAGCAGCCGAGTACGCGCCGTGGTGCGGTCGTCGCCGGAGGTCCGCTTGACGACGGCGATCAGCCGGTCGAAAGCCGCTTCGGGCCGCTGCTGGAACAGTTCGAGATCGGCGGCTCGGATCGCGGCCTCGACATTCGACGGGTCGGCGTCGGCGTCGGCGATGGCCGACTCCGGCAGCTCCTGCGCCCGAGCCAGGAACCGCAGCTGGCGCAGCGCGCCCTTGGCCTCCTCGTTCGCGGGCTCGGCGTCGATAATCGCTTGGTAGGCGGCCTCGGCGCCGGCCAGGTCGCCCTGCTCCAGCGCCGCCTCGGCCGCCGCGAAACGCGGGTCCTCGGCAGGCTCCTGCGGCTGCCCGCCGCCTTCCAGCTTGCCCGCCACCGCGTCGACCACCGCGTCCAGCCACTGCCGCACCTGCGGCTCCGGCTGCGCGCCCTCGAAATCGGCCAGCGGCTGCCCGGCCGCGATCGCGATCACCGTCGGAATGCCCTGCACCCGCAGCGCCTGCGCGATGCGCATGTTGGCCTCGGCTTCGACGGTGGCCAAGTCCCAGGTGCCCGCATCGGCGGCCACCAGACGCTCCAGCGTCCGGACCAGTTCGACGCTGCCCGGGCTGCGCTGCGAATACAGCACGACCACCACGGGCACCTGCATCGAACGACGCAGAACCCTGGTCTCGAAATCGGCCTCGGACACCGCGTGGTCGCCGCCGGCAGCTGCGCCCGCGCCCCCCGCGGGCTGCTTCAGGCTGGACAGATCGACCGCGCCGGACATGGCGGCGGCGACAGCGGGCGAAGGACGGCGTGCGGCTGGTCGATTCACGACTTCCAGTTTGTCACGACGTGGCGGATGCGGGCGCCCCGGACTCGGCCGAACCGGCGACACTCAGCTCACCCAGCTGACCCGTGCGCACTGCCCAGACCTCGAACAGCACCGTGCAGAACGGCGGGATGCTGGACAGCAGCGCCAGAGCGGTGGTCTTGAGGTTCCAGCCCAGCTCGCGCGCCGCCACGATCGCGCTGATCACGAACAGCACGAACACGATGCCGTGCGTCATGCCGAACACCTTGACCGGCCACAGCACCGGCTCGGGAATCCGCTTGAACACCATGCCGATGATCAGCAGAAACCAGGAGATCGCCTCGAGCACCGCGATGAAACGAAACCGCTTGGCCACCGTACTCAGGTCGAAGACATTGCCCATGCGCCCCATTGTGCCGGATGCACTACGCACTGTCGTAGTGAGCTGTGTCTTATTTGCTGTGTTGGATTTGCAGCGCCTGCGGCGCTGCGTGTTCGCGGCCCCCTTGTGGCTCGCGTCCGAGCGACCGCCGCTTGCTCCTTCGTCGCCTACGCGGCGGCCGCTCGGACGCGAGCCGGGCCGCGAACGGCGCATGCTAGGTCTCGCTTCGCTCGAAACCTGTGGTCGGGCTGTGGTGGTTGCGTAAACGGTGACCCTGCGGACCCGAGGTTCGCCGTCCATAGTGGCCCAACGAGCGCTGCTGGCGACCTCGACACAGCACTCCTCTGAGGTGCGGAAATGGCTGGCTCCACTCGAAATCTGCAGCCGGGCCGGACGTGGCCATACAGGGCGGCAGTGACATGCGGAGCGCAAGTTCACTGCGGGCGGGAGACAACCACTGGTGACAACTTCGCCATCGACACAGCAGTCCTTCGAGGTGCGGGCCGCGGACGGCACACACTCGATCTCGCTCCACCCGAAAATTTCCGGTCGGGCCGACACGGCCACGCAGGGCGGCAGTAACACGCGGAGCAGGGGTTCACTATGGGCGGGAGTTCACCGTGGGCGGGAGGCAACCACTGGTGAGGACTTCACCACCCACACAGCGATCACTCCGCCGCAAGCCGGTCGCGAAGGGCACACACTCGGTCTCGCTCCACCCGAAACCTTCAGTCGGGCCGACGTGGCCATAAGGGCGGCGGTGACACGCGGGGGCGGGTTCACCGCGGGCGGGAGGTAACCACTGGTGACAACTTCGCCACCAACACAGCGATCACTCCAGCGCAAGCCGGTCGCGAAGGGCACAGCTAGGGCTCGCTTCCCCCGAAAGCGGCGGCAGGGCCGACGTGGGTGGTGGCCTGGGGATCGATGTTCGTAGTTGGTGCGGCGACCGCTCCTCGTGACACTCCGGTCAGCTTGTCGCACCGGGCGCACGCTTTGCCGTGTCCCCGCGTGCCGTCCGGCGGGACGACCGATGGCCGCCCATATCGGAGCGGCCATCGGTTGACGATGCGGCGCGGGGTGTCGCCCCGCACAGGTCAGACGCGGACGATGAGGGCGTCGCCCTGGCCGCCGCCACCGCAGAGGGCGGCCGCGCCGACGCCGCCGCCGCGGCGCTTCAGCTCGAGCACCAGGTGCAGCAGGATGCGGGCGCCGGACATGCCCAGCGGGTGACCGATGGCGATGGCGCCACCGTTGACGTTCACCTTCTCCGGGTCGATGCCCAGCTTGCGGGTGGACGCGATGCCGACCGCGGCGAACGCCTCGTTGATCTCCACCAGGTCCAGGTCGGCGGGCGAGATGCCCTCGCGCGCGCAGGCTTTGGCGATCGCGGCGGCGGGCTGGTCCTGCAGCGTCGAGTCGGGGCCCGCGACCACGCCCGCGGCGCCGATCTCGGCGATCCAGCTCAGCCCGAGTGCCTGCGCCTTCTCCTTGCTCATCACGACGACCGCGGCGGCGCCGTCGGAGATCTGCGACGCGGTGCCCGCGGTGATCGTGCCGTCCTTGCGGAAGGCCGGGCGCAGCTTGCCCAGCGACTCCACCGTGGTGTCGGCGCGAATGCCCTCGTCCGTGGTCACCAGCACCGGATCGCCCTTGCGCTGCGGCACCGCGACCGGAACCACCTCGTCGTCGAAGACGCCGTTCTTCCACGCCGCCGCCGCACGCTGGTGCGAAGCCGCCGCGAACGCGTCCTGGTCCTCCCGGCTGATCCGGTCGGTCTCGTTGCGCGCCTCGGTGAGCGCACCCATCGCCTGGTCGGTGAAGATGTCGTGCAGGCCGTCGTAGGCCATGTGGTCGCGCAGGGTCACATCGCCGTACTTGAAACCTTCCCTGCTCTTCTCGAGCAGGTGCGGCGCCCGGCTCATCGACTCCTGCCCGCCCGCGACCACGATCTCGTACTCCCCCGCCCGGATCAGCTGGTCGGCGAGGGCGATCGCGTTGATGCCGGACAGGCAGACCTTGTTCAGCGTCAGCGCGGGCACGTCCATCGGGATGCCCGCCGCCACCGCCGCCTGCCGGGCCGGGATCTGCCCCGCGCCCGCGGTGAGCACCTGGCCCATGATCACGTAGTCGACCTGGTCGGGCGCGACACCGCCCTTCTCCAGCGCCGCCTTGATGGCGAACCCGCCGAGATCGGAACCGCTGAAGTCCTTCAGACCCCCGAGCAGCCTGCCGACCGGGGTACGCGCACCGGAGACGATCACGGAAGTGGTCACGACGAGCCTCGCATTCGTAGATCGGACCTGCCCGCGCCCACCCGCGAGGTGGCGCGAGAGCAGGTGTTCTACTCAACGGTAGCGGGTGTGTCCCGCGCGACCGGTGCCAGGTCGCGCTACTTTCGAATGGTGAGCAACGTTACCGAACAGTCATCGTTCATCCCCGCGGACTACGTGACCGCGGTCGACCACGTCGGCATCGCGGTGCCGGATCTGGACACCGCGGTGGCCTGGTACGCCGAGAACCTCGGCATGGTGGAGACCCATCGAGAGGTCAACGAGGCCCAGGGCGTGCACGAGGCGATGCTGTCGCTGCCCGGGGCACCGGATCGCGCCACCGCCCTGCAGTTGCTGGCCCCGCTCAACGCGGAGTCGACCATCGCGAAGTTCATCGACCGCAGCGGGCCCGGCTTGCAGCAACTGGCCTACCGGGTGACCGACATCGAGGCCGTCTCCGCGTACCTGCGCGCCAAAGGTCTGCGTTTGCTGTACGAGGCTCCGCGGCATGGAACGGCGGATTCCCGCATCAATTTCATCCACCCGAAGGATGCTGGAGGTGTGCTGATCGAGTTGGTCGAACCGAGCGCTCATGTTACGCACTAGTATCGACGTCAAGTCGGGAAAACTCGTTGGAATGACATTCGCAGTCGAGTCACCATCGGCTGTCTTCAGGCTGTAGTTTGTGTGCCATGTCGTCACCCGAGTCCGATCGCAATCGCTTCGTTGCACTGCCCTTCACCGTTGTGCGCAAGGGTTATGCGCAAGACGAGGTGCGTAATTACTTCGACCGCTTCGACGCGGAACTGAGAGTCACCGCCACCGACCGCGATGCCGCTGCGGCACAAGCACGTAACCTCGCGAGCCAGCTGGAAGACGCGCGCGACGAGATCGACGAACTCCGCAAGGAGGTCGACCGACTCTCGGTGCCGCCGACCACCGCGGAAGGCATGTCCGACCGCATCTCCCGCATGCTCCGTCTCGCCTCCGACGAGGCGTCCGAGGTCCGTGCCCTGGCCCAGGCCGAGGCAGCGGAGATGGTGTCGATCGCCGAGCAGCAGGCCACCGAGATGCGTGGCAAGTACGAGTCGCTGCTCGCGGAGACCAAGGAGAAGCGCGAGGCGCTCGAGATCGAGTTCGAGCAGACCCTCGCGAACGCACGCACCGAGTCCGCCAAGATCATCGAGGCCGCCCAAGCCGAGGCCGACCGCATCGCCAAGGAAGCCGACGCGAAGCGCAAGGCCACCCAGCAGGACTTCGAGGCCACCATGGCCGAGCGTCGCACCAAGCTCACCCGCGCCATGGAGGAGCTGGAGGCCACCAGCCGCGCCGAGGCCGCCCAGCGGATCAAGGACGCGACCGACGAGGCCAACCGCCTCATCACCTCCGCCACCCAGACCTCCGAGCGCAAGATCGCGCACGCGAAGGAACTGGCCGAGGAGATGCGCGTGCTGCGCGGCCGTGTGCTCGCCCAGCTGCTCGGTATCCGCGGTCAGCTCGACTCGGTGCCCGCGATGCTCGCCGCGGTCAACCGGGAGAGCGAACTGCTGGACGGTGTTCCGGACCAGCGCAAGTCGATCGGCGGCAACACCAAGTCGGTCACCGGTTCGCGCCAGAAGGCGATCCCCGAGGTTGCCACCGAGGACGACGACATCGACTCGGACGAGCGCGAGAGCGCCGACATCAGCAACTGACGTCGGGCCGAACGGCGACAGCAGCAATCTCAACCGAATTCACCGAAGGCCGCCCCTCACCAGGGCGGCCTTCCCTAATTCCGCACTCAGCAGATCTACGGCCGTAACCGAGTTCGACGAATGCCGATACGGCCCCACTCGGTCAGGGACCGGGGATCGTCATCACCACGCGGCTCGATGTGTCAGGACCACCGACGAGTGATCCGGCGAGTCCGGCGCCCGTTCCAGCAGCCGTAATGCCAGTGCCTACGGTCGTCTTCTCCGCCGTATGCCGGCCACGCGACGATATGAGCGACGCCGGGCGGGATCTCGTGGTCGCAGCCGGGGCAGCGGTAGATCTTGATCGCACGCGCGCCGGGGATGGCCCGCACCACATACGTCTCGTCCCCGTCCGGACCTGACTCGGTCCGTCCGAAGACGTCCCCTAGTGCGCCACCCGCCCACGAGCGATCAGCATGGCGATCCGAACGCGGCTTCCGGCGGGGCATGCGACAAGCGTATTACTCGCGCGCGCGAGCCCCGCACGGCCCCCGAGTTCAGAAGAGGCGGAATTCGTTGCTCTCCGTGCCGCGCAGGGCGTCGTAATCGAGTGTGAGACAGCGGATGCCGCGGTCCTCGGCGAGCGTGCGCGCCTGCGGCTTGATCTGCTGGGCGGCGAAGACGCCCGCGACCGGAGCCAGCAGCGGATCGCGGTTGAGCAACTCGAGGTAGCGGGTCAGTTGTTCGACGCCGTCGATCTCACCGCGCCGTTTGATCTCGACCGCCACCGTGCCGCCGTCGGCGTCCCGGCACAGCAGGTCCACCGGCCCGATCGCGGTCATGTACTCACGGCGGATGAGCGTGTAACCGGCGCCGAGCGTGTGCACGTGCTCGGCGAGCAGCTCTTGGAGGTGGGCCTCCACCCCGTCCTTCACCAAGCCCGGGTCGACGCCGAGCTCGTGGGAGGAATCGTGCTCGATGTCCTCGATGGTGATGCGGAGTTCTTCGCCTGCCTTGTTGGTGACGACCCAGAGCGCCTTCGCTCCGTCCGGGAGCTGCGCGTCGCCGTTGCGTTCCTCCAGCCGGCAGGGCGGGCTCATCCAGTTCAGCGGCTTGTACGAGCCGCCGTCGGAGTGCACCAGCACCGAGCCGTCCGCTTTCATCAGCAGTAGTCTGCGGGCCATCGGAAGATGGGCGGTGAGTCGCCCTACGTAGTCGACCTGACAGCGAGCAATCACTAGGCGCACCCAAGCACTGTAGGCGAGCGCCCTTCGGCGGCTGCCGTCAGCCCATGAGCAGGATCGCCGCGAGGATCGCGCTCACACCGAGCAAGGCGTTCTCCACCCGGGTGAGCCGCCGGGTGACGGTCTTGGCCCGAGCCATGAAGAATCCGACCGCCGCCCCGATCGTGAACGCCACCAGGTGTCCCACGTGGGTGAAGGTCTGCCCGATCAGCACGCCCTCGACCGCGACGATGAACCACATCGTGGCCCAGGCGATCCGCCACCGATACGGCACCGCGGCCACGAGCGCACCGATGAGCGCCATGGCGCCGTAGCTCACGCCGACGTCCTCGGCCCAGCGGATGCTCGCGGGCACCCACCCGGCTTCCACACCGATCCACAGGCCCGCCGCGACGAGCACCGTGGCGCCGATGTGACCGGCTAGGAAGACGTGCACCGCATGCAGCGCGCCGAAGCGCAGTTCCGCGAGGGCGAGCAGACAGGCGAGCAAGGGGATGATGACCCAGGCCCCCACGACGTCGCCGATCACGAACGCGCTGGCCAGCAGCGTCCCGACGCGACCGCTCAGCAGGTTGTGCAGGTTCGTGCTCGCGTGCAGAACCATCCTCGTCTGCGCGGAGTCGCTCAGTACCGAGAAGACCACCGAGACAGCGATCAGGCCCGACAGGTACACAGCCGTGGCGGGCAGCCTCGGCGGCCACCATCGCGATCGCGCCGGTGTGCCGGGGTCGAGCGCCGCCGACCGAGCCGGCGTCGTCGCGACGATCATGCATACCTCCGTTGTTCGCGCGGGCGGCGCCACACCGCCAACCATCCTCGGTCTCCGCGCGCTACGTACTCTCACATTTCGCTGCGAATTTGCTGCGAACCACGATTCTACCGATCGAACGACGAAAGGCCCTCGACTGATGTCGAGGGCCTTTCGTG
>NZ_BAFP01000038.1 GCF_000308455.1 Nocardia abscessus NBRC 100374 | reverse complement strand
GGATTCGCCATCAACGGATTGCTCGCCCGCTACCCCGAGCTGAACAAAGCCGTCGACCGGGTGACCAGTCCCGCCGGGCGCGCCATGCTGGAAACCCTCAGCGATGAATGCATCGGCGACATCATCACCCGCCATCCCTTCGTGAAGACCAGTTCGCTGACCAACGACGGCCGCTCGCTCACCGAGCATCTCGCCGCGATTCCGGAAGCGGCTCCCGCCCTCGCCGAACTGCGCGTGGGAAATCTGCTCCCGACCACGCCGGTGCTGATCACCAGTGGTTTGAACGATGACACCGTTCCCTATGGTCAGGCCCGCCGGTTGGCCGAGGACTGGTGCGCGAAAGGCGCCACGGTCACCTTCCGTACCAACGATCTGCCGCCGATCTTCCCCGGCGCTACCATCCCGAACCATTTCGGACCCGAGATGATCGACGGCTTCGGCCCCGACAACGCGATCACCTACCTGCTCGACCGCCTCGCCGACAAACCCGTCACAGGCTGCACCTTCGACTGAAACCCCCTGCGCGCGATCGAATCGGCGCTGACCAAGGTCTCCGGCCCACCGAGCCATCCTTCATGGCTCGCGGTGGAGACGTCGTGCCCTGCGCACACCACCTGATCCGGCGGTCGAAGCCCGACTCGTACGGCGTTCAGGACTTTTCGACATGCCGAATACCCCCGAAGGATTTGTGATGACTGCATTTTCGCGCCGTTCGCTGTTAACCGGTGTCGCCGCGACCGGTGCTGTGGCCTTGGCCTCCCGCACGTTCGGTGCGCCCGCTCCCGCCGCCGCGCAGGTGAACAACGTTCCACTGACCCGTGAAGAGCACCGGGTAGTCGTCGTCGGTTCGGGTTTCGGTGGGGGTGTCAGCGCTCTGCGTTTGGCGCAGGCCGGCGTGCCGGTGACCGTGCTCGAACGGGGACTGCGCTGGACGACAGGACCGAACGCCGAAACCTTCCCCCGTGCTTCCTCGCCCGATAAGCGCCTGCTGTGGTGTCGGTCCAGCCCCAATCTGTTCGGCCGTCCGATGGTGTTCGACCGTTACACCGGCCTGGTCGAAGCGGTTCCAGGGGTGAACATGACCGCCCTGTGCGCGGCGGGTGTCGGCGGCGGTTCCCTCGTCTACCAGGGAATGTCGCTGCAACCCACCCAGGAGGTGTTCGACACCCACTTCCCGCAGGCACTCGACTGGGGATTGATGAACCGGGTGCACTACCCGCGCGTTGCCCGGATGCTCGGTTTGGCCGAAGCGCCGGACGAATTGATCGCGACCGAGAACTATCGAGCGGCAAGGGTGTTCGCCGACCGCGTCCGACGGGCCGGAATGCCGTTGTCGAAGATCCCCATGCCCATCGACTGGGATTTCGCGCTCGCCGAGCTGCGCGGGGAGATGAAGGCTTCCTACACCAACGGCGACGGCGCCATGGGTGTCAACAACGGTGGTAAACATTCCGTCGACGTCACCTACATCGCCGCCGCCGAAGCCACCGGCCTGGTACGGGTGGAAACCCTGCACGAGGTCACCGACGTCGAAAGGGCATCCGACGGCCGGTGGATCGTGCATGTACAACGGCTGGACACCACCGGCGCGGTGGTCGAGAACAAGGTCCTCACCGCCGGCGCGCTGATCCTGGCCGCGGGTAGCCTCAACACCACCCGGCTGCTCGTGCGGGCCGGAGCGAAAGGACTGATCCGCGATCTGCCCGACGGATTGGGACAGGGCTGGGGCACCAACGCCGACCGCATCTATGTCTGGACCGATCCCTCGGCCGAATTCGGTGCACCACAAGGCGGCCCGGTGGTCTACGGCAGCAAGAACTGGGCTGATCCGCACTCCGCTCACACCGTGATCCAGGCGTCCATCCCGCCACTGTCGCTGGACGCCCGCAGCACCATGATGGTCGGATACGGTGTCAGCGACGGACGCGGCATGTTCCAATACGACGCGGCACGCGACGACGCGATCCTGCACTGGCCCGCTGATGGTGACAGCTACATTCAGGACAACCACATCGGCCCCGCGGTCCACAAGATCGCCGGTCCCGACGGCATGCTGCTGGATACCAACGCCTTGTTCCCCTCCACCTGGCATCCCCTCGGCGGAGCGAGCATGGGCGCGGTCTGCGACCTCGATGGCCGCGTCCACGAACAACCCGGACTCTACGTCCTCGACGGAGCACTGATGCCGGGCAATACCGCGGCATGCAACCCATCGATGACCATTGCCGCGGTCGCCGAACGCGCACTCGACAACATCGTCACCCACGACATCGGCTCCCTGATCTGACTCGCGCAATTCCGTCGACGGAGAGGTGATAATTGTGAAGCCTTCTGCAATGGCCCCCGAGAGTTCTGTCTATGTAGTCTCCCGCAAGCGAATTCGGCGGCGTGCTCGTGGTCGCGGGGCAGCGTTGGCCGCGGCCCTCGTGCTCGCGGCCGGCTCTGCCGCGGTCGTGAGCCCGGGGGATACCGCGGTGGCTCGGGCGCAGCCTTCCGGGTGCGGCGGGGAACATTTCGTGGCGTCGTGGACGGCGAGCCCCACCGATTCGGTGACTCCCGTCGATGCGGCCGGAGGGCCGATTCCACTCGCGATCGACGACCAGACTTTTCGGATGGTCATCACTCCGCATTTGGGTGGGTCGCGACTGCGCGTGCGTCTGACCAACCGGTTCGGGCTGACGCCGGTCACCTTCGCACGGGTGAGCATCGCCAACCAGTTATCGGGCGCGGCGGTGGGCGATCCGGCGCCGGTGCTGTTCGGCGGGCAGGCAGCCGTCACCCTGCCCGCCGGAGCCGATGTCGTCAGCGATCCGGTGCCGTTCACTGTCGCAGCGTTCGCCCCGTTGGCGGTCAGTATTCACGTTCCCGATCCGGCGGGGCCGCCGACCAAGCACTGGAATGCCAACGCCACCTCGTTCTACTCTCCTGCCGGTAGCGGTGATCTCACCGGGCAGCCGGGCGCCGACGGATTCTCCTCCACGACCGGTTCCTGGTTGTATGTCACCGCTCTGGACGTGCTCGCACCCGCCGACACTCGTGCGGTGGTGGCGTTCGGGGACTCCATCACCGATGGTTTCGTGGGCGCCAACGCTTTGAGCGTGCCGGTCGATCGTGGCGTCGCCGACACCAACGGACGCTATCCCGACGTTCTGCAGCGGCGTCTGGACACCGCGGGCATCCCGATCTCGGTGGTCAACGCCGGAATCGGCAGCAATCGCCTGCTCACCAGTGGCGAGCCGCTTCTTCTCGGTCCGAGCGGGCTGTCGCGCTTCGAACGCGACGCACTCGGACAAGCCGGTGTCGGTGGAGTTCTGGTGCAGGAGGGTATCAACGATCTCGGACTTCCGCCGCCCGCCGATGCCGCGTCGATGATCGCGGGATACGAGAAACTCATCACCGCAGCGCACCGGCACGGCAAGAAGATCTGGCTGGGAACACTGCTTCCCGCCTCCGACGCCCTTGTCGACGGCGAACTCCTGGCGCCCCGCAGCGAGACCGCCCGGCAGGAGATCAACGCCTGGATACGCAACCAGAACCTCGCCGACGGGATCGTCGACTTCGATGCCGCCCTGCGCGATCCTGCCAACCCGTCCGTGCTCCGAGAGGTCTATTCGAGCCCGGATCTCCTGCACCCCAGCCTCGCGGGCTATCGGGCGATGGCCGAGACGATCGACCTCGCCCTGCTCAGCGCCTCCCCATCACCCGCCTGCTGACGATCCCCGCAGTGCCGACGGGCCGCGACACCCGAGGTCAGTGCGCCGTGTACTTGTCGTGTTGTGGGGGCTTCAGCGAATGGTCGAGGCGTGTATCACGCCTGGAAAGAACGGTCCTCGTCGTCACGAGGCGCGAATTCGAGTGCGGCGGGCAGCGATTCGGCACGCGGGTCGGGCTGCAGATCGGCGCTGTTGAAGACCATGGCCAGACACAGATAGGAGCCGGTGACGAACATGAGCTCCATGAGCTGCCGGGTATCGAGGTGCGCGCCGAGTTCGGTCCAGGTGTCGCCGTCGATGCGGTGCCCGTCCATCAGCTGGTCGGCGGCGGTCAGTAGCAGCCGCTCCACCTGCGTCCAGAGTTCGGCGCTCGGGTCTTGCCGGACCGCGGCGATCTGCTCGGGGGACAGGCCAGCTCGCAGACCGATGCGCACGTGCTGTTCCCATTCGTAGCGCGAGCCGCTGCGCCAAGCCACGCGCAGGATGACCAGTTCACGACACCGTGGGTCCAGGGTCGCGCGCTCGAGGAGCAGACTGTTGTAGGTGAGCCACGCGGCGGCGAGCTCGGGATGGTGTCCGAGCAGTCCCAGCACGTTGGGGAGGGGAGGGGCGTCGGGTTCGCCGGACAGGTAACGGTCGGCCATGGTCAGCCGTCCGCGCAGCATCGCACGCGCCTGCTCGTCCCACTGGTCGATCGGCAGCGGTGGTAACCGCGGCTCGGACTCCGTCATATCGTCGGCCCTTACCGGCGGACGCGAACGGTCGTAATGCTGTGCACCCGCACAGAATAGGCGTGTTCGCGGACCGTGAACAAGGTCAGGATCGGCCGCGACCCGTGGCGCGGACCCTTCCGGGGCTGCGTTCGCCTTCCACGCTGCGCAGGAAGTCTTCGATCAAAGCGATCGTCTCGGTGTGGCCGGTATCGATGTCGAAGGACTCCTCCATGCGCAGGAAACGCGAGATGCTGGACATCAGCATGACGACGGTGGTCGGTGTCCACATGGCCGCGACGGCCGGGTAGCCGCGAAGGATATTCCCGACGGCCTCGAGCTGCAGGAGCCGGAATCGTCGTGAGGACTGGGCGATCTCCGCTCTGATCGTCTTGCGATGGTTGGCCATGGAGACGAATTCCATGGTGAGCGCGGTTTGCGACTGGTCGTGGATGGCCTCCCACAGCGCCCACAGCGGCTGGGCGGCTTCGAGGGCCTCGCGCTGGCGCTGGTAGCTGCGTTCGGCGCCGCGGCGGAAGAGCTCGACGAACAGGTTGTCCATGGTGTCGTAGTAGTAGTACACCAGCCCGGGATTGACCCCTGCCCTGGCGGCGAGGCGCCGTGAGCTGACGGCGGCGTAGCCCTCTTCGAGCATGATCTGCTCGGCCGCGTCCAGCAGTGCGACGCGGGTGGCCGCACTGTGGGCCCTGCTCGCCCGTTCCACCTTCATCGCCCGCCTCCTGCCTCCGCTTTCGCTGCCCGGCACCACGTATGAGTGCCCGGTCCGCCGCTCGGCTCGCGCCGCCGCTCGATCATAGGGCGGCTATGGCCGTCTAAGGGCTCGCGGTCGCGCGCCCACGGTCGAAGGACACGCTTTCCACTCTGTCAAGCCTTGACATTGTGCTCCGACCAGCCCTATAACCTTAACCAGTCGATCAAATTAACCAGTCGATCAAACTTCTCGGGCCGGTCCTTCCGGCGAACCGAATGGAGAGCGCGGTGCCGATTCCAGCGGAGGAAGCCACGCTCCGGCGTGGCACCCGGACGCACGCGGTACGCGTGGCCGAGGTGCGCGCCGAGACCGCCGATGCCCGCTCGTTCGTCCTCGACATCCCACCGCGGCTCGCGGCCGAGTACACGTATCGGGCGGGGCAGTTCCTCACGCTGCGGGTGCGGATCGGCGCGGAGGTCCATCACCGGTCCTACTCGATGTCCTCCTCACCGGTGACCGATCCGCACCCGCAGATCACCGTCAAGCGAATACCGCAGGGGCTGGTGTCGACCTGGCTCACCGAACAGGTGCGTCCCGGCGACACCGTGGAAGTCACGGTCCCGATGGGCGCGTTCGTCCTGCCCGACTCCGAGCGCGACATCGTCGCCTTCGCGGCGGGAAGCGGTGTCACTCCGGTGTTCTCGATCGTCAAGACGGCGCTGGCCACCACCACGCGCCGGGTGCGCCTGTTCTACGCCAACCGCGACCGTGACTCGATCATCTTCGGAACCGGCCTGGCCGAGCTCGCCGCGCGTCACCCCCATCGGCTGACCGTCGTGCACCACATCGACGCCGAATCCGGTCTGCTGACCGCCGAACGGATCAGCGAAATATTCCCTGGCACCGGCGATCACGAGCACTTCCTGTGCGGCCCGGCGCCCTTCATGGACGTCGTGCGCGCGGGCCTGTCGGAGGGTGGCGTTCCGGACGAGCGCGTGCACGTCGAACGCTTCACCACCGGCGAAGCCGATGCTGCCGAGGAGCCGGCCGCCGGCGAGCCCGCGCAGGTCACCATCCGCTGCGGACGCCGGACCGCCACCGGCGAGCACCGCGGCGGCACCACCGTCCTGCAGGTGGCGCGGGCCCTGGGCCTGCGCCCGCCCTCCTCCTGCGAGACGGGCAGCTGCGCGACCTGCATCGCGCGCGTGGTCGAGGGCAGCACGGTGATGCGCAACAACGAGGTGCTCACCGCGGAGGAAATCGCCGACGGCTGGGTGCTCACCTGCCAGGCCGTCCCGACCGGCCCGCTGCTGCGGGTCGACTACGACTAGGAGCGCCACCGATGTCACTGCCGCACACCTCCGAGCGACCGGCCGAGCGGACCGCCGTCGTCACCGGCGGAGCCTCCGGTATGGGCCTGGCCATCTGCCGGCGCCTCGCCGCACGTGGCGACCGGGTGGCAATCCTGGATCTCGACGGCGACGGCGCCGAGCGGGCCGCCGCGGAGATCCGCGACGGCGGCGGCGCCGCAGCGGGTTTCGCGGTCGACGTCACCGACCGCGCGGCCGTCGACGATGCGCTGGCCGCGACCCGCGCGGCCTACGGTCCGGTGGACATCCTCGTCACCAGCGCCGGGCTGGTCGCGTTCGAGCCGTTCACCGACATCTCCCTGGAATCTTGGAATCGCGTCGTGGAGGTCAACCTCACCGGCACGTTCCAGTGCGTGCAGGCCGTCGTGCCCGACATGCTGGCCCGGCAGTGGGGCCGGATCGTGACCATCTCCTCGTCGAGCGCGCAACGCGGCTCGCCGGGGATGGTGCACTACACGGCCTCCAAAGGCGCCGTGATCGCGATGACCAAGGGGCTCGCCCGCGAGTACGCCTCCCGCGGCATCACGGTGAACACGATCCCGCCGTCGGGTATCGACACCCCGATGTCGCGCGGTTCGCAGGCGGCCGGACATCTACCGGACAACACGACCATGGCGAACGCGATCCCGGTCGGTTTCCTCGGCACCGGTGACGACATCGCCGCCGCCTGCGCGTTCTTGTGCTCCGAGGACGCCCGATACATCACCGGACAGGTGGTCGGCGTCAACGGCGGCACCGTCATCTGACCCGTCCCTCACCGCAGAAGTGGAGTACCACGATGACCGACTGGCTCAAGCCGACCGCGGGTAGCTGGACCCAGCACTACCCCGACCTGGGCACCGGACCGATCTCGTTCGAGGACTCGGTGTCTCC
>NZ_BAFP01000039.1 GCF_000308455.1 Nocardia abscessus NBRC 100374 | reverse complement strand
GTCGGCGCCGACGAGGACGCGTTGCGCCGGTTGCTGCGGCTGCTGATCAGTCACGGCATCTTCACTCAGCGGCGCGACGGACGCTACGCGCTGACGCCGATGGCGCGGGCTCTGCGCCGCGACGCGGACGTGTCGTTGCGCGACGCGGTGCTGTTCTTCGGTTCGCCCGGTCACCGCAACCACTGGTCGCACCTGGTCGAGGCCGTGCGCACCGGCGAGCCGGTCGGCGAGAAGCTGGACGGGATGCCGTTCTTCGAATACGTCCAGCACGACCGCGAACTGGGCGAGCTGTTCGACCGAGCGATGACCAGCATCGCCACCCTGGCGATGGAACCGCTGCTGGCCGCCTACGATTTCGGCCGCTACGAGACCCTGGTCGACGTCGGCGGCGGCGAAGGAACGCTGATCACCGAAATCCTGCGCCGTGCGCCCCGATCGCGCGGCGTCCTCTTCGACCTGCCCGAGGTGGTCGCCTCGGCGCCCGCCCGGCTCGCCGAGCTCGGCCTCGCCGAACGCTGCGCGGTGGAGAGCGGATCGTTCTTCGACCGGGTCCCCGAAGGCGGCGACGCCTACATCCTCAAGCACATCCTGCACGACTGGGCCGAACCGGACGCGGCGCGAATTCTGCGCACGCTGCGAGCGGCCATGGCTCCCGGCGCCCGGTTGCTGATCGTCGAACTGGTCGTCCCCGAGCACACCGCACCGCACCCGAGCAAATTCATCGACCTGGAGATGCTGGTCAATGCGGGCGGCCGGGAACGGACCGAGGCCGAGTACCGGGAGTTCCTGGCCCGGCACGGCTTCACGCTGATCCGGTGCGTGCCGACAGCCTCTCCGGACAACGTGCTGGAGGCCCGGCCGAGTTGACCGCTCGAACGGCGACACCCGGTCCGGTCGAACGAGTTTCCCGCTACAACGCCGGGGCGGGGACGACGAACGCCAGGGTGGCGATCCCTACGGCGCCGTCGGCCATGCAGGTGACGCGCATCGGCTTGCCGACCGGCGTCTCCTGAGACTCGAAGCCGCTGTAGTAGCCGAACACCGGCCCGGACCGCACCGACGGCAGGAGAAGACCGAAGCACTCGGCCTCCAGCACCGACACGCCCTCGCCGCTGTGGCACAGGGCGGCCGCGTCGGTGACGCCACGGTCGACGTAGCAGCCGGTCGGCTCGGCGGCGGCGGGCCCGGCTCCGGCCAACACGACACCGCCGACCAAAAACAGCAGACCTGTTCCCGCGCCCACGCGCCGCATCATGGTGTGCACCGCAATCCTCCTCGGCAGATCTCGGCCGTACCCGGTTGTTGCCGTGCGGGGGTTTCGCCCCCTGTGCGTCCCCGAACCCTTTCGGAATATTCCAGCAGAATCGGAGGGCGCGGTCGAGCGCGACACCGTCACGAAACCACGGTTTTTCAGGCTGGATACCGGTCACATCCGCCGGGGCCGTAGCGTGCCCGCGTGAGAGATCTGCGGTCCCGGCGTCGGAACCGCTAGGCTACGAGCAGCATCGGCGGGTTCGTGAGGATGTGATGCGGCCGTGGAATGGACCTTCACTCCGGACGAGTTCGCCCATATCTGGCGCGAGACCGACCTGGATCGACACCCGTACCCGCTGCGCATCCTGGAGACGCCCCGCACCGAGGACGAGGCGGAGAAGTTGCGCATCATCCTCGCCGAGCGGCTGCCGGTCGGCTCCGACCCCGACCTCTCGGCTTGCCTGCGCATTCTGGCCAAGCCGCACACCAGGATCGTGGCGATCGGCGGCGCGCACCAGCCGGGCAGCGAACTGCGGCTGCTGGCCGCCGCCATCTACGACCGCGCCGTGCTCGCGGTGCAGGAACCCGGCGCGAGCCCGGATTTCGGTGGGCACGTGCGTATTTCGATCGGGCACAGCGCGAAACTCGGCCGCCGGATCGCGGCGCTGCTGCCGAAGACCCCCGCGGGACGCGAACCCGCCCGGGCCGCGTCCGGCGACGCGGTGCGCGACCAGGAGACGGTGCGCGCGCACCAGCAGGCCGCGCCGCGTATTCGCAAGCTGCTGCTCGAGCCGCACACCGCCGAAGGTCATATCAGAATCGAACCGCGGCTCGATCGTCCGACGCCGCCACCGCCGATCCACTACACCTGGGTCGACGTGCGGAACGACGGAAGATACCTGATCAAAGCGGGCGACGAAGTGCGCATCGCCCCCGCCTCCGCCGAGCAGATCGCCATCCAATTGCAAAAGCGCATCCCGGTATAACTTGTTTTCGCGGCCGTGGGCGCCGACTATTGCTGACCCGGCACTCGGCTTCCGGTTAGTCTTGGGCGGACCGACCGATCTCAGGGGTGAGCGATGACGATCGAGACCAGCCGAGCTGATATCGCGCGATTCAAGGAGGCCGCGCAGGCCGGGACCGTCCAGTTCGATCCGGCGGCGGCTCGGCAATGCGCCGACATGTACGAACGGCAGGCCGATCGGCTGATCCACCTACAGCAACGCCTCGAATCCGCCGCGGACCTAGGAGGTTTCGGTGGTTTCGTCTCCGCCCAGCAGTTGCAGGCGGGCTTCAGTCACAAGGCGCGCGACGCGGCAGCGCTGCTCGACCACTACATCGAGGCGGCCTACCGCATGAAGGAAGCGTTCTTGATCAGCGGAGGACTGTTCGAAGAGGCCGACGCCGCCGGCGCCGCCGCCCTGCGCGCGGTCGGGACGAGGTTGCCCCGATGACCGGCTCCGATCCCACCTACATCAGCTCGATGGAGCACTTCGAGTCGCTGCGGCACGAGGAGATCTACGCGAAGGCACAGCAGATCGACGCGGCGCAGGTGCTACGCGCCTCGACGACCTGGCTCGAGGTGGCCGGGGCGCTCACCACCTCGTTCCCGCTCACCCGCGGCGGTGTGGACCGCGTGATGGGCTCGGCCGAATGGCAAGGCGCCGCGGCCGACGCCGCCCAGGCATCCGCCCGCAGTTTCGCCGCGTCGGCCGACGAGCTGGCCGCCGTGCTCGGCCAGGTGGGCGCCCGGCTCGGCGGGGTGGCCGCGGCCGCCGAGGCGGTGAAACTGGCGGTGGTGCCGCCCGGCGCTTCCGGACCCGTCGGCGCGATCGCGCAACTGCTGGAAGCAGCGCACGTCATCAACGCGCAGATGGCGCAGGAGGCGATGCGCCAGGAGGCCGTGCTCGCGATGAACATGGTCTACAAACCCGCCTATTCCGCGGCGGGAACAGCCGTGCCCGCGCTGCCCCCGCCCCCCGCGATAACGGCGCCGTCCGCGCCGCGGTCGGTGTCCCCTGGCGCGCCTGGGTACGCCACGCCCGAGCAAACGTCGCCGAACGGCCAATGGTCGCCGGAGACACCGCGACCGGCACCTGCCGCGCCGGAATCGTCCGAGCCGTCGCACAATCCGGCACCGCCCGCCCAGGCGAAGCCGGAGACTCAGCAGCCCCCTTCGGCGCCACCCACACAGCAGGCTCCCCCGCCGCAGCAGGCGCCGTCCACCCAGACACCGACGCCGCAGCCCACACCGTCCCAGGAGCCGACACCGTCCCCCCAGCCGGCTCCGCCGACGCAGCAGACGCCGCCCGCCACACCGACGCCACCGAGTCCTTCTCCCACACCGAATATCCCGGAGCCCGTGCAGCCGCCGAGCTCATCGGCACCGCCTCCTCCACCTGCACCGCCGAGCCCCGAACCAGCCCCACCACCGAGTTCATCGGCACCGCCTCCTCCACCTGCACCGCCGAGCCCGGAACCGCCGAGCCCGCCCCAGACCCAGCCACCGAGCCCGCCCCCCGCCCCACCCGCGCAGCCCCCGGTTCCCGGCCCAGCCAGACCCGAGGTCCCGCTGCCCGACCCCGGTGGCCAACCCGGCGTCACCGGCCCGGTGGAAGGCAACCAACAGCAGATACCCACGACCAACCAACCCGGCGTCGTCCCGTCCTGACGGCCGATCCTCGAACCACCGTCACCACGGCGGTGGCGGTCGGCAGTTCTCGGCCAGGACGGCGGCACAGTTCTGGCCGACGGCCGCCGCGAACTGTCGCGTCCCGCTCCGGCTGACAACCACGGCGCTCCACCGGCAACGCGGCCGACCCATCGCGCGATCACCGCGATCCCTGATATGCGCCGAAAACGCTCGACCCCAGCGCATTCGGTAGCGACAGGCACAATGCGCGACGCGCCCGGCGGACCGTGGGCGGCGAGACGCTGCTCGTCGCGGGCGACCAGCACCAAGTCGTAGCCGAGCGAGGCCAGGCGAGTGGTGTCCATCGCCGGGCCGCGTCCGCCACGGAGCACCGCACCCATTCGATGGCCGACGGGTCGATCCCGTGCATGGCCGTGTCCTGCTACAACCGAGACCCACCCATCACAGAAGTCGTACGGCATCGAAGATCGAGCGAAGCCGGGATCGACCTGCCACGACCCCTCCCGCACCACCGCAGGCCCTCGTCAGGAACCGACAGAGACAAACCCCATACCGGTCCGCGACCCGTACCGCACGATCACGCCACACTCACGTACAGCCGCAGACATTCGGCCGCAGCGCACCCGCATACGGATGCCGCCGCCACGCCTTCTCGACGGCCTCGGCCACCACAGCACACCGTGGTGTCAGCCGGTTCGCGAACTGCCAGACCTGGTCCTGCTCGCCGCGCCACGACAGTCCGCCAGCGACCAGCGCTCGCCGGAGGTCCACCGCTCGCGAATCATGCTTGCGGGTGCACGACCGAATGGATTCTCGGTCATGGGTCGTGCCGCGACCGAGCGAACGCGGGGATCCGCGTGGCCCACTCGGCCTGGCATTCGCTGTGCGATCAGACCTTGACCAGGTCGTCGGCGTGGATGACGGGACGCTGCATCGTGTCGGGGAGTTCGGCGGTGGAGCGGCCGAGCATGCCTGCCAGTTCGGTGCTGTCGTATTCGACCACGCCCCGGGCGACGATCCGGTTGTCGGGGGCCACCAGATCCACCACGTCGCCGCCGTAGAAGCGGCCCCGGACGCCCACAATCCCGGCCGCGAGCAGCGACCGGCGCCGGTGCGCCACCGCTTGGACGGCGCCGTCGTCGATGAGCAGCGCGCCGCGGCTGTCCGCGGCGTGCCGGACCCAGAACTTCCGGGCGGACAACCGTACCGGGCGTGCGGCGAACGCGGTGCCGACGGTGCCGGTGGTCAGAGCGTCGGCGGCCGAGGCGGCGGCGGCCAGCAGCACCGGCACGCCCGCGTCCGCGGCCAAGCGCGCCGCCGACAACTTGGACGCCATGCCACCGGTGCCGAGCGCGCCCCCGCTGCCCGCGATGACGCCGTCCAGGTCGGCGCTGCTGCGCACCTCGGGAATCAGCGTGGCCGCGCCCTTGCGAGGGTCGCCGTCGTACAGCCCTTCCACATCCGACAGCAGCACGAGCGCGTCGGCGCCCACCAGGTGGGCGACCAGCGCGGCGAGCCGGTCGTTGTCGCCGAAGCGGATCTCTTCCGTCGCGACGGTGTCGTTCTCGTTCACCACGGCCACCGCGCCGAGCGAGCGCAGGCGATCGAGGGTGCGCTGCGCGTTGCGGTGGTGCTCGCGGCGCGCGAAGTCGTCGGCGCTCAAGAGCACCTGGCCGACCGTGCGGCCGTAGCGGGCGAACGAGGTGCCCCAGGCGTGCGCGAGCGCCAGCTGCCCGACGCTCGCGGCGGCCTGTTTGGTCGCCAGATCACGCGGACGGCTGGACAGGCCGAGCGGGGCGATACCCGCGCCGATCGCGCCGGAGGACACCACGACCACATCTGATCCGGCACGCATCCGCGCCTCCACCGCGTCGGCGAGCCGATCCAGCCGCGCGGTGTCCAGGCCGCCCTTCAGACTGGTCAGCGCCGACGAACCGATCTTCACCACGACCCGGCGCGCCGCCGCGATCGCCAGCCGGGCGTCGCTCAGGCCCGGCGAATCCGCCTCGGCGGACATAGACCTTACCTGCATCGCCACCGAACTCCCTGCACCACAATCGAATCCACGGTAGTCAGGGCGGTTGCCCTACTCCTCGTCGTCCTGGACCAGCCCGCGGCGCACCCGCGACGCGTGCTTGCGCTCGGCCGCGCTCACCCGGTCGGACTGCTCCAGCCGGATGTCGGTGCCGCGCCCGGTGGGCACCATGTCGATGCCCGCCGAGATCTGCGGCTCCCACTCGAACGTCACGGCGCCGATGGTCACCGGTGCTCCCGGCTCGGCGCCCAGCTTCACCAGCTCGTCCTCCACGCCCAAGCGGGCCAGACGGTCGGCCAGATAACCGACGGCCTCGTCGTTGTCGAATTGGGTCTGTCGCACCCAGCGCTCGGGCCGGGTGCCGCGCACGATGAAACCGCCCGGCTCCTCCGGGTCGGCGATCACGCTGAAGCCTGCCTGGTCCACCGCGATCGGACGGATGACCGGACGCTTGGGCGCCGCCTGCGGATGCTCCTCGCGGTACCTGCGCACCAGCTCGGCGAGGGCGAAAGTCAAGGGGCGCAGGCCCGCCCGGCTCACCGCGGAGATCTCGAACACCGGCCAGCCCCGCTCGGTGAACTCCGGAGTCACCATTTCGGCCAGTTCGGCAGCGTCGGGCACGTCGATCTTGTTCAAGATCACCACGCGCGGCCGGTCGGCCAGGTCGCCGAGTACGGCGTCCGCGCTCAGCGCGGGCTTGTAGGCGGCGAGTTCGGCCTCGAGTGCTTCGACGTCGGACACCGGGTCGCGCCCCGGCTCCAGCGTCGCGCAGTCCACCACATGGGCGAGCACCGCGCAGCGCTCGAGGTGCCGCAGGAAGTCCAGCCCCAGGCCGCGGCCCTCGCTGGCCCCCGGGATCAAGCCGGGTACATCGGCGACGGTGAAGGTGGTGTCGCCGCTGGCGACGACGCCGAGATTGGGAACCAGCGTGGTGAACGGGTAGTCGGCGATCTTCGGCTTGGCCGCCGACAGCACCGAGACCAGCGAGGACTTGCCCGCGGAGGGAAAGCCGACCAGCCCGACATCGGCCACCGACTTCAGCTCCAGAACCAGATCGAGCTCTTCGCCGTCCTCGCCGAGCAGCGCGAAACCCGGCGCCTTGCGGGCCTTCGAGGCCAGCGACGCATTGCCGAGCCCGCCGCGGCCGCCGCGGGCGACGATGAACCGGTTGCCCGCACCTACCAGGTCGACCAGCACCTTGCCGTCGTCGTCGAGCACCACGGTGCCGTTGGGCACCTGCAGCACCAGGTCGCCGCCCTGCTTGCCGTCGCGGTTGCCGCCCTCACCCGGTTTGCCGTTGCCCGCCTTCGCGTGCGGGTGGAAATGGAAGTCCAGCAGGGTGTGCACGTTGGCGTCGACCTCGAGGATCACGTCTCCGCCGTTGCCGCCGTTGCCGCCGTCCGGCCCGCCGAGCGGCTTGAACTTCTCGCGGTGCACCGAGGCACAGCCATGGCCGCCGTTACCCGCACGCACATGCAGTACGACACGGTCGATGAACTTGGACATACGCCGAATCATCCTCCTTCGGGACTGGTCGTACTCGGGGCTGGTCGTTCGAGAACACGAAAAACGGGCCAGGGTTCCGAGACCCTGACCCGCTCGCTGTATATCCGGAAGTGGTTCGGCGGTCAGGCCTGAACCGGCTCCGGGGCCACGATGTTGACGGTCTTGCGTCCACGCTTGGTACCGAACTCGACCGCGCCCGCCGAAAGGGCGAACAGGGTGTCGTCACCGCCACGGCCGACGTTCACGCCGGGGTGGAAGTGGGTGCCGCGCTGACGCACCAGGATCTCGCCCGCCTTGACCGTCTGGCCGCCGAAGCGCTTGACGCCGAGTCGCTGGGCGTTGGAATCGCGTCCGTTCCGGGAGCTGGACGCGCCCTTCTTGTGTGCCATAGCTGGTTCTCCTCGGGATGTCTTACTTGATGCCGGTGACCTTCAGGACCGTCAGCGGCTGACGGTGACCCTGGCGCTTGTGGTAGCCGGTCTTGTTCTTGAACTTGTGGATGCGGATCTTCGGGCCCTTGGTCTGCTCGACCACCTCGGCGGCCACGGAGACTTCGGCCAGCTTCGCGGCGTCGGTGGTCAGCTCGGCGCCGTCGACGACGAGAACCGGATCCAGCGCCACGGCGGTGCCCGGCGCACCCTCGATCTTCTCGACCTTCACCAGGTCACCGACCGCGACCTTGTACTGCTTTCCGCCGGTCTTGACGATCGCGTACGTTGCCATCGGTCGGCTGCCCTTCTTCCTCTATTGTGCTCGGCACTCGTTCACGCGGCGACTCCTCCGGTTTGATGCCACCGGAAACCGCCACACGACTGGTCTGGTAATCGCCACCGCCTCGGCGCCTGGTGACCCTCGGTATCGAACTGTCGAGAACCGGGCCACGAAGACAAAATATGTTGTCACCGGGCAGCGACTGTCCAAGATTACAGGACGGCTACCGCGACGACCAAACCGGCGTCCGAGCGTGCCCTACCGGCATGCCACCGGTTCGCCGGCGGGACGCAGTGACCCCCGCCGGAGAGTCCGGCGGGGGCCACGTGAGGTGAGTGACGACTCGGTCCTACGCGTCCGGCGCACCTGCCGGGCGGCCGACCGCCCGCCTGCGTGGCCGGTTGCGCTGCGGCAATTCGGCCGGTTGCGGCTGGGAGTAGTCGACCGCGGGCGTGGGCGCCTGCTCCCCGGTGGGCAGCACGAACACCGCTCCCGAGCTGTCCGCGGCAGGCGCGGCAGCCGAACGGGCAACCCGTCGGCGACGCGCCGGACGGGCCGGTTCGGGTTCGGCGACACCGTTGGTGGACGCCTGCGCACCGACCTCGGCGGCCGGAGCCGCCTCGGTGACCGGGGCAGGCTCGGCAACCGGCTCGGGCTCGTCAGCGGCACGGCGGACGGTGGCGGCCTTCTTCCTCCGCACCGGTTCGATCTTCTCGACCTGCTCGACGACCTCGACGGGCTCGGTCTCCGGCTCCTCGGCGGGCACCGCGACCGCGGCCTCGACCGTTTCCGCGACCACCCGTTCCCCGGCGACGGCGCCTTCGGCGCTCCCGGCCTCGACCGTCTCCTCGGCGACCGACGACCGCGTCGCGGCCTCGGCCGGTTCCTGCTCGGGCTCGTCGGAGTGGTGCGCGGCCATCGCCAGCGCCACCGGATGCGCCCGCTTGACGGCCGCTTCCTCCTCGGTCTGTTCGACTGCGGGACCGGACCCGTTCGCGGGCTGAGCCTGCGCGGGCGCGGCCGCACCCTTGTCCCGGCCACGGCGCCTGCGCGAACCGCTCTCCCGGGTACGCCCGGCGGCCTCTTCGCCGGAGCCGGGCTCCACCGGGTAGGCGTGCACGAGGATGCCGCGACCGTGGCAGTGCTCGCAGGTGGTGGAGAACGCCTCGACCAGTCCGGTGCCCAGCTTCTTGCGGGTCATCTGGACCAAGCCCAGCGAGGTGACCTCGGACACCTGGTGGCGGGTGCGGTCCCGGCCCAGCGCCTCGGTCAGGCGGCGCAGCACCAGGTCGCGGTTGGACTCGAGCACCATGTCGATGAAGTCGACCACGATCATGCCGCCGATGTCGCGCAGCCGCATCTGGCGCACGATCTCCTCGGCCGCCTCCAGGTTGTTCCTGGTGACCGTCTCCTCCAGGTTGCTGCCGCCGGAACCGGTGAACTTGCCGGTGTTCACGTCGATCACCGTCATGGCCTCGGTGCGGTCGATCACCAGGGTGCCGCCCGAGGGCAGCCACACCTTGCGATCCAGCGCCTTGGCCAGCTGCTCGTCGATCCGGTAGGTCTCGAACACGTCGACGCCGTTGTTGTCGTGCCGGGAGACCCGGGCGAGCAGGTCCGGCGCGACGGTGCCGATGTACTTCTCGACCGTGCTCCAGGCCCGGTCGCCTTCGATGACCAGCCTGGAGAAGTCCTCGTTGAACAGGTCGCGGATGACCTTGACCAGGAGGTCGGGCTCCTCGTAGAGGGTCTTGGGCGCGTTGTTGTCCTTGCCCGTCTGCTCCTGGATCGTACGCCAGGTCGCCTGCAGCCGGTCCACGTCGCGGGCCAGCTCGGTTTCGCTGACGCCTTCGGAGGCGGTGCGGATGATCACACCGGCGTCGGCAGGCACGATGTCGCGCAGGATCTCCTTCAGACGCTTGCGCTCGGTGTCGGGCAGCTTGCGGCTGATCCCGGTGGAGGTGCCACCCGGCACGTACACCAGGAACCGTCCGGCCAGGCTGATCTGCGTGGTCAGGCGGGCGCCCTTGTGGCCGACCGGATCCTTGCTCACCTGGACCAGCACCTGGTCGCCCGGCTTGAGCGCCTGCTCGATCTTGCGCTCCTTGCCGCCGAGCCCAGCGGCCTCCCAGTTGACCTCACCGGCGTACAGCACGCCGTTGCGGCCGCGTCCGATGTCGACGAACGCCGCCTCCATGCTGGGCAGCACGTTCTGCACCCGGCCCAGGTAGACGTTGCCGACCATGGACGCCGAGCCGGTGCTCGTGACGAAGTGCTCGACCAGGACGTTGTCCTCGAGCACGGCCACCTGGGTCGCGGTGGGGTGGTCCGGGAAGGACTTCTCACGCACGACCATGACCCGGTCCACCGCTTCGCGCCGGGCCAGGAACTCCGACTCGGTCAGGATCGGCGGACGGCGGCGGCCCGCCTCGCGCCCGTCGCGACGGCGCTGCCGCTTGGCTTCCAACCGGGTGGAGCCGGTGATGCCCTGGACCTCGTCGACCGCGACACGGCTGCGGCTCTTGTTGCGCGGTTCGCGCTCGTGCACGACCGTGTTGGGCGGATCGTCGTCGGCGGGCTCGTTCTCGCCGGAGTCGCCCGCCACCTTGCGGCGACGACGGCGCCGGCGGCGACGGCTGGAGCCTTCCGGCACGCCGTCCTCGTCCTCGCCCTCGGCGGTCTCGCCGGATTCCGTCGCCTCGGCGGCCTCGGTGGTCTCGGGAGCCGACTCGTCCTCGGTCTCGGTCTCCGACTCGCTTTCCTCGCCGTCGCCATCGCCGTCACCGTCGGACTGCTGCTCGCCCCGGCCACGGCCGCGGCCACGGCGGCCACGGCGCCTGCGGCGCGGCTGGCCGTCGGCGTCACCCTGCTGGTCGGCCGACTCGGTCTCGTCCTCGCCTGCCTCGGTGTCGTCCTCGACGGGCTCGGGCGGGGGCGCGGGCTCGACGGGCTCGGTCGCGGCCTCTTCGGTGCGCCGGGCTTCGCGCTCGGCGCGCCGCTGTCTGCGCGCCGCCTCGGCGGCCGCGGCATCCGGCGGCAGGAACAGCGGGGCCTGCACGACGGCGGCGGACTCGAACACCGCCGGGGCGACCGGCTCCGGCTCCGGGCGCACCGAGTGCGTGAAGAGCTGGGTGGGCGGGGCCGCCGCGGCGCCGGTAGACGGCTGTGTGGCGCTCACCACATCCGGTGCGGAGAAGATGACGCCCACACCGGTGAACGGGGTCTCGGTTCGCGCTTCCGGGGCCGGTTCCGCCTGCTCGGCCGCAGCCGGGGCGGGGGCCTCGTCGGCGGGCTCAGGTGGCTGCGCCGGGGCGGGGGCCTCCGCCTGCGCGGCGGGCTGCTCGGCGGCCGCCTCGACGGTCACCAAGGCGTCGCGCACCGACTCCGCGACCGCCCGGTCGACGTTCGACTGCGCGCTACGCGCGTCGGCCCCCATCTCGGTCAGCTTGGCCAGGATGCGCTTGCTCGTTACCCCCAGCAGCTTGGCGAGTGCATGAACTCGGATTCGCTCCGGCAATTGTTCGGCATCCTGTGATGTTGTTTCCAGCGGCTCTTGATCGGCCACGAAGTCTCCTCGGGCCCCCGGGCGCGTCCCTCCCGGCGGGAGTGACGCGGCCGACGCGGGGGCGCTGTCCGTTCGACTCGCACCCGGTGGGCGCGAGGTCAAGTGGTCTCGCCCCGCGTGCCCGGTTATTTCCTCGGTTGTTCGTCGTTCGGGCTAACTGGTCACGCGGCGCCTGGCTGTATGGCTGAACTCCGCGGATCGAGCGCTCATCCAGCATGCCTGCACGAACAGCGGGCCCCATAACCAGGCCGTTTGTCCATGGCAGCGATGATCGGCATCGAACCGTGGTGTCATCCGGCTGCGCTCGTCACGTCTCGTTCGCGCACCTGCACGAACAGTCGGCGTCGAAAGCAGCCGAAGCCAGTATCCCACACCGCGCGCCGGGCGTTCGCCATCGGCGCTCGACTCGGTCCGGCCCGCGGCGCGAACGCAGGTGTCGCGGCGGCGCGGGCACGGCGATCGAGACCCGGTCAGGCAGGCCGCTCGGGGAACCAGAGCGCGATCTCACGCTTGGCCGATTCGGGTGAATCGGACCCGTGGACCAGGTTCTCCTGCGTCTCGAGAGCGAAGTCTCCGCGAATGCTGCCGGGCACGGCTTTCTCGACCGGGTCGGTGCCGCCGGCGATCTGGCGAAACGCGGCGATGGCGCGCGGGCCCTCCAGGATGGCCGCGACGACCGGACCCGAGGTGATGAACTCGATCAGAGAGCCGAAGAACGGCTTCTCGGCGTGCTCTGCGTAGTGGCCCTCGGCCAGTTCTTCGGACACGTGCTTCAGCTCGAGGGCGACGATCTTCAGGCCCTTGCGCTCGATGCGTGCCAGCACCTCGCCGACAAGGCCACGGGCCACACCGTCCGGCTTGATGAGTACCAACGTCTGCTCAGTCACGGCGCAAGCCTATCCGGCACGGTTCCGGGTGCCGCACCAGCGGTCGGACTGATCGATCTCACGGTGCGGTTGGCAGCGCGATGCCGGTCCGAACCGGCCCGCTACCAGCGCGATCGTCGCCGGTCGCCGCGCGGAACCGTGGCGGGCAGGCGGCTACTGCCGCTGGATGCGCTGGCTGGGCAGCAGGCCCTTCTCCATCCGGCCGCGCACATCGGCGCGCAGTACCAGGAGGAAGCCCCACACCACGCCGAACACCACACCGATGACGCCGATGGACAGATGGATGAACGCGCCCAGCAGGACGAACACCTGCAACGCGAGGTTGAACGGCAGCGCCCAGGACCGGCGCTGCAAGCCGGCCCCGAGGAACATCACCACCGCCAGCGCCACGAGGTAGGTGCCGGACACCCAGGTCACCCCGCCACCGACGTCGGCGACCACCGGCAAGGCCAGCAGCACGACGATCGCCTCGAGCACCAAGGTCCCCGCCATCACCCCGCGGAAACCCTTCCACGGGTCGGTCGCGGGCGGTGGTACCGGCTGCTCGTCCTTATCGGCCGATTCGCTCATGCTGTGCCCTCCTCGGCAGTCGCGGGCCCTACGTGGTCGCGCGGGCCGCCGCCGGGCCCGACGCGGTCGCGCACACTGCCGCCTTCGGTTCCGACTCTCACGCCGGGTCCTTTCCGAACAGCGCCCGAGCCGCGCCCGCCGTGACCACCGACCCCGTGACCACCACACCGGCCCCGGACACCATTTCGCCCGGCTCGCCGACCTCTTCGGCGATCGCGATCGCGGTCTCCAGTGCGTCGGGCAGCGTCATCGCGGTGACCACGCGCTCGTCGCCGAAGCGCTGCACCGCGCGGTCGGCCAGGGTCTCCACGTCCAGCGCGCGGGGCGAACCGTTGCTGGTGACGACGATCTCGTCGAACACCGGCTCCAGCGCGGTGAGGATGCCGTCGACGTCCTTGTCACCGAGCACCGCGACCACGCCGACCAGCTTGCGGAAGTCGAACTCCTCGGTGAGCGTGGCGGCCAGCGCTCGCGCGCCCGCCGGATTGTGCGCGGCGTCGATGAAGATGGTCGGCGCGCTGCGCATCCGCTCGAGCCGCCCGGGGCTGGTGACGCTCGCGAAACCGGCGCGCACGGCGTCGATGTCGAGCCGCCGTTGCGCGCCCGCGCCGAAGAACGCCTCCACCGCCGCGAGCGCGAGCACCGCGTTGCGGGCTTGATGCTCGCCGTGCAGCGGCAGGAATATGTCGTCGTACACCCCGCCGAGTCCCTGCAATTCGAGCTGCTGCCCGCCGACCGCGATCTGGCGGGCCAGCACGCGGAACTCGGAACCTTCCCGCGCGACCGCCGCGTCCACCTCGACGGCGCGGCGCAGCAGCACCTCCATCGCCTCCGGGTCCTGCTCCGCGATCACCGCGACGTTGTCGCGCGGCACCAGGCTGTCCGGGGCCCGCTTGATGATCCCGGCCTTCTCTCCCGCGATCGAGGCCAGGTCCGGGCCCAGGTAGTCGGTGTGGTCCAGGCCGATCGGCGTGATCACCGCGACCTGCCCGTCGACGACGTTGGTGGCGTCCCAGGTGCCGCCCATGCCCGTCTCCACGACCGCGACATCGACCGGCGCCTCGGCGAAAGCGGCGAAGGCCATGCCGGTGAGCACCTCGAACTTGCTCATGGCCGGTCCGCCGGCCGCCGCCGACTGCTTGTCGATCATCTCGACGTACGGCAGCAACTCCCGGTAGAGCTCCACATACCGCGCAGGCGTGATCGGCGCGTTGTCGATGCTGATCCGCTCGGTGGCCAGCTGCAGGTGCGGACTGGTGATCCGGCCGGTGCGCCGGTGCAGCGCGGTGAGCAGCGCGTCGATCATCCTGGTCACCGAGGTCTTGCCGTTGGTGCCCGCGATGTGGATCGCCGGGTAGTTCTGCTGCGGCGAGCCGAGCAGGTCCATCAGCGTGGCGATCCTGGTGAGCGACGGCTCGATCTTGGTTTCCGGCCAGCGCCGGTCGAGTTCCGCCTCGACCAGCGCCATCTCGGCCAGCTCCACCGGCGAGGGCCCGGACCCGAGCCGCGCCCCGCCGCCACGGCGCTCGTCGTCGCCGTATTGCGGTTCCGGCTCGTGGTTCACTTCCCGCTCAACTCCGCCAGTCGCGCCCCGATGCGCGCCACCTCGTCGGACGCGATCTGCTGCCTGCCGCGGATCTTGTCGACCACGTGGTCGGGGGCCTTGGCCAGGAACGCCTCGTTGCCGAGCTTGGCCGCGGTGCCCTGCAGTTCCTTCTGCGCGGCGGCGAGATCCTTCTCCAGCCTGCGGCGTTCGGCGTCCAGATCGACCGCGCCGGAGGTGTCCAGCTCCACGGTGACCGTCCCGGCGCTCAGGCGGACCTCTACCGACGCGGTCGCGGCGAAGTCGGCGCCGGGTTCGGTGAGCCGGGCCAGGTTCGCCACCGACGCCGCCTGCTCGCCGAGACCCGCCTCGTCCACCCCGATCAGCTTGGCCGCCACCTTCTGCTTGTCCGCGAGACCCTGGTCGCTGCGGAATCGCCGGATCTCGGTGATCAACCGCTGGGTGTCGGAGATGCGCTGCGCCGCTTCCTGATCCACGGAGATGCCGGAGGGCTGCGGCCACGAGGCGATCACCACCGACTCGCCGCCGGTCAGCGCCTGCCACAACGACTCGGTGACGAACGGGATGACCGGGTGCAGCAGGCGCAGCACCGCGTCGAGCACCGAACCGAGCACCAGCTGGGTCGCCTCGGCGCGCGCGCCGTCGGCGGCGAACTGCACTTTGGCCAGCTCCAGATACCAGTCGCACAGCTCGTCCCAGGCGAAGTGGTAGAGCGCCTCGCACGCCTTGCCGAACTCGTAGGCGTCGAACGCGGCGTCGGCGTCGGCGCGCACCGCGTCCAGCCGGTCCAGGATCCAGCGGTCGGCGTCGGTGAGCTGCGCGCGGTCGGGCAGCTCGCCGACCCGCGCGCCGTTCATCAGCGCGAACTTGGTCGCGTTGAACAGCTTGGTCACGAAGCTGCGTGCGGCGAGCACGTGCGGCTCGCCGACCGACAGGTCGCCGCCGGGCTGCGCGCCGCGCGCGAGGGTGAACCGCGTGGCGTCGGCGCCGAAGCCGTTGATCCAGTCCAGCGGGTCGATCCCGTTGCCGCGCGACTTGGACATCTTCTTGCCGAACTGGTCGCGGATCAGGCCGTGCAGGAACACGTCCTTGAACGGCACCTGCCGCTCGCCGCCCTTGCCCGAAGTCAGCGCGGCGTCCTCGGCGACGTAGGTGCCGAACATCATCATCCGCGCCACCCAGAAGAAGAGGATGTCGTAGCCGGTGACGAGAACGCTCGTGGGATAGAACTTCTCGAGTTCGGCGGTGGCGTGCGGCCAGCCCATCGTGGAGAACGGCCACAAGCCGGAGGAGAACCAGGTGTCGAGCACGTCCGGGTCCTGCACCCACCCCTCGGGCGCCGCCTCGTCCGGCCCGACGCACACCACTTCGCCCTCGGGGCCGTACCAGATCGGGATGCGGTGGCCCCACCACAGCTGACGCGAGATACACCAGTCGTGCATGTCGTCGACCCAGCCGAACCAGCGCGGCTCCTGGCTCTTCGGATGGATCACGGTGTCGCCGGTGCGCACGGCGTCACCGGCCGCCTTGGCCAGCGACTCGACCTTCACCCACCACTGCATGGACAGGCGCGGCTCGATCGGCTCGCCGGTGCGCTCGGAGTGCCCGACGCTGTGCAGGTACGGCCGTTTCTCCGCGACGACCCGGCCCTCCCGCGCGAGCCGCTCGCGCACCTTGACGCGCGCCTCGAAACGGTCCATGCCGTCGAATTCGGTTCCGGTGCCGGTGATCCGCCCGCGCTCGTCCATGATGGTCGGCATCGGCAGCCCGTGCCGCAGACCCATCTCGAAGTCGTTGGGGTCGTGCGCGGGCGTGATCTTCACCGCGCCAGAGCCGAACTCGGGGTCGACGTAGTCGTCGGCGACGATCGGGATCTGCCGCCCGGTGATCGGATGCTCCAGGGTGGTGCCGATCAGCGCCCGGTAACGCGGGTCCTCCGGGTGCACGGCCACCGCCGTGTCGCCCAGCATCGTTTCCACCCGGGTGGTGGCCACGACGACGTGCGGCTCGCCGTCGTCGAGCGAGCCATAGCGCAGCGAGACGAGTTCGCCCTCCACGTCGTCGTACTTGACCTCGATATCGGAGATCGCGGTGCGCAGTTCGGGCGACCAGTTCACCAGCCGCTCGGCGCGGTAGATCAGGCCCGCGTCGTAGAGCCGCTTGAACATGGTCTGCACGGCGCGCGACAGGCCCTCGTCCATGGTGAAGCGGTCCCGGCTCCAGTCCACGCCGTCGCCGAGCGCGCGCATCTGCCACTGGATGGCCCCGCCGGACTCGCGCTTCCAGTCCCAGACCTTCTGCACGAACAGTTCGCGGCCGAAGTCTTCCTTCGTCTTGCCGTCCACCGCCAGCTGCTTCTCCACCACGGTCTGGGTGGCGATGCCCGCGTGGTCCATGCCGGGCAGCCAGAGCACCTCGTAACCCTGCATGCGCTTGCGGCGCGAGAGCGTGTCCATCAGGGTGTGGTCGAGCGCGTGGCCCATGTGCAGCGTGCCGGTGACGTTCGGCGGCGGCAGCACGATCGAATAGGCGGGCTTGCCGCTGGCCGGGTCGGCGGTGAAATAGCCAGCGGCTACCCAGCGCTCGTACATCTCGGCCTCTACCTCGCTGGGCGTCCAGCTCTTGGGGAGGGCATCGGCACGATTACGCGTGTTGTCAGGGGCTGCGCTGGTCACCCCGCGATTCTAGAGCGCGCCGATCGACCCACTTCGGGTCGGTCGATCCCGGGCGCCGGTTCGCGCGGATTCACCGGTCGGCCCCGCACCGGAAAAACGGACAAGGTCCGCCGTCAGGACCGCGGTCGCGTCGATCGGCACGAACCGTACACGCGGTATTCCACATCGAAGACAAAGAAAGGCGGAGTCTTCGGTGGATGAGGGACACCGAACACTCCGCCTATGTCAGAAGCTTACCGGCGATCCGAGGCGGCACTCGGAATCCATAAGTAATTCTCAGCTTCCGGCATTTTGCACCCCGGCTATTCCCCTTATCGGGCGAAGGCGCCTGCGTCGGCCAGCACGAGGTCGCCGTTGATCGCGATCGCGGCGGTCGAGCCGGCACCCGCGGCGGAGATCACCTGGGCGGCCGGATTGCTGACATTCCCCGCGGCCCAGACTCCCGGCACACTGGTGCGCCCGGTCGCGTCCGTCACCACCCAGCCGCTGTCGTCGAAGGCGCAGCCCAGCGCGACCAGCACGGCATCGTTGGCACGGAAGGTCGGCGCGACGAACATCGCCGTCCTCGGTACCGCTCGTCCGTCGGCCAGTTCCACGCCGCGCAAGCGGTCGTCCACGGCGAATCCGGCCACTTCGCCGTCGAGCACCCGCACCCCGCGTACGTCCAAGTGAGCGCGGTCACCGTCGGAGAGCGGCATCGTGTTCGGGAAGAAGATGACGTCGTCCGACCACTGCGGCAGGAGCAGCGCCAGGTGCACCGCGCGGGCCCGCGCCCCGGGTTCCGGCCCGCCGAGCACGCCGATCGGCTGGTCACGCACCTCGTAGCCGTGGCAGTACGGACAGTGCAGCACGTCACGGCCCCAGCGCTCACGCACTCCGGGCAGCTGCGGCAGTTCGTCGCGCAGCCCGGTGGCGACGAGCACGCGGCGAGCCCGCAGCGTTGCGCCGCCACCGAGCCGCAGCATGTAGTCCGACTCTCCGGTCGGCTCCGCGTCGATCACGACGTCATCGATCAGTTCCGCGCCGTAGCCCGCGGCCTCGGCGGCTCCGTGGGCCAGCAGCTGCGCGGGCGGCATCCCGTCCCGGGACAGGAATCCGTGCATGTGCTCGGCGGGCGCGTTGCGCGGCGCACCGCCCCCGACCACCGCGACTCGCCGCCGCGCCCGGGCCAGGACCAGCGCCCCGGACAGTCCCGCCGCGCCGTCACCGACGATCACCACATCGTATGTCTCGCTCATTCCGCGATCACCTCCACCGACACAGTGCAGTCGTTCACGGCACTTCAGCAACTAATGTTGCCAAAAACGGGAAAACGCGGTGCACTGGTGAGATGTCCACACCACCGGCCGTCACCCAGGCTCTCGCCGACATCGGTCCACGACTCAAAGCGCTGCGCACCCGCCGCAACGTCACACTCACCGCGCTGGCGGAAAGCACCGGGATCTCCAAGAGCACGCTCTCGCGACTGGAGTCCGGTCAGCGAAAGGCCAGCCTGGAGTTGCTGCTGCCGATCGCGATGGCCCACCAGGTCCCGCTGGACGAACTGGTCGCCGCTCCCAAGATCGCCGATCCGCGTGTGCACACCACAGCACGGAAGATGAACGGGCTCACCATTGTCCCGCTCACCAGGCAGCCGGGGCCGCTACAGGCGTTCAAGATCATCATTCCGCCCGAGCGCGGCGAACCCGACCCGAAGGTGCACGAGGGTTTCGAGTGGCTCTACGTGTTGTCCGGACGGCTTCGGCTGGTACTCGGCGAGCACGACCTGGTGCTCGGCCCCGGCGAGGCGGCGGAATTCGATACCCGTCAACCGCATTGGTTCGGCAGCGCGGGCCGTGGCGCGACGGAAATCCTGAGTCTTTTCGGATCCCAGGGCGAACGAATGCATCTCCGCGCGCGATCGGCGGGCCGGAAACGCGAATGAACGACCATTGTCCGAAATGTCCGTTATTGCCGAATGCGGGAAAACCCAGGACCCTGGAGAGGGTGGATACCCCTGGCACGCCCCCTCCGGTGAATCCTCAGCGAAAACCAGGGTTTTCCCGGTTGCCGAACACGTATCCACTGCGCACGCTGGGAGGGGTGAACCCCCCGCTCGAAGCCGTGTCCGCGTCCGCCCCGGAACCCCGGCTGCCGATCCTGGTCCCGGACACGCTGCACGATCTCCGCGGTCACGCGATCGAGGAGATCCGGTACCCGGTCTCGGCGGCGCTGATCGTCGCGGGCGTGCCCGGTGCGGGCAAGAGCACCGCGCTGCGCAAGTTCTTCGGCGCGGATTCGGCGGCCGACGCGCCGTCGCGCAGTGCCGCCGGGGTGCTGGTGCTCGACTCGATGCAGGCGCGCAATCGCTGGCGGCCCCGGCTGTGGTGGCTGCCCTACCTGCTGTGGCGTCCGCTGGTGCACGCGGCGCACTTCCTGGCGATCCGCACCGCGTTGCGTGAGGTCACCGGCCCGGTGGTCATCCACGACTGCGGCACGTTCGGCTGGGCACGGGCACTGATCGCGCGCTGGGCGGCGGACCGCGAACTGCACCTGCTCATGCTCGATGTGCCCGCGGCGGTGGCGCGCGCAGGTCAGCACAGCCGTGGCAGGCGGATCAATCACATGTCCTTCCGGCTGCACGTGCGGCGCTGGCGGCAACTCATGCGCGCGGTCGTGACCGAGCATCGGTCGCCGGCCGGTGCGTCGCAGTCGGTGGTCATCGTCGACCGCGCGGCCGTGGACCGGTTGCGGTGCGTGACGTTCGGCTGACCGGCACGCGTTGCCGCCGAGGCGGTCAGGGCACCAGGACGGTCAACGCCGCGGGGACCGCGCGGATCGTGATCGGCAGGGTGCCCGCCGGTTCGCCGTCCGCGGTCGCGGGCGCGCCCGTCGCGGTGAGCGTGACGGCCGAGGCGCGGAACTGCCTGACCTCCGGGTGATCCTGGCGTTTGCCCGCCGACAGGGCGGGCAGCAGGCGCAGCATCTCCCTGCGCGACAACGCGCCGACCACGGTCAGGTCGAGCAGGCCGTCGTCCATGACCGCGTCCGGGCAGATCAGCATGCCGCCGCCGTAGGTGCGGGTGTTGCCGACCGCGACCATCACCGCCTCGGTCTCCAGCAGGGAGCCCGCGCCGGGGTTGGTCAGCCCTTCGGTCACCGCACCGACCAGTTCGACCCGGTAGGGCACGGTGAACCGCCCGGAGATCTCGGCCAGCGCGGCGACGGTGTAGCGCAGCCGGCCTTTCGGCCAGCGCATCGCGTTGGCGCGCAGGGTCACCCGCGCGTCGAAGCCCGTGCCGGTCACCGTGGCGAACCACATGGGCGGCCCGGACGACTCGATCCGCCCGAGATCGATCGTCCTGGTCCGCCCGCCCAAAACGACAGCGGCGGCGGCGACCGGATCGTCGGTCGGCACACCGAGTTCCCTGGCCAGATCGTTGCCGGTCCCCGCAGGAACCATGCCGAGCGCGACGCCGGTCTCCGCGACGGCGGGCAACGTCACGTTGATCAGGCCGTCGCCGCCGATGCAGACCACGGCATCCGGCCGCGCCGCACCCGTGACCGAGTCGCGCACCTGCCGAACCGTTTCGGCGACCGAAGGGGCGCACACCTCGGTGATCTCGGTGCCGCCCGCGCGGAGGCGGGCGATCGCGGCGCTCGCCGCATCGCCGCCTCTGCCGTGCGGATTGGTCACCACGGTGAGCCTGCGCACCGGCGAATATTCGGTCACGGCACCAGCTTTCCGGGATTCAGGATGCCCGCCGGGTCGAGCTCGGCCTTCACCGCGCGCAGTACGCGCACGCCGAGGTCGCCGACCTCGTCCGGCACCCATGGGCGATGGTCGGTGCCCACCGCGTGGTGGTGGGTGATGGTGCCGCCCGCCGCGACGATGGCGTCGCCCGCGGCGCGCTTGGCGACCTGCCACTGGGCCAGCGGGTCGTCCAGTTGCTTGGCGACGACGGTGAAGTACAGCGACGCGCCGGTCGGGTAGGTGTGCGAGATGTGGCACATGACCAGGGGCGGCGTCCCCTGCGCGCCGAGCGAATCGGACAGCGCCGCGGTCACCTTCGCCTTCAGGGCGCTCAGATCGGACCAGGTGGTGGCGGTTTCCAGGGTTTCGCAGAGCACACCGACATCCAGCAGCGCGTCGCGCAAGTAGGGCGCGCCGAAACGCCCGTGTTCCCATTCCCGGGCGGGGGTCTCGCCCAGGGCCGAGCCGCCCGCCGCGGCCAGCACAGCGGCCGCTTCGGCGCTGCGCGCGGCGACATGCGCCGCACTGCCCTCGAAGGTGGTGACGGCCAGACATCCGGCCACCGGGTTGCCGCCGATATCGCCGGAGCGGGCGAGGTTGATCCCGGTCTCCGCCTCGTCGGAGAGCCGCAGCACGGTCGGCGCCGCGCCCGCCTGCACCACCGAGCGCAAGGCGGCGGCGCCGGTTCCGAAGTCGGGGAACGACCACGCTTGATACGCGACGGTTTCCGGGACCGGATGCACCCGCACGGTGACCTCGGTGATCACACCGAGCGTGCCCTCCGAACCGACGAACAGCTCGCGCAGGTCCGGGCCCGCGGCCGAAGCGGGAGCGCGGCCGAGTTCGAGCGCGCCGCTGGGCGTGGCGATCTTCAGCCGCTGCACCATGTCGTCGAACCGGCCGTAACCCGCCGAGGCCTGGCCGGACGAGCGCGTGGCCGCGAAGCCGCCGATGGTGGCGAACTCGAAACTCTGCGGGAAGTGGCCGAGCGAAAGGCCGTGCGCGCCCAGCAGTTCCTCCGCGCGCGGACCGGTGAGTCCCGCTCCCAGTGTGGCGGTGCCGCTGATAGGATCGATGCCGGTGACGCCGTCGAGCCTGCGCAGGTCCAGCGCGATGACGGTGCCGAAACGACCGCGCACGGGATCGACACCACCGACCACGCTGGTGCCGCCGCCGAACGGGACCACCGCCACGGCGTGCTCCGCGCAGTAGGCCAGCACGGCGAGGACCTGATCGTGATCGGCGGGGAAGACGACGGCATCCGGGGCGTCCTGCGGGCCGTCCGCCCGGCGGCGCAGCAGATCGGGAGTGCTCTTTCCCCCGGCGTGCCGCAACCGATCGAGGTGGTCGGTCGACACGTTGCCGGGGCCGACCACCTCGATCAACCCGGCTTGCCGCGCCTGCGTCAGCGCCGATTCGCGCAGTGGCACGTCGCCCTCATCGCGGCGCGCCACCGAATTGCCGGACACTCCGAAGACCTGCGTCAGCAGACCACGGATTCGCTCCGACAGTGGCTGGTGCCCAGCCGGGATTCCCCAGGCATCCCAGACCATACCCGCCGCCGATCCGCTCACGCCGGTCTTCGCCGGGGAAGCCGGATCGCCGCCGGTGTGCTGCTGCGTCTCCACCATGCGTTACAGTTTGACATAGACTGTCAATCAGTAACAAGCATGCGAACCATTCTTCCTGGTCCGCGCCCCGCGGACCAATCGACTACCGGGTGACACCTTGAACGCTTCTGACGACTTCGCCGGGAACTCGCTCTCGCCGATCGACCTGGCGATCCTGGACGCGGCGCGCGCCTGCGTGCAGGAGTTCGGCGTACGCCGCACCACGCTCACCGAGGTGGCGCGGCGAGCGGGCGTCAGCAGGCCCACCGTCTACCGCCGCTGGCCGGATACCGGCGCGCTGGTGGCCGAACTGCTGGTCCGCGAGCTGCGCGGCATCGTGGCCGAGACGATGCCCGCCGCGGGCAGCGCGCGCGCCAGGCTGGTCGAGGGCGTGGTCGCGGGAGCGGCGACGGTCCGGTCGAATCCGTTGTTCGGCAAGATCTTCCGCACCGACACCGATCTGATGCTCACCTACGTCTTCGGCCGGCTCGGGCGCAACCAGCGCGCACTGATCGAGCTGTTCGCGGCGGGTATCCGGGAAGGCCAGCAGGACGGCTCCATTCGCGACGGTGATCCGGAGCGGATGGCCACGATGCTGCTGCTGATCGCCCAGTCGGCGGTGCAGTCGGCGGGCACCGTCGCGGCGTTGCTGGCCGGCGAGCAGCTCGACACCGAACTCCGCCACGCGATCGACGGCTATCTCGACGACCACGCCGCCGCAGAAAACGGCGACCGAAAGCGACCGTGACGAGCACGCGCTCCAACGCTTCCTGCTGGATCGGAAAGGCATTGTGATGACCACGAATTCGGTGCGCACCGGAGACTCCGCGTTGAACGCCGCCCGCCGCGCCGCGGACCTGGCCCACCTCGGCGACGGCGCCGAGATCGATGTCCTCGTGATCGGCGGCGGCGTCACCGGCGCGGGGGCCGCCCTCGATGCCGCCGCCCGCGGGCTGCGAACCGTCCTGGTCGAGCGCCACGATCTGGCCTTCGGCACCAGCCGGTGGAGTTCCAAGCTGGTGCACGGCGGCCTGCGCTACCTGGCAGGCGGCCGGATCGGCATCGCCCACGAGAGCGCGGTGGAACGCGGCATCCTGATGCGCACCACGGCACCGCATCTGGTGCGCCCGCTGCCCCAACTGGTGCCGCTGCTGCCGGGCATCGGCGCGGCCCAAGCCGCCCTGGTGCGCGCCGGTTTCCTGGCGGGTGACCTGCTGCGGCGCGGGGCGGGCACCCCAGCGGCCATCCTGCCCCGGTCCCGGCACGTCACCGCCGCGGAGGCCGTGCGGCTCGCACCGACGGTACGCCGCGCGGACCTGCGCGGCGGCCTACAGGCGTGGGACGGACAGCTGGTGGACGATGCCCGCCTGGTCGTCGCGCTGGCGCGCACCGCGGCAGCACACGGCGCGCGGGTGCTGACCCGTGTCGAAGCGCTCGCGGTGTCCGGTGATTCGGCGACACTGCGCGACATTCGCACCGGCGAGACCCTCACGGTGCGACCGCGCACCGTGGTGAATGCCACCGGCGTCTGGGCCGAGCAGGTGGATCCGAGCATCCGGCTGCGGCCCAGCCGCGGCACCCACCTGGTGTTCTCCGCCGCCTCCTTCGGCGGCCTCACCGCCGCGCTCACCGTGCCGGTACCCGGCAGCATCGGCCGCTTCGTCTTCGCCTTCCCCGCCGCGCACGGCCGGGTGTACCTGGGCTTGACCGACGAGGACGCGCCGGGACCCGTACCCGACGAGCCGAAGCCGACCGACGGTGAGATCGAGTTCCTGCTCGACACCATCAATCCGGCCCTGCGTGAACCGTTGACCCGCGCCGATATCCGCGGCTCGTACGCCGGACTGCGGCCACTGCTGCAGACCGCCGACGACAGCACGGCCGACATCTCCCGCAAACACGCGGTGCTGCGGTCCCCCACCGGGATCATCACCGTTGTCGGGGGCAAACTCACGACCTACCGGAAGATGGCCGAGGACGTGATCGACGCCGCCGTCGCGCACGGCGGTCTCGCCGCGCGGCCGTGCCGCACCCGGCAGCTTCCCCTGGTCGGCGCGGTCTCCGGCGCGGCGCGCGACCACATCGACGCCCCGCCCGTGCTGATCGAGCGCTACGGCAGTGAGGCGTCCGCCGTACAGGCCGCGGCGCGCCGTGATCCGGCGCTGGCCGATCCGGTGGCGCCCGGAATCGACGTGCTCGGCGCCGAATTCGCGTTCGCGGTGTCCCACGAAGGTGCGCTCGACGCCGAGGATCTGCTGGATCGGCGCACACGCATCGGCTTGGTCGCCGAGGATCGCGCGGCCGCCGCCCCGGCCGCGGTCGCCGCTGTCGGCTAGGGGACGCGCCCGTCGCTTCGTCCGGCGCGGCAGGCGGTCATTCCATCGACCACGCGGTCAACTCCGCGCGCATGCACGCGCGCGGCCAGCGGTCGAGGCCGTGGGCACGTTCGGCGGCCCGCAACTCGACCAGCCCCGGCGTCTCCTCGTCCGCCGACAGGTACCGGAAGCCGAGCCGCTGGTAATACGGCCCGTTCCAGGCAACGTCGGTGAACGTGGTCAACGTCATCGCGGGCAGGCCCGCGGTGACGGCCCAGCGGGCGGCCCGATCGATCAAACGCTTGCCGATCCGGCGCCCCGCGTAGTCGGGGCGCACCGATACCTGCTCGATATGAGCGTTGCCGTCGACCACCCCCAGCACCAGGTAGCCGATCGGCACGTCCTCGTCGGTCCACACCCAGGCGCGCCCGGCGCGCTGGAACTCCTCCAGCGTGGTCAGCGAAGGAGGTTCGTCGTCGGCCACGGCCGTCATCCCGATGTCCGCGAACGGCTTGCCCGCCGCGGTTTCGATGTCTTGCAGCACGGGAAGGTCTGCGGTTGTCGCCGGCCGGATCACCGGCTCATTCTGCCTCCGCACCGCCGAGCGCACCAGCGAATTTCACTCCGCCCGCGTGGCGAGAACGCCGTTGAGCAGCACTCGCACCGCCCACGCCGCCCGCGCGTCGCCGTCACCGGCCAGCAGAGCGTCCCGCATGGCCACGACGAGGGGATAACGGTCGGCGGGCAGCTCGGCGAAGCGTCGCCGCATCCCGGCGAGGTACTCCTGCTCGGTACCGCCGCCGACGTTGTGCACGCTCTGTTCGGCCGCCGACGCGGTGATGTGGAGAAAGAGCAGGTCCACCGCCCACGAGGCGGTTCGGTCGTCCAGTCCCGCCTCGGTGAGCGAGCCGAGCATCAGTTCCACCAGCCGCAACGCGTTCGGGCTGTCCGGGATCGCGCCGAGCGCGACGAGCGCAAGCCCTTCGTGCCTGCTCATCGCCGCGACCATGGCATCGACCAGCGCGGCGAGCCGCTCCCGCCAATCCGCTCCGGCGGGCTCCGGGACAGCGCCGAGGACATGGTCGAGCATGGCGGTCATCAGATCGTCGCGATTGGCGACGTAGACGTACAGCGAGGCGGCGCCGGTGTCCAAGTCCTGCGCCACCCGGCGCATCGTCAGCGCCGCCGCACCATCCCGATCCAGGATGCGCAGGCCGGTCTCGATGATCACCTCGCGACTCAGCGGAGCTTTGGCCGGGCGGGACCGGCGGCTGACGGCTGCTGCGCTCATGCGCCGAGCATAACCAGCGACGAACGCCGTTCGGGTGATCGGCACGTGCCCGCGCACCGCGCTTGGGCGTGCTTGCGTCACGGTGCGCGACCGGCTGCCCGGTACCGCAGATACACCCGCGTGCATCGCACCCCAGCGCGTGCCGAAGTTCGAGCGATGAGCGAGCCGGGTCGTCGCAAACGGGACATACGAACGGACAGCGGGAGCGCCGACGACACGGCCTGCCTACCCGTGGCCCAGTCGGCAAGGAAAACGATCACAACAAGACTCGTCACGTGATCCAAGACACAGCAGAGAATTTCACACATGACTGTCTGTTGCTGCGGAAAACACCACAACCCGCAGCTCACAGCCGTCGCACAGGCGGACGGAACCGCGCGTGAGAACCCGGACGGCAGCGCGTGATTCGAGCACCGGACAGCACAGCGGAGCGTTCCAGGATTCGGCTTCGTGATGGTTCAAGCCCCCGGTTCGGTCGCCACCGACGCTCTATGCTGGCTTCGGAATGCCGGTAGTGCGCCGGGAAGGAGGGCGCGGGTGCGCAAGAAACCGTCCACCGTGGGTGTCGCACCGGGCGACGGACTGGTCGCCCGCTTCGGTGCGGTCGTCGCCTATCTCGGTGCCGAAACCACCTCCACCGACCGGATACTCGGCACCATCGAAGCCGTGGCCGAGGGTGATCACCCCGGCGCCGCGCTGGCGCAGCGTCTCGCCGCGGTGATCTTCGGCAGCACGGTCCAACCGCCGCCGTTCGGAGTCGTCGCGCCGACCGACGACGGCATGCTGATCCTGCTGCGCGGAGCGGTGACCGCGGAGATCCAGGGCGCGGAGGGCACCCGCCGCCTCGACGGCGGGCGTGCGTTCACCTGGGTGGACGAGATCGTGCGCGAACCGGTGCGCCGCATCACGATCGGCGCGGGCACCGGCGCGCCACCGACCGCGCTGCCCCGCACCGACTTGCGCGCCGGCGTGGTGCCCGGCGGCGGCTTCGTCTTGCACGCCGCGGTGCGCAGCGCCGGGAAGACCGTCGAGCCCCGGCCATCCAAACCTTCCGCACCGGCCGAGCCGGAGCCGACGGCCGCGGCCGGTTTCACGGCGACGCCCGAACCGACCGGCGCTTCCGACGCGGTCGCGCCTGTGGCGCCGCCCGCCCGGCCGACCGAATCGGCTCGCCCCCTTGCCAAACCGCGTCCGCCCCGCCCCGCCGCGGATCGACCGCTCGCCTGGTCGCAGGTGCAGCCCACGCACGAGCCGGTCGCCTTGCGCAAAGCGCCGGAGAACGGTGGGACGCGAGTCCCGCGCCCGGCCGCGCCGTCCGGCGAAGCCGCCGTCGGCGCCCTGGTCACCGAAGACGGGGCCGCCTACCCGTTGAACCGCGCCTATGTCATCGGGCGCGGGCCGCAGGTGGACGAATCGGTCCGCGCCGCCACCGCGACCCCGATCGTCATCCAACGTGACCGCCACGTCTCCCGCGTGCACGCCTATGTGTCGGTCGACGCGGGCAAGGTGTACGTCCGGGACGCCGCCGCCACCTCCGGCACCTTCATCGCCGCTCCCGGCACCGATCAGTGGACTCGGATCAGCACATCCCCGACCGAACTCCCGCCGGGCTGGCGCGTCCGCATCAGCGAGCGAGTCCTCACCTACCGCGGCGACGACCAGCGCACGGGCATGGCCGACATCGCAGGCGCACGCCGCCGCTGATGACCCGCGTCCGCACCGGACCACCGGGACGGACGAAGACCGGTCCACGCCCGCTCCCCGCCGCGTGGAGGGACAATGACGGCATGCACCGAAAAGGACCGAGCCGGGACATCGACGAGTCCGAGCTGACGGTGACCCCGCCCGAAAAGCAGGCCGCGGGCGTCACCGCCGTGGGGGTGGCGCTGAAGCGCTCGGTCGAGGAGATGGGTGTCATCCGCACCGCCCGCACCCTGGCCCGGGTCAATCAGGTGCACGGCTTCGACTGCCCCGGCTGCGCCTGGCCGGAGCCGACCGGCCATCGCAGGCCCGCCGAGTTCTGCGAGAACGGCGCGAAGGCGGTCGCCGAGGAAGCCACGCTGCGCACGGTCACGCCGGAGTTCTTCGCCGCGCACTCGATCGCCGAACTGAGCGAGAAGTCCGGCTACTGGCTCGGCCAGCAGGGCAGGCTCACCCACCCGATGGTGCTGCGGCCCGGCGACACCCACTACTCCCCCATCGCGTGGGACGAGGCCTACCGGCTGATCGCGGACACGCTACGCGGCTTGGACTCGCCCGACGAGGCGGTGTTCTACACCTCCGGCCGCACCAGCAACGAGACCGCGTTCCTCTATCAGCTGCTGGTGCGCAGCTACGGCACCAACAACCTGCCCGACTGCTCCAACATGTGCCACGAGTCCTCCGGCGCCGCACTGTCGGGTTCGATCGGGATCGGCAAGGGCTCGGTCTCCATCGACGACGTCGCCAAGGCCGACCTGATCGTCGTCGCGGGCCAGAACCCGGGCACCAACCATCCGCGGATGCTCAGCGCGCTCGCCGCCGCGAAAGCCGAGGGCGCCCGGATCATCGCGGTGAATCCCCTGCCGGAGACCGGGCTGCTCGCCTTCCGCGATCCGCAGACGGTCAAGGGCGTCACCACCGGTGTGCCGCTCGCCGACGACTTCCTGCAGATCCGCCTCGGCGGCGATATGGCCCTGTTCCAAGCGCTGGGCCGCCTGCTACTGGAAGCCGAGGATCGCGCGCCGGGCACGGTCGTCGACCGGGCATTCGTCGACGCCCACTGCGCGGGCTACGCCGAATACGAAAAGCACGTGCGCGCGGTGGATCTCGCCACCGCGCTGGAAGCGACGGGCCTCAGCACGGCCGAACTCGAGCACACCGCCGAGGTGTTCGCCCGGTCGCGCAACATCATCCTGTGCTGGGCGATGGGGCTGACCCAGCAGGCCGATGCCGTGGCCACCATCGAGGAGGCCATCAACCTGCTGCTGTTGCGCGGCATGATCGGCAAGCCGGGCGCGGGTGTGTGCCCGGTGCGCGGCCACTCCAACGTCCAGGGCGACCGCACCATGGGCATCTGGGAGAAGATGCCCGCCACCTTCCTCGACGCCCTCGACCGCGAGTTCGACATCACCAGCCCGCGCGAGCACGGCCTCGACACCGTCGCGGCCATCCGCGCCATGCGCGACGGGCACGCGAAAGTCTTCTTCGGCATGGGCGGCAACTTCGTCTCCGCCACCCCCGACACCGCCGTGACCGAGGCCGCGCTGCGCGGCTGCGCGCTCACCGTGCAGGTCTCCACCAAACTCAACCGCAGTCACCTCGTGCACGGCCGCACCGCCCTCATCCTGCCCACCCTCGGGCGCACCGACCTCGACCTCGCCCCGGACGGCACCAAAAACCAGGTGTCGGTGGAGGACTCGATGTCGATGGTGCATCTGTCCACCGGCCGGCTGAAGCCGGTCAGCGATCACCTGCGCAGCGAGGTCGCCATCGTCTGCGAACTCGCGCGCGAACTCTTCGGCGCCGATCACGCCGTGCCGTGGGCGCGCTTCGCCCGCGACTACGACACCATCCGCGACGCCATCGCCCGCGTCGTTCCCGGCTGCACCGACTACAACGGGAAAGTCCGCCAGCGCAACGGGTTCCAGCTCCCGCACCCGCCGCGCGACGCCCGCGAATTCCGTACCGCCACCGGCAAGGCCAACTTCGCGGTCAACGAACTGACCTGGCTGCCGGTCCCCGACGGCAGGCTGATCCTGCAAACCCTGCGCAGCCACGACCAATACAACACCACCATCTACGGCCTCGACGACCGCTACCGCGGCATCCACAACGGCCGCAAAGTCGTCCTGGTGCACCCCGACGACATCACCGCGCTCGGCTTCACCGACGGCGATCTGGTGGACGTCGTCTCCGAATGGACCGACGGCACCGAACGCCGCGTCGAAGGCTTCCGCCTGGTGCCCTACCCCACGCCGCGTGGCAACGCCGCCGCCTACTACCCCGAAACCAATCCTCTGGTGCCGCTGGACCACGTCGCGAAACGGTCCAACACACCCGTCTCCAAAGCGGTCACCATCCGATTCGAAGCGAGCACCGGCGGAAAGCCGTTCCCCGCTCATGCCGACCGGGATCCGGCATGAGCGATCGGACCCGGAGGCGGCAGCAGCGTGTAACCACGCACGGCACCGCTCATGCCGGGAGACAGCAGTGCGTAACCACGCAGCGCCCCGCTCATGCCGGAAGAATCGCAGTATGAGCCGCGTCACCGCCCGCCGCCGCACGCGCCGGATCTCGCCCACCGGGGAGATCCTGCGTCCGGACACCCTCGCCGTCGAGGAGCCGCTGGAGATCCGCATCGACAGACGATCGCTGACGGTCACCATGCGCACCCCCGGTGACGACATCGACCTCGTGCACGGATTCCTGCTGAGCGAAGCCATGATCGGCTCCGGCGAGGACATCGTCGCGGCCCGCTACTGCGCGGGCACCGACGACCAGGGCCGCAACACCTACAACGTCCTGGACGTCACCCTGCGCACTCCCGTCCCGGTGCCGACCCGCGCCTTCCTCACCACCGGCGCCTGCGGACTGTGCGGCAAGACCGCCCTGGACGAGGTGCGCACCCGCACCCGATTCCCACTGCCGCCCGGCGGCCCCGTGGTGGACGCCCACACCCTGGCCGCCATGCCCGGCATGCTGCGCGACCGCCAGTCGGTGTTCGACGCCACCGGCGGCTTGCACGCCGCGGGACTGTTCACCGCCGAGGGCGAAGCGCTGGCGGTGCGTGAGGACATCGGCAGGCACAACGCGGTGGACAAGGTGATCGGCTGGGCACTGCGCGAAAACCGGGTCCCCGCCCACGATCTGGTGCTCATCGTGAGCGGGCGCGCCTCGTTCGAGCTGGTGCAGAAGGCCGTCATGGCCGGGATTCCGATGCTTGGCGCGGTCTCGGCGCCGAGTTCGCTCGCGGTCGATCTCGCCGGCGAGGCCGGACTCAGCCTGGTCGGTTTCCTCCGCGGCGACACCATGAACGTCTACAGCGCCCCCGAGCGGATCCGCGCCGTTCCCGGCGCGAGCTCCAGGTTGGCCTGACTCACTATTGCCCCCCGCCTGGCACGCGTTTTACCGTGACTGCACGGAGCCGGAATGGATTCGGCGGGAACGGAGCGGCCGATGCGGATCTCGGTGCAGGGGAACTCCGAGGGCCTACGGGTACGGATGCGGTTCGCGCAGTACCGCCGCCTGCTGCTCACGCGGATCGTGCTGGCCGTGTTGGCGGCGCAAGGCGCCGTCATCGGCCTCTGGGCCACCCTGGCGCCGCACTCCTGGTACACCAGCTTTCCAGGGTTCGGCGCTCGGTGGGTGGCGGCGGACGGCCCCTATAACCACCATCTGGCAGCCGACGTCGGGGCCTTCTTCCTCGCGCTGACCGCGGTGACGATCGCCGCGCTCGTCGTGGACGGGACCACGGCGGCCCGGATCGCGGGCGTCGGCTGGCTGACCTTCGGTATCCCCCACTTCCTGTACCACGTCCTGCACAAGCCGGCCGAGCTGGGCGCGGCGAGCTTCACCACCAGCCTCATCGCGGCGTTCCTGCTCGTGGTCGGCGGAGCGGTCTGCGTCTTCGTTCCGCCGCGCGGGAATCTGCCGCTGTCGGATCCGCAACCGATCACAGTGCGTTTCCCCCGCCGCGGACCCCGCGCATCCCGCTGACCGGCCACCCGGTCCGGCGGGGGTCCGGGACGCCCGTGGGGGATCACCACGGGCGTGATCCGGTGCGTCCGTAGAAGACGGCGAGTTCCCGCCGGTCAGTCCTTCAGCGCGTCGAGCAGCGCCGCGCGCTGCCGCGCTCCGAGACCACCGATGCGGCGGTCCTCGGGGATCTCCGCCTGGTCCATCAGCTTCGCGGCCTTCACCGGGCCGACACCGGGCAGGGCCTTGATCACCGCGGCCACCTTGGTCTTCTTGACCAGCTCGTCGGAGTCGGCCTTCTTCAGCAGGTCCGCGACCGAAACCTTGCCCGCCTTCACCTTGCCGATCAGTTCGGAGCGTGCCTTGCGGACCGCAGCCGCCTTGGCCAGGGCCTCGGTGCGCTGCTCTGCGGTCATGGTAGGCAGTGCCATGTCTCCTCCGCTTCCACTCGTCACTCGAACATCTGGTTGACCGGACCGAGTAAACAGCACGGCACCGAGAGCGCAAGCTCGACACACCGGGGCACGAACAGCGGAAATAGCGATGAATTTCCTCGTTCCACGCCGTCGGAATCGGTGAACGGCCGATGCCCGACGGGCGAAAAGGACGAAAGGAACACCACGTCATGGAGCTGTCCCTCACCCAGTTCGTCACGCTGGACGGCGTGTGCCAGGCGCCCGGCGGTCCACAGGAGGACACCAGCGGCGGTTTCACCCACGGAGGCTGGTCGGTGCCGTTCGGCGACGAGGATTTCGGCGCTTTCGTCGATTCGGTCTTCGACCGGGTGGACGCGTTCCTGCTCGGACGGCGGACCTACGAGATCTTCGCCGGTTACTGGCCGAAGGTCACCGATCCGGACAATCCGGTGGCCACGAAGCTGAATTCGCTGCCCAAGTACGTCGCGTCCCGGACCATGGAGCGCACCGATTGGGCGGGTGCCGAGCTACTGCGTGGCAACCTGCTCGCCGAGGTGACCGCCCTGAAACAACGGCCCGGCAGGGAACTCCAGATGCACGGCAGCGGGAACCTCGCCCGCGGCCTGCTGGCGCACGGGCTGATCGACACCCTGTACCTGCTCACCTTTCCGGTGCTTCTCGGCACCGGCAAGCGCCTGTTCAGCGCCGATGTCCAGCCGACCGGCCTGCGGCTCACGGATTCGCGCGTGACCGGCAGCGGCATCGTCATCGGCACCTACCGCAACGCCGGTGCGCCTCGGTACGGCGACTATTCCGAAGCGGCCGCCTCCGCGCAGTAACACCGGGTGCACCATTCCCGACAGAGTCAGCGAACACCGAGCGCGGGTCACGGTTCAACGGCGAACCAGGGGGGATCAACGGCGATCCCCCGAATCCGGCGCAATCGGCCCGCACCGAACGGCGCCGCTACCCGCGTCACACAACAGACCGCCGTGGCGGTTCACCCGGCCGTGACAGCATGACGGCATGGACCCGAGCACTCCGCCGGGAGCGTCCGCGGCGCTGTGGCTGTGGGCCGGGCAGGCGATCTATCGCGGACCGTCGCTGCGTCTGGCGGCGCATTCGACCGCGGTCGACTGCCTTGCCGTCGGGGTGGACGCCCCGTTCACGCTCGAGGCCGACGACATCGCGCGCCCCGCACGCAGCGCGCTGATCCCGCCGCGCCGGGTACATCGCGTGGTCGCGGGCGGCGACCACATGATGTTCTGCTATCTGGACCCCGGATCGCGCACCGCTCGGGCATGCCGCGAGCGGATGATCCGGTGGGACAACGAATTCGGACTGGACCACCGAGCAGAGACCGCACTCGTCGCGGCCGCGCGCGACGCACGTCCCGATCCGTGCTCCCTGGCGGAACTCGTCGGTGCGGCGCCGGTCCCCGCACTGGACGAGCGCGTGGCGGAGGCGATGGCGACCCTCCTGACCCATCCCGAACGAGAACTCACCGCCGACCGGTTCGCCGCGGCGGCGCACCTGTCGGAGTCGCGATTCCTGCACCTGTTCTCGGCCCAGGCGGGCACCTCGTTCCGGAGATACCGGCTCTGGGCCAGGATGCTCGGCGCCGGACGCGCGATCGCCGAAGGCGCGAACCTCACCGTCGCCTCGGCCGCCGCCGGATTCGCCAGCCCGTCTCATTTCAGTGACGCGTTCCGCGCGTTGTTCGGACTCTCGCCCACCGCGCTGCTGTCCACCGGAGTCCGGATCGTCGTACTGGACCGAGCGTACGGGGATCGAATCGGACGCGCGGACTTGCTAGGCTGAAAATTAGAACACGTTTCACTTCGAAGGAGACTCATGGCCAAGCAGATCCGCGACGTGGTCGAGCAGTACGTCAAGCTGGTCGGCTCGGGCCCGACCGAGGAGATCGTGCACCTGTACGCGCCCGACGCCATCGTCGAGGACCCGGTGGGCACCCCGCCCAAGCGCGGCCACGACGCCATCCGTGAGTTCTACGAGGTGATCGCCGCACTCGATCGAGAGACCGAACTGCGGCCCGAGGACATCAGGATCGCGGGCAACCAAGCCGCGTTCCCGTTCACCATCGTCACCAAGGTCGGCGGGCAGCGCTTCGTCCTCTCGCCGATCGACGTGATGCAGTTCGACGAGGAAGGCCGGATCACCGGGATGCGCGCCTACTGGAGTCAGGAGGACATGCGGGTCGAGCCCGAGTAACCCGCATGGCGGCCGGGTGTGCCAGGTCACAGCCGCGGCCCCATCACATTCCGGCACGGTCTCTCGTCCGAGAAGTAGGAACCACATCCGCTGATCGAAGGAGACCGCCATGGGCGTCACCCGTATCGCCGCCGTCACCCCGCAGCAGGCCGGACCGATGACCAAGCTGCTGTACCGGCTGGCCAAGCGCCGCTTCCGGGAAGTGCCGGAGCCCTTCGCCGTCACCGCCAACCATCCGAAGCTGCTCACCGCGAACGCGGTCCACGAGACCATGGTGGACAAGGCCAGCACGGCCCTACCCGCCGTGATCCGCGAAATCGCCGTCTACCGGACGGCGTGGACGATCGGCTGTTCGTGGTGCGTCGACTTCGGCGCCATGCTGATGCGCCTGGGCGAACTGGACGTCGCTCGGCTCGAGCACATCGCGGACTACGCGACCTCGCCGCTGTACTCCGACGACGAGCGCGCCGCCATCGCCTACGCCGACGCGATGACCGCCACGCCGACCGCGGCCACCGACGAGCAGGTCGCCGACCTCGAGCGGCGCTTCGGCCGAGCAGGCGTCATCGAGCTCAGCTATCAGATCGCGCTGGAAAACTCACGCGCCCGGTTCAATTCGGCGCTGGGGATCACCGCGCAGGGTTTCAGCACCGATTCCTGCCGGGTGCCCTGGGCGTGAAAGTGGCCGCGGCGCTGCGGGAAAGGTCCGGCCCGGCCTGGTACTTCGGCGTCGCGGGCACTCCGGACTGTCGCTGCGGCGTGGAATGCACTAAGAATAAGAGGTGTTGACCTCGCCGGCCGCGCCGCGGCCGGCGAGCTATCGTTTGCGAGCTCGGCTGAACGGTAGGCCGTACCGGCGTCTTCGGTTTCTCGAGTTCCCCTCCGCCCGACCGTTTGGAGCCGCATGCTCGACGAACAGACCCCGGACGACGACGTCGCACGGCTGGCGAGACGAGTCGAGAAGGCCCGCGGCCGCCTCGCCTATCAGTTCGACCCGGCACTGACCGGCGCCCTGTCGGAGGACGAACTGTTCGCCGAACGCGATCTGGCCGAACGGATCCGGACCCAGGATCGCGACCAGCGCTGGAAGCAGGCCGAGGCGTCCGCCGCGGCATCCGACCGGGCGCGGCACACCTCGGAGGCCATCGAGAAGGCCGAGATCAGGGATCTGCTGTTGGCGCGCAAGGCGATCGCCGCGCAGCGCCGCGCGTCCAGCCCGCACGTCAGGCTGGCGTCGCTGTACCGGCACCGTTCGTGGTCGCTCGGCTCGCTGGCGGGCGTGGTCGCCGCCGGGATGCTGTGGTCGGCGGTCAACGTCCAGCACAACATCGCGCCGGGCGGGCCGACCGACCCGCTGTACTGGTTCAGCTACCTGCTCGAGGCGATGATCAGCGTGTCGCTGATCATCATCATGATCGGCACGAACAAGGTCACCGAGTGGGGCGTGCTGGACAACCGCAGCCAAGTGGCGGCTGCCGAAGTCGCCTTGCTCGCACTCACCGTGGCTCTGAACACCTATCCCTACGTGAGCGAGGGGCGGTGGTTCGACGCCGCCGTCCACGGGGTCGCTCCGGTGATGATCGGCGTCGCACTGCTCATCCACGACGCCGCGAGCGCTCGATACGGGCGTGCGATCAGCTACGCCACCGAGCAGGTACGGAATCTGCCCGACCCGATCGGGCACGAGCCCTTGCCGGAACGCTCCCCGGAAGACACTCGGTCCGGCGCCGACCTCCCCGTGAGTTTCCACGCTCAATTGGTCCACGGCGCGCACAGCTAGGTGCGCCCGCGCAGCGGCGCGACGAAGGTCCCGGCGGTCAGTACGGGTATCGCCGTTCGACCGCGTCCTTGGCCTCTTTCAACCCGCAGCCGGTGAGCTCGCGATACCGCTTGATCGCGTGAATCTTCTTGCCCTGCACCAGTAGTGCGTCGACTTCCGCCATGCCGTCGCCGCGCGGAACCGACGGCACGGCGCGCACCGGCGCGACCGGCGCCGGTGCCTCGATGCCCAGATGGGTCATGATCAGATCGAGCTTGACGTGCAATGCGTCGACCTTGCGCTCCAAGCGCCGGTTGGCAAACATGAACCGATCGTAACGAGCGCGCGGTTCAGGCGGCGGCGAGCACGGCGTCGGCGAGGCTCGGCATGACCTCGAAGCGCGCGCGATCACCGGCCAGTTGCAGCAGTCGGTCCACGCACCGCGGACCGGTGACCAGACGCAGCCTGCGACCGGTCTGCGCCAGCACAGAGCGTGCGTCGATCAGCACCTGTAGCCCGGGGACGCCGAAGAACGTGACTTTGGACAGATCGACAACCACCACCGGCGCCGCCGCGCCCAGCGAACCGATCAGCCTGCGGCGGAACACCTCGACGGTGAAGTGATCGACCTCGCCCGCGAGCGCACACAGCGTGACCAGGTCGCTCGGGGCGGTAACGGAAATCTTGAGCCGCTCGGCCGGGTGATCGGCGTTGCGAACGGCGGGGAGAACGTACGTGGGATTGGCCAAGCCTGTCGACATGAGGACCTCGGTCCTGTCGCCCGCGGCAATCTCGTACAGTGCTCACGGGAACGATGCGCCCCGGGCGAAACCCACGCCGGAACTAGGCTGTTTGCTCAACCCTCACGAAGAGGTACCCCCGCGAGAACGCCGCCACACCCGAACTATGCGGACTTCTCCCGGCGCTCCGCCCGCTGTGCCTTGCGCGGCACGATGGTGGGCAGGACGTTGTCGTTGACGGTGTCCGCGTTGACGACCACCTTGGCGACATCGTCGCGGCTGGGGATGTCGTACATGGCGGGCTGCAGGACTTCTTCCATGATCGCCCGCAGGCCGCGCGCGCCGGTGCCGCGCAGGATCGCCTGGTCGGCGACGGCCTCCAGCGCGTCGTCGGTGAACTCGAGGTCGACCCCGTCCATCTCGAACAACCGGACGTACTGTTTGACCAGTGCGTTCTTCGGCTCGGAGAGGATCTTGACCAGCGATTCCTTGTCCAGGTTGGTCACCGAGGCGACCACGGGCAGACGGCCGATGAACTCGGGGATCAGGCCGAACTTGATCAGATCCTCCGGCATGACGTCCGCGAAGTGATCGGTGGTGTCGATCTCGGCCTTGGACCGCACCTCGGCGCCGAATCCGATGCCACGATGACCGGTACGGTCGGAGATGATCTTCTCCAGCCCCGCGAAGGCGCCCGCCACGATGAACAGCACATTAGTGGTGTCGATCTGGATGAACTCCTGGTGCGGGTGCTTACGTCCGCCCTGCGGCGGCACACTCGCCTGGGTGCCCTCCAGGATCTTCAGCAGCGCCTGCTGCACACCCTCTCCGGAGACGTCGCGGGTGATCGACGGGTTCTCGCTCTTGCGGGCGATCTTGTCGACCTCGTCGATGTAGATGATGCCGGTCTCGGCGCGCTTGACGTCGTAGTCGGCGGCCTGGATCAGCTTCAGCAGGATGTTCTCGACGTCCTCGCCGACGTATCCGGCCTCGGTGAGCGCGGTGGCGTCGGCGATGGCGAACGGAACGTTCAACATCTTCGCCAACGTCTGGGCCAGATAGGTCTTGCCACAGCCGGTGGGGCCCAGCATCAGGATGTTGGACTTGGCCAGCTCGACGGTCTCGCCGCGGCTGTCGCGACCCTTGTCACCGGCCTGGATGCGCTTGTAATGGTTGTAGACGGCCACCGCGAGAGTGCGCTTGGCGGTGTCCTGCCCGATGACGTAGTTCTCCAGGAAGTCCCGGATCTCGGCGGGCTTGGGCAACTCATCGAGCTTGACCTCGCTCGATTCGGCGAGTTCCTCCTCGATGATCTCGTTGCAGAGATCGATGCACTCGTCGCAGATGTACACCCCTGGTCCCGCAATGAGCTTCTTGACCTGCTTCTGGCTCTTTCCGCAGAACGAGCACTTCAGCAGATCGCCGCCATCTCCGATGCGCGCCATCTCGTGGGTCCCTACTTCCTTGTCCGCGTGCAACCGTCCGTCCAGGTTGCCAGCTGTCCACCACTTTCGCAGCCGCAAACGCATCGGCTGATTCTGGATCGGTGGGCAGTGCTGTCAACCGGGAGCAAAGGTCCCTAGGTCGACCGTACCCGGTGTTCGGGATGGAGGTCGACAACTCGCGCATGTTTCTCGCGCGGGTTGTGCGTGTTGTCACGACGCCGAAAGGCGATCCGCCCGCCGGACCGGCGATCGAGACCTCCCGACCGCCCGACGCGCCGTCGCGGGGTTCGAACAAATTCTCGAACCTCGGCGGCGCGTGAGCGGTCCGGCCGGGCAGCATACCGCGTGGCATACTTCCCGGCCGGAATTCCCTGTTGCGAAGCAATTTACAAGCGAATCACCGCCGGGATCGGCAATTCGCCCCGTCGTCCCGGCCAGGCCGGAAACGACTATTCGCGACTTATTTCTGCGCGCTGAGCTTGCGGTAGTCGAACACCGTGTCGATGATCCCGTACTCCTTGGCATCTTCGGCCGTCAGGATCTTGTCGCGGTCGGTGTCCTTGCGGATGGTGTCGGCGTCCTTGCCGGTGTGCCGCGCGAGCGTGGTCTCCATCAGGCGACGCATGCGCTCGATCTCGGCGGCCTGGATCTCCAGGTCCGACACCTGACCCTGGATGCCACCCTCCAGCGACGGCTGGTGGATCAGGACGCGCGCGTTGGGCAGGCAGGCCCGCTTGCCGGGGGTGCCCGCGGCCAGCAGCACGGCCGCGGCCGAGGCGGCCTGGCCCAGGCAGACGGTGGCGACGTCGGCGCGCACGTACTGCATGGTGTCGTAGATGGCCATCAGCGAGGTGAACGAGCCACCCGGCGAGTTGATGTACATGGTGATGTCGCGGTCGGGGTCCAGCGACTCCAGTACCAGCAGCTGCGCCATGATGTCGTTCGCCGAGGCGTCGTCCACCTGTACGCCGAGGAAGATGATGCGCTCCTCGAACAGCTTGTTGTACGGGTTGGACTCCTTGACGCCGAAGCTCGAGTGCTCGATGAACGACGGCAGGATATAGCGCGCCTGCGGGCTCTGCGGTGCGATGCCGGACAGGCCGGCGCGCGGGTCGATCGAATTGGCCATCTTCGTCTCCAAAGTCGGTGCGGCGGCCGGACGTTCGAGGTGTCCGGGGGCCTGTGGGTGATCCGGTGCGTTACTTCTTGGCGCCGTTGGCCTGATTCGCGTGGCTGATCACGTGGTCGATGAAGCCGTATTCCAGGGCTTCGGACGCGGTGAACCAGCGGTCGCGGTCGGCGTCGGCGGTGACCTGCTCGACCGACTTGCCGGTGTGCATCGCCTGCAGCTCGTTCAGCTCCCGCTTCGTGTGCGCGAACTGCTCGGCCATGATCGCGATGTCGGCCGCCGAGCCGCCGATCCCCGCGGAGGGCTGGTGCATCATGATGCGCGCGTGCGGCAGCGCGTAGCGCTTGCCCTTGGTGCCCGCGGTGAGCAGGAACTGCCCCATCGACGCGGCCAGGCCCATGCCGTAGGTGGCGATGTCGCACTCGGCGAACTGCATCGTGTCGTAGATGGCCATGCCCGCGGTCACCGAGCCGCCCGGCGAGTTGATGTAGAGCGAGATGTCCCTGGTGGGATCCTCCGCCGAGAGCAACAGGAGCTGCGCGCACAATTTGTTGGCGATGTCGTCGTCGACCTGCGTGCCGAGGAAGATGATGCGCTCACGCAGCAGGCGCTCGTACACCGAATCACTGAGGTTGAGACCAGCAGTCGCGGTTGTCATGACCCCTGCCTGGTTGATTGTCACGGATACCTGCCTTCTCTCGCCGGCTCGTTGCGGATTGCCACATAGCCATCACTGGTTGGGTACGCCGCACCCGATCGGACCGGGCGTATCCAACTTGCCGTCACAAACATTAACGAAGCAGGGCGGCACCGAACTCCCGGTACCGCCCTTTCTTCGCTCACAGCGCAATCAGCGCACCTCACGGGCGTCGATCACGCCGACATTCCATGGAATTATTCGGCGTCCGCCGCGGCGGTCTCGCCCGCGTTGTCCTCGTCCGCGGAATCGGCGGGCTCGCCGAACATTTCGGCGGTGTCCACCGGGTTACCCGCGGAGTCGGTGACCGTCACCTTGCCGACCACGCCCGCCAGCGCCTTGCCGCGGCGCACGTCGGCGAACACCGCGCCGAGCTGGCCCGCCTGCTGCACCTGCTGGATGAACTGCTCCGGCGACATGCCGTAGCGCTGCGCCTGGAACAGGATCCGCTCGGTGAGTTCGTCCTGGCCGACCTGGGTGCCCTCCGCCTCGGCGATCGCGTCCAGCAGCAGCTGGGTCTTGACCGACTTCTCAGCGGCCTCCTTGGTCTCGGTGTCGAACTCCTCGCGGGTGCTGCCCTGCGCCTCGAGCGCCTCGGCGAACTTGGCCTCGTCGTGATCGAAGCCGTGCACCGCGTCGTGGGTCACGGCGTCGATCTCGGCCTTCACCACGGCCTCGGGCAGCGGCACCTCGACCTGCTCGAGCAGGGTCTCCAGCACCTTGTCGCGGATCTCGCCCGCCTGCTGCACCTTCTTGACCCGTTCGACGCGGCTGCGCAGGTCGGCCTTCAGCTCCTCCAGGGTGTCGAATTCGCTGGCCAGCTGGGCGAACTCGTCGTCGGCCTCGGGCAGCTCGCGCTCCTTGACGGTCTGCACGGTGACGGTGATGACCGCCTCCTTGCCCGCATGCTCGCCCGCGACCAGCTTCGAGGTGAACTCCTTCGACTCGCCCGCCGACAATCCGACCAGCGCCTCGTCCAGGCCCTCGATGAGCTGACCGGAGCCGACCTCGTGGGACAGGCCGGTGGTGGCGGCCTCGGCCACCTCCTCGCCGTCCACGGTCGCGGAGAGGTCGATCGAGACGAAGTCGCCGTCCTGCACCGGACGCTCGACACCGGCCAGGGTGCCGAAGCGCTGGCGCAGCGACTGCAACTGCTCCTCGATGTCCTCGTCGCCGACGGTGAACGAGTCGACGGTGACCGCGATGCTCTCGTAGTCCGGCAGGGCGATCTCCGGACGCACGTCGACCTCGGCGGTGAAGGCGAGCTCCTGGCCGTCCTCGATCTTGGTGATCTCGATCTCGGGCTGTCCGATGACCTTCACCTCGGAGGTGGTGACGGCCTCGCTGTAGCGACCGGGCAGGGCGTCGTTGACGACCTGCTCCAGGATGGCGCCACGGCCGAGGCGGGCCTCGAGCAGCTTCGCGGGCGCCTTGCCGGGACGGAAACCGGGGATGCGGACCTGCTTGGCCAGCGCCTTGTACGCACGGTCGAAATCGGGCTTCAGCTCATCGAAGGGCACCTCGACATTGATCCGGACCCGGGTCGGGCTCAGCTGCTCGACGGTGCTCTTCACGGACATGCTCCTTGTTCGTTGTTCGTACTGGTTGACGTTCGGTGTGCGGCGCGCCACCCCGCACTCCGGGGTCGGAATGGCGGACGAGGCGGCCCTACGCTGGCTGCCGCGCTCCCCCACCGGCGCCGATCCGAACCGGAGTCCCGGCCTCGGCCGAGACGACGAGGGGTGCGGCGTACGCCACGCATCCCGACCAGGTTAGTTGACCGGTCGAGCGGGCCTGCATCCGGCGGTGGCTCGGCGGGCCGCGCGGGCCGGGGCTACTTCCCCACCGAGACCGCGTCGGTGACGAAGACCAGCGTCTCGTACGGCGCGATGCCGCGCCCGCCCGCGCCGTAGCCCAGCTCGGGCGGCACGATCAACAGCCGGCGCGAGCCTTCCTGGACGCCGACGAGCCCCTGGTCCCAGCCGTCGATGACCTGGCCGGCGCCGAGGTCGAGCTGGAACGGCTTGCCGCGATTGAACGAGCTGTCCAGCGTCTTCTTGTCCGACCAGGTCACCAGCGCGTAGTTCATGGTCAGCGGCTGGCCGGGCTCGGCGCCGGGGCCGCCGCCCTCGATCAGGTCCTTGGTGATCAGTTGCTTGGGCGGATCGCAGTCGTCCGGGATGGTGACGGTCGGCGCGGCGCCGAAGTCGCCGGTGACGCGGATGTCGTCGGCGGTGCACTCCCGGCCCTTGCTCGGGGTGGCCGGGCGCTGCGCGGCGGAAGGCCCCGCCGCCGCGGTGGTGTTCGTCGAGGAGACGGTCGCGGCGGTCGGTTCGTCGTCCGAGCCGCAGGCCGCCAGCGCGATGGTCGTCGCGGCGAGGGCGCCGATCCCGATGATCCTTCCCAGTATGTGCATGCCGCGGACCCTAGACCACGTGCGCCCGGTCCGCTCGGCCGGGCGGACGACCCTCCCGCGACGCGCGTGCGACGCGCCCGCCGCGGCGAAGCTCGCTAGGCTGGCGGTGAATTCTCCATCCGGCGTTGCCGATTGCGATCGGCGACCGTGCACGACCCCGGGACAGTGGTCCCTCGAGGCGCCGCTGTCCCCGATGCCCCGAGTGTGAGGAGAGTCGGCGCATGACCCATATGGCAAGTGCAGGCGGCGATACTTCGGCGGACAACGTCGGCAGTACCGGTGGCCGTACCGTCGCCCCGCGTTCCTACCGGCTGGCGGACGTGCCGGGCCCACTGGCCCGCGACGAGTTGACTTCGATCGACGCGTGGTGGCGCGCGGCCAACTATCTCGCCGTCGGCCAGATCTACCTGATGGCCAACCCGTTGCTGCGCGAACCGCTGCGACCCGAGCACATCAAGCCACGGCTGCTCGGACACTTCGGCACGGTGCCCGGCCTGAATCTGGTCTGGGCGCACGCCAATCGTGCGATCCGGCAGCGCGGCCTGAACGCCGTCTTCGTCGCAGGCCCCGGGCACGGCGGCCCCGGCCCGAATGCGTGCGCGTGGCTGGAGGGCACCTACTCCGAGTACTACAGCCACATCCCGCAGGACGCCGCGGGCATGGGCGCGCTGTTCCACCAGTTCTCCTTCCCCGGCGGGGTGCCGAGTCACTGCGCGCCGGAGACGCCCGGCTCCTTCCACGAGGGCGGCGAACTCGGCTACTCGCTGCTGCACGCGTTCGGCGCCGCCTTGGACAACCCCGATCTCACCGTGTTCTGCGTAGTCGGCGACGGCGAGGCGGAGACCGGACCGCTGGCTACGAGCTGGCATGCGAACAAGTTCCTCAACCCGGCCCGCGACGGCGCGGTGTTGCCGATCCTGGCGCTGAACGAGTACAAGATCGCCAACCCGACCATCTTGGCCCGTATCCCGGAAGCGGAACTGCTCGCCTTGCTGCGCGGATACGGCTACGAGCCGATCGTCGTCGCGGGCGACGACCCGGCGGCGGTCCACCAGGCGATGGCCGCGGCCGTGGACACGAGCATGGAACGCATCGGCCGGATCCAGCGCGCCGCACGCGGCGGCGCCGACGGGGCCCGGGCCACCTGGCCGATGATCGTGCTGCGCACGCCCAAGGGCTGGACCTGTCCGCCGACGGTGGACGGTGACCAGGTCGAGGGCACCTTCCGCGCGCACCAGGTCCCGCTCCCCGGCGCCCGCACCGACGCGGAGCACCGCGCGGTGCTGGAGCAGTGGCTGCGGGCCTACCGCCCGGAAGAACTATTCGACGACAGCGGCAGACCGGTGCCGGAACTGGTCGATCAGGTACCCCACGGCGATCGACGGATGAGCGCCAATCCGGTCGCCAACGGCGGCACGCTGCTGCGCGACCTGCGCTTGCCGGACTGGCGCGATGTCGGCGTCGAGGTGCCCGCGCCCGGCGCGACCCAGCACGAGGCGACCAGGGTGCTCGGTAGCTGGTTGCGGGAGGTCACCAGGAACAATCCGGACAACTTCCTCACCTTCGCGCCCGACGAACTGGCCAGCAACCGGCTACAGGACATCCTGGAGGTCACCGGCCGGGACTGGCAGGCCGAGATCGACGCACGAGACGAGAAACTCGACCGCGCCGGCCGGGTGATCGAGGTGCTGTCCGAACACATGTGCCAGGGGCTGCTGGAGGGCTATCTGCTGACCGGCAGGCACGGCGTCTTCACCTGTTACGAAGCGTTCATCCACATCGTGGACGCCATGTTCAACCAGCACGCGAAATGGCTCGACGCCAGCGCGGCGGTGCCGTGGCGGCGCCCGATTCCCAGCCTGAACTATCTGCTGTCCTCCCACGTCTGGCGCCAGGACCACAACGGCTTCACCCATCAGGACCCCGGCTTCCTGGACGTGGTGCTGAACAAGAAGGCCTCGATCGTGCGGGTGTACCTGCCGCCGGACGCCAACACCCTGCTGTCGACCTACGACCACTGCCTGCGGTCCCGGCACTACGTGAACGTGGTGGTCGCGGGCAAACAGCCACAGGCCGACTGGCTGTCGGTGACCGAAGCCGCCGAGCACTGCGCCCGCGGGATCGGCATCTGGCCGTGGGCCTGCCACCGGGACGAAGCGGGCAGCACGCCGGACGTGGTGCTCGCCTGCGCGGGCGACGTACCCACGTTGGAGACCCTGGCCGCGGCCGCGATCCTGCGCGAACGACTGCCCGACCTGCGCGTCCGGGTGATCAACGTGGTCGACCTGATGCGGTTGCAGCCGCGGGACGAGCATCCGCACGGGCTGCCCGACAGCGAGTTCGACACGCTGTTCACCCGGGACCGGCCGGTGATCTTCGCTTTCCACGGCTACCCGTGGCTGGTCCACCGGCTGACCTATCGGCGCGCCAACCACGACGGACTCCATGTGCGCGGTTACAAGGAGCGCGGCACCACGACCACTCCGTTCGACATGGTGATGCTCAACGATCTGGACCGCTACCACTTGGTGATGGACGTGATCGATCGCGTGCCGAGCCTGCGCGAGCGCGCCGCGGGGCTGCGGCAGGAGATGGTCGACGCGCGGTGGACGGCGCGAGCGTGGACCAGGGAACACGGCGAGGACATCCCGGAGGTCGCCGACTGGAGCTGGCCCTACCAGGACGCCTGAGCCCGCGGACCGGCCGTGAGCCCGCGCAGGAGTTTGTCGGTGCCACGCACCTGAGCATTGGCCGAATACGCCAGAGCCAGGAATAGCACGGTCGATCCGCAGTAGAGGCCGGCCTTTCCGTCATCATGGCCCACCAGATGCGTTATCGCGTTCACCGTGTAGACCGCGGCGATGGCGAGCGCCCATCTTCCCCAGACCACGTTCCCGCGCCGGTATGCCTGCAACCGGGGTACCCAACTACTCCGGTTCTCTCGTGGCAGCGTGCCGGCCCGTACGACGCGACTCGTCTCCTCTCGCTCGAGCAGTCGCGCGCTCCGCCCCGTTCGAGTGAGCCACATCTGGGTGAGCCAGATGCCACCGCCGACGAGCGAGCCGGCCAGAACGATCCACAAAATCACCGTGTCAGCCTCCTGGAAGAACGTCTTTCGTCCCTCCAGGATCGAACACATCGCGTTGTCGACATAGGCACCCTAGGGTGCCGCGAACGCCACTCCCACTCCGCTCGGAAAGTCATCGCTCTCGTCGGGCGGGCGCGAGTGCGGGCTGGAAAGTACGATCGACCGTATGGAAGGTGGCCAGCACACTGCCGAGATCACCGACAAGCGGCTGCTGCGCGGTGCGCGAACTCGCGCCACCGTGCTGCGGCAAGCGGTCGACATCGCCTCGCTGGACGGGTTGGAGGGCCTCAGCTTCGGCAGGCTGGCCGCGGACACCGGGTTGAGCAAGGCGGGGATCCAGACACTCTTCCGCACGAAGGAAGCACTGCAGCTGGCCGCAGTGGACCACGCGCGCGACCGGTTCGTTGCGGCGGTGGTGGAACCGGCCCGCTCCGAGCCGCACGGGGTGGCGCGCCTGCGCGTCCTGATCGAGCACTGGATGGTCTACGCCGAGGCGCCGCTGTTCGCGGGTGGATGCTTCCGTGTCGCGACCATGGCCGAGTACGACAGCAAGCCGGGGCCGGTCCGCGATGCCCTGTTCCGGGATCAGCGCGACTGGGTGCGGCTGCTGGCGCGAGAGTTGCGCGCGGCGGCGACCGCGGGCGAGATCGCCGAACTGGATGCCGATCTGGCCGCCTTCCAGATCGATGCGGTGCTCTGCGCGACCAATACCGCGCTGCGGCTCGGCGATCCGGAGGCCGCCGACCGCGCCCGCCGCATCATCGAGGGGTTCCTCGCACCGGCGTGAGCGCCTCCTATACGCCTCGGGTATGACGCGCACCGAATCGGGAAAAGCCCAGGATATTCGGAACCTTCGGACAAATTCCCCTCTCGCCTTGTATCTTGCGGACAACGCGTGCAACGCGTTTCCGTAACGATCCCCCATCCGTCGCCGTTGCCGGAGGGCGCGCAGAAGGGCGGTTCCCCATGAACCATGCAGCCGAAGCAACCGGATTGGAAATCCTAGGCGCGATACTGATGGTGGCCTGGATGGTCGTCATGTGGGCCGCCGTCGGCGTCTTGGTCGTCGCCTTGCGTAGACCGTTGCGGCCGTGGATGTTCCGCACCGCGCTCGGTGTCATCGCGCTGGGCGTGATCGCCCAGGTCGGCCACTTCCAGGAGCACGTCGCCCAGGTCGGGTACTGGATACAGCACCCGAACTCACCGGCGTGGATGACCCCGTGGGGCACCGGCTTGGCCAACGGCTTCGGTCAGGTCGACCACATGAAGCCTGCGCTGGGTATGGAACTGCTGCACCTGGTGGGCAACTTCCACTTCCTCGCCGGACTGGTCGGCATCGCCCTGGTCACCCATCACGCCTTGGAGAGCAAGGCACGCAAGTGGGGCCGCATGGGCGTGCTGATGCAGGGCATCCACGGACTCGAGCATCTCGCGCTGACCCTGACGGTCGCGTTCGGCACCGAGGCGATCGGCCTGTCGACCATCTTCGGCCTGCTCGACCCCGGCGCCGGCGCGGCGACCTACCGCATCTGGTGGCACTTCCTGGCGAACGTGATCGGCACGACCATCTTCGCCGCCGCGCTGTACTACTTGTGGCGCGAGCGCGCGGTGATCGAGGCCCCGTTCCGCGATCCCGCGGCCGCGAAGCCGAGTCGCGCGACCGCTGCCAAGGATCCGGTGGCTCCCGCCTACGCGGCGGTCACCGAAGCCTGATCGACCCGTCTCGCACGCCTGCCATGCGGTAGAGGCGTGCGGGTGTTCGACAACGACATAAGCCGTTCCGGCCAGGACCGTAGCGGCGATCCGAGAAGAAGAGGGCGTCCGCCATCCCGGCGGGCGCCCTCTTCGCGTTCAGGTTCGAATCACCATGCGCAGGGCCGCTTCCCGGCCGCAGCGGTTCGCCCGAAAAGTTTTCAGCTGCCCGCCTTGTGAGTTGCGAGCGTCACCGCTGGTCACGACGTCGACTCCGCGACGGAAGACCATCCACTGTTCCCAGGGGTGAGAAAGCGCTCGACAAGATATCGACCCGTCGATTAATGTGACGTTATCCAACGGCACGATAGATAGGGACTCGCCGATCGGACCACACCGGACCGATCCGCGATCCCGAGGTGGCGAGATGAACGGACGCGAACGATGACCGGCATCACGCCGCACCAGCGACGGACACAGACCTGGCTCGTCCGCCCGCTGATCGTGAGCGCGATTGCGGCCACGCCGGACACCCCGGCGCCGACCGAAGCGCTGGCCGGGCCCGACGCGACCGTCGCGGCACCGCGCCCCGCAGACCCGGGCCGCCACGGATACGACAGGCCGGGCTCCTCACATCCCGACGACCGGGACCGAGCCGAACGACACCGCCCCGCGGACGACACCCCCGCGACGGATGCCGCCCCGATCCCTCCGCCCCCACCTTGCGCGGCAACTCCGACCACCGACGTTCGCCGCACCGCCGCCTCGCGCACCGTGCCGCCACGCACAGCGCGAATTCCGAACGGAGACTTACGATGACCGCCAAGACCACCCCCCACGCCGCTCGGCGACTGCTCACCTGTGCCGCGATCGTCGGCGTGCTGACCGCGGGCGCCGCGGGGATCGCGGGTGCGGAGTCGCACTCGGGTCCCTCGAACCCGCGCAACGGCACCGGCGACACCAGCGGCTGGCGGCACATCGACCCCATGGGCTACCACCACCGCAACAACGATCGGCTGGATGCCGAGGAGGCCGACCAGGCCATCCGCGACTACCGCCAGCGGCAGAGCCAGGCCGCACCGGGCACCGTCACGAGCGACAACTCCAACGGCTCGAGCTGGTCGCGCGTGGCCCGCCCGGACGGCAGCGGCTACACCGTCTGCCGCCCGCAGGCCAGCTGGTGCCAGTAACCACAGGCCCAGCACCCTCCCTCGCACCCGAAACCTTCCGTGACGTCCCTCTGGACTGATCGTACCGCTACTTATCGGCACATTACTTGAAGTATCACCATCCCGGAAATCCACTCCGGCCGGGATAGCACGAAAGAGAAACTCATGATCAAGATCAACAGGCTTCGCCGGACGACCGCGTGTCACAAGCGCGGCGGCACGGCACGGACGCTCACCCTGCTGGCGGCGGCAGCGGTGGCGGCGGGCGGCCTGAGCCTCGGCGCGGGCACCGCCGAGGCTCAGGGCGCTGCCTGCCTCTGGGCCGGTGGCGCCTACGGCCAGGGCACCACGGTCGTCGCGGGGGGCTGGACCTTCGCCTGCGGAACCGACGGAATCGGCGCTCCCTACTGGCATCGCGGACACGCCGTGCGGCAGGCCAGCACCGTGCCCAACCCGGGCGCGTACGCCCACCCCGCCGGCCTGTTCAGCCCTGGCGCACGCCAGTACGGCACCGAATACAACGACTACTGCGTCGGAAGCCAGCTCATCGAAGGCTCCGAGGACGTCTACCAGGTGGTCTCGGACGGACGCGGCGCCGTGTGGTGGAAAGCCGCGGGATCGATCGACCAGTGGGCCTTCGATCCCGGCACCGGGCCGCAGCGGTCCTGGCGGTCCGCGAGCTTGTGCTACGACGGCTCCCTGACCTGACCGATCCACCGCAATCGCACGCCCGTGACCGTCTCGACGGTTACGGGCGTGTTCGCGTTCGCGCGGGCCTTCGCTCGGACTCCAGCCGGATCCGCTCGCCGAGGTGATCCGGGACGTGCCAGCTGATATCGGCCCTGGTGGCCGCGATCAGCTTCCGGCGCACCGACGCGACCTGAGCGTCGACCGTCCGGATCGAACTGCCCCTGCGCGCGGCGATGGCGCTGTTGGCCCAGCCTGCCGCGGCCAGCACGGCGACCTCGCGTTCGGCGGGCGTCAACTCGTCCCAGCGCGAGGCCGTCGACCTGACCTGCGGCCGGGGGCTCGGCAACTGGTCGGCAGGCAGTCTGCCCAGCAGCAGCAACTGCAGTTCGTCGCGTTCGGGACGCAGGCGGGCGCCGCGTTGGACCGCCGCGGCGTGGGCTTCGGCGCCGATGACCGCGGTGACCGCCGCGACGGCCTGGGCGGTGCCGCGGGCCACCAGCGTCACGCGGTCGGCGACGATGCCCATCGAGCGGTGCAGCGTCGCGATCCCGCCTTGCAGATAGGCGATCTCGGTGGCGGCGGCGCGTGCTTCGGCGCTGTCGGTGTCACCCGCTTCGATCCGGGCGGTCAACAGGTAGGTCAGCGCCATCATGCTGAAATGCGCGACCCAGCCGGCCGTCCAGGTGTCTCCCGTGGTCAGCAGCCGCTCCAGCGTGGGATGCCCGAGTCGCACCGCCTCCCGCGGATCGCCGTGCCGGGACACCGCGATCATCCAGGCCAGCTCCGCCCATGAGGTCGCCCAGCCCGCGTCGGAAGCGACGGCCCGGTCCAGATGCCTGCGTGCGGCCCCCAGCGCGACGTCCGCGGTGCCCAGGTTCGCGTAGGTGAGCGCCTCGAACAGCTCACTGCGCTGCTCTCCCGCCCGGTCTCCCAAGGCCGCGAATTTCCGGCGCGCCCTGGCCAGCACGTCGACCGCGCGCAGGTCGAGGTGGATCAGCAGCAGTTCCAGACCCCAGGTGAACTCGACCGCGGCGGGCAGGCCGACGTCGGTCGCGGTCGTGTCCCGCCAGCCGCGGCGCAGGACCGGGTCGGTCAGGCACTCCGCGGCGCATTCGTCCAGCAATTGCGCGGTGTAAGCGTGCCTGCCCTGCCAGATGGCGATCCAGCCCACCAACGCGGTCGCGTTGATCCGCAACCGGGTGGGCGGCGGCTCGACCTGCGCGGTGACTTCCAGAGCCTGTTCGGTCAGGCTGGTGATGGCGCGGTTGGATCCGGTGATGAACGGCACGCGCAACGCCATCAGCGTCGCGGCCGTCTCCAGGCCGACCACGGCCTCCTCGGGATCGGCGAGACTGGTTTCCACGGCGATGAGGATGTTGTCCCAGGCCGCCCGCGCCCACGCGATCCACTCCTGCTCGCGCGGGCCATACCAGGTAGCCGGGCCCGCGGCGACCCGGTCCCGGTAGTGCCGCCGGTGCCGGGCGAGCAGGCGCGCCTGGTCCAGGTGGTCGCCGCGCGTGGCCAGGCGGTCGCGCACGAACACCCGGACGCTCTCCAACAGGTAGTAGCGGACCGTGGCCGCGGTGATGTGAGCCGAGAGCAGCGAGCGTTCGACCAGGCGCTCCAGCAGCCCGCCGATTTCCTCCGCGGGCAGCGCCGCGTCCGCGCAGACCGTCACGATCGCGTCGAGTTCGGCTCCGCCGGAAGGGGTTTCGTCGTCGTCGGCATCGCATCCGGTGGCGAACACCGACAAGCGGTCCAGCAACAGTTGTTCCGGCGCGGTGCACAGACCGTAGGACCAGGCGATCACGTCGCGCACGCTGCGGTGCCGTTCCCCCACGCCACCTCGGGCGCCGTGCGTCCACTGCAGGCGACGATCGTCGAGGTCGCCGGAGAGCTCGCGCAACACGATCGCGGGTGGCCGGTGCAGCAGCCGCGCCGCGGCCAGACGGATGAACAGCGGATTGTTGTCCACGTGCCCGCAGATGCGCGTGGCGATGGCGAGCTGCCCGGGGTCCTCGGGAATCGGCCTGCCGGTGCGCTCGGCTCGCCGCCGGAACAGTTCGAGGGCGTGCACGCTGGCCAGCGGCGGCACGGTCACCAGATGCTCATCGATCCAGCCGACCGGCTCCCGGCTGGTCGCGACGATGGTCAACCCGGGGACCGCCTGGAGCAGGCCGACGATGAGCGGGCCCACGCCGCCCAGCACGTGTTCGCAGTTGTCCAGCACCAGGATGGTCCGGTGGGTCTCGTCGTCGGTGGCGCCCTCGGTGAAGGTCGCCACCAAGCCGTCCCAGGCGGAGCGGCCCGCGATGCCGTTCTTCGCGACGGACAGCAGGACCTCCTCGGCCACCGCCCCGGTCTCCACGCCGGCCGCGAGCCGGGCCAGGCGGGTCCAGTAGACCGCGTGCCGTGCCGCGCCGCGATACCGCCGCACGGCTTCGACCGCCAGCGTCGTCTTGCCGATGCCGCCGGGCCCGACCAAGGTGATCAACCGGGCGCTCGACGAATTCAGTAGGGCATCGATCTGCCGCAGTTCGGCATGCCTTCCCACGAACTCACCGGGCGCGGCGGGGCCATTGCCGCCACCACTGTTCACCTCCGACATGCCGACACACCTACCGATCCGGAAAAACACCGCTCGGGCAGCCTAATGGGCACGGCCGGGCTGCAGGGTTCGCAATGGCAATGGAGAGACAGCCGTCTACCGATCCCTGGTCACCCCTCGGCGGCGACGGCTGGGCCGCCGCTCGGATTCGTACCGGACCCGAGCGGCGAGCTCGTCGGGAATGTGGCCTGCGATGTCGGCGCGGGAAGCGATCATGAGCTTCTGCCGGATGGCGGCGACCTGGGCGTCGACGGTCCGGACGGAGCTGCGCCGAGCGCCGGCGATGGCGCTGTTGGGCCAGCCCGCCGCAGCGAAGACCGCGACATCGCGTTCGGCCTCCGACAGATCGCTCCAGCGCGAGCCGGGCCGCCGCGACACCGGCCGGGAAGCGACCGGGCGGTCCGGCCGCCGGGCGGGCGACGCCGGATCCGCGGTGGGACACCACAGCGCGTCCAGCTCGGGACGCAGCCGCGTCCTGCGTTCGGCGGAGGCGTAGGCCCGGTCGCCGAGCACCGCGCGGGAGACCTCGACGGCGCGGCGGATCTCGGCGGCGACCAGCGGAACACGGTCGACGACGATGCCCATCGAACGCTGCCGGGTCTTGAAACTGCCCATCAGGTAAGCGATCTCCGTCGCGGCGTCGGCGGCCGCGGCGCGCTCACCACCCTCCGCCCGCTCGGCGACGACCTGGGCCAGCGCGACGATGTGCGCGCCCACCGCCCAGCTGGCCGTCCAGGTGTCCTGCTCGCAGCGGTGGCGGGTGAGGACGCCCTGGGTCAGGGTCAGCGCCTCTGCGGCGGACCCGTGCTTGGCCAGCGCCACCGCGCGCGCGATCTCCGCCCACGCTCTCGACAATGTCGATCCGGACGACACCGAACGCGCCAGGAACCGGGCGGTGTTCTCCAGCGCCTGCCGCCGGTCGCCGACGAGAGCCGAGCAGAACGCCACGAACACGTCACTGCGCTCGGCGCCGATGCGATCACCCTGCACGGCGAACTTCCGCCGGGCACGGGTGAGGACGGTGATGGCGCGCGCGTCGCCACGCACGAGCATCAGCTCGAGTCCCCACATCCACTCCACCGGGGCGGGCAGCCCGAAATCGATGTCGGTGTAGCGCGGTCCCGCATCAGAGGGAAGCGGGGCGCGGTCGGCGAGCAGCTGCGGAATGTGATCGGCGCGGCCTTGCCACAACGAGATCCAGCCGAGCAGTGCGGTGGCGAGATCGGCGAGCTCGGACGGACCGAGTCCGGCCGCCCGGGTGACTTCCAGGGCGCGCTCGGTCAAGCGGGTCAGCGCGCCCGCGCCGGACTTGACGTAGGGCACCTTCATCGACAGCAGGACGGTGGCGGTCTCCAGCGCTACCACGGCCTCCGCCGGGTCGGCCAAGCCGGATTCTATGCCGAGCACGATGTCGTTCCAGGCCGACTGCGCCCACGCCAGCCAGGCCTGGTCCTGCGGGCCGAGCCAGATGGCCTGTCCGGCGACCACCCTGTCCCGGAAGTACCGGCGGTGCCGGGCGGCCAGGCGGTCGAATTCCGCGCGGTCACGACGGCGCAGCCGGTCGCGGGCGAACACCCGGACGCTTTCCACCAGGTACCAGCTGACCGTGGTCGCGGTGAGATGCACCGACAGCAGCGACTGTTCGGTGAGCCGCTCCAGCAGGTGTTCGATCTCGCGCGGGGGCAGGATATCGTCGGCGCACACCGCGATCGCGGCGTCGAGTTCGATGGCGCCGCGCAGCGACTCGTCGTCGGTCTCGTATCCGGCGGCGAAGACCGACAGCCGCTCCAGCAGTAATTGCTCGGGCGGGCTGCACAGCGCGAAAGACCAGGCGACCACGTCGTAGACACCGCGGTGGCGCTGTTCGGCGCCCGCCCGGGCCCCGTGGGTCCAGTGCAGGCGTTTGTCGTCCGCGTCGCCGCTGAGCTCGCGCAGCACCATGACCGGTGGCTGATGCCGCAGGCGCGCCGCGGCCAACCGGATGAACAGCGGGTTGTGGTCGACCCGGCGGCAGATCCGCGCGGCGACGGCGGTCTGCTCCCGCTCGTCCGGGATCGCCCGTCCGATGAGTTCGGCGCGCTGCCGGAACAACTCGAGCGACTGCCGCGGCGAGAGCGGGGGGACGGCAAGGAGGTATTCGTCGACCCAGCCGATCGGTTCGCGGCTGGTGGCCAGGATGGTCAGCCCGGGGGCGGCCTCGAGCAACTCGGCGATCATCGCCGCGACCGCGCCGAGCAGGTGTTCGCAGTTGTCCAGCACCAGGACCGCGCGCTCGACGGAACGGTCACCGCTGGTGAAGGTGCGTACCAGTGCGGCGCGGGTCGGTGGCGAACTCGGGTCGGTGCGCACGGCCGACTGCATCACGTCCTGCGCGGTGGCGGTGCTGTCGGCTTCCAGCGCGGCCAGCCGCGCCCAGTACACCGGCCTGCGCCTGGCCGGCGCGCCGCGGCGCAGCGCCTCCGCGGCTAGTCGCGTCTTGCCGATCCCGCCCGGGCCGACCAGGGTGATCAGGCGGGCGTCGCCGTCCAGCAGCGCGCCCAGCCGGTCCAATTCGGTTTCCCGGCCGATGAATTCACTGGTGGATGCAGGCAGCACGTCGCCACGTGCCTGAACCAGGGACATAAAACGAAAGTTAGCCGACGACGCGGCAACGCGCTCGGCAATCAGAGGTTACATCGAGGTCAAGCCCCTGCTTTTGCGGGCGGCCCGCTCCTTTTCGCGTAGGTTGCTACCCGGTGTGGGCCATCTGCTGATAGTGCATCTGGACCACCGCGCTGTCGAAGGTCATCACGTCGACCAGTTGCAGCCCCGACACCACCGCGGGCGTCGGGAACAGCGGGATCCCGCCGCCGAGCAGGATGGGATGCACGAACAACCGGTACTCATCGATCAGGTCGTGCTTCATGAACGCCGACGCCGTCTCGGCGCCGCCGAACAGGACCATGTCGCAGCCCGGCTGCGCGCGCAACGCCGCGATCTCCTCGACGAGATCGTCCCTGACCACGCGGGTGTTCCAGCCCGCGGTGGCCAGCGTGCGGGAGAAGACCAGTTTGGGCGTCTGTTTCCAGCACCGCGCGAAATCCACGTAGAACTCCGAGATCGCCGGGTCCACGTCCGCGGTCGGCCAGAACGACGCCATGATCTCGTAGGTCTTGCGACCGTAGAGGAACAGGTCGGCCGAGCGTAATTCGTCCAGGAACGACTCGCACAGTTCCTCGTCCACCACCGGCCAGTGGACTTCCTGATCCGGCCCCTCCGCGAAGCCGTCGAGCGACATCTGCATCCACAGTGTCACGGTTCCCATGTGCCCACACCCATCTGCTGCCCTTGTGTGACAGTCAGATTGTCGGGGAGAGCGACACTTCGGCGCATCGGTAGGTGGCCGCGAGACATACTTAAGTAGACGACCGTAGGTACCTTCGCTGAACTGCGAGTGCGCGCGGCGGATGACACCAATATACCGCTGATCAACGGCACGTTACTGCTACGTATCTCCAATAATGGGAATCTGAAACAGAGATACTTCCGGGCGCCCCGGCCGCACGGCGCCGGCCGATCAGGGCTCCGGCAAAGTCTCCGAGAGCTCGGTGTCCTGACCGAGATACCTTGCAACCAGCTGGTTTACCAGTTCCGCCGCGGAGTCGGCCGGGATCGCCCTGGTTTCCTCCAGTCGCTGCGCGAGTTCGGCGACCTGCGCCGGACCGCGATCGGAATCCTGGAACGACGCCCAGGCGGTCCGCCGGAACAGGTCCACGTAGCGGCGGGCGATCCGGTCCGCGTCGGCGCGCAGCTTCTCCAGCTCGCCGAGCGCCTCGTCGGCCGGGATGCCCGCGGCCGCCATGCGATCGAGGCTGTGCGCCAGCCTGCGATCGGCGATCCGATAGTTCGCCGCGTCGACGGGTTCGTACAGACCCGCGGTGACGACCCGCGCCAGACCGTTGGGCACGTCGCGATAGCGCTCGGCGAGTTCGGTCGCCGCGATCGTGTCACCGGCGTCGGCGGTGACCGTCTCGTCCGCGCCGGGCTCGACCACACCGAGAATGTCCCCCAGGTCGTCACCCCGGTCCCAGGCGTTGAGCAATTCCTTGATGCCGTTGAGCTTGATCCCACGATCGAGCAACCTGCTGATGGTCCGCACCCGGTTGAGATGGTCGGCGCCGTAGAACCCGGTACGCCCCTTGACCTGCGGGGGCGGCAGCACACCGCGTTCGTGGTAAACGCGCAGGCTGCGCACGGTCGTACCGGCCTCCCGCGCCAGCTCGTCGATCGTGTACTCCACACCCGCAGTCATACCTCAAGGAAACCACATCGCAACACGGGACGACCGCCGGTGCACGGCCATTGTCCGGGCGACCGACCGGTCTCTAGCAACAAACTAGCAAACAGGATCTGGGGACGCTCGATCCGCCCTGCGAGACGCGCCCGCCGACGGCCCTTCCCGCCGCTGGAAATCCACTCGATGCCCCGCTCCGGCGCTGCGCCTATCCTTCCGGCATGGGTGAATCAGCGGGCCCCCCGGCCAGTCTCGCCGACCGCGAGCGCGCGATGCGCGAGCTGACCCACCACCTGGGCGCGGGCCGACTGAGCCTGACCGAGTTCGACGAACTCAGTGCGGCCGTCGCCGCCGCGACCAGCAAGAGTCAGCTGGCCGAGTTGTTCGCCGAACTCCCGGGCAGCATCCCGCCCGCACCCGAGGTCATCCCGGTCAACCCCCTGCCCCGTCTGGTCGTCCTGGCCGGGGCGGCAGTGACCTTCTCCGTCGTGCTCGCGGTGACCACCGGCAATTGGCTGTGGCTGCTGGTGATCCTGGCCGCGCCGGCGCTTTTCATGCTGACCGCGCGCACTACCTGAGGCCGGTCACCACCTCGACTTCGGCCGCACGTAGTTGGCCAGGTCGACCAGCCGGTAGCGGTGCAGACGATGCGGGGCGATCCGCGCGAGCGCCCGCAGGCTGGACTCGAGCCCGCGCTGCAGCCCCATGGTCGTGAAGGGGAAACCGAGCAGGGTCGCCTCCGGCTCGGCCGCCTGGCCGCCCGCCCGTACCCACTCCAGCGCCGCGCCCACCACGATGACCTGCAGTTGCAGCGCCCGCGGTTCGTCCGGCGCCGCGTCCAGTCGCGCCGCCGCCTCCAGCAGGTCGGCTTCGGTGGTCTCCGGAATCGGTTGCGAGACCAGCAGCAGACATCCGGTCATCCGCGCCACGCTCTGATACCGCGACGCCTCCGGCACCTGATCCAGCACCTCCACGGCCTCCAGCAACCCACCGTCGGCGGCGAGCCTGCGGGCCAAGCCGAAGGCCGCGCTCACCATGCCGTGGTTGGTCCGCCAGACCGTGCGGTAGTACTCCTCTGCGAGCCGATTCCAGTGGTCGCCCGCGGCGTCCCCGAGATGCTGGAGGGTGAGTTCCGCGGTGGCCGCCAGGGCGAGCGCCGGGGCGATCTCGCCGGGCAGCATGCTGTGCACCAGATCGAAGTACTCGTAGGCGCGCTCGAACTGTCCGTCCAGCAGCGCGGCGACGGCGGAATACCACTCGAGGCGCCAGTCCATGCCGTAGTCGGGCCGCAGATCGGCGAGCCGATCGCAGGCGGGCACCACTTCGCCCAGGTCGAGGTGCGCGCGCACCGCGGTCAGCGTGCCCTCCAGTTCGAACGTCTCCGGCTCCGGGATCGTCCCGGAGACGATCCGGTCGGCGGTACGGCGCAGTGCGTCCAGTGCGTGCCTGGGATCGCCGTGCAGCAGCGTGGAGAGCAGGTCGGCGCTCGGGTCTTCGCCGTCGATCAGCGGAACCGGCAGGGCCGCGACCACGCTGGGCGCGTCGAGGGCGGGCAGGCGATGCCGTCCGTCGGTCATACCGTCGGTCTGCCCGATCAACGTCTCGATGCCGAAATCTCCGCGCATGGCGCCGAACTCGAGCGACGACTGCGGATGTTCCTTACCGGTGTCGTAGGCGAGCACCATACGCAGGACGCCGGCGAGCTGGCCGTACATCGCGTAGGCGGTCGGGAAGCGGCGCCGCGGATCCGGATCGGTCGCGCGGCGCAGCAGGCGGTGCAACGCCGGATATTCCCGCAGCAGCGGCTCATCCTCGGGCGACGGTATACCGGGCAGCTGGTGCCCGTTGGCGTTCTTGGGCATGTCCAGCACCAAGGCGGCCAGCGTCCGTCCGACGGTGTAGATGTCCGAGGCGACCGTCGGGCCGGTCTCGGTGATCTCGGGCGCTTGGAAACCCGGGGTGCCGTAGATGCTGCCGTAGGACTCCATGGCGGCGACCGCGCCGAGGTCGATCAGCTTGACCTCGTCCTCGCTGACCATGATGTTGTCGGGCTTGAGGTCGTTGTAGGCCAAGCCGAACGAGTGCAGATAGTCCAGCGCGGGCAGGATCTCCATCATGAAGGCGATCGCCTCGGAGACCGGAATGCGTTCCGGCGCACGCAGATCCAGCATCTTTTTCAGCGAGCGTCCACCGACGTACTCCATGACGATGTAGCCGTCGGCCACGTCGCGCCCGGAACGGTGCTTGACGAAGTTGTGGATCTTGACGATGCCGGGATAGGCCACCTCGGAGAGGAATTGGCGTTCGGCGAGGGCGACCACGTGCGCCTCGAAGTCCAGCGGGTTCTGCAACCCTTTCAGCACCACCCAGCGGTCACTCACGTTGCGGTCGACCGCGAGGTAGATCCATCCGAGCCCGCCGTGGGCCAGACAGCCCTGGACTTCGTACTGGTCGGCGACCATCTCCCCCGGCTGGAGCGAGGGCCGGAAGTTGAACGGCGAGGCGCATCGGCCGCACTCGCCCTCCACGGCGCCGGACCCCGTGTCGGTGGTGCGGCCGACCGGCTGCTGACATTTCCAGCAGAACCGTTTGTGCTCCGGCACTTCCGGGTTCTGCATGACCGCGGTGCGCGGATCGAGCGGGCTCACCTTGGGCATGGACACCAGACCGCCGCCCAGTCTTCGCACGCTCGGCCGCGAGCGCGCGCTGCGCCCGGAACCGGGTTCGGACTCGAGTTGGCCGAGCAGCAACTCGGCGGTGCCGATGGTGTGCTCAGCGGCGATGTCCGGGCCGGTCGCCGGTTCGACGTCGCTCGGAGCCGAGTCGACGGCCACGGCACGCGGTTTCTCGACGTACCGCGGTGTCGACCACGGGTTGGGTAGTCGCGGGGGCACCTCGGTTTTGAGCAGGTGCCGAGTTGCCCAGGGGTGGGAAGTTCGCCGAGGCACGTCGGTGCCGCGCATTCGCCGATTCGCCCATGGATGCGCAAGTGGACGGTCGGATGCGCTGGGGTGCTCCGGCATACGAACCTCTCAGACCCGCAGTTGAATCGCGGTTTCATTCTGGTCCGCCGCCTGTCGATGCGCGCGAGTATTGTTCCCGACATTGGGAATAGATCCGCCCCGGGCGTACGGCCCGGGGCGGATACTACTTCACTCTTCGTCGGGCTTGTCGAGGATCACCACGGTGTTGTCGCTGCTCGTCGCGCGGCGCTGGGGCCGCTCGGCCAGGACCGGGAACTGGCCGGTGATGCCCTGGCGGATCTCCGCGATCTGCAGCACTCGCTTGCGGGCGAGGAACCAGCCACCGACGAGCGCGGGAACCATGATGACGATCATCGCGATCACCGCACCACGCTGCACGTGGTCGTCGCTGAACGCCATCAGCACGACCACGGTCGCCAGGAACACCAGCGTGGCGAAGCTCGTGTACGGAGCGCCGATCAACCGGAACGACGGCCGTTCCACGCGGCCGGTGCGCGACCAGCGCCACAGCTGCAGCTGGCAGACCACGATCGCGGTCCACGCGAAGATGGTGCCCAGCGCGGACATGTTCAGCACGATCTCGAAGGCCTGCTCCGGCACCACCGCGTTCAGGCCGACGCCGATCAGCGCGACCGCACCGGTGGCCAGGATGCCGACGTAGGGCACGCCGCCGCCGGACATCCGCGCCGCGATGGTGGGCGCGCTGCCGTTCATCGACATCGAACGCAGGATGCGGCCGGTCGAGTAGAGGCCCGCGTTCAGGCTGGAGAACGCCGCGGTGAGCACGACGAGGTTCATCACCGAACCGGCGCCGTCCACGCCGAGCCGGGAGAAGAACGTGACGAAGGGGCTCTCACCGTTCTTGAACGCGGTGTAGGGCAGCAGCAGCGCGAGCAGGACCAGCGAACCCACGTAGAACAGCGCGATCCGGGCGATCACGGAGTTGATCGCGCGCGGCATGATCTTCTCCGGGTTCTCCGCCTCACCGGCCGCGGTGCCGACCAGTTCCACGGCGGCGTAGGCGAATACGACACCGGTGGTGACCAGGACCAGCGGAAGGAGTCCGGACGGGAACAGCCCGCCGTTGTCCGAGATGACACTCGGGCCGGTGACCTGCCCGTCGACCTTGAAGCGGCCCGCGAGGAACACCGTGCCGATGATCAGGAAGGCGACCAGCGCGATCACCTTGATCAGCGCGGCCCAGAACTCGAGCTCACCGAACCACTTGACCGAGACGAGGTTGATGCTCACCACGACGGCCAGGGAGACCAGGGCGATCAGCCACTGTGGTATCGCCTCGAACGCTCCCCAGTAATGGACATATGTCGCGATGGCGGTGATGTCTACGATCCCGGTCATGCACCAGTGGAAGAAGTACATCCACCCGACGGCGAATGCCAGCTTCTCGCCGTAGAACTCACGGGCGTAGGAGACGAACGATCCCGAGGAGGGGCGATGCAGCACCAGCTCACCGAGCGCCCGCAGGATGAAGAACACGAACACGCCGCAGATGGCGTACACGATGAAGAGCCCTGGTCCCGCACTGGCCAGCCGGCCACCCGCACCGAGGAACAACCCGGTGCCGATCGCACCACCGATCGCGATCATCTGCAGCTGACGCGGGCGCAGCGACTTGTGGTAGCCCGAGTCCTCGTCTTCGAGCGCGGCAGCCTGCGCGGGCGCGTCCGCGGGTGGTCGAACTGTGGTCATGTCGATGGCCTTTCAGGTGACGGCGATCATAACTTCGCTCAATGTACCGTTAGATAGCGGCACGTTCAATAGCGATTCGCACCTTGTAACACGCTGGACATCAAAGACTTTGACAAAAGGGCGCCCGAGCAGCGGCGATACCGAACTTATTCGTTGAACGTACCACCGGTTATCGGTACGCTCGATGAGATATACCGGATGAGGGAGCGCAGATGGCCTGGTTCGAGCGGGAGTTCGTCGCGGTCCCGGAGGACCGCAAGAATCAGCTGGTCTACAAGTGGCCGGATGTCAACATTCGCCGCTACACCCGTGCGATGGTCAACGCAGACCAGCTCGCCCTCTTCGTCAAGTCCGGGCAAGTGGTCGGCGCGATGGGCCCGGGACGCCACCGCATCGACGCCGACGAGCTGCCGGTGCTCGGCGCGCTCGTCGACACCGTCACCGGCGGCAACTACTACCGGGCCGAGCTGTATTTCGTCTCCACGAGAGAGTTCCCCGGGATTCGCTTCGGCGGGCGGCTGGCCGACATCCTCGACCCGGTCAGCGAGCAGGTGGTGACGCTGCGGGTCTTCGGCGAGTTCGCACTCACCGTCCGCGATCCGGCCGAGCTGATCACCGCGCTGGCGGGCACCGCCGATCTCACCGATCAGGACCGAGTACAGAGCTGGTGCGCCGACCTGCTCCTCAAGTCGATGAAAATTGCCGTCACGCAGGGTATCTCGCGCGGCGACTGGCAGGTGCTCGGCCTCTCGGCGCAGCTGCAGCCGATCGAGAGCGCGGTACTGCGCCAGACCAACACCGCACTGTACGAATATGGGTTGCGGATTCCACGGCTGGGCAACTTCGACATCAGTCTGGCGCCGGAGGACGCCGACCGGCTGAAGCGACTCGCCAAAGACGTCAAGTACATCCGTCTCACCGGAGACTTCCAGCGCTACGCCGCGGGCGAACTCGCGCTCGGTGCGAGCCAAGGTTTCGCGCACGGTCACCACCACGGCGCCGAAGGTGGGTTCCTCGGCGCGGCATTGAGTTTGAGCGCCATCGGCCAGCACGTCGGCGGCCCCTCCCCCGCGCCGCCGCCTGCCACCGCACCGGAAACGGGCCAAACCGCTTGTACCGCTTGCCAGACCGCAAATCCGGCGGGCGCCAAATTCTGCATGAACTGTGGAGCGCGCCTGACGCCGCAGCCGCGGCACTGCCCGAGCTGCGGCGCGGAATCGAGTCCCAACGCCAAGTTCTGCGGTGACTGCGGAACGCCGATGTCCGGAGGCTGACGCCGAGCGCGCCTGCCTCCGGGCATCGTGCGGTCGATCAGCCCGCGACCGTCGGTGACACGGCCGTCGACTCACTGCCGGTCACCATGCCGCGGACCTGCCGCGCCGCCACCGAGAGCGCGGCGAGATCGTGCGTTTCGGCGGCGAAGATCTGCGCCAGCGACGCACCGGCACGGGCCAGCCGTGACCGGTTGGTCGACTCCCAGTACGCGATCTTCTCGGCGGTGCTGTCCTGCGGTTCGGTCGCGGTGAGCACGTCGAGGGTCAGCGACCGCAGCGAATCGTAGAGATCCTCGCGGACGGCGAGGCGCGCCAGCGCCCGCCAGCGCCCGCCACGCTCCAGTTTGCTCACCGCGGTCAGCAGCCGTTCGATCTGGAAGTGCTCGTTGAGCGCGTAGTACAGCACCGCGACCTCCGCCGCGTCGCGCTCGGCGATGTCGGCCAGATCGATCACGTCCAGCAGCGGGAACAGGTGGATCAGCCCGAACGCCTCCTCGGCCAGCTCCCGCGGCGCGCCGCGGGAGATCGACCGCCGCGAACGCTCGGCGAGATCGTCGGTCAGCTCGCCGGCCAGCCAGGCGGGCACCTGGCCGGACAGGGCACGCACGCCCTCGCGGTACCGGGCGATGTCCGCGCCGATCGCGATCGGCTGCGGCCGGTTGGACAGCAGCCAGCGTGACGCCCGGTCGAGGGTGCGCTTGGTTTCCAACTCCAGTTCGTTGCGCGCCGCCGTGGACATCGGCGTCTGCCTGATCCGCTCCCAGAGCGTGTGCAGATCGAAGATATCCACCGCCGCCTTGTACGCGCGCACCGCGTCGTCGGTGGTCGCCCCGGCCTCTTCCGCGAGCCGGAAGGCATAGGTGATCCCGCCGTAGTCGACCATCTCGTTGACCACGACGGTGGCCACGATCTCGCGCCGCAGTGGGTGCCTGCCGATCGCGGAGGCGAACCGTTCGCGCAGCGGCGCGGGGAAGTAGGCCGGCAGCACCGAGGCGAACGCCGCGCTGTCGAGCAGGTCGCCGGCCAGCAGGTCGGCCTTGAGCGACAGCTTCACGTGCGCCATGAGATTCGCCAGCTCGGGCGAGGTGAGCCCGGTCCCTTCGGCCGCGCGACGGGCCAGCTCCGCCTCGGTGGGCAACGCCTCCAGCTCACGGTCCAGACCGCGGCGCTGTTCGAGGTCGTTGATCAGCCTGCCGTGCACGCCGGACATGCCCGCCGCGTCGGCCCGCGACATCCCGAGCCGGAAGTTCTGCGAGATGTTGTCCCGCAGCACGAGCTCGGAGACCTCGTCGGTCATCGAGGCCAGCAGCGGATTGCGCTCGGCGACCTCGAGTTCGCCGCTGGAGACCACGGCGTCGAGCAGGATCTTGATGTTGACCTCGTGGTCGGAGCAGTCCACACCCGCCGAGTTGTCCAGCGCGTCGGTGTTCATCCGTCCGCCGTTGCGGCAGAACTCGATCCGGCCCAGCGCCGTGGCGCCCAAGTTGCCGCCCTCGCCGATCACCTTCACCCGCAGCCGGTCGGCGTTCACCCGCACCGCGTCGTTGGACTTGTCGCCAACCTCGGCGTTGGTCTCGGTGCTCGCCTTGATGTAGGTGCCGATACCGCCGTTCCACAGCAGATCCACGGGGGCCAGGAAAATGGCTTTGATCATTTCCGGCGGGGACAGCGTAGTCACGTTCGGGGGGAGGTCGAGTGCCGCGCGCACCTCCGGGGTCACCGGGATCGCCTTGGCGGAACGGTCGTAGATGCCGCCGCCGGAGCTGATCAGCGACTTGTCGTAGTCGGCCCACGACGACCTAGGCAACGCGAACATCCGCTGCCGCTCCCGATAGGAACGGGCGGCGTCGGGAATCGGGTCGAGGAAGATGTGGCGATGGTCGAACGCGGCCACCAAGCGGATGTGCTCGGACAGGAGCATGCCGTTGCCGAACACGTCACCGCTCATGTCGCCCACACCCACCACAGTGAAATCCTGGGTCTGAGTGTCGATCTCCATCTCCCGGAAGTGGCGTTTCACGCTCTCCCAGGCGCCCTTGGCGGTGATACCCATCGCCTTGTGGTCATAACCCGCCGAACCACCGGAGGCGAACGCGTCACCGAGCCAGAAGCCGTAGCTCAGGGCCACGTCGTTGGCGATGTCGGAGAATGTCGCGGTGCCCTTGTCGGCCGCCACGACCAGGTAGGTGTCGTCACCGTCCCGGCGCACCACCTGCGCGGGCGGAAGCACTTCCCCGGTCGCGCGGTCGACGTTGTCGGTGATGTCCAGCAAGCCGGAGATGAAGGTGCGGTAGCAGGCGACACCTTCCGCACCCAACGCCTGCCGGTCCGCGACGGGATCACCGGTGGCCGTGGGCGGTTGCTTCACCACGAAGCCACCTTTCGCGCCCACCGGCACGATCACGGCGTTCTTCACTGCCTGCGCCTTGACCAGACCGAGGATTTCGGTGCGGAAGTCCTCCAGACGGTCCGACCACCGCAAACCACCACGCGCCACCGATCCGAAGCGCAGGTGCACGCCTTCCACCCGGGGCGAGTACACGAAGATCTCGAATTGCGGGCGGGGCTTGGGCAGTTCGGCGATCGCGTGCGGATTCAGCTTGACCGACAGATAGTCCAGCGCAGCGCCCGCCTCGTCGCGCCGGTAGTAGTTGGTGCGCAGCGTCGCCTCGATCAAGCCGAACAGTGCCCGCAGGATGCGATCGGTGTCCAGGCTGACCACGGCGTCGATCTCGGCCTGCACCCGCTGCGCGATCTCCGTGGCCCGGTCGGTCGCTTCCGCGCCGACGCCGTCCGGGTCGAAGTACGCGGCGAACAGGTCGATGCACGACCGCGCCGTCGCCGGGTGGTTGAGCAGGACGCGCGTGATGTTGCCCAGGGTGTAGGCGAATCCGGCCTGCTGCAGATACTTCGCGTAGGCCCGCAGCAGGGCCACCTCACGCCAGTGCAGGCCGGCGCGCAGCACCAGTTCGTTCAGTCCGTCGACTTCGGCGCGGCCGAACCACATCGCGGTGACCGCATCCGGAAAACGCCGTCGCACACTCGTTTCCGGCAGCGAGGCGGCCTCGACGGAATGCCCGGCCTGCGCGAGCGGCTCACTGTCGAGCGCTTCCCGCAGCGCCGCGGCGGGCACGCGCAGCCCGAAGTCGTAGATCCAGCGGTCCGGCCGGTCCGCCAGCGCGATGCGGTAGGGCCGCTCGTCGACCACCTCCACACCGAGACTGTGCAGAACCGGCAGCACCCGGCTCAGCGAGACGCCCTCACCCGCGACGTAGAGCGTGAATCGCCACTCCGCGGAGCCGGACTCGCCCTGACGGTAGAGATCGGTGTCGATCGCGCCGTCGGCCAGCCGCTCGAGGCGCCGCAGGTCGGTGAGGGCGTGCGCGGGCTCGTGCTCCTGCTGGTAGCTCGCCGGGAAGGCCGCCGCGTAGTCGGTGACCAGCGCCTGCGGCACGTCGGACACGCCCGCGGCCTCGGCGACCAGCCGGTCGCTCCAGGTCCAGGTCGTCGCCAGCAGCAGTTCCTGGATGCGCTCGCGATTGTCCTCGGAGATGTCGGCGGCCTCCGCGCCCGGCTTGCGGTGCACCGTGAAGTAGACGACGGCCAGCTCCGATTCGGTGGCCCGCGCCGAGTAGGCGATCTGCTCGGCGTCGAACTGCTCGCGCAGTATCTCGCCCATGCGCAGGCGCACCTCGGTGGAGTAGCGATCGCGCGGCATGTAGACCAGGCAGTAGATGGTGTCGCTGCGCGAATCACGCCGGATGAACAACCGCACCTGCCGCCGCAGGCCCAGATTCATGACGGCGGAGACGGTTTCGAACAGCCTGCGCGCGTCGGTGGAGAACAGCTCCACACGCGGGAAGGACTGCATCATCTCCAGCATCGCCTGCCCGGAGAACGAATCGAGGCCGAAACCCGCCCATTCGATGACCTGCAGCACGCGCCGCGAGATGATCGGGATGTCGAGGATGTTCTCGTGCAGGCCCGCGACGGTGAAAGTGCCGACGAAGACGTGTTCACCCTTGACCATCTTGACGGTGTCGCCCCAGGACGCACGGCCGCTCGGATCGCTCGCCCCGTAGTCGGCCACGCTGATGAAGTACAGGTCGCGAGAGCCGGGCAGCAGCGAGTCCACCGAGCCGTTGGCCATGCGCAGGACCGTGCGCTTCGCGCCGACCACGGGCACGCTGATGTCGGCGTCGGCGCCGTTGCCGAGAACGCCGAGTCCGGTGCCCGGCAGCTGCCACGGCACGAAGTCGGCGTTCGCGCTCGGCGCGGAGCGGCGGAAGTGGTAGTAGCCGTAGCCGAGCGTGGTGAAGTGCCCGTCCGACAGCCAGCGCAGCAGCCCGGCGGTCTGCGGGATCTCCGCGTCACCGGCCCACTGCGCGGCCTGATCGAGCTGGTCGGCGACGTTGTTGAGCACCTCGACCATGGTCGGCGTGTCGACGGCCACTCGGCGCAGGTCGGCCAGCAGTGGCGGCAACGCTTGTTCGATCCGGTCCACCAGTTCGTCGGACAAGCCCGCACCCAGCTGTACGTGAATCCACGACTCGCGCAGGGGCTTTCCCTCGGCGGCTCCGGCCGTCTCGGCCACGCCGTCGCGGGGCGCGATGGACAGCACCCGGCCGTCGGCGTCGCGCGTGACGTCGAACACCGGATGCACGACTTCGGTCACCGTCGCGCCGAGGCGGCGCAGCGCGGCGGTGACCGAGTCGACCAGCAACGGCATGTCGTCGTTGACGATCTGAATCGCGGCGCCGAGCCCCGCACTGTCGTCGGGCCGGTAGACCCGGGTGGTCGCCGAGCCGGGCGCGCGGGTGGCCGCCAGCTCCAGATGCTGCCGGAAGATCCGTTCGGCCCGGTCCGTGATCGCCGACGCCGAGGATCCGGGCTGGATCCACCGGAAGTAAGCCGCCTCCAGGTCGGTCGGATCATCGCGGAACCGCTTCGGTGAAATCGTCTGCTGGGTGGTTGCCACCATCGATCCGTTGCCTTCCCGAGAACTGCGCTCGTACGTGTTTCGTACCTCAAATAACGTACCGCTGAATAACGGCACAATCAACAGTGTAACAATAATTGGCTGCGGCCGACATGGGTTGCGTGCGTCCGGATCAGGGATTTTCCGCAGTCCGGCGGCGGCGGCGCCGCTATGTCAGCGGACCAGTCCCGCCCGGGACAGGAAGGTCTGCGCGGCCGTCCGACTGGCGAAGGTGCTCGTCTCCAACCGCAGACCGGTCCGGGTGTCGGCGTACCAGACGGTTGCCGAGGGACCGATCGCCGCGTAGACGGGACCGTCGACCAACGCGGAGCCGCCCGCGGCGCGCCATCGAGAAACGCTGTCCGCCAAGCGATCCTGCGGTAACAGCTCGGCGTAGAAGGTCATCTCGCGGCCGCCGGCTATACCGCCGAAGAGCATCGGGTCGGTGGGGGTGATGACGCATTTCTCCCGCTGCCCGCCGTCATCCAGCGGCTGACAGGTCGCCGCCGTTCGGAGCGAACCCGGCATTGCCCGGACCGGCGCGGTTCCCCCTATGTTCGACGGCAGCGGCAGCGAACAGGAGCGGACTGCCAGCACCGCGGCCACGACCATCAGCAGCAGGACAACCCCGACGGCCTGCCACTGCCAGCGCGGATACGCCTTGTCCACAATGCTTTTCGCCTCGCCGCCGACTTTCTCGACGACTTCGGCGACCTGAGCGGGCAGCTTCTCCCCCACGGACTTCACCGCGTCCACGGCCGCGCGCAGCGGCGCTCCGCAGTGCGCGCAGCGGGAATCCGCGCCGGTGTTGCGGTGCGAGCAGTACTGGCATACCAGTTCGGGCAGCGTGGACACCTCAGCGCCCCATGATGACGACCGAGGAGATGGCGGTGGTGTTGACCGTGGGATCGCCTTTGGACTCCAGCACTGTCAGCACGATCTTCGACGCGCTCACCGCGGGCTCCATCTTGGTTACCACCAGAGTGCGTTGATCGAGAGTCGGCTGCGTGTAGACGGTCTTGTTGCCGTCGTCGAACTGGTAGGAAACCCGGCTGACAGTGCGGTACTTCGCCCATTGATCGGTGCCGTCCGCGCTGATGTGATCCCAGCCGGGCACGATGCCGATCGAGTCGATCTGATACGTCTTGCCCAGGTCGATGGTCACGACCTGACCGTCCACCTTGTAGGCGCGCACGCACGACCACGCCTTGCCCGTCTGCCCGCCGAAAGCGTCCATCGCCGACGTGCTGCCAGGCGGGCACTTCGAGTCCGCGGACTTCGGCTGGATGATCGAACTCGCAGGTGGCGCGGCGGAGGTCGCGGGCGCCGCGGGGGTCGGCGGCGGCGTGACGACCAGCAGCTGATCCTGCGCCGTCTTCTCCTGACCGCCGGTGGTGACCAGCAGCAGTACCAGCAGCACGGCGACCACCGCGCCGACGATCAGCGCGACCCTGGGTTTGCGGAGTTGGACGAGCGCGTCCTTGGCGATCTGCTGTGCGGGTGCGAGCCGGTTGGCCTGCGGAGTCGCCGGACGTTCCGGTTCCGGTTCCGGTTCCGGCTCGGCGGGTGCGTTCGACCGCGCGGCGACCGTGGAGTAGTCGCTCCCCAAGCTCACCGGTGGTGCGGCGTCCTGCGCCTGCCCGTTCAGCAGCGCGAGGATCCGTTCACTCGCCTTCGGGCCGTCACCGGTGCGCCGTCGCGGCGCGACCTCCCGCGGCTCCGAGTCGGGGTCGGGCAACCCGAGCGACGCGGCTGCGAACTCGGCGCTGTCACCGAACTCCGCACTACCGGAGGAGGACGACGCCGCGGAAGGCCCGAGCGAAGGGTCGGACAGCAGTGCGTCGAGGACCGCACCTCGATGACGGAGAAAGACATCTCCCGGGTCCTCGGCGGGCATGGTCGGATGGTATCCGGCCCGAGCCGCCCACCGGCGCCGACGCTATTCCCGCTGGAGAGAACAGCCGACCCGTCGAATCAGCGCTTCTTCTCCTCGGTCACGAAGTACTCCGGCGGCACGTCGAACACCCGTGCCAGCGCGATCACCAGATCCAGCCGCGGGATCGCGTCCCCGTGGATCAGCCGGTACAGGCCCGACTGCGACACCGGCACGTCCGGGTAGGCCAATTCCAGATGCTGCGCCAGCGAATAGAGCGTCAACGACCGCGTCGATCCGTCCTCGGTCGAGACGACGGATTCCGCGATCAGCTCCGACAACCGGCTCGAGAAGATCGCCGCGGCCGCCTGTCTCGGGGTCAGCGCGTCCCCGGCGTCCTGATGAGGGAGATCGCCGCCATCGGAATGGGGGGTGTCCGCAACCACGGTGATAGACATTAACCGACCACTCCCATCAGCTCACGCGACGGCCACCGGGTTGCGGAGGTGCAACCACGGATCCCGATGCCCCCGCACCATGCGGAGGCGGCCCGTCGACGGTATCGAAATATCGTGTCTCGCCTCGCGGCTCGATGAGGTCAACCCGCACCGTGCGCATCGGAATGCTTACGTCCACCGCGGTGGCGCTGACCTGGTTGATCGCGAGATCGACCGCACGCCTGCGCGGACCGCCGGGCTCGCTGATGGTGACCGTGGTGTGCGCGCTGGACGCACGCGGCGGCAGGTGGTCGAAGACCGCGATGGTGGCCGGAGTCTCCGTCTCCGCACTGGGGTCGCCGGTTTGCCCGGCACCGGGAGGTGCCAAGCGCATGGAGCGCGGGTCGCCGACCGCGGTCACCAGTTGGCGCCAGTTTTCCGGTCGCGCCGAATGGATCTCCACGTCCGCACCGACCACCATGGCCCGGAGGATGATCTGCTGTGCCACCGGCAGCACGGCCTGCACGTCGATGGTGCGCCTGCGCGGGTTGTACCGGGCCGGGTCGAACAGCGGCAGGGCCAGGGTGTGGCGTGGCTGGCCGCTGATCGCGCCGAGGATCTGGCCGTTCGGGCCGATCGCGATAGCCAGTTCGGCAATGAGATCCTCGGGCGCGATGTCGGCGCCGGACTCGAAGCCGCGCAAGGCGCGGACGGAGGCGCCGGTGGGCAACGACGCCAGCAAGGCCGTGGATTGGTCGCCGCCCAGTAGTCGCAGATACTCCGGAGGTTCTGTGGTCACGGCCGGACCGATGAACCGGACCAGCGCGCGCGGACCGGTCGTGTCGGCGGTCAGGCTCACTACGAGGGTGGTGCGGCCGCGATTCCAGGTCCAGCAGTCGTCCAGGCCCACCCCGCCCAGTTGGCTCCAATCGATCAGGAAGCTGGTCACACACCGGCCGGGCACCGACGACTCGAGATTGCTCCAGGTTTCCCGGAGATCGGAGAGTTCGACCCCGGCGTGCAGCAGGCGCGTGGCGTCTCGTAGCGCGTCCGCGGGCAGGGCGTGGGCGGCGATGCCGCGTTCGCGCAGGCGCCCCGCGATCCGATGGGTGGCGCTGGCCAGTGCTTTGGGAGCGACCACCGAGCACGGGCCGCGCTTGCTCAGCGCAGCCAGGTTGCGTTCCTGGTCGAGCCGGACCACCAGCCAGGTCAGCCGGTCCCCGACCACCGGGTGGGAGCCGATCAGCTGGTCGTAGAGCATGCTGTAGCTGCCGGTGGAACGGACCCGCTGACCGGTCGTGACGATGTCGATGTCGACCGAGATGCCGAACTGATCCAGCATCGGCAGCAGCAGATCGACCGGAATGGTGTCCTCGGTGTAGAGCGTTCGCTCGCCGATAACCGTGGGCAGGTCCAGATCGGGCGCGAGCTGGATCATCGCGATGAGCGTGGTGCCCGCCTCGTTGACGCCGCACACGCCCGCGGCGACCTGCACGTCCCGGATCTCGGCGCGCTGTGCCCGTTCGCGCGCCCGCGCGGTGCGGCCGCTTCGGTAGCCTGCCCAGTCGAGCAGCCAGCGGGCGCCGGTGCGTCCGTTCACCCGGACGGTCACCGTCGTCAGCAGGACGGTGACCACCACCGCGCTCACCCACCACGGCGTCTTGGCCGACAGGCCGACCAGCAGCGGGCTGCCGACGACGACGAAGGCGGCGAACGGACCACGCTCGACGCCGGCGACCCGAACGCTCGGAAAGCTCACCGGCGCCTCCGCTTCCCGGAGTTCAGGTGGCTGCCGGCCAGCCCGAGCAGCACGGCCGCCAGGATGACGACGGTCGCGGTGACGGCGGGTCGCAGATCCTTCGGGCGCGGCGGAGCGGGCATGGGCAGCTCCGCGGACCGGAACAGACCCGCGGGTTGCTGCGGCGGCGTGCGGTAGCTCAGGGCGGCCAGCGGGTCGATCACGCCCGCGCCGACCGCGTTGTCGATACCACGCGCCGGAGCGTGCGCGCTGCCCTGGAGGCGGGCGGCGATTTCCCGCGGGGTTTCGTTGGGGAAACGCGACCGCAGCAGGGCGGCCACCCCGCTGACGTAGGCCGCGGCGAACGACGCGCCACCGACGGGCACGAGCTTGTCCGGTTCGCCGACACCGTTGATCAACCCACCGCCGCCCGGGCCGAGCGACTCGATGCCGGTCCCCGGGGCGGCGACCGAAACCCACGGTCCGGTGAGCGAATCCTCCATGGGTGCGCCGGTCGCGGTGGTGAATCCCACCGTGAGCACGTCGGCGCCGAACCAACCGGGCGTCGAGATGGTCTTCACGTCGCGCCAATTGCGCGGGTCGGCGGGGCGAGTGGGGTCGATGTCCGGATTCGGCGCGCAATTGGCGCTGCCCGAGCTGTTGCCCGCGCCCGCCACGATGAGCGAGCCGCGCACATGGACGGCATAGCCGATGGCGGCCGAGAGCATGGACTGGTCCACCTGGGCGTTCACTGGCATGCAGATAGGCAGTGACACCGTGATCACTCCCGCGCCTTGGTTCGCGGCACGCGTGATCGCCCTGGCCAGCGTTCGGATTTCGATGGCGACCCGCTGGCTCTGATCGGAACTCGGTCGTTCGGGGCTGAACGCGCCGGAACGAGTGCGGATGGAGATGATCCGCGCGTCCGGGGCCACGCCGGCGAATCCGTCGGTGGGATCGGATGTCGCACCGATGATTCCGGCGACCAACGTGCCGTGCGCGTCGCAATCGGACAGTCCGTCGCCACCGGCCGCCAGGTAGTCCCCACCGCCGACCAGGTTGGGCAAGCGCGGATGGGGCTGCACTCCCGTGTCGATGACGGCGACGGTCACTCCGGCACCCCGGCTCAGGGCCCTGGCGCGGCGCAGATCCAGCGCCAGTTCCGGGGGCGGAGTGCGGGTGAGGTCGCTGTCCGGCAACACGCCCGCGGCCAGGCAGCCTTTATCCTGCTTCATCGGCTGCTCGGGCCCTGGCGGGTCGTCGGCGGGCGGCGAACCCACTATCACCTGGGGCGGTTCGAGCGCAACGGCGGGAGCGGCGGTGACGGCGAGCATCACCCCAGCGAGAACGGCCACAGCGGCGCTGCCGACCTTCATCAGATTCCTCGCATCGCGGTGTAGACGCCCATGATCCAGAACGCGATCACCGGAACCACCAGGATGAGTGCGTATTCCACCAGGTCGATGACGCGCCGAGTCACCGGAGACAGCCGTTTGCCCGGCAACCGGAGTGCCGCGAGACAAGCCGCGCACGCCGCCAAGGCCACCACCAGTCCGACCACAAGACGTGCGACCGGCGTCTCATAGGCGCCGACCAGAACGAAACCGACGCCGCACACCGTGACCGCGGACCCCGAGATCAGCGCGATCGCCTGGACCCGATCCGGGTGCCAGCGCGCACGCATCGCCAGCAGACCGCCGACCGCGGCGGCCATGACGATCTCGCGGACGCCGCCGGGGCTGACCGCGGCACAGATCACCACGGAGACCGCGAGCACCGTGGAGATCGCGGCGATCAGGCCGCGCAAGCTGGTCACCGCGAGCCGGGCGCGGCTTTCGATCCCGACCTCGTCGGCCAGGCGCTGCTGCTCGCCAACCGCGGTGTGCTCGTCCCCTTCGCGCACCGTCTCCGCGTCGAAGATGTCGGTCAGCGTGTTCGGCGAGACCTCGGTGCCCGGATCGGGCAGATCGGGGGGCCGGATGCGGGCGATGACCACGGCCAACCGCGGCGCCATGGTCAGCAGCACGATCCCGACGAACACCACGCCGCCCGCGACTTGCCCGACCGAAAGACCCGCGTAGGTCAGCGGTAAGGCCGCGGCGGTCAGCATGATGCCGAGAACAGTCACCGCCATGAGGGTCGCGATGCCCACCCCGCTCAACCGCATCATGGTGGCGGCGGCCACTGCGGCGACCACGGCTCCGGCCGCCAGGTTGGCCGCGGCGAACGGGCCGGGCTGGCCGTAGGCGGGCGGCACCAGCATCGCAGCGCCCGCGAACAGCAGCGGCGTCGCCGCCAGGGTCAAGCCGAGGGAGAGCTTCGCCGGAGCGTCACGACGGCGGGCCAGCGCGGCCGCGGCCCAGCCCAGCCCGCCGAGCAGCAGGGCGGGCAGCCCGCACCACAAGGTCGAACCGGTCATGGTCCACGACCAGGACAGCATCGCGGCCACCGCCGAGGCGCCGACACCGAGCGTGGCCAGACCGACGATCGCGGCGGTGTTCGTGTCGAACTCGGCGAATTCACGCTCGTTGATCAGCGCGAGGGCATCGGTGATGTCCTCGACCACCGGCGTGAACACCTCCGCCGACTCGACGACCGACAGCATCAGCACGCTGCCGTCGGTGACGTCGTGGTCGTCCAGGCTGCGCCAGCGCGGAATCGGCGGCTCGCCAGGGCGAGCCAGGCTCCACTGGCCCTGCGACGGAGTGAAGTCGACGCTTTCGTCGTCGATGGCCGAGGCCAGCACGACCAGCAGATCATCGATGAAGGTCTCGATGGTGAACTTGGTCGGCACCACCACGTCGACCTGATAGGTGGAGACCATCACGGCGATCCGGGCCCTTGCGACCTCTGCCGACGGCTGCGTCCCGGCAGGCGCGGGCGCGACGGCAGTGCTCATCGCCACCCTCCGCGGTCACCGGAGTTGTCCGCGCCGCCGGAGAGGTATCCAGGGAATCCATCGGCCAGCCACGCGGCCAGCTCCTCGAACGCGAGCACGGTCTCCTTCTCCAGCAGCCGCAGGTCGATTTCGCCGCCTTCGGCCAGATGCGCGTCGTAGGGCAGCACGCACGTGGGGCGCTGCGCGGTCTCGAACAGCTTCTCGATCGCGTCCACGTCGACGGTCGGCTTCAGCGGCTGGTGATGCACGATGCCGACGATCGACTTGGCGATCAAGTGTTGCAGGCCATGAGAACTCAGCCAGTTCAGGGTGGCCACGGCGCCGGTCACACCGCCGACCGTCGCCGGGGTGACGACCACGACGGCGTCGCTGGTCTGCAGCACCGTCGACGTCACCGAATCCAGCACACCGGTCCCGCAGTCCACCACCAGCAGGTTGAAGTGCTTGCGCAGCACTTCCACGGCGGTGCTGTACTCGCGGCCCGACAGCGCCTCGGTGGCCTCGGTCGACCACGGCGACGCGATCACGGCCAGGTCGGAGGAGTTGATCGAGGTGAACGACTGCACCGCGGAGAACGCGTCGAGGTTCTGCGACTGCGCCAGATCGCGCAGGGTCAGGCCGTAGGGGTGCCTGCAAGTACGGGTCGACAGGTCGCCGAAGTCCGGGTTCGCGTCGATCGCGACCACCCGGTCCGGGCGCAGACCCGCGAAGGTCGAGCCGAGCGTCGCCGCGGTGGTGGTGCGGCCGACGCCGCCCTTCACGCTGATCACCGCGATCTGATAGGTCGTGGTCAGCTGGCGCCGGATGCGCGTTTTGCGGTCTTCGGCGCGTTGCTCAGCGGGCGACAGGCCGAGGTTGAAGCCGACTTTGTTCAGCGCGCCGCGCATACCGGATTGCGAACGCAGCTGCGCGCGTTTCGCGGCGGAGATGTCGGCGAGCAGTTCGATGGAGCTCAGCGCGGCGGGCAGCACCTCGATCCGCGGCGTGGGTTCATAGGCGGACTGGTCGACGCGCTCGGGCACCCAGGGGGTCGCCGATCCCGAGGACCATTCCTGATTCGTGGACGCGGGATCGTTGCGCGCGAGCGCCTGGGAGGGCCCGACAGCGGAGTGCGGCGCCGGCTGGTGCTGCTCGGCTGCCTGCTGCTGAGCCGAATGAGGTTGTGACGCTTGCTGCTGCGCTACCGGCGGCGGCGGAGCGGAGTAGCTCGACGGCGGCACGTTCGCCTGCGGCGGCTGCGCATTCCCGTGCGCCGACGGCGTGCTCGGAGGCGACGGCGGCGTGTCGGGTCGAGCCGTCTGCGCATGCGCTTGCGGTGGCGGCACGACCGCCCCGGGTGGTGGCGCCACCACGCCCTGCGCGACACGGGAGTCGGGCTCCGCAGCGGGCGCCTGTGGCTCGCGCGGCGCGCCGATCACGGGGTCGACGTGGGTGAACTTGTCGGCATCCTGGGGGGTTTCCGGGGCAGGGCCCTGCGCGACGGCTGCGTCCGACAGCTCGTTCGACGGTGCGAAGTACGCGTCGTAACCGCCGCGAGCGCGCGCGGACTCGGCCGCATGACCGTTGATGCTCGGTGCTCGGTTCATTTCCGTCGTCCTCTCGACAACCATGGTCCGATGTTCAGCTCGTTCTGCTGGTGTCGAACCAACTCCGGCCGGGCAGCAGGTCGATGAGCGCCCCGATACCCGACCGCACGGCCGCATCGTCGCCAGGAGCGTACGTCGACCAGATCTCTCCATCCATCGCCCTGCTCGGGGTGACGATCAGCCTCCCCGAGAGCGTATCGAGCACGCTCAGGAATGCCTCGTTCTGGACCGAGCCGCCGTCCCGATGCTCGATCATCAGGACCTCGGCGCGACGCACCACCTCATCCAGCACCCGGGTCAGCACACCGGCGGTGTGTGGTTGGGCACCCAACTCCAGCAACGCTTGCCGCCGCTCTTCCGGGTCGGTAGGCACCTCACCGAACTGCTCCAGCGTCGCGGTCAGCGGGGTGAAACGCAGCGCCTCCGCCGGTCCCAGCGCGGCGGCCAGCGCGGCCGACACGTTCTCCAGGTCGCGCCCCTCTTGGAACACCGACTGGATGACCACATGGTCGTCACAGCGCACCGCGAGCACATGGGTGTCGTCGCTGCGCACCAGTGAAAACCGCAGCACATTCTCGAATTTCTGGTCCGGTCCGATATCCATGACCATGGCCAGCATTTCCATGTCCGGCCGGTACAGGCAGTGCAGCCAGTGTTCGACCGTCGGATGCACGCTGTCGCCGTCGATGATGCCCACCTCGGTGAGCTCTTGCGCTACGACAGCGCGCACCCGTCGCAGATCCTCGACGTGGTAGACGTTGGGCATCAGCGCCAGCACGGGAGGATAAGCGTCGATGCCGACCATGTCTTTCAAAAGCAGGGCGGCATCGACGTTCAGATCGATCGCTACGGGAGGATCAGATTCCACACTCTCACCACAGTCGTAGTCGGCCTGTGCAGCCTCACCGCACCACGTCCGGCGAAGCCAAGGCGGACAGGGGCTGCGGGCAGGCTAGATACCGAGTGCCAGGAACCGGCCGCCCTGTTCCTTGTCCTTGACCTGCATGCCACCGTTCTCGCCCGCCACCGCCTCGACCGTCTTCTTGAGCGATTCGAGCTTGGCATTGTAGGTTTCGATCTTTGCCATCAAGCGGTCGATCGTCGGATGCCAACCGTTTTCGGCCGCCTCACCGGTGAAGGAGCCCTTGAGGCCGTTCTCCAAAGAACGAAGGGCCCCGTTGTTGCCTTGGATATCACCCACGATCTTCTGGAAGGTGAGGTTGCTCGTCGTGACTGCCGTGTAGTTGTATTTCATGGATTTCTAACCTTTCTCGCGCTGGTAACTGCCGAACGGGCGGCACTCACCAAGTGAGGTCGACTTTGCCTGTCACGGCATCGTTGCCTGCGACGCCATCTATACCGAAGGCGGTCGCCTGCAAGACCCGAGCGGCGTTCTCCATATCCTGGACGTCTACCGCGATACCGGTGTCCAGCAGCGTTTGGATGATCTCCTGCAATTGGCGGCCGAGGTCGGCGCCCGCCTGGTGGGCATCCGTCATCGCCGCCACGATCTGGTTGCCTGCGCCAGGGCTCTTGACCGCAGCCTGCAACTCGTCCTGTACACCGAGAAGGGCTTTCAGGTAGCCCTCGTGATTACCTTGCAGGCCCATCGCGGTCTTCGCGCTGGGAATCAGTTGATCCGGAACCGCATTGAGTTCGCCGGCCATTTTCTGTTCCTTTCCCGTTTCGAACTAATCTCGGCCACGGTGTGTGTCACCGGGGACGTTTTCGACGACCAACGCCTGGTCGTCGTCGGAACTTTGGAGAACACCGGCCAGCACCAACTGTTCATCCACTTGCTCCTCCGGGCGTTCCTCATCGGCGTACTCGATGACGCCTATGACCGGAGGCTGCTCCAGAACGGGTACGTCCTGAGGTTCGCCGGGCACGAAGACCTTCGACTTCTCGCGGTCCTCGTCCCGCTTGCGCCGCCGCAGCTGCGCCTTCGGCGCGGTCGCACCGCGCGGTGGTGTGTTGCGCGAGGCCGGCCCGGCCGCAGTGGGATTGGGCGTCGCGCCGAAAGCGGTTCCGCGGCCGAGTTGCCAGTTCGACGGCATCCGGAACCCGGTCGCGGCGCCCGGCATCGCGCCGAGCCCGCCCTGCGTCATACCGAGCATGACAAGGCTGCCGACTCCGCCGGACAGCCCGGCGAGAGTGGGCGAATCCGGCGACGTTCCCAGAAAACCCTGCTGGTCCAGCGAACTCGTGCCGTCCAGCGACGAGTCGGACAGCGATTCGGGCAGCTGCTGGGACAGCGACTGATCGGCCTGCGACGGCAACTGCTCCGCCGGTTGGGTCGGATCCGGCCCCGGGTCGGTGGGATCAGGAGTCGTTTTCCCGGGGTCGGTGCCGGGATCGCCGGTCTGGTCACCGGTTCCGGTATCGGTGTTGTTCGTATTCGTATTCGTATTGGTGTTCGTATTCGTGTTGTTGGTATTGGTGTCGGTGTTCGAATGGTCACCGACTTGAACGGAGTCGTGCTTGGGGACGAAGTTCTCGAAATCCCTTCCCACCGGAACCGGCTGCTGGCCTCCTCCGGTGGTGATGGGCGTGGGGACGATCGGCGCGGGCAGACCTCCCAACGCCGCCCCGGCAGCACCCGCGTAGGCGCCCATGACACCTGCCGCCGCGCCCCAGATCGCCGCGTATTCGAGCTGATTCGCCACGATCCCCGCTGCGTTCTTGGTCGCGGTGTGGACGAGAAGCTCCGCCCGGTTCTTGGCCAGCCACGCTCCGACGCCCACCATTTGCGCCCGAGCTACCTCGTACGCTGCCGCGGCCATCGTCGTTTGAGCCGCGGCCTTCGCCGCGGCGGCGGCCTGCTGCCGTAACCATCCCGAATGCTTGCGGAATGCCGCTTGCGACATTTCGGACGACGGTCCGCGCCACGACTCCGCCATGTTGCTCATCGAGCCGTCGGTCCCGGACGCCGCTCTGCTCAACGCCGCGGCCAGCTTCGTGTACGCGGTCGAGGTGGCCTCCAAGGAGGCCGAGCCCGGGCCGGTGGTCAACCGGGCGATATTCACCTCCGGCGGCAACGCAGCGAATAGAAACCCTACCGGCATGACATCAGCCTTCGCTCAACCGACTTCGGCTATTTGACGGCAAAAGTAGTGCCCACGGAGCTGACGTGCGCACCGTCGAGGATGTCCTCGCCGGAATAGGCCGCACCGACCTGAGGTAGCTGTGCTTCGCCGTCGACGCCGTATGCGACTCCCTGGACGGTGTGGCCGAAGAACCCGGCTCCATAGACGCCGAATACCTCGGGCATCATGAGGCTGACGTCATCGATCGCCGGTGACATCGGCACCGCGCCCGCGGCGGAGGTACCGATCTCCTGGACCAGATCAGCGGTCGAGATGCCGAGCTGCGCGGCAATGATAGGGAGATGTTCCGGAGTGATCTCGACAAACATGGAATCTCCTAACAAGAGGTGCCGACTCGAATCGAGCGGTACAAACAGAACGCTAAGCCATTCCCAATATTGGGGATGGGACATCGCACAGCCCGGGCACTCTCACTCCTGAGGCGGGGTCCACGCCGCTTGCACGAGGTCCTTCCGCGAGTGCAGCGGTTCGACCAGGATGCCGCGGCCGACCGGTTGTTTCGACGGCTTGACGTCCCCGATGAGCATGCCGTCCAGCTTGGAGCCGTCCATGATGAGACCCGAGGAGTTCAAGTTCTTCATCTGGCCGAGCACGTTGTCGTACATCGCGGAATCGGCCTGCGCGATATTGCGCGCCACGATGAGGTGCAGCCCGGTGTCGCGACCGTCGATGATGACCTCTTTCAACGGCTCCAGCGGGTTGAGCGCGCCGCGCTGCGCGACCATGTGGTAATCGTCGACCACCACGAAGATCTCCGGTCCGGTCCACCAGGAGCGGTCCTTGAGCTGTTGGGAAGTCACGCCGTCGGGTGCCCGGCGGCTGCGCATCTTCCCGACGAATCCGGGCAGGCTCTCGGCCACGTCCCGTTCGGTGGTCAGATATCCGATCAGCTGTTCGTCCGGGATCGCGTCCATGTGCTGACGCCGATAGTCGACCAGCAGAACACGCGCCTGGTCCCGATCGAACTGCTGGCGGATCGATTCCAGCAGCGCGGCCAGCACGGTGGACTTTCCGCACCCGGAGGAACCGAGCACGATCATGTGCGTGGAGACACCGAAATCAATGGTGGCAGGTCGCAAGTCGGACTCTCGCACACCGAACGGCACCATGAGCCGGCGCGCCAACGTGGTGGGCTCCGGCCAACCTGCCCTGATCTCCGCCAGGCTGACCCGGGAAGGCAGCAGCCGCACTTCCGGCGCCCGCCGATTCTGGTAGGACCGCGTCAGGCGGTCGATCGCGGCCGCCAGACCCGCGCCCGCGGACTCGGGGTCCCCGTTCGCATCGGCGCGTGGCAGCGCGGTGAGCATGTGCAGGCCTTCGTTCGAGATGCATCGGCCGGGGCGGTCCGGCGGGATCGCCGTGACGACGTTGCGGTGGGTCATGAACACGGTGTCGGTGAGGTCGCCGAGACGCATCTCCAACCGGGTCTGCACCAGGTCCTTGATCGCGGGCCGGATCGCGGCCCAGCGTGAACTGCTCACCACCAGATGGATGCCGTAGTTGAGGCCTTGCAGGGCGATATTCTCCATCACCGGCATGTACTCGTCGTAGTACGGCCCGGTGACCGCGAAGCCGATGTCCCAACCGTCCACAACGATGAACACGTCGCCGTGCGCGTCACCGCGTGCGCTGAGTTCGGCCGACTCCCGCGGCGAGGTGCGTCTGCGCCGGAACTCGCGCATGGTATCGATGCCGAGTTCGGTGAACAGTGCCTGCCTGCTCGCGAGCAGATTCGTGATCAAGGCGAAGGTGCGGCGGATGCGGTCACCGTCGCGAGAGGACGCGACCGAGCCGACGTGCGGCAGGTTGCGCAGCCCGGACAGCCCGCCGGAGAAGTCCAGGCAGTAGAACTGCACCTGCTCCGGGGTGTGCGTGAGCGCCGCCGACATGACCAAGGTCTGCAGGGCGGTCGATTTGCCCGACTGCGGGCCACCGACCACGGCCACGTGGCCGCCTCCGGCGGACAGATCGACCCACCATACGTCCTGGCGCTGCTGGCGTGGCTTGTCCACGATCGCCAATGGAACTTGCAGCGCTCCTTGCGGAACCGAGCCGATGAGCTGGTCGAGAGTGGGCGGCGTGCCGAGCGGCGGGAGCCACATCTTGTGCGCGGGCCTACCGTGGCCGGCGAACTGTTGCAGCACCGTCTCCATGATGGTCACCGGCTCACCGTCGGCATTCGGCTCCGGCGCGACCGGCTCGGGATCGATGACCTGGACCGGACGCACGTCGACGATGTGCCCCACGGTGAACCGTTGCGGTGGTCGATATCCGCCGCCCGCGCGGCGCACCCGCTGCGCAGTGGCCGTGGAGTTCTGCACCGGCGGCGTATAAGGCGCGCCGACATACGCGGCTTGGAACCGTTGCAGATCCCCGGACCCGACACGCAGGTACCCGGCGCCCGGCTTCTTCGGCAAGTGGTAAGCGTCGGCGGTGCCGATGGCATCACGCGAGTCGCTGGTCTGGTTGGTGCGCAACGCGATTCGGTACGAAAGGTGCGCCTCCAGTTCACCCATCCGGTTGGCGGGCACTTTCTGCGAGGCCAGCAGCAGGTGGATGCGGAGCGATCGGCCCAGGCGGCCGATGGCGACGAACAGTTTGGAGAAGCCCGGATGCTGTTCGAGCAGTTCGGCGAACTCGTCCAGGATGATCAGCAGGGTCGGCAACGGCGGGAGGTCGGCGCCCTGCTCGCGAGCGCGCTCGTAGTCCGCCACGCTGGCGAAGTTGCCGGCGTCGCGCAGCACGCGTTGTCTGCGCGCCATTTCGCCATTGATCACGTCCTCCATACGGGTGACGAGATCGGCTTCCTCTTCCATGTTCGTGACGACCGCCGTCACGTGCGAGAGCCGGTCGAAACCGAGGAAGGTCGCACCGCCCTTGAAGTCGACCAGCAAGAGGTTCAGGACATCTGGCGAGTGCGTCGCGATCGCCGAGAGCACCAGGGTGCGCAGGAATTCCGACTTGCCCGAACCGGTGGCGCCGATGCACATGCCGTGCGGACCCATGCCTTCTTCGGCGGATTCCTTGATGTCGAGGTAAACCAGGCCGCCCGCCGGATCGTGACCGAACGGGATATTCAGCCGCGACCGGTCCGCGTCCCGCCGCCGCGGCCACTGCAGATCGATGCGGACCGCGCCCGGATCGAGCAGTCCGACCATCTCCTCCCACGAGGTGCCGCCGCTGGCCTGCTCGGCGGCTACCGCCTCCACCACCGTGGACAACCGGTAAGGCGAGATATTGCGCGCCATCGCCGTCATAGCGGCCACCGAGAGCGAATCGGCTACGCCGACGCGGCGGATCCCGCGGGTGGTCACCTCGTTGAGCGATCGGTCGTCGCTCACATTGAAGCGCAACGCACGCGGAAGATTCTGCTCCGTGGCGCCCAGCCGCAGCCACGTACAGCCATCGATGCCGGAGATGTCGCGGTCGGTCGCGGGCCCGGCGACGTCGACGATCAGCAGATAATGCGTCCGGTCCAGGGTCGGCTGCGAATTCGCGGAGAACGGACCGCGATTGAGTCCGGCGAGCACCTTGGTGCGCAGCTCGGCGACGGTGCGGTAGACCATCCGGCTCGAGCCGATCGCGTCGGTGTCGCTCGGATGCTGCGTGTGCGGCAGCCACTTCAGCCAAGACCATTCCGGCGCATCCGGATCCGACAGCACCGCCGCGACCGCCACCTGGTCCGGACCGTGCAGCACGACGACCTCGGCGATCATCGCGCGGAGCAGGCCGGCCACCAGTTCCGCGTTACCGTCGACGCCGACCTGCGGCGCCGACAGCAGGTTGATCGCGACCGGCATGCCGCCGACCGTCGAATACGCCTTGGCGAACCGCGTCAACTCGACGACGCCCACCGGGTCGAGATCGGACGTGGGCGCGGCTTCCGGGACGATGACTCGCACTTGATTGGCGATGCGTCCACGGCCGACCCGCACCCGCAGGAACTGCGGACTCGCGACCTGAACCTCCCACATCCGCTTGCCGCCGATCAGGCTGGCGATCTCACCGGGACCGGGGTGGGTGTAGCGCAGGAACGCGTACAGCTCGGCCTCCGCCCCATGCACCGTCTTGCGGTTGTCGGTGATACTGCGCAGGTAGTCTTTGCGTTCCTCGTTGAGGCCGGCCGCGCCGCCGGAGCCGTTGCCCGCGAAAGCGCCACCCATCATGCCGAACATCGACACCATCATCATGGCGGGGAACATCAGCATCATCGGGTTCATAGCCCCGCCGCCGCCGCGGAACATCATGACCATCATCCCGCACATGGCCGCCACCATGACCACGGGCATGATCATCCGCAGCCGCGACGGCGGCACCGGCTTGGGCAGCTCGGTGGGTGGCTGCAACCGCAGCTCGGTCACGGCGGGCGCTTTGGGCCCGCGCACCATCCGGGCGGGTCGCACGAAACGACGAGTGGTGGTCACTACGAACCACCGAGCCCGGCGACGATCTTGTTGTTCGGGATACCGTCGTGCTGAATGCGAGCGTCCTTCTGGGAGAGTGGCGGGCCGACCGCGAACAGGGAGACGATGCTCCACGGCGCGGGGACCGGCGCCCGCAGACCCAGTGCCGTCAAGGTGGGCTCGCTGGCGCCGCCTGCCGGATCGATGACGACGCCGTAGCGAACACCGCTGTCGGACACCCAGTAGAGCGATTCGCGCAGCGGCGAACCCGGTTCGCTGCCGGTGACTTGCACGAAACGGCCGGTGTCACGTGGCATGTAGGCCGCATCAGCGGTTGTGCCGCGCGAAGCGGACGAGGTCACCAGGTCCACCGCGCGGTTCTGCTCGTCCTGCGTGAGCGGCAATTGCCTGCCGACCAGCAGTTCGGTGGCCGCATTCGGATCGTTTCCGGAGCGCGACCAGTGCAAGCAGGTCACGCCGGATCTCTCGGGATCGACCAGCCGGATAGGCCGGGTCGGGTAGCTCGCGGTTCCCGGCCACTGCCCTGGGCGCAGATTCGCCGCGATCACGTCGGGTCCGACGGTCCGGGTGGACACCGCGCCTTGGGAGTCCGCATTGCGGACCATTGCCGCCAACACCGCGCTGATCCGCACCAGCCCCGACTGCGAGACGAGATAGTAGGAAGCGCCCTGGTCCGGCGTCGACACGGTGAGTACCGAGCCGACCGGCGTGGTGAATCCGTTGTTGAGGGTGATCGACTCGCCCTTACCGGGTACGTCGGGTACTCGCAGTGGCGGTGCCTCGGGGATCGCGTTGACCAAACCCTTCGACGCCGCCACCACCGGAGCGGTCGAGTCGATGCCGAGCGCCATGGCCACCGCGGTGCTGGCGAGGTCGATCGAGGCGCGCACCACGCCCTTCTCCGCATCGCCGTAGACCAGCCAGGTCGTGGTGTCGTCACGCAGCAGACGGGCCTCGCCGTCACCGAGCAGGCGGATGGCGTCGCCGTCGACGGTGAGCGGGCCGCCGATCGCGGTCGTCCGCACAGCCGAGCGGCTCACGGTGGGCAGGCCGGTCGCGGGGTTGACCGGCGCCGCCGCACCGGTTCTCGCCGTATCACACACCGTCCACGACGAATCCTTCTCGTCGGTGTCGGCGATGTTGCCGGGCGCACCGGGAATGCCGACCCACGGCCCGCGCGGATACTTCGACAGCTCGTCCCGGGAAACCTGCACCGGCTTGTCGGGAGACCCGACGATGAGCCGAGCGGAGGTCAGATTCAGCGCGGGGAACAGCCGATTGTTCAGACGCACGAACAACGCACCGGTGTCCTTCTCCGCCACGATCTTCGAGTCCCCGACCTTCTTGGCTGGTTTGAAGAATGCCAGAACGGCGGCGCCCGCGATGATCACGCATGCCAGCGCGACGCCGATCGCGAGCGCGGTGGACCGACCGCGCTGCGGGTCATCGATCATCGACGCGTCTCGACGGACGAGCGCGTGCTCGATCCGGCGCAGCAGAAACCGCCAGCCAGAGATCTGGTGTTTCGTCACAACCCGGAAGCGCGCCACCGGTTATCGTCCTTCCGCCGCCCTGCTGCCACATCGCGACCAGCGGTCACATCGTGGATACGACCTTCATTCCCAGCATCGGGAATGCTGGATCAGCGGACGCCTCACGCCCTTGCGCTCGGCGCCAGACCCTCGAGCGCCGCGCTGACGTCGAACGCGTCGATCGTCATCAGTTCCTCGTCGGTCATCGCGGCGATGTCGACGTTTTCCCTGGTGAAGCGGTAGTCACGCTCGGCTTCCGCGGCCTCGACCACGTTGCGCACGAAGCGGCCGTTGCCTGCCAGATCGATCAGCCGTCGACCGTTCTTGGTCTGTCCCGCCAATTCCTCACACCGCAGCCGCAGCACCTCGCGCGCCTGTTCGGACAGTATCGAATCCTTCTTCCGCGCGATGTGATCGGCGATCTGCACCAGTTCGTCGGCGTCGTAGCTGGCGAAACGGATACGCTTGGTGAAACGGGAGGCCAGACCGTCGTTGGACGCGAGGAACCGGTCGATCTGGTCCTCGTATCCTGCGATGATCACGACGAGCTTGTCGCGGTCGTTCTCCATCCGGGCCAGCAGCGTGTCGACCGCTTCCTTGCCGAACGCGTCGCCGCCGGAAAGGCCTTCCTGGATCAGCGTGTACGCCTCATCGATGAACAGCACACCGCCGAGCGCCGAGTCGATGAGCGCGTTGGTCTTGGGCGCCGTGTGACCCAGGTGGGTGCCGACCATGTCGTTGCGGGAGACCTCGATGACGTCGGCGTTCTCCACGACGCCCAGGCCGGCGAAGATCTTCGCGATCACGCGCGCGATGGTCGTCTTACCCGTGCCGGGCGGACCGGAGAAGATCAAGTGCTGCGACTTCGAATCCACGGCGAGCCCGCGCTTGGCGCGAACCTGGTCCATCAGCACACCGGACTTGAGCCGGTCGACCTGCTCCTTGACCGAATCCATGCCGATCTGCGCCTGCAGCAGATCCGAAGCCTCCGACAGGAGGCTCTCACGTTCGGCGCGGGCCGCACTGGCGGCCGCTTCGCGCGGGTCGTCACCGGTCTTGGGATCCCACTTGTTCGTCCGGGACGCGATGAGTTCCGCGGTGGCGACCTCGAACCGGTAGGACTTGTCCCGCACCGCGCGCTGCCATTCCTCGCGCTCGGGCCACAGCGCCGAACCTTGCAGTCCTTTGAGGATCTTGTCGGCGGCGTCGTGATCGCCGTTGTGCCGCATCAGCATGCCGAGCAGGAAATGCGCGTCGGCCCAGATGTAGGACAGATTGCCCGACGAGCTGTCCTCCACGATCCGCTGCGCGCGTGGCATGGCCTCACCGAAGCGCCCGAGGTGCGCCAGTGACTGGGCGGCCATCAGCTCGGCGGCGATATCCAGCAGGCCGTCTTCCAGCACCGGCCGCGCGGTGCGCGCGGCGAGCACCTCCGGCCATTGCTTCGTCCGGAAGAACAGCGACATGCGCACGAAATCCGCGACGTCGTCGCTGGGGACCTCGTCGAGAATCGCCGCGGCTTCCTGCCATTCACCACCCTCGGCATACGAACAAGCCTGCGCGATCGCGATCTGGTCGCGATCGGCCATCGCGACACGCAGCCCGTACATGCCGATTTCGACCTGGCACCACAGGGCGCGGTCGACCAGACCCGCCCGCTGCTGGTCGCGATAGAGGTTGTGCACCGACCGATAGGCCCCGTAGATCACCTCCGAGGTGACCTCCCCCGCCATCGCGCGCCCGAGCCAGGCGTCGCACATGTCCGGGTCGAGGTCGGTGGCGGCCCGAAACGCCGCCGCCGCATGCTGTTCGTTGCGCACGCCACCGGCGACCAACCCAAGATTCTGAACACCCGTGTAGAACGCGTCCTCGGCCGCTGACACTCGGACTTCCCTTCCGCCGAACTAGCCTGCTCGAACGATAGATTCCGGCGGTCACGCCCGGGACTCGACGCCTTCCCAACGATGGGAAGCGACCTCGGCGGCGGCGCACCCGGTTCCGGTCGATGTGCCACGACCGAACCCAAATCGTCTTCGACGCTGTCACGACGAGGGCGAGCCACCATCAACATGCCAATTTTGAACGTGCCGTCAGTTAACGGTATGTTTACTTCGGGGTCGGCGATCATCCCCCACGGACGACCCTTCGGCGGCGGCTGGCCAGCCGCGATCCGGTCCACCAGCCGCCGCGCAGCAGGTCACCGGTAGTTCCGAAAATTTCTTGCCGCTATTTAAGTGCACACTATTGAACGTTCCGACAGAAGAGGGTACTGTCTGAACACAGATCGCCGGTCCCTCATCCCGACGATCTGAACCCAAAGCAACGGCCGGTGGCACCGGCAGGTCACCGGCCGTTGCGGGGGTAGGAGACCCGAGGTATATAGCAACCTCCGGGTTGTGACTACGTTTACCACTCTCACCACTACGACTTCGAGACTCGTTCCCGCCCCTGGGAACGGGTCTCTTTCGCGTGCCCTACCGGGCGGTGGATCGCGCCTCGCCGGCCTGGGCATCCAGTGAGTCCATCCGAGCGGAAGGCGGGGCCGTGGCCCTCGAGGGCGCGGGCTTCGCGTGAACCGGACCGGCGTTCTCGGCGCTGCCCGCTTCGGCGTCCTTCTCCCGTAACGCCGGCATCGGGGGCCCATCGATGACGGGAGCGTGCACCACGGCGGGAACCTCGCGGGCGCGGCGCGCTTCGGCCCATGGCGTGACCGCGGGCCGACGCCCTTTCGGAGCGACCTTCGCCGGACGTTCGGCCTCGAGCGGCAGAGCATTCGAGGTAGCCGACTGCTGCCCGGTGCGCCTCCAAGGGGTAGTCGCAGCCCCTGTGCTCTGCTGCGCGGTGGGCGCGACGCCCAGTGGTCCGCCCTGGAGCGAGCCCTCGACCGCCGGATGCTCCGCGGCCGAAGCCGCCTCGGCTGCCGAGCCGGTCCGGTGGATCCCCGCCTCGTGAGCCGACCTCGCCGAATCGGCGACTGCCGCGTGGCGTGTTCCGGTGTCGGAAGCGGCGACCGCGGATACCGAATGCGGCGTCCCGGTTCCCGGCGGTCGTCCCGCCGCGTCCGCAGATGGGTCGTTCTGAATCCCAACCGGCACCGGCGAGTTTCGCGCGGCGTCCGTGATCGAGTTGCGGTGCTCCGCCGCCACCTGCGGAGCCGACGAATCCGGAGCCGACGAATCCGTGGCGCCGGTCCGTGCACCCGGATCGCCCGCGAAGCCGGCAGCCTTCTCGCTGGCGCCGACCGCGTTCGAGGCGACCGGGACGCGCGTGTCGTGGGGGTGGTCGGCGGCGGAGTCGCTCGGCCGGACCGGAGCGTTCGGATCGACCCGCGACCCGGGGTGATCGCGCGGGCGCAACGGGGCTTCGTCGCCGGGTGTGGTGGGACCGACAGGCGGCTTCGCGTCCGGCACAGCCGAGTACTCGGTGGCGTCGAATCGCGATGGCCTGGTGAAGTCGAGTGTCGACACGTTCGCGGCGAAGGTCGCCGCGTGCTGCAGGATGTCGTCGGCGTGGTCGTCGAGCACCTTCGCGAAGTGCTGCACCGCGTCGGGCTCGATGTGCAGCGGCGGGGTCCGGCCCGAGGAAGGGACGTCGAGCGCATCGCGAGTGGCGTCGTAGACGACGCCCTTGACCATGTCTTCGATGGCCTGCTCGAGCGGTTCGATCGCCTTACCGATGACCTCGGCGATGATGTAGCCGATCAGGTACTGCGACATCTGCTCGCACAGTCTGCGCGCCGCGGCGGCCACCAAGGGCGCGGAGGGGGCGAGCGGCGGCGTCAGCAGGATCGAGGTATAGGCCGCGGCCAGCGCTGCGAGTTCGGCCAGCACGACGACCTTCACGACGGTGATGACCGTCGCCGCCGCGTCGAGTGCCTGCCCGACGATCTCGCACGCGCTGTCGAGTTGCCGCATATGGGTGGCGCTCATGCCCGCCCAGGTAGCGACCAGCTGCTGATACGACTCGCCCGAGTAGAAGTCGCCCATCTGATTGATCACGCCGGTTGCCGAGTCGTGCGTTTCCCGCACCTGTTGGGCGAAGGCTCGGACATACCCGGCGAGGGCGCGCACATCGTCCTCGTCGATGTCCGGGTAAGGGATTCCGCATATGTTCAGGAAGAACACGACCTCGCTGGGAAGGTCTATGGCCACGCCGTGTTCCTCCCCCATGATCACCGCGTCACAGCACCCGCACGACGACGGAGTTGCTGTCCATACGGGACCACTTCACCACCGAGCCGGTGTACGGCGCCTCTATGACCATGCCGTTGCCCGCGGCGAGCTGCACGTGCTCCGGTCCTCTGGTGCTGAAGGATGAACCGGGGAACACCAGGTCTCCAGCACGCACGTCGTCCGGGTGCACCCGAACCCCGCTGTAGATCTGCTCGTATGTAGTGCGGGGCAGCACCACTTCCCCATTGCTGGCCTGGGCGATCGCGTATTGCGTGAGTCCTGAGCAGTCGAAGCCGCCGCCGCTCGGCCCGCCCGCACCTCCCCCGCCCCAGACGTAGGGTGTGCCGAGCCAGTTGCTGGCGGCCGATACGGCGCTGCCTCCCAGCGTCCCGTCCGAGCGCACCCCGCTGTTGCGGCGCAGCCGTGAAGCGGATCTGGTCCTGGATCGCGTTCGGCGCCGTCGGCGCGGCGCGGTGCCGTGCCGTGCCTGCCGCGTCGCCGGCACGGCGGGCGGCATGATCTGCGCGGCCTGCTGCCGAGCCGCCACGACGTCGGCATTGACCTGCTTCGTGGCATTGGAGATGGTGGTCTGCGCGGCGTCGAGCAGCGCGGGACCACTGAAACGGGTATCGCCCACGGAGGCGATCGCCTGCATCCGTGCCTGGAAATCCGCGATGTGGTTGGTCAGGCGGCCACGTCCGTTGACGGTTCCGTCACCGGATTCGCCGACCGCTTTGCGCACGATGCCGTCTTTGCCCGCATGCGATTCCGCGACCGCAAGCTGCATTCCCTGCGCCTCGCCATATCGCAGCGCCACCGCCCCGGAATGGGCACGCAGGTCAGCGGCAAGGGCTTGGGTAACGCTCGCCGCCTGTCCGGCAGGCTGACCATCGCCGTACAGCGCGACCAGCGATCGAAGCACTCCGTCCAAATCGTTCGTCAGTGCCGGCGCCATTCGACCGACTCGTCATCGCTCATCACCGACCGCCTCTCACATTCTCCTAGCTATTGTGTCGCCCGCCCCGATTCGCTCGTATTCCCATTCATGGGTGGGTGATCGAACTATGCACTACTTCCCAGAATCGGGAATCCGAGACAATGGGGGAACTCCTGAGAGGCGGTGGCGAGGGCATGGCTCCAACGGCGACGAAAACCGAAGCCGAGAAAACGGCGACGCTGACATCCACCCCCGTGGCGGCCACCCCCGTGGCAAAGGTCGCCTCCGAGGTCAAGCACTTCTGGCTGGTGGATCTGCATTGCCCGCCCGGCGCTTCGGAAGGCTTGCGCGCCTTCATCGCCCTGGCCGACACCGCTATTCAGACCGCCGTGGATCTGCTCGGCCGTGGCATGACCACTCCACCGCCGGCAGTCGCCGACCTGCTCAAGCCCGCCGTCTACGAAACGCTCGGCAAAGGCGAGGCGGACGAGGCATATCGCAAGACCATCGACAAGGTCGAGGCCAGGCAGCTGAAGTTGCTGCAGATGGACGATCAGGTGGTCAAGACCTCCGTCACGGTAGCCGCCGAGCAAGTACAGGCTCTGCGTTCCATCAAGACCATCGTGGGCGAGCTCAACACGAAGCTGAAGGCCGCGGGCACCGCCAAACTGAAAGCCGCTCAGGAACTCCCCCTGCTCAAGGCGGTCGCCGCCGCCGTAGAGGCGGTGTACGACAAGGTCACCGCGATCGCCGACCTCAACGAGGACATGGCGAACGGCGGCGGAAAAAACAATTCCGGTGGCGGCCAGGCCGGAGGTGGCGGCCAGGCCGGAGGTGGCCAGGCCGGCGGTGGTGGCGGCGGCGATATAGCCAGTAGCTTGGCTTCACTGCTTCCAATGCTCGCGATGCTGCCGATGGCGGCGATGCCGCTGGTCCAGCAGATCCCGGAAATGATGCAGAAAGCCGAAGAGGACAAGGCCAAGAAGGCTGAGGAGAACCAGAACAACGGCGCTCCCGGACAACCTGGCCAGACTCCGCCGGGCAATCAGAACGCGGCCGCCGCGCCGCCCGCGGGGCCTCCGAACGCTCAACCTGCCGCCCCGCAGTCCGGCGACCCCAACGCGGCTCCGGCTGCGAATACCGCGCCGCCCGGCGAGCAGAGTCCGGCTCCCGCGGTTGCCGCGGTGCCCGGTGTGATCCCGGCTCGGCGGACCCGAGACGGGTCACCGGCCGATCGGACGGGCCGAGGAGAGACCACGCAGGATGCGGCCGTCGATGACGAAGAGGACCAAGAGGCGAGTCCCGTCATCGAGGCGTAGCAGCCGTATCGAGGGGCTGCGCGTACGGCCCACAGAGCGTTACCCCTACCGCAGTCTGCGCCGTGTACGGCGCAGCGGGCTCCGGCGAGCGCACTCCCAGCGTTGCCTCAGTCGCGCAGCTCTGATGGACTGAGCCCGGAAACGGTCCGGCCGGTCGCGCGGATCGCCGACAGGTGACTCGATGTCGGCCTCGCGGCATCGCCGGAGCAAGCCGTTGCGGTCCGCTGCGCGGGGGCGGTGCTGCTGACCAGTCACCACGGCTCGCCGCACCGCTGGTCGGCGAATTCCGCTGCCGGGGGCTGTTGCCGTCACAGGATCGCCTCTTGTCCCCCAGCCCCGTCCTGCCGATCCCGGCCACGGTTGCGGCCGAAGCGCTGCAAAACATCTGTCATCGCACCGCTGAGGGTCCGTCCTGTCGGGGAATCGGCTGCGATCCAGGTCGCGGCGCAGGAGGAAACCACCGTGCCGTGACCCGGATACGCCGGATCTCTTACCCCCGTGTCACCTTCACGACCGCTCCGGCGGCGCCACCGACGGCGGTGGTGTCGTCGGCGCGACTACGACGCCGGGCGGCGGCCCGCCCGCGACGTCGGGCGCGGTGACCGCCGGGGCCGCGGGCCGCGTGACGCGCTCGGGCTGCACGGCGGTGGACACGGGTGCCGGTGTCGAGACGAATTGCGGATGCAGCGTGATCTGTTCGTGGGCGTAGACGGCGTCACGCAGCGTCTGCCTGCTCGGTTCGTTCGCCAGCAGCAGCACCAGCTCGTTGCAACGGCGCTCGAAGACCATGCTGCGCAACGGGGAAGCCCCGGCGTCGAGCCGCAGCTGCCCGATCTCCACCCGGCCCACGTCGACCCGCTGCCCGAGCATCGAGGCCGCCAGCAGATCGTCGGCGTCGCGCAGTTCGTCCCACAGTTCGCGTGGCACGGTTCTTCCGGCTTGCAGTTCGGCGAGGATTCTTTCCCGAACCCGGCGTGCCGTGGCCGCTTCCGCGGGTGCCGATCCGGAGCGTCCGACTTGCCCGTGCGCATCCGCGGCGAGTTCCACACACCGGGATCGCACCTGCGCGTCGGGTACCGACGAGACATGTTCCAAGCCTGGGATCGAACCGGCCAGACCGAGCCTGTCGGCGGTGTCCGGGGTGAACTCGCGCAGGTCGACGTCGTAGGACGGACCGACGAGTCCTTCCATCGCCGCCTCACCGAATCGGGAACGCAGGCCGGGGTCGATCGGTCCGGACGATACGAGGGCCGACAGTTGCGCGTTCGCCTTCGCACCCCAGGCCAGGCCGAATTCGGCCAACACCCGGGCCGGGTCCGTGACACCCTCCCACGGCGATCCGCTGCCGTCGTCCGCTGCGAGCAGTTCGTCCCAGTTCCACGGGGTGGAGACCTCACGGGGCAGGAACAGCCCGGCGGGCAGCCAACCACGGCCTTCGTTCGAAGTGATGAATATGCCCGTCCCCCCGGGACCTCGCATCACCGCGACCGCCCACGCCATACCCACCGGAGAGTCCACGGCGGCGAGCACGCTGCCGAGCAGCGTCCTGGCCAGTACCAGGTCGTCGTTCACCGGGTTGCCCACCATGTACGAGGGTTCGGCCTCCTTGTCCTTCGCCGAGGCGACAGCGGCGGCGAATGGACTCGAGACCGGTACGGGCATGGGGGGCAGGTCTGTACGCCCCGTCGCGCCGCTGGGCGGCTGTGTCGACCCACGGTCGTCCGCACCGGAAGTGAGCGGCCCCACCCCGGCGGGCGGCATGCCGCCCGCCGTCGGCGCTGTCACGCCGGTGCTCGACGGCCCACCCGGTGTGGTCCCGGTCGCGTTCGGCGTGCCGTTGGTGCCGACCGAGTCCGTCGGCGCGGTGACCGGACCAGGCAATCCCGTAGCCGACGGAGACGCCGACGTTCCGTTCGGCCCCGCTGCGTTCGGGCCACCGGGCGAAGTACCCAGCGGATTGTTCTGAGTTCCGTCGGGACCGACCGAATCGGGGGCCGATGAGACAGGGCCACTGGGCGGCCCGCCGGGCGGCGGAGTGAACGGCGGGGTCGGCCCGCTCGGGCCGAGGGGGTCGGTAGAGGTTCCGACCGGGCCCGTGAAGGAGGGCTGAGCGGTATCGCCGCCCGCCTGCCGGATCTGACTGGCGAAATCGTCGTCGGCTTGTTCGTAGGCGTTCGCGGACGCATCCAACGACTCGGCGGTGCGGAAGTGTTCAGCGGCCAGGGCCTCGCCCGCACGCTGCCGGGCGTCGTAGTACCGCTCCAGAGCTTCGTAGACCGGATATGCGATCTTGCCGTAGGTGGGCAGGAAGTTCGCGAGCCACTCCGTCGGCGGTTCGGCCCATTTCATGATATCGTCGCCGACCCGGAGGTGTTGGTCGCGCAGATGACGCAAAACCGCAGGGTCGATTTCCATCCCGTTCGGCATGCTCGATCAGATCCTTTCCCACCACACGTCCCCCCATTGTCGATCCTTCCCAGCTATGGGGAGCATGTTGCGGTGGCCGAGTCGTCGAGGCGCGCTAGCACGTTTCCTTGCGACGCTTTTCGACGTATCGACGCAGTGGCTCCGTTCTGCTCAGCGGTCTGGCCCCGCCGTGATCGTCGGGCGGCGAGCCGGACCGCCGGTGGGGGCGGGATCCGGAGCGACGAACGCCGGGTGTCCCACGATCTGCGCGTGCGCATACACCGCGTCGCGCAGACTCTGGCGTGTCGCGGGCTCCGCCAGCAACAGCACCAATTCGTCACACCGGCGCTCGAAGACCATGGCGCGCAGTGCGCTCATCTCCGACGCGTACCGTCCGTCGGATTGTTCGGCACGCAACTCCCCCAGCGCGACCCTGGACACATCGGCGCGCCGCGACAGCATCGTCGCGGTGAGCAAGTCGTCGGCATCCCGGAGCTCTTCCCACCACTCCTGCGGCACCTCGCGCCGCTGCCGCAGCGCGGTGAGGATCCGCTCGCGAACAGCGGGCGCCCCCAGCGCGGCCGGGGAGCCCAGACCGGCTTTGTGCACGCGGACATGCGCGTCCGAAGCCAAGTCCCATCGGCGCGCGACGATCTCCGCTTCCGGTGTCGTCACGGCCCGCTGCACCAGTGCCGGGGCCCCCACCAGTTCGAGACGGTCGACCAGACTCGGCCTCGGAGCGCTGAAGTCCATCGCCGACGAGGCGGCCACTTCGCCCTCGATCGGCACTTCGCCCAACTGCCGCCGCAGGTCGGCATCGATTTCTCCCGACGCGACGACGGCGGTCAACCGAGCGCCGGACTTACGTCCCCACGCGATCGCGAACTCCGCCAGCACGCGCGCGGGGTCACCCACACCCTCCCAGGCATTTCCTTCGGAGACCTCCCACACCCAGGGAGTCGAAAGCTCGCGCGGCAGATACAGCCCGGCGGGCAGCCAACCGCGGCCCTCGTTCGAAGTGACGAACGCACTGATACCGCTCGGATGGCGCATCACCGAAACCGCCCACCCGAGCCCGAGCACCGTGTCACCACCCGCGGCCAGAATCCCGCTCAGCAAGGTCCGGGCGAGCACCAAGTCGCCGTCCACTCGTTCGCCCAGCACGAATGCCGGGGCGGCTGCCGACGTCATAGCCGCGCCGACCACAGCGCGGATCGACTCGTCACTACCCTCGGCCTCGTCCTTCCCGCCGCCCGCGCGTTGCTCGTTCCGCTCCGGCGGCAGCCCTTTGCTTGCGCCGCCGACACCAGGAGGCGGCCCCGCACTCCCCGTGGTGACCTTGGGCGTGACAGCCGGTCCACGTGATTCACTCGGCGGCGTCTGCTTGGCCTGCACCGGTGGCGGGCCCGAGCCGGCCTGCGCCGCCGGAGCGGAGACCACCGGGCCGACGGTATTGGCCGATGCGGCAGGCACCGGTGGTGCGATGGACGCGGGCGGCGCCACCACGGGCGGAGGAAGAATCAAAGGCGGCGGCACGGACGTGGCCGAGTCGGCCACGGACGCAGCCGATGTGGCGTACTGGTCCGATGCCGTAGCGTCGTGCGATTCGGCCGCCGATACGGTGGTGTTCCGGTCTCGGGTCGCGGATTCGGTTTCATCGGCCGAGGCCTCCGAACCCCTTTCGTTCGAATCCCGCACCTCCGAACCGGACTCGTCCTGATGGTCGCCGTCCGCCGGTAGATCCCGGTCCGAAGCTACGGGCTCGGTGTCGGTGACCTGCGCACGAGGCGGGCTGTTCGCGGCGACCGGGCCCGGCCGGTCATCGAGGGATCCGCCAGGCATATCGCGCACGGGAATGGTCGTCGTCCCACCAGGTGTGTACTGGTCGGGTATCGGGCTCGCCGGCGGGGGATCGACCGGGATGTCCTCGGCTCGGACGGGACCGGGTTGCTCCTCCGGTTCGTCGCCGGGCAGGAGCGACTCGACCGGATCGGCAGTCGGTTGTTCGTCGGTTTTCTCGGGGAACACCGCGACCGGCGCATCGTCCTTCGGCGGATTCGTCGGCGGCGGTCCGTCCCGCCGCGGATCGGCGGAGTGGTCTCTCGCGGGCCGGTGCTGTTGGTGATCGTCCGCATCGTTGTGGCCCGGCCCCCACGGTCCCGGCTGCCCCAGCGCGTCGGCGATCAAACCCAAACTGGGCAGGCCCTGCGGGTTGATCGAGCTGAGCGCGGCCTTGACCACATCCTCGACATCATCCCTGGCGGCGGCGATCATTCCGGGAATCCGGCTCCGGACGGCCTGTGCGTCTGCTTCGTCCTCCTCCGCCGCGGCCGCGCGCTTGGTCGCGCTGATCCTGGCTGTGGTTTCGTCGACGATGTCCAGGATCTTGTTGCGAGTCCGATACACCAGGTCGGAGAAGTCCCGAAAGGTGTCCGCGGCGGCCTCCAGCGCGTCGGCGAACGACTGCGGGTTCATGCTTTGCCGCAGCATGTCGTCCTTGACCGGTTGCAGACCGGCACTGGAGCGGACCCGCTCGTCGAAGTCGCGGCGTTTACTGTCGGCGTCGAGCAGGTCCAACGCACCGGCGCCGTCTCGCGCGAGGCGTTCCAGCGCATTCCAGTCCGCCGGCGAGATCTCCGGCCAGTTGTCGCCGACGATCGCCTCCCAATGCGGACTGCCGCGCTCCGGTTCCATCAGCGCATCAGATGGATTCGGTGCTACGACGCACCGCGGCCGCACCTCCGCGATCGGCGTCGTCGTGGGCGTAAGTCGTCTCTCGGGTGAATCGCGTGGTCGCGTCCACACGGCGGCCGTTTGCACGCACGGCACGTTCGAAGGTGGTCTTCATCCACTGTGTATGCGCCACCAGTCGGCGGTCTATCTCCGACTCGGGTCGCCGCGGCGCCACGAAGTTGTCGATGACCTGCTTCGTCTGACCGCCGGCCGTGGTCATCGAGGTTCCCCACTTGTACACGGTGGCGATTACCTCATGCGGCTCGTCGGTATCGAGTTTGTCGGTCATATCGCTGTCCTGTCTCGCGAGTGCGGCGTGCGCGCTCAGGTGTCTCGTCGGAACTCGGACTCCTCCATGGCGCGATACGACGCCTCGGTCGGAAGGTCGAACGAATCGATCGTGTAGGAACGGGTGCCCTTGTACTCCATCTCGGCCCGCAGACCGACGCGCGACTTCGCGTGGGCGAGTCGCGCGAGCTTGACGATCTGGGACGCCAGCCACTCGTCGCCGTTCTCGCGGGCGTCGTCGGTGATGTACAGGCCGATGATCTCCCCGTCCCGGTCGCATCCGACGCCGACGGTGTGGTCGGGGTTGAACACCTCGTAGGTCAGGTTCCGCCAGTCCGGTGGGGTGGCTTCCCGCCCATCGTCATCCTCGACGTCGTCCATATCGAGGGGTTGCATGTCGGTCATCGGCTGCTCTCCGAGAATCGTTCGCCGGTCTGGGGACTGAGGGAGTGGTCGGTCTCGTCGGCCGTGGAGTCCAGGCGGGCCGCGAGCACGGACCAGGCGGCGTCCTCGATCCGCATGACTTGGCGCATCTGCCAGAACCGGGCGCCGAGATACATCTCGCCGGTGCCGTCCGCCGCGACATCGAGATGATCGGGACCTTCGGTCGTCGCGTTCAAGGTCACCGCCGTTACCGGCGGGCGGGTGTCGTCTACGTTGACCAGGGTCGCACCGCCGCCCGGGATGAAACTCTGCCGCAGCCGGCCGCTGGTGCCGATCGCGACGTCGGGGCTGTTGGTAGTAATCGTGACCTCTGGATTCAGCAGCAGTTGCAGCACCCAGGACCGGGCCACCTGCGCGGGATGGTCGGCGTTGATCGCGATCGTGAGGGTGGCCGCCAGATCGATCACGAGCACCGCATCCGTCGACGTGACACCCGCGACCACCAGCCGCCTGGCGGTGCCCACCGGGTAGGGCAGATCGTCGGCGGCCAGCGACACCACGTCCGCGCCGACCCCGCCTCCGGTCGCCGGGTGCGCGGAGACGGTTCCGGTCGCGACATCGATCGTGTAGGCGACGATCGTCTCGGTGATGCCGTCCGCCACCCCCGCCAGCCGGACCAGCCCCTCATCGTGCAGCCACCGCACCGTATCCGCGACCGTGACCTCCGGGGCGGGCTCGGTCATCCGGCCTGCCCCGAAGCAGTCGCGACCGGCTCGGTTTCCTCGACGGGAGATTCCATGACGCTCTGGTACTGCCGCGCCGCGTCGGCGGTGCTCTCCCGAATGGCGGCCATGATCTCGGCGACCAGTTCGGGACTGGTGAGCCGCGCGGCGGTGCCCGGCGCGAGGTAGAGATCGGTCAGCCTGCCCATCGCGTCGACCTCCGGGATGACCGCACCGCTCGGCGAGGGCCTGCGGGCGCGAATGTTGTCGATCTTCTCCCGCATCTCGGCGATCCGGTGCCGCAGATCGCGGGCGGCGTCCAAGGCCGCCTGCACGTCCGGGTGGATGGAACTCACGACTCCACCTCGCTGCGCTCACTCATGCGTTACCTCCGGGTTGAGAAGGGGTCTGGTTGCTCGGTGCGGGCGTCGGCGGAGTCACGGTCGGGGCTATGGTCGGCCGTTCACCGATCACCGCTTCGGTGTGCGGTGTGTCGTCCACGTACATCAATCGGTCGGGATGCCACGCCACGACTCGGTTGCGGTCGTTGTTGCCGCCGGCCCCGTTGCCCATGCCCGGCGCCATCGGCATGTACGGCATCATCGGTGCGCCACCGCGCGCGGCGGCGGCATTGGCGGCCGACGAGGTGGCGAGGGGTTCGATCACCGAGGTGCGCGGCATGCCCGAACCCAGGCCGGCCGCCGTGGCCACCGGCAGGGCGCTCGCTTGGATGGTCGCGGCCTCGACATCCGGGATGCCGACGCCGGGGCTGCCGACAGGCATCCCGCTCGGACTGCCCGCGCCGAGTCCGCTCGGGATGCCGAGGTCGTCGTAGCCGTATTCGTCGAGGCCGTAGTCGTCGTAGGCCTCCGACGAGTCCGACTGCCCGAGCTGGCTCAACGGCATTCCGGCCGAGGCCATCGCGCTCATCAAGGCGGGCAGCATCTGGGTCAAGGCGCTGCTGTCGCCGCTGCCGCTGCCCTTGCCGGTACCCTCGGCAGCGCCTTCGCCCGCACCGACCTTGGAGCCGACTTCGGTGGAATAGCCGGTGATCGTCTCCGCCGAACGGGCGTTCTGCTCGTTGAACTTGGCCAGCGCCGCCTGGATGCCGAGTTCGTTCTTGGAACGCATCGCCTTGATGAGTTCCTTGCGCGCGGCGATGATCTCCTCCGGCGTCGGATGTTTCGCTTTCGCGGTCCGGAATGCGTTGCTGTAAGTATCGATTCCGTCAGCCAGCAGCCCAAGGCCGGTCCCGAGCTGGTCCAGCCACCCACGGCGTTGACCGAGCTCCGCCGCGGCCGCGGCGCCGACCGGTTCCCAGTTCTGCATCGACTTCGCCGCGGAGTTCACTCCATCGATGGCGGCGAGATGCGGGCCACCGGTGAACTTGCGCAGCGCGTCCGCGAATCCCTTCGCCGCACCGGGCCCGGGGCCCGAGTGCAGCTGCTGAGCGAAGGTCAACGGGTCGACGGCGCCGCCCGCGACGGGAAACCGAAGCGCGGGCGGTCGCCGGTGTCCGATCTCCTGGACTTCGCCGACCGGATTGTCGACGAGTTCGCTTCCGCTGCCGTTGATCTCCCGAGCGCCGCGGTCATCGGCGGCGGTGTAGTCCGCGGCCGCCGCGCCGATGTTGAACGCGGTGCGCTGGACATCGGTGAGCACGCCGGCCAATCCGTTGAACAGTGACGCGGCCTGCGCGTTGAGCTGAGGCACCGCCGCGGCCGAGATCGGGTCAGCCCCCGCGGGCACGACCCATCCGCCCGGCAGCGCCGCCGCGGTATCGCGCGCCATCGCGGCGAGTTTCGACGCCGCAGCGACGAGTTCCTGCGGATCCACATTCAGCGCCATCGCGACCTCCTCTCCTCATCTGCCGCCTCCCGCACTGCTCGCGCGATCAGCCCGCCGCGACAACCGGCATTGCCGCGTCCGCGGGCTGATCGGCCGAACCCGACTTCGCCGGGGGCGCGCCCCCGTCCGTCGGCGCGGTCACCTCGATGCCCTTCGGGTGCATGAACCCCTCGAACAAGTTCGTATCGGAGGCGATTTCGGGCATCTTCGGGTCGAAAGGCTTCAGCTCGCCCTTGACGATAACCTCCACTGAGCCGCCCGATGCGTCGCTCCCCTCGGGAGGGAACACAACGAGAACCGCGGTCGTGTTCGTCCACGTGGCGACGTCGCCGGTCATCAGCTGGTAGTCACCGACACGGTCACCGATCTGCTTCTTGTCCGACCACTTCGCCGATGTCTTCTCGTACGCCTTCTGCGCGTCGGTGCCGCTGGCGTTGCCGTACGCCGCGTCGAGCATCTGGGCGACCATAACGGACACCTTCTGCGTACGCCCGTTGGGATGGGTGTAGGTCACGCTGCCATCCGCCTCCGGCGTACGGCCGGGCGCCACCGCGGGTTGCGTGGAAGACGCTGTGCCGGCGGGCGCCGCGCCGTGCTGCGTCGCCGCCGGAGTGGTCGCGGCAGCCTGCTGCACGGTCGCGGGCTGAGTCGTGACCGGCGCGGGGGCGGTCTGGGCCGGGACCGGCGCGTATTCGTCCTCGAAACGGCGCGGGTCCAGATCGGAGCGGCGTTGGTTCATGCCCTGGTCGGCGAGAGCTCGCATCATCATCTGCTGCGCCATCAGCGAACCTATGTCCATCCCACCCATGCCCATCGGCGACATCGCGGACGCGGGCTGCACGGGGGGTGTGGGAGGCGTCGTCACGCCGCCCGGAGTGTTCCCGATATTGCCGATACCGCCGGGCGTCTGGCCGTCGAGGCCGGAGTTGTCCACACCCGGGGGGGTGTTCAAATCCGGAGTGTCGACATCCGGGGTACCCAGGTCCGAGTTGTCCAAAGCAGGCGGCATCATACTGTCGAGACCGCTGCTGTCCAGGCCGGTGGGGAAAGTATTCGGATTCACGTAGGAAGGTTCGGTCGCAGCAGGCGGATAGTAGGGCGCGGGAGTCAGATTGACCGGATCCGCCAGGCGCTGCTTGAGGTCCTGGTTCTCTTCCGTGAGTTTCTTTATCTGTTCCAGCGCATCCTTGAGCTCTTTGCTCACGCCATCGACGTCGTCACCGAGCTTTGCCGACGCTTTGGCGGCGTCCTGCATCAGCCGGTCTCCCTCCTCGAGCGCCAGGGTCAGGAAGTTGAGAATGTGCTCGCTCTCGGACTGGCCCTCCGGCGGATACTGTTGCGCGGCCGTGTTGATCAAATCCACCACCGCGTTGACCTCGACCTTGCCGTTGTCCCCCACTGCTCCGGCCTGTCTGGTCAGCGGTATCAGTTTGCCGGCCGATTCATGGAGAGCGGTAAAGGCCTTCTTCAGCGCGAGGGAGGTCACCTCATAGTTCGCGAATTTCGCCTGATCTTCGCCCTTGACCTGGAGTACCGGCGGCGCCGAAGGCGGGTCGGTCTTGACGTCCTTGCCGCAAGCGTCGAAGTAACCCCGCAGCGTATTCGGCATCTTCCGGTAGTAGTTCTCGATCGAGGCCGGGAACTTGTGCTCGGGTGGAACGTTTGCCGGATCGGGCATCAAGAGATCCGTCATCGTCATCGCCACGGAAACACTCCTCAGCCCGGGCCGTTACCGATGTTGATGGTCGGCATGAGACCGGGCCCCTGTGGCTTGTTGCCGATGCCCAACCCCGGTATGGAATCATTCCATTTATACGCAGCCCATGAGCCGGCGCCGCGCCCGAGAGTTTGCCCGATGTATTGCCCGTTACGGTCCGTACCCTTGAACAAGCCGAGATTGTGCTTGAAGCCGTCTTTATAATCAGCGAATTTTGTCCAGCTATTCGGGCTCATCGGAGACCCCCCGGTCCCCGCGCCGATCTTGCTCAGCAGCTTGCCGCCGACGGCACCGCCGAGTAGAGCGCCACCGGCGCCCAAGGCACCGGCCTTGAATGCGTCGCCCCAGTCGTCGATGTTGCCATCTATGGCTTCGGCCGCGATATTTCCTACTGCGGCCCCGATGAGACCGCCCGCGCCCGGCAGGATCAGGTTACCGACGATGGGTAGGCCGACACTGAGCGCGGTGCCCCAAAAGCCCATCAGAACACTCCCTCTTCGTGACGATCCATCAAGGTGCGAACCAGTGCAGATCCGACCACCACGGGTACCGGGCCGGGGGTGGACCGAATCGGCACGCGCCATGCCCGTGACCGAGAGTCACCCTGGCCAGGCAGTAGGCCCCCCACATCGCGGACTCCGCCCGCTTCGCACACCTTCACGATCAGTCCGCCTTCCGGCCGAAGCCTCGGATGACGAGCCGCCATACCGGGGATCGGCAAACAAGCCATCTCGCCGTATCAGCCCACGGCACTCTCCGGTCGGCGTGCATGGATTCCGTTCCCGACTCACTCATTGTCTGCGATTCCCACCAGTGGGGATGACCCTCCTGCGAGAACACCGGCGCGATACATGCCCCAACGCGCAATGACGTGCACGAATCGGCTTGACGCCAGATTCTTCGAGGCCGGTTCGCGAGTGTCCGCCTTCCCCCCACGAGGCGGCATCCCATATTCCCGCCGCCGGGGATACAGACGGGCGAGAATTCAGCAATCCGAGTTAGGCTGCTGCGAATACGCTACCTGCCGAGTCTCGACCGAGAGTCCTCCTGTGGGCCTGCGCGGCAGGGTGGGACAGGTGATATGAGGCCAGCGGATCGACGGAGGTCACCATACCGATGTCACAGGTCGACACAGCCTCTCGCGCCACCACCGTAGTCGAGGTCCAGGCCGATCGGTACGGCTCGGTCGGCGACGGTGCCGCGCATAGCGCCCGCGCTCACCTGGGGTACTGATGACGCCGACCAAACGGGCCCCGACAGAGACGGACTCCGACGAAGCGGATGACGTACGCGATGGCCGGGCCACCGCCACCACGTCGGCGCCGCGTCGTCCGGCCAAGTCCGCCGGACGGGCCACTCCGGCTCCGGTACCACCGCCGCAGGCCGGTGCACCCGCGACGGCCGCGCCCGCCGCCGTTGCGCAACCACGTGGCCAGTCACCGGCAGTTGCCGAATCGCCGTCCGCCACCGCGGGGTCCATGGCGGCGCCGCGCTCGGACGGGCTCGGCATGGCCGGCTCATCACTGCCGATGGCAGGGGCCGCCATGGGTGCGCTGGCCGCGATCGCCGCCCACTACGGCGACGGTGCACCGACGGCGACGACGGGACAGCAACTCGCGCCGCCCGACGTCTCGGCGGCGCGGCCGAGCGGTCCCGTGCTGTGGGACGGGGCGTTGGGCACGCAATATGCGACGAGCAACCAGAACCGGGCACGCCACGCGGATTCGACGCAGTCGATGAACGCCGAACTGGAGCGCATCCTCGGCGGCGCGGTCGACAGCACCACCCACGGACGGGCCGCCATCGGGGCGATCATCGCCGAGGTGAACACGGCCCTGACGGCCCTGGGCACCATCCAGGACGCCAATGCCAGCAGGCAACTCGTGATCTCGACCCTGGACAGCGCATTGCAGCGGGCGGGAACCGTCCTCGGGCAGGGGCAGACCGCCGCTGTCCTCACCGCCGATCGTGTCGCCGCCTTGGCCGATCGTTATCTGCGGGAATCGCGTCCGGCCGCGCCCCCGCGCAGGCGTCGCTCGACACACTCGAACACGCACGGTCCCAGCGGCGGTCCGCCGCGCGCGCGGCCCACCGGGCAGCAGGGGCAATGGATCAACGAGGCACTGCAGGTCTTGCGCCAGCACGGATACGACACGCGCCAGATCGACCCGGCCGACATCGCGGCGATCATCCAGCACGAGTCCGGCGGCAACCCGCACGCGATCAATCTGTGGGACAGCAATGCCGCTGCGGGCATTCCGTCCAAAGGCCTTATGCAGACCATCGATCCGACGTTCAACGCGTATTCCGTGCCGGGACACCGCGATATCTGGAATCCGGTGGACAACATCGTCGCCGGTGTGCGGTATGCCATCGACCGTTACGGGTCGGTCGGCAATGTGCCGGGAATCGTGCAAATGCGCGGTGGCGGATCGTACGTGGGGTATTGAGGCCGGTCGAGCCCGCAGCGCACGGTCAGGCCCACCGTGCGGCGGCGAAATTACTGGGCAGTCGCCGATACTGGACGTGGCCGCCGGTCCTCGGGGCCTCGACGCACATGCCGTTGCCGATGTACATGATGACGTGGCCGGGATTGTTCGCCCCTTTGAACGAACTCGCGGGGAAAATGAGATCGCCGGGCTTGATGTCATTGGGATGGACCTTCGGGAGCTGCCGGTATTGATCGGCGGCGACTCGTGGAATCCGGACGCCTGCCGCCGCCGCGGCGTACTGCATCAAACCCGAGCAGTCGAAAGCGTTCGGCCCTTCTGCTCCGAAGACATAAGGGTCTCCGAGCTGGGCGAGGGCCACCTGGATCGCTTTCGCGGCGGCCGTGCCGGCGCCTGTTCCCGCCTTCTGAGTCGGTGGTGTGTAGTTCCTGCCCGCGATGTTGTACAGATACTGCGCGGTCAGCCTGTTGATCGCACCCGCGATATCAGTCGATTTGGCCTGACCACCCGCAACGATCGCATGCGCCTTCCGCAACGCCGCGGTCAAGATCTGATGCACCCTCCGCTGCCCGGCCTTCGTATACGCCTGCGGTCCCAACTCCGCCAACGCCACGTTCACCTCACGCACCAACCCCATGATCGCCTTCTTGTCGACCTTGTTCGACCCCGCCAAACCCCGCATATACGACACCAACTGGTTGTCCACATTGTTGAACGCCTTCGCGGCATTCCGCTGGAACAACCGCGTCGCCCGAATCGCCGTCGCCCCCGCACCCCGACTCGACGCATCCTGGCCCGACGACATCCCCAACTGCTGCCGCAACTCCCGCACCTGCGGATCCGACGGATCCGCCTCCCCATACATCTGCTCCAGCCTCTTCAGCACCTCCAACGCCCGCGCCGCCTCCGGCGACAGACCACCTCCCCCATCGGCGACAGCACCCCCGCCATCACCGGCGACCGGTGCGGCAGAACCACCCCCACCGCTACCACCCAAACCCGCCAACGCCGAGGCGATCATCGGCAGCATCGCCATCGCCATCGTCCCGGTCATCGCCGCGACCGGCAACAAACCCGCCACCAACTCCGCATCCACCGGCGGCACCACCGGCTCCGGCTGCCCGGGTCCCGCACCCGGCGCACGCTCCACCTGCGGAGCCACCACACCACCCGGCTGACCAGGCATCACCTCACCCGGCCGACCTGGCACCGACTGGCCCGGAACCCCCTGTGGCGTCGCGGGTCCCCCGACACCCGACGGCCCCACCGAACCAGGCTGACCCGACGGCCCCGCGGCACCCGGCTGACCAGACTGCCCGTGCGGAGCCGGCTGTCCCTGACCCACCGCCGGACCACCTGACTGGCCAGGCCCAGGCACACTCGGCTGACCAGGCATCCCGGTACCGGCACGAGGACGCGGACTGCCGGGACGCTCCGACCACGGTGTCACCGGAGGCGAAGGCGCCTCAGCGTCTTCGCCTGTTTCGATCTGGGGCTCTACATCGGTAGGTGGCATCGCGTACCCATCACATCCCGCCGCCGAGCACCCGCTTCACCCGCACGTCACTCGTGTCGGGTACGACCGACTTCGCCAGCCCTCCTGTCGCCGGATCGGCAGTGACGAGTTCGGTGGCGCTGACGGCGATTCCAACTCGAGTCGGTACGTTGTCCCGGTAATTCCAGAAGACCAGATCGCCCGGCGATACTGCGGAAGGGTCCACACGCTGGCCGCAGGGAGCCTGCGCGGCGATGGTGTCCGGTAGCACCACTACCGTCGTACCGGAGCCGTTGATGTTTCCGCACACTCGCGGTAGCGACCCACTAGCCGCGACCTGTGGGGATGGCTGCCCTGCCTGTCCAGCGACGGGTTCACACCGTCCCGTCGACTGCGCCGCCGAGGCGAGGTAGATGACCGATCTGGTGAAGTCCGCCGCGCCGCCGCGGCCATCGACACCGTTCTGGGTTCCGCTCGCCGACGATGCCAATCGGGCCAGCGCGAGCTCCCGTGCACACGCCGCTCCGATGCCAGAACTGCCCGTGAGCAAGGGCGGATCCTGGTACGGCGCGTCTTTCAGCACGGCAGCACACGCACGCTGCCAGGCGGACGCGCCGGTGTCGTCCGGCGCGATGGTCAGTTCGGCGTACGGATTTGTCGTCGGCGCGGTGGTCACACCGGCTCCAGCAGCGCTGCGTGTAGTCGGGCGCACCGCCGCCGAGGCACGACTCGGGGTCACGGTCACGGAAGGATCGGGCCCCACCGCACTGTCGCACTGGTAATGCAGGTCCGAGGCGATCGCCGAGGTGGCCCCACCCGCCACGAGCACGATCAGCACGACGATGAAGAACAGACCGCTCGTAACCGTCAGCACCACCCATACCCAGAGGGGCAGCAACGCGAGCGCCAAGAGACGACCGATCATCGAGTGCCTTTCTGTGAAATCCGACCCGCGGCCTCGCGCTCGGAACCTCGGTGCTGATCAGGGGCGGAATCTCAGGTTGTTCAGCAGACCCTCCGGGATGTGCTCGTCCGGGTCGAGATTCCCGGGGTGGTGCGGAAGTGGAGTCCTGACGACATCCGGTTGCGCCAACGAGACAGCGCCCGTGATATTTCGCCCTGCTTCCCATTGGTTCGTCATGGCGGCTTTGTCGATCTCGGAACGTAGCACCCGAACCCGCTCCATGTCGGTGGCGTCTTGGGCCACCCAAGTGGTGGCGGCTTGGACTCGAAGCGCGTGCTCGTTCGAAAGCCACTGCCGCAACCGGTCTGCATCGTTTTGTGTAATCGGGACCGGGGTACCCCGGCCGGGGACTGTCAAGTTCCCTCCTGAAGCCGACTTGGCAGCGTCCCGCAGACTCGTGATGAATTCCTCGTCGGGGTTTCGGATGTACGCGTACCCGATATCGTGCAGGGCCTGGTTGATCTGGACGCCGCCGGAGAACTCACCTCGATACCGATCGACGCTGGATTCCAAAGCGTGGAACCGGGCCATTGCCCTGTCCCCGCCCGGATTCCTGATGGCGTCCCGCTCGAAATGCTTGTGGGCGGCGACGACGTGACTGAGGTGCGCCGAAGCGAGCGGCTCCCTATCCGCGTGCCGCATGATGTCCACTCGTGCGTCGGTGGCCAGCTGCGCTTCTGCATCACTGAAGCCGGCCATCCGGAGGGCGGTGTTGAGACCACCTGTGAGGCCTGTCGCGTGCGCGACATTCTCCACGGCGAAGGCGGCCTTTCTCTTCATGCCCGAGCCATACCTGCCAGCGCGTGTTATACCGGTCCGCGCTATATTCGCCGTCCAGATGCGATCGTGCGCATTAGCGTGCGCGGCCTCTCGCAGGTCCTTGGTCGCCAGGCCCCTCGCCTTGTTCTTCTTATCGACCTGGTCCAACCAGGCCCAAGGACCCAACGGGTTGGGGCGGCCCCCGGCCATCCATGCCGTGAGCGGCGAACTGTTGATAGTGGCAGCCGCGGCGAAGAGGCCGAGCCCGGACATCGAATTGTTCGCACCGGCGTTTCCCATTCCCAAGGCGGTGCCACCGCCCGCGCCCCCCGGCGAACCTGGGTGCTGTATCGCAGACGCGAACCGGTTGGCAATCCAATCATTGCCGCTGTCGATACTGGCGCTGAGCCGCCGCAACTGCACGATGGCGACGACCATGACGATCGCCCCGATGACGAATACCGCCATGACCTGGCCGCGCGCCTGCTGGAACAGACTGCCCATGAACAGCTCATAGAGGCCGAGGAAGATGACGAAAGCGGCCATCTTCCCCGCCGCGACGAAGCCGTGCACCACGCACCGGACGGTGAACGTCTGAGTCGGGCCGTATATAAACCCGCCGGCCGCGAATCCGAAGATGGTCATGAAGCCGTAGTAGATCGTGTCGAGCGCGGCCCAGATGATCTTGAAGGCCAGGTACATCCCGAACAGCAGGAGAACGAGCGCGCACAGCAAAAGGAGCAATCCGGCGCCGATTTGGCCCACGCTCGGGTTGTCGGCCGCGGCATAGGCGACGCTGTCACCGCAAGCCTTCAGCCCATTCTTGACCCGGTCTTCGTCACCGGCCATGACGCCGACCGACCACGCCGACTTGCAGGACGGCCGTTCGTCCACGACGTGCCCGAAATTCCACACCTGCAACGGCCGCCGGACGAAATTATCCGCCATCTGGGCCTGCAGCGTGGAAACCAATTGATTCGGATTCGGGTTGCTGTCGCCGTTCAAGCCGGCAGCGACCGAGAGACCCAGGTCACGCCCCTGTACCAGTAAACCGTCGGAGGACAGGACCTCGGCCAGCGGCTCGGCAAGGAACAACGGTCCCACAAGCGCCACGCCCACCATCGTCACGATCTGCATCGTGCCCTTGGCGTAATGACCGCGCGCATAGAACACGCCCACGAATACCGCACCGATGGCCACAGCGGTGGCCAACATCATCGGCGTCGCGATCTGCGCGGTGAAGTTCTCGGCAACCCCACGCAACGGTGCTGAGAACATGTTCAGCCAGCTGAAATCCAGTGTGCCGCCCGGCATCCAGACCCCGACCGTCGCCACGATCAGAAATACCGCGAACACGAAGAGAATCAAGAACGCCAGCACAACGGTTCCGGGACTCAGAACCCCGCCGCGATCGGTCACGAACAGGTACTGCGAGACTTCGACTCCCGACGAGTCCTTGACCCTCATCCAGCTCAGCGCACTATTGGGGGCCGCCCGTGTGGCCACGCCGGTCTGCGCGGTGGATACCGCACCGATGATCCCCGGGAATACGAACAGCACGAAGAGAGCGATGAGAACCGACGCCGTCCAGCGTCGGCGGCGCGTCGCGGCGATCCAGGCACGACCTCGCCGGAAGACCACTTGCGGTCGCCAGCGGTCCGTATCCCAGAACTGCGGTTCCCACGGCATCCCGAATAGCGGCTGATCCGGTGTGGCGCCCCGTCCTGCAGCGGTTCTCACGGCCGTACCGATCGCTCGGGAAGCGCGGCGCGAGAACCGGAGACGGTGGTCGGCGTGCTGGTGATCGCCGCGGCGCGGTCCGGCCGCGCCGGGCCGAGCACCTTGCCCCGGCCGATCCGATTCAGCGCGTCGCGCATGAACATCTCGCCGCGACGTTCCTCGGGAACTTGGCGGCCGGGTCCGACCGGAGGCGAGGTCTCCTCGCGCAGGATCTGCAACAGGAAGGGGGCCTCGTCCAGATCGACGCCGAGCCATTCCAAGCTGTTGCGCGCCAGCGTCTCATCGCGCTGCCGGAAGATGAAGCGGTTCGGGATGAGGTTGTGTGCCGCCCCCTGGAAGTCGGTGGCCGGATCGTGTGAGGCCAGTCCGATCGCCGCCAAGTGCTTGCGGCCGTCACGGCTGAAGTCGGAGGTGACCGCGGAGCCGACCTGGGTTTGCGTGAAGTGGTGCGCCTCGTCGCCGACCAGCAGGCCGAACCTGCCGTTGTCGGTGAGGAACGCCTCCCGCGCCGCTACGCCGACCAGCTCGTACAGCGCGGTACCGAGCCGCTTGGTCAACGGCAGACGGTTGTACAGGTGCGGGGTGGTGAGTTCCTCGGCCGTCGGCAACTGCAGGTTGTGGCTGCGCACGACAGTCGCGGCGGCGTCGAGTCGCAAGGGTCGCAGCTTGGGGTCGAACAGGACGGGCACACGCTCGACCACGGTGCCCAGCCGCGCCGCCAGATCGGCGTACTCCTCGCCCTGACCTGGGTGCTCACGCAACCGGCGCACCACGTGGTACAGATCGAGCAAGCTGCGAATCCCGTGCTCGGCGATGCCTCGCGGCGTCAGCAGATTGCTCGCCGCGGCGCCCGCTCCGGAGGTCGGTGAAAGGTCGAGCAGCGGAAGGATCGAGTCCAGCGCTCGTTCCCCCGCGATCCGCGGGTCGAACAATCGCAGCGGGTCCAGCGACACCGTGGGATTGGCCAGATCGATGATGACCGCGTCATCGATCGACCGCGCGAAGTGCTCCCATTCGCCGACCTGACTTCGGTCGATGGCGAGGAACTGTCCGCCCATGTCGTGGACGAGCACCGCCATCAACTTGAGGAAATACGACTTGCCCGAACCGAGTTCGCCGGTCACCGCGAACGAGGCGGACAGGTCGTGCAGCGCGGCTTCCATGATGCCGAAGTGAATCGGCTCGAAATGGCCCGACAGCAGGTTGACTCCGATCACCGGCCCGCTGTCGTCACCGATCTGGCTGGTGGTGAACGGCACGAAGCCGGCCCACATATCCGAGGGGACGATATGCGCGTAATCGTCATAGGCCCGCCGCGGCGGGCTGCCGGGGATCAGCATCGACCAGAGGTCGACCTGCGCGCCCACCGGAGCGGTCATGTCGACCTGGAACCGCTTGTACCGGCGCTTGAGCGTGTTGACCGCGTCCATCGTGGCGTCCCTGGAGGGCCCGCCGATGGCGATGACGGTGGTGAACGACACCTCCGATTCACCGCCGTTGACCTCGAAATGGTTGTTGTACTCGCCGAGCATCCGCGCCTTGGAGGCCAGCGTGTTCTGCGCGAAGGAGACCTCTTGATCGCGCTGGTCCATCTGCTCGCCGAGCCGGCGCAGGTTCAATTCGTTGTTCTTGAGCACCTGGTCGGCGGGCTTGGTCGAGATTCGCATGCCCCAGTCGACGGTGACGTCGCCGAGTCCCTCGAGCACGTTGAGGAACTCGCTGCCGCCAGGGAAGGTCATGCCCGCGTAGGGGAACGAGTGCGGCGTGAGCATCGCCTGATAGGACGGCATGTACTCGTAATCCGGCTGCACGATCTTGATCACCGGAACGAACGACGGCCGGATGCGCCGATTGCTGTCGGCCTGCGCGCCCTCGTCGAGCGCGGCGGAGCGGAACACGGCCGCTGTCGCGTCGTCCAGCGCGCCCGCCCTGGTCGGAGCCACCGGGTCACTAGCGGCGCCACGGGAAAGGTAGTGCTCCCACAGCCACTGGAACAGGGCAGCGGGAACCGGCACGGGATCGAAGTCGCTGCCGACTCTGGACAGGATCTCGTTCGCTTTTTCGTCGTACTGGTCCAGCTCGGCGCGCGAGATCGCGGTCGCGTCGATCGTGGCGGTGCTGCCGCGCCACACGCGCGACAACGACGAGATACTGGAGTTGCTGGCGCCGACCGGAATCGACAGCAGGAAGATGCGGGTTTGCGGCATGATCGCGCGCACCCGCTCGTAGGAGGCGACCACCTCGTCGGCGTAGTCCTCGCAATCGTCCAGGTCGACGCCCTCGACCATTTTCGTGAGCACGTCGAGCGTGTTCAGCTGGGCCTGGATGCCCAGCAGCAGCGAACCGTTGGGCAGATTGGTGATCAGCGCGTGGTGGGCCAGCTTCACATCGTGCTTGTCCGAGGCCTTGCGTAGTCCGTAGCCGAGCGGATTGATGAAGTAGGTCGCGGTGACCAGGCCCGAGTGAGTGAACTGAAGGTTGCCGCGAATCGCCGCGGTGGGTTGGAGATCTCGTCCGAATGCCATCAGGGGCGTCCTCCGGATGCCGTGCCGTTGCCGTTCAGCCGTCTCCACAGGTCGGTGGCCTTGCCTGCCGCACCGGCCACCTCGAGCAGTCGCAGATCGCGCTTCGGTTTGGCGGCTGCCACCGTGTCGGCGCGGTCGGGCAGCAAGAGCACCACGGTCTCCTCGATGAACATGGTGTGGCGCACCGAATCACTGTTGATCGGCATGCCCGAGGCCGAGACCGGCCTTCGATAGACGATCAGCCTGCCCATCCACAGCGCGCGGGAGGTCATCCGCACGCCGGTGTACGGCACGAGTCCGAGCACGAAAGCCACCAGGATGGTCATCGCGAGACCGGTGATGAAGATGATGGCCGGGTTGACCGGGAGTGTCATGGCGCCTACCGACGTCACCGACATCATTACCACGGCGACCGCGACCTGGGGCAGGGTGTAGGGGCCGAAGGGGAGCTTCTGCCCGTTCTGTGCCTTGCCGATCATTGTGGGCACACGTTTGATCGGCGTGAACACCTTGATGACTTGCGTCATCGATAGCCACCGATAGGGTGATCGGGAACGATGAGGTTCGCGTCCGTTCGCACGTAATTGATGGACGTAGGCAGGATCCAGATCGCGAACCCGGCCAGCAACCCCGAGCCGAAAACGACAATGATCCTTCCCGGGGACAACTTGGATTTCGCTCCCTCGGAAACCAACACCCCGATGCTGACGATGGCGATGACGATCATTCCGCCCCATCGGATAAAGATCAGGAAACCATAGAGGATGTTCGCCAGATTACCCATTGGGCTGCCTCTCGGATCAATTCTGCGTCGCCGGTGGAATCTGCACCGACGACGATGGTGAGGAGGTCGAAGTGGGCGGCGCTGCGCCGCGGGAGTCCTGACCGCCGACCACGGCCAGCGGACTGGACAGGGCGGGTATCGGGTCTATGGACACCACCTGCCACTGGCCGGCGTTGCGAACCATCGTCAGCGGGTAGGCCAGCGTCGCGGTGGCGCCGGTATCGGCCTTGGGGTTGACGGTGGCCAGCACCTGGGCCTTGTTGGCGCCGACACCGCAGCTCGAATCATCCGAGGTGAGCGCGACCAGCTCGACGGCGGTGAACGGAGGAGGTCGCAGGGCGGCCAGCCCGGCATCCGGTGTGGTGTAGCGCGCCACATCGCCGGCGCCGGTCAACATGGCGCCCAAAAAACCGGACGCGACCTGCGCGAGCGGCGTATCCGTCGCACAGGGCCCGCCATAGGCCAGTTTGAGATCGGAGCCCTTCGCCGGGGGCTGAACCACCGCAGGCACCGACAGCGCGCGCAGGCGTCCTTCCGACACCGACACCGCGACTCGGTAGAACTGCCGATTCTCCGGCACGGTGGCGGCGCCGCTCTTGCCGACCCGGACCGATACCGTCACCGACCACACATCGAGCCCACCCACCGAAAGCGTGCGCGAGACATAGACGACCGACGGGTCGGAAACTTGTCGCGCGGACGAAGGTAACGCGATCTGCTGGTTGGAGCCGACGAATTCACCGAGCCGATCCTGCTGTCCTGCAACGGCGGTGAGGTAGGTGACGACGAATTGCTGGGCGAAAGAACCAGCCAATTGTGCGCGCCCGACGATCGCCGTCGTCGAATCGTCCGACGGCGCAGGCGGGCCGGACTCGAAGACACTGAGAATCGCGTGGCCACCGCCCAGCACGGCGAGCACGGCGAGCACGGCGACCGCTATGTTGTCGCGACGGCGGCGGGCGGCCATCCGGCGAAGCAGAGCCTCACCCGAATCTGCCGGTCCACGAACCACTGTCCTCACTCCCGAAATGGTAGAGAGGACAGTCCTTACGTAACCGGCCAGTAGTTCCCACTGATGGGAATCAAACGTCAGCAGGCCGGGTTGCTCTTCATCCTGCCCGCGAGCCAATGCCGCAATTGCTCGTCATAGCCGATCGGCGCGCTGCGCTGCCGCGGCTCCAGGACCTGACGTTGGGTTTCCAGCAGCGGAACGTCATCGGCGACGCGGACCAGTTGCGCGATGGCCAGCTGCCTGCTCGAGTACCCGGGATACGGGTAGAGCAGCAGCGACGTCGGCGTGTAACCGCCACCGTAGTTGAGCACCCGCAACGTCACACCGGCGCTGTCGCCCGACCGCAGCCGTTCGCCGAGCTCCGTCAGCCGGGACCGGTCATCGGGATGGAAGACGTCGACAGGCCGGAACAGATAATCCCACCGAACCCACGGCGCGGGATCGGTGAGCCAGTGCGAAATGCTGGTGTGCTCGAGTTGCACCACAGCCAGATGCGTACCCGCCCGGCGATGCGCCTCCCGCAACCCGATTCGCTCCAAGGTGGGCCACGCCGACGGCGCGTTTTCCGACGTCACGTCCTCGATCAGCCACCAAGCGCCGCGCGTGCGCTCGTCGTCGCGGGCGCGAATGGTGATCCGCCACTGGGCGGGGCGCCCGAACCCGTGCACCACGGTGGTGTCGAATTGCATCCGTTCACCGGGCTTGGGGTCATAGAGCAGATCGAGGACCTCCGCGTGCCGGTCGAAGCTCGATACCCGATGGAACAGTTCCGCGATCGACATTCTCGGGACGTACTGTTCGACGGTGCTGCCGGACAGTCGCGTGATGCCGCTGGGCTGCTGGATGGTCTGACTGCCCAGGTCCCAGATGGCGCCTACCGCCGGGCGCAACGTGGGTACCCGCTCGGACGCCGGACCGAGCCACAGCCGCACGGCGTGCACATCGCCGGCCGGGCCGAAGATCGGGCGGATGAGCAGTTGATGCTTCCCCGCGCGCGTTTGAATGGCCACGTCGACGTCCTGCGCTTGGTCGTGCGCGGTTTGAATCGCCTCCGTCAGTCCCGCGGTCGTGAGTTTGTCGTACAGCGCGGGCGTCTTGGACAGCGTTCGCTGCAACACCCGCTGCCAACTCGCGAACTCACGCGGTGCATCCCCCACCGACGCCACGGACATGCTGTCCGGCGCCAACGTCTCGATAGTCACCCATGGAATCACTGCGCCACTTCGCTTCGCACTTGCCCGTACCAGCCGTTCCTCCGGATCCGCTCCAACCCGGATGATCCAACATGTGACGTTAGGCAATGTACCGTTATTTAGCGGCTCAATCAACTCCCAACAGGCACGCCGCGTTGCTATGAAGTCTGCGGGACGTTCATCGAACACCGTGGGGATGTTCATTTTGTTCACGTTAAGTTCAGTGCCGATCGGGCCGAGACCGGCCCACGACCTGACGGCACACCGAGCGCAAACCGGCGGCAGCGACTCGATCAGCGGCGAAACACTACATGAGCGGCATTCGCGTAGCTAATCCTGCAGCTGGCTGAATCCCTCTCTCTCCATGGGATATACCGAAGTACGGAAAGGCGTCACGCACCGATGGATGCCGCCAGCACGCCGACGCCCGCGAGCACCGCGACATCGCCGAGCTCGGAAGGAATGACTCGCAACCCGGGCAGATAACTCAGTCTGGCGTGCGTGGCGACCGCCTCGCCCAGCGGTTTCCACAGCGCGGGACCGCCTTCGGCCATCGAGCCGCCGATGACGACGAGATCCATGTCGAGCAGCGCCGCGACCGATGCGACAGCTCGGCCGAGCGCCGTACCCGCTCGGCCGAGCGCGGCGGCGGGAATGGCTTCTCCCGCACGGCCGGCCGTTACGAGTTCCGGCACCGAGGTGCCGGTCCAACCCTGCTCCCGAGCCCAGCGCACCGCCGACGCCCCACCGGCAACGGCCTCCAGGCAGCCGCGCCCGCCGCATACGCAGCGTTCGTCGAAGCCGGGAACGAGAACATGGCCGACATGTCCCGCGTTGCCGGTCCGCCCGACCACCGTGAATCCGCCGACGACGACTCCGCCACTGATGCGGTCGGACACGGTGATCACCATGGCGTCCATCACCGTGTTCAGGACGCCCAGACTCCGCTCGGCGAGTGCCAGGCACGCCCCGTCCAGCGCGAGCTGAACCTTCGCCGCTGGAAACAACTTCCGCGCCGCGTCCACGATGGCGAAGCCTGTCCGCCACTCGGGCACCTCCGCGGGTGCGACAATGCCCGCCGCCATATCGATCGGCCCGACCGAGGCGATGCCGAGGGCGGTGACCTCTCCACCGCCCGCGGCTTCGAGCAGGATGTCCCGGCAACGGTCCCACGCGCCGGAGCTGGGGATCGGGATCTTCCGGATCTCGTCCGCCTCGACGTCGTCGGCCACTCGGCTCGCCGCGAACGTGGAAGACCCGATCTCCAGGGCCAGCAGTGTCATGATTTACGCACCGTTCGAGGGACTAGGCGGCAAAGGTTCACGGAGCATAGTCACAGACCGTCGGTTCCAGTCGGCTTCAGGGGCTGCCCGAGCACGATGTGCCGGCGGGGTGCGGGAAGGGTGGACACGGTGCGCAGTGGGCGAGGCCCATTGCGGATGATCCGCATGGGGCGTTTGTGGTCGATCGGGGCGGCACGGTGCCGGTCCAAGTTCTCGATGACGCCACCGGAGTTGTCATAGGCGACACCGGCCCAGATCATCGCGCGGGGACCGTCGCCGCGGGTCGTGAGGGTCTGCGCCAACTGCTGGCACTGCGCGAGCAGCGGGCAACTCTGACAGGTGCGCACTGCCGCTCTCCAGGCATCCGGGTTGCCGGTGTCCATGTCCCAGTTGTCGGGAACATCGGCGCACGGTGGCCGCAGGTTCGACTTTGCCGGAATCGACGAGATCTTTGCCGGTGCAATGGATCCCGTGTCCATCGGAAGGGTTCGCGTAATGCTCATAGCCATCTCCGGGGATGCCGAGCACACACCTCTGGCAGGTGCGTGGCCCATGGAACGGACGGTCATCAGGGCTGCTCAACAGTCCCCGGAACCCAGCCGCGATAAGCTGGTCTACGCACGGTAGCCCACTGTTGCCCAGCACACAACCTCTTGTGCCGCTATGTAACGGCTCGTTGACCTTGAAGCAACACCCAGCTACCGTTTTTAACGGCACGTTATGAAACGGAACGTTTTCCACGGAGGCACGACTATGGTTTCCTTTTAAACATGGCTGCAGACTCTGAATTCACGATCGACGAACTGGCACGGGCAGCCGACACCACCGTGCGCAGCGTCCGCGTGTACCACGAGCGAGGTCTTCTGCCCTCGCCGGAGGTGCGCGGGCGGATCGGGTACTACGGGTCGGACCACCTCAACCGGCTGCAAACGATCAGCCGCCTGCTGGGGCGTGGCATGAAGCTGAACGGGATCAGGGAGTTGCTGGAAGCCTGGGACCGCGGCGACGGACTCGCCGACGTGCTCGGGGTGAAGAACGCGAACGCAGCCGAAGCGGAGTCCGAAGCCACCACCGAACCTCAGGACAGCTACGCCGAGCTGCCGGACTACGCGAAGCAGGCATTGGCCTCCAGCGAGGATCCGCTCGAGGCCTACCGGGTCACCAACCCGCGGTGCTGCGATCTGGCCACTCGGCTCACCGACACCGGACTCCCGATGCAGGAGACCTTCCAGTTGGTCGAGCGCCTGCGCACCGACTGCGATCGCATCGCCGACCGCTTCGCCACCGAGTTGTTCTACCGGCTGGCCGGGCAGACCTACGAGGAATCCGCGCGGACCCCCCGGGACCGCACGAAGCTGGAGACCGACCTGGCGATCGCCCGGTTGATCGTCACCCGCGCCGCTTCCGAACTGATCGATCAGGCGTTCGCCCGCCACTCCGAGTTGCCGCCCTCCTCGGTGGCCTCCGGCCCCAAGGCGCAGGCCGAGCAGTAACAGCCGCGGCCGCTGCCTTCCGCGGCCGCCCGCTGTTCCGGTATTTCCATCCGGCACTGTCGAATATTTACGTAGACAAACGCGTTCACGTCTTTTGAGCAGCTCGCCGACAGCGGCGGGCCGAATGTCTCGTATCCCAGGTCTTGTTCGTCGAACACATTGGCCGGCGAATCGACGAAGTCACCTACGTATGACCTGTGCCGAAGAGTTGCCACAAGATGCCCGACGGCGGCCCCTTCGGCAGTGGCGATGCGAGACTTCCCCGGCGAACCCGGCACCTCTCGGGCGGCGCTCCGGTAGGGCGAACCCCCTCTGGCATACCTACGCATACCGATCCGAACGATCGAAGACGCCGAAGCGGAACAACAACCTGACGACGCGAACCCCCGCCCCCCGAACGATGGTCGGGGTGACAGGATTTGAACCTGCGACCCTCCGCTCCCAAAGCGGATGCGCTACCAAGCTGCGCTACACCCCGTGGCCCTCGCGGCGGCGGGGCGGCCGACGACGAGGATGATTACTCCGTGGAGCGGGTGACGGGAATCGAACCCGCACCATCAGCTTGGAAGGCTGAGGTTCTACCATTGAACTACACCCGCAGGCATACGACACCGATGGGATCGCCACGATGCCGTGTGCGATCCGACTGTACCGAACCCGGCTTCCGAAACGCCAATCAGCCCCCCGCGCAGCGAGATCTCGCAGGTTGCCCGCCGGAGCGCTCCGGGGTTGCCGCGTACAGTCTCGCACGGCGGTCCGGCCGGCGCCCGGCGGCGCGCTGACGGAAATTTTAGAGGTTATTTTTCATTGAAACTCTGGCGTGTCGGATTCCGGTGGGCGAAACTCGAACGACACGTGACGACCCCGTCGGGGAAGCGTGGCCCACCGCCACCTGTCACACCGGGAACTTCGCTCGAGGGAATTCCGATGAGGACCGCACGACTCGCCGTCACGGCCGACGCGCTCGGCGTGTCGCAGAGCTGCGCCCACCACACCCGGAGCGAAGGTCGGCGAGCCGCCCCGAGCACGAGTCCGTCCCGCGAATTGTCGGCTGATCGCGCGGCAACCCCGGCTCCGGACGCGCCGCCGCGGCGGCCGGTGACCCGACGCACCGCCCGGCAGCACACCGCGCGGCCGTCAGCACGGCTGTGGCCACCCGCAAGCGGCGCACACAGCGGCCCGCGCCGCGCCGGCGGGAAGACCACGAGCATGCGCCCACCGTCGCACGATCGCTCAGAACAATCATCGGGAACACGACACAGAAGACGAGGACCTTGCGTGCGGGAACAGATTCTCGTGAAACCCGCGGCGCGGGGTCGGTCCGGACGATCACCGTGGCGGGCGCACCGCGGTCCACACACCTCGTACAGCGTGTCGCCAGCGCGTCGCAGCGCGATTTTGCAGCGAACGAAAAACGGGTGTAACACCAACGCATCGGGAACGATCACATACCCGATCGCCATTCGCGAGGTATTGAGAACACGTTGCAAATCGCCGCTTTTCGATGCCGAGTGGCTTGCTAGGATCCTTTTTGCCGGACGGGGGTATCTGGAAAGGGGGCGGTGAGCGTGCGCCGAACCAGGTGGACACAACCGCGTAGCAGTGGGAACGATCAGGGTGACGCCGGCACCTGTGTCAGTACAGGGCACCTGGGTACCGACGTCGTCCACACCGGGTGAGTCCGATGTCGACCGACATCGAGCCCCCGGTAGCCGCCATGGCCCGAGCATGGGCCCGGGCGGTCTGCGCCGAGCCCGGTTGCGGCACGGCGCCCCAGCAGTTGGAGCCGGTGCTGGTGGAGATCGTCGAGCGCCTGCTCACGCTCGCCAGGTCCGAGCCCTTCCCGGTGCCCGAAGCACGGATGCTCGGGGCCAGGCTCGCCGAGGAGCCGTTCGACCGGATCCGGATGCTGGCGCAGGCCACGCGCTGGCTGCTCGGTTTCCCCTCCGGCGCGCCCGGTTCCCTGGTGGCCACACGCTGGCCGTTCATCGCCAGCCAGGCCATCGACAGTTACGCCCAGGCGCTGCAGGAGCGGGCGCTGGCACAGCAGGAGCAGAACCTCTCGGCCAAGGTGTCGTTGCGGGTGCAGGAGATCGCCGCGTTGCAGCACCGGCTGCGCCACGAAGCCACCCACGACGCGCTCACCGACCTGGCCAACCGGACGCTGCTGCAGGACAAGGTACGCATGATGGCCACCGACCCGACCCGCGGCGTCGGACTGCTGCTGATCGACCTGGACCGGTTCAAGCAGATCAACGACGGATACGGACACGCCATCGGCGACGAGGTGCTGGTCGAGCTGGCGAGCAGGCTGCGCGAAGCCTGCCCCCCGGACACGGTGATCTGCCGGTACGGCGGCGACGAGTTCGTGCTGGCGACCAATCCGCACCGCAACACCCTGGGCGACCTCGCACACCGGATCGTGGCCGCACTGCGGGACCCGGTCTGGTCGTCGGCTGGGCCGGTTCCGGTCTCGGCCAGCGTCGGCACCGCCTACAACCCGCCGGGTAGCCCGTTCGACTTCACCGATCTGCTCCGCCGCGCCGATCGCGCCATGTACTCGGCGAAGACGGCGGGCGGACGCCGCTTCGCCATCGCGGACGAGCCGGATATCGACACCGCCGTCGCGGGCTGATCGGTCCACGGCCGGCCGCCGTCCGGTCAGCTGGGCTGACAGGTGGGGCACCAGAAGAGATTTCGCGCCTGCATCACCTGATGGGCGATCAGCGTGCCGCACAGGCGGCACGGCGCGCCCGCGCGGCGGTAGACATAGGTGCGCGGACGATCGGGAGCATACGAGGGCTCGCCGTGATCGTGCTCGGGCCGCACCACGACCATCTTGCCGACGCGCACCCCCACCTTCATCAGCGCGAGGAGATCGGTCCACATCTCGGACCATTCGCCGACCGACAGATCCGTGCCGGGACGATGCGGCGAAATGTGATGCCGGAACAGCAGTTCGGCGCGATAGACGTTGCCGACCCCGGCGACCACCTGCTGGTCCATCAGCAGGGCGCCGATCGGTCTGCGCGAACGACGGATGCGCCGCCATGCACGGTCCGGGTCGGCGCCGCGCCGCAGCGGATCCGGGCCGAGCCGGTCGGTGAGCGCGGCGACCTCGGGCGGGAGCAGGATCTCGCACGCGGTCGGCCCGCGCAGGTCGGTGCCGAATCCCGGCTGCCCGTCCGGCCCGCCGAACAGGCGCATCCGGACCTGGCCCACCGGCTCCCCCATCGGCACCTCGGATTCGGTGAACGCTCCGTACAGGCCGAGGTGCACGTGCACGACCAGCCCGGAGTCGTAGTGGTGCAGCAGGTGTTTGCCCCACGCCTCGGACCTGATCAGCACCCGGCCGTCCACCCGGGCCGCGCCCTCGGCGAACTTGCCCTGCGGGCTGGATACGCGCACCACACCGCCCGCGAGGCGGCGCTGATGCAGCCGCGCGAGGCGGTGCAGCGTATGTCCTTCCGGCACAGCCGGTTACAATCGCGGGTCGCTCAGTACGCGGGAACCGCCGGGGCGACGCCGGTCTTCTCGTACTCGGCCAGGATGTCGATGCGCCGCTGGTGGCGCTCCTCGTCCGACCACGGGGTGGTCACGAACGCGTCCACGATGGCCAGCGCCTCCTCGGTCGAGTGCATCCGGCCGCCGATACCGATCAGCTGCGCGTTGTTGTGCTGGCGGGCCAGCTTCGCGGTCTCCACGCTCCAGGCCAGCGCGCAGCGAGCGCCGGGCACCTTGTTCGCGGCGATCTGCTCGCCGTTGCCGCTACCGCCGAACACCAGGCCGAGGCTGCCCGGGTCGGCGACGGTGCGGCGGGCCGCCTCGATGCAGAAGGCCGGGTAGTCGTCGAGCGCGTCGTATTCGAGCGCGCCGCAGTCGACGACCTCGTGACCCGCCTGCTCCAAATGGGCCTTGACGATGTTCTTCAGTTCGAAACCGGCATGATCGGCACCCAGGTAAACGCGCATGGCAGGCATTGTGTCAGGCGGCCGCGGCGCCGACGGCAAGAGGGCGTGCCCTACCGATCAACACCGCGCCGGGCCTGCGCGAATCGACTGATACGCCAGTTGTGTTCGCGGCCACACGGCCCGGTGACACGGCAGACGCACCGACCCCGTTCCCGGCAACTGAATAGAGTTCATCCCATGCAGCCGTTCGAACCCCAGCCGCCCGATCAGGCGGGCCGACAGGCCGACCCGTACGCCCCGCAGGGCGGGTGGGTCCCGGTTCAGGATTCGCCCGCCGCGTCCTCCGGCGGGCCGTACACCTCGGGCTCGTATCCGGCCGCACCCCCGGCTCCGTACCCGGCGCCGTACGGCTCCTACCCCGGCGTTCCTGTCCCGCCCCCGGCGCCGCCGCAGCGTCAGCCCCGCGGTCTATCGCCGTTCGGCATGCCCGCTCGGCACAGCTGGGAGATCCCGATGCTCGTCCTCGTGGTGGTGCTGACGGTGTTCGCCTATCTGATCGCGCTGCTGCTGCTGGCGACCGGCAACTTCGACCAGTACGTCCTGGCGTTCGCGGCCGCCCCGCTGCTGCTGTGGTTCGGTCGCGGCATCAACTACGCGAGCCAGCGGGTGAACGGCGTGAAGATGTCACCCACCCAGTTCCCCGAGGGCTACCAGCTGGTGGCGGACGCCGCCGCTCGCTTCGGCATGGCGAAGGTGCCCGACGCGTACGTCGTGCTCGGCAACGGCCAGATCAACGCGTTCGCCAGCGGACACGGCTTCCGGCGCTACGTGGTGGTCTACAGCGACCTGTTCGAGATCGGCGGCGCCGCACGCGAACCCGACGCGCTGGCATTCATCATCGGCCACGAGGTCGGCCACATCGCGGCCGGGCATACGTCGTACTGGCGGCAGCTGGGCATGTTCCTCGTACCGTTCCTGCCGATCATCGGCAGCAGTCTGATCCGTGCGCAGGAGTACACCGCCGACAACCACGGTTTCTGCAACCGGCACACCGGGGCGCCCGGCGCCATGGGCACCCTGGCCGCGGGCAAGTACATGAACAGGCTGGTCGGCTTCGACGAGATGGCCGATCGGGCGCCGTCGGAGAAGGGCTTCTTCGTCTGGATGGTGAACGCCCTGTCCAGCCACCCGGTGCTCACCTGGCGGATGTGGGCGCTGCGCGATCGCAGCAGGCACGGGAAGCTGTTCATGCGCCCCGAGCGGCCCAAGGGCGCCGGTGCGCCGATGGGCGGCTATCCGAGTTCCTACGGTCAGGTACCGGCGAGCCCGCCGAAATCCGTGCTCTGATCGGGGCGGGTGCCGACGAAGCCACCCGCCCCCCGCACTCAGTCGAACGACGGCGCTTCGGTCCGCGTGCGCTTCAGCTCGTAGAAGTGCGGGTAGGAGGCCAGCGCCACGGCACCGTCCCAGACCTTGCCCGCCTCCTCGCCGCGCGGAATCCGGGACAGGACCGGACCGAAGAACGCGGTGCCGTTGATGTGGATGGTCGGGGTGCCGACATCCGGTCCCACCTTGTCCATGCCCTCGTGGTGGCTCTTGCGCAGCGCCTCGTCGTAGTCGGTGCTCTCGGCGGCCGCGGCCAGCTCGGCGGGCAGACCCACCTCCGCCAGTGAGTCGGCGATCACCGCGGCGAGCGTCTCCTTGCTGGTCTCGCGTTCGTACTCCGCACGCCGATTGTGGATACGCGTGCCCATCGCGGTGTACAGCGGCGCGAGCACCTTGTCGCCGTGCTCCTGCGCCGCGGCGATCGCGACGCGGACCGGGCCCCAGCCCGTCTCGAGCAGTTCCTGGTACTGCGGGGACACGTCCTTGCCCTCGTTCAGCACCGCCAGGCTCATCACATGGAACCTGGTCTCGATGTCGCGCACCTGCTCGACCTCGAGGATCCAGCGGGACGTGATCCAGCACCAGGGGCACAACGGGTCGAACCAGAAATCGGCGACGTCCTTGGCAGCTTTGTCGGTCACGGGCGGCTTCCTCTCGATCGCATAAGACGGACGGCACGCACACGTCACCGCCCCTACCGAGCAACCATGGCGGCTCCCGATTCGTTCCCACCCGGCTCGCCGTTTTCCCGAGCCGCCCGGACGGCTGCCAGTAGGGTTGGTCGGCAGGAGCCTGGTTCCCTTCGGAGAAGGAGTCCGCTATGAGTTCTGACCAGCATTTCGTCATCGTCGGCGGCGGACTGGGCGCGGCCAAGATCGCGGAAGCGTTGCGAGCCAAGGATTTCGACGGAATCGTGACGCTGATCGGCGCCGAGGAGCACCTGCCCTACGAGCGGCCGCCGCTGTCGAAGGAGCATCTCGCGGGCAAGAAATCGTTCCCCGAGTTCATCGTCGATCCCGCGCAGTGGTACCGCGACCACCACATCGATGTCCGGCTCGGCACCACCGTCACCGGGCTCGACCCCGCAGCGAAGACGATCACCCTGCCCGACGGTTCCACACTGTCCTACGACAAGCTCGCGCTGGCCACCGGTTCCACGCCGCGAACGCTGCCCGTTCCCGGCGCCGACGCGCCCAACGTGTACACGCTGCGCACCATCGAGGATTCCGACACGTTGATCGAGCTGTTCGGCAGCGCGCGGCGGATCGTCATCATCGGAGCGGGCTGGATCGGCCTGGAGGTCGCGGCGGCGGCCCGCGCGGCCGGCGTCGAGGTGACCATCGTCGAACGCGGCGACCTACCGCTGCGGGCGGCGCTCGGTCCTGAGATGGGCCAGGTGTTCGCCGACCTGCACCGGGCCAACGGTGTCGACTTCCGGTTCGAGGCACAGGTCGAGGCGATCACCACCGAGGAGGCCATCGCGACCGATGTCGCCAACGGCGTCCGGCTCGCCGACGGCAGCACGATCGAAGCCGACGCGGTGCTGGTCGCCGTCGGCGCGCGCCCGAACGTGGAACTGGCCGCCGATGCCGGGCTCGCGGTGGACGACGGCGTGCTCGTCGACGAACGCCTGGCCACCAGTGATCCCGACATCGTCGCGGTCGGCGACATCGCCGCGCAACAGCACCCGGTTCTCGGCAGGCGGATTCGCGTGGAGCACTGGGCCAACGCACTCAACCAACCCGCGGTCGCCGCCGCCACCATGCTCGGCAAGCAGGCCGCCTACGACCGGCTGCCCTACTTCTTCACCGACCAATACGACCTGGGCATGGAGTACACCGGGTTCGCCGCGCCGGAGGAGTACGCCAAGGTCGTGGTGCGCGGCGACGCGGCGGCGCGCGAGTTCGTGGCGTTCTGGCTGGACTCGGCCGACCGCGTGCTCGCCGGGATGAACGTGAACGTCTGGGATGTGACCGACCGGATCAAGGAACTGATCCTGGCGGGCGAACCGGTCGATCCGGACCGGCTGGCCGACACGACGACGGATCTGTGACCTGGATCACTGAGAGGATGTGTCGAATCCGAATACCGGGCTCCGACCTCCTCGCGAGCGTCACCGAGGCGCTCCACACGGCCGAGCGCCGGAGGAGAGGAAACGAATCATGAAGTACATGCTGCTGAAGACCTACGGCCCCACCGCCTACTGCGACACACCGATCAACGAATGGTCCCCGGAAGAGATCCAGGCACACATAGACTTCCAGCGCGCACTAGGTGCACAGCTGGCCGAGGCGGGCGAGTTGGTGGACGCGCAGGGTTTGGCCGGGCCGGACGAGGCGCGCATCGTCAGTTCGGACGGGCGGTCGGCGCCGGTGGTCACCGACGGGCCCTTCCCGGAGACCAAAGAGTTCCTGGCGGGGTACTGGGTCGTCGATGTGGACAGCCCCGAACGGGCCTACGAGATCGCCGCGCAGGCCTCCGCCGCGCCCGGGCCGGGCGGTAAACCGATTGGCGAGTACATCGAAGTTCGCGCGGTGATGGGCGCCCCCGCCACCGAGCAATGAGCGACCGGCGTGCGGTGCCCGACGACACACCGCTCCCGGCGAGCACCGAGGACCTGCTGCGCGCACTGGCGCCGCAGGTCCTCGGAACGCTCGTTCGCCGGTTCGGCGACTTCGACACCGCCGAGGACGCGCTGCAGGAAGCACTGCTGGCGGCCGCGACCCGGTGGCCGCGGGAGGGCCTGCCGGACAATCCACGGGCCTGGCTGATCCAGGTCGCGCAGCGTCGCATGGCCGACGCCGTGCGTGCGGAGGTGGCCCGGCGCCGCAGGGAGACCACGGCCTTCGACCGCGAGGTGACCGATGCCGTCCCCGTGGACACCGACGACACGCTGACCATGCTGTTCCTGTGCTGCCACCCGGCGCTGTCGCCCGCCGCCGCCATCGCCCTGACGTTGCGCGCGGTGGGCGGGCTCGGCACCGACCGGATCGCCCGCGCCTTCCTGCTGCCGGAAGCGACGATGGCGCAACGGATCACCCGCGCGAAGAAGAAGCTGGCCACGGTCGAGCGCCCCTTCGCGCAGCCGGGTGACGTGCAGTGGCGGGAGCGGCTCGGCGCGGTCCTGCACGTGCTGTACCTGATCTTCAACGAAGGCCATACCAGCAGTTCGGGCCAGACGTTGCAGCGTACGGATCTGTCCGACGAGGCGATCCGGCTCACCCGGGCGGTGCACCGGCTGCTGCCCGAGGACACCGAGGTCGCCGGGTTGCTCGCGCTGATGCTGCTCACCGACGCCCGCCGCGCGGCGCGCACCGGGGCGCACGGCGAACTCATCCCGCTAGCCGAGCAGAACCGTGCGCTGTGGGATCGGGCGCTGATCACCGAAGGAACGACCCTGATCACCAGCACGCTGGCGGGCGGTTTGCGCGGGCCCTATCAGATCCAGGCAGCCGTCGCGGTTCTGCATGCGCAGGCCGCGCGCTCTGAGGACACCGAGTGGCCCAAGATCCTGGCGCTGTACGACCGCCTCGAACAGCTCTCGGACAATCCGATGGTGACGCTCAACCGTGCGGTGGCGACGGCGATGGTGGCGGGGCCGGAAGCCGGTCTCGCGCTGGCCGGGACACTCGACGCGCACCTGGCGAATACGCACCGGCTCGACGCCGTGCGCGGCCACCTGCACGAGATGGCCGGCGACCTCGACGCGGCCGTCGGTTGCTACACCAAGGCCGCCGCCCGCACGACGAGCGTGCCCGAGCGCGACTACCTCACGATCCGTGCGGCACGGCTACGCCACGACGTCCGCGCGAATCCGGCGAGGTGAGCGCTTCCTACCCGCTCACCCGGCGGTGTGGACGATCGACGGGAGCCCGGCTGGGTCCAGGACGCCCACCCCAGCCGCTCACCTGCCGGAGCCGAAGGCTGCACCGAAGCACGACCGGCGTCGACCGCATCACCCAGCGCTGCCGGGCGATGCGTAGGGCCACTCGCCGTGGACCCCGCAGCACGGCGGTGGCCGTGCGTTCATCGGGCACTGGTCGCTGCGACGACGCGCCGGGTGGTCGCGGGCGGACGTGACGCGCGGCCGGGGCAGACTACGCGTGTGGCAGACAAACACAGTGCCGGAGTCCTGGTGTTCCGCCGAAGCTCGAACGGAGCCGTCGAGGTGTTGCTCGGGCACATGGGCGGCCCGTTCTGGGCGCGAAAAGACCTGGGCGCGTGGTCGATTCCCAAGGGCGAGTACGAGCCGGAGACCGAGGACGCCCGTCTCGCGGCGAGCCGCGAGTTCACCGAGGAGCTGGGACTGCCGGTTCCGGACGGCACCTGGCTGCCGCTGGGCGAAGTGCGCTACGGCAGCGGCGCGGGCAAGAAGACCCTCACCGTCTGGGCCGTCGAGGGCGATCTCGACCCCGCTGCCGTCGTGCCGGGAACCTTTCAGCTGGAATGGCCGCCGCGCTCCGGCCGGTTCGCGGAGTTCCCCGAGATCGATCGCGCCGAATGGTTCGACGCGGCCACCGCACGCGACAAGCTGGTCGCGGGCCAGCGGCCATGCCTGGACCGGCTGGCCGAGCACCTGCCGGCCTGACCGCTAGCTCGACACGCCCGCCCAGGTCAGGCCGGTGATGAGCTCGTAGGCCTCGACATACTTCTGGCGCGTCGCCGCGACCACGTCGGCGGGGATCTCCGGGCCGGGCGGCTCCTTGTCCCAGCCGGTGGAGGTGGACCAGTCGCGGACGAACTGCTTGTCGAACGAGCGCTGCACCCGGCCCGGCTCCCATTCGTCAGCGGGCCAGAACCGCGAGGAATCCGAAGTGAGCACTTCGTCGCCGAGGGTGAGGACATCGCCGTCCCAGCCGAATTCGACTTTCGTGTCGGCGACGATGACGCCGCGTTCGGCGGCGTGCGCTGCGCCCCGGGTGTAGATGTGCAAGGTCAGCTCGCGCAGCCGCTCGGCGACCTCGCGCCCCTCCTGGTTCACCACGTCCGCGAAGGTGATCGCTTCGTCGTGCCCCTCGGAGGCTTTGGTGGTCGGTGTGAAGATCGGCTCGGGCAGTTTGTCGCCCTCGCGCAGCCCGGGCGGCAGCGCGACTCCGGAGACCGAGCCCGTGCGCCGGTACTCCACCAGCCCCGACCCGGTCAGGTAGCCGCGCGCGATGCACTCCACCTGCACCATCTTCAGCGGCTTGACCCGAATGCCGCGGCCGGCGAACTCGGCGGGCACGTCGGTGGCGGAGACCACGTGGTTGGGCACGTCGGTGAAGTACTCGAACCACCAGTTCGACAACTGCGTCAGCAGCGCGCCCTTGTCCGGGATCGGCGTCGGCAGCACCACGTCGTACACCGACACCCGATCGGACGCGACAAGCAACAGCGTGTCGCCGTCCTCGTACAGGTCACGCACCTTCCCGGCGTGCACATGCTTCAACGTCGAGCCTCCGAATCCGTGGTGGTGAACCTGCGCTGCACCAGGCAGAATACCGCCGCCGCCGGAGCGCGGCCGTCACGCCGTCGGTCTCGGCCGCGGTACCGGCCTGGCAGGGGCGGGTGTCACTAGGGTTGGTCGGGAAAGTCCCGCGCGGCCTGCCACACCGAAGTGGCATTGTGGTTGTCGCCCGTGCCAGTTCTTCGACCACGAAGGAGCCTTATGTCCGCACCCAACCTCACTCGCGACCAGGCGATCGAACGCGCCGCGACGGTTTCGGTCGAGAACTACCGCGTCGAGCTGGATCTCACCGACGGGGCGGGCAAACCGGGCGAGCAGACCTTCTTCTCCCGCAGCACCGTGACCTTCACCGCGACGCCAGGCGCGAGCACGTTCATCGACATCGTGGCGCGCGGCGTGCGCTCGGCGGTGCTCAACGGCACCGCCCTGGACGTCTCGGGCTACGACGAGTCGACCGGGATCACGCTGCCCGACCTGGCCGAGCGCAACGAGCTGGTGGTGGAGGCCGACTGCGAGTACTCGCACACCGGCGAGGGCCTGCACCGCTTCATCGACCCCGCCGACGACGCGGTGTACCTGTACTCGCAGTTCGAGACCGCCGACGCCAAGCGGATGTTCGCCTGCTTCGACCAGCCGGACCTGAAAGCCACCTTCGACCTCGCCGTCACCGCGCCGGAAGACTGGCAGGTCATCTCCAACGGCGCCGTCGTGCAGACGCTCGCGGCCGACCCGGGCAAGCACGTCTTCCGCACCACCCCGAAGATGAGCACCTACCTGGTCGCGCTCATCGCCGGTCCGTACGCCCAGTGGACCGACGTCTACACCGACGAGCACGGCAGCATCCCGCTGGGCATCTACTGCCGCGCATCGCTGGCCGAGCACATGGACGCCGAGCGGCTGTTCACCGAGACCAAGCAGGGTTTCGGCTTCTACCACGAGAACTTCGGCGTCCCGTACGCGTTCGGCAAGTACGACCAGCTGTTCGTCCCCGAGTTCAACGCGGGCGCGATGGAGAACGCGGGCGCGGTGACCTTCCTGGAGGACTACGTCTTCCGCTCCAAGGTCACCCGGGCGTCCTACGAGCGGCGCGCCGAGACCGTGCTGCACGAGATGGCGCACATGTGGTTCGGCGACCTGGTCACCATGAAGTGGTGGGACGACCTCTGGCTGAACGAGTCGTTCGCCACCTTCGCCTCGGTGCTGTGCCAGTCCGCGGCCACCGAATACACCAACGCCTGGACCACGTTCGCGAACGTCGAGAAGTCCTGGGCCTACCGGCAGGACCAGCTGCCCTCCACCCACCCCATCGCCGCGGACATCCCCGATCTCGCCGCCGTCGAGGTGAACTTCGACGGCATCACCTACGCCAAGGGCGCCAGCGTGCTGAAGCAGCTCGTCGCCTACGTCGGTCTGGAGCCGTTCCTGTCCGGTCTGCGCGCGTACTTCGCCGACCACGCCTACGGCAACGCCACCTTCGACGACCTGCTGTCGGCGCTGGAGAAGTCGTCCGGGCGCGACCTGTCCACCTGGGGCTCGCAGTGGCTGAAGACCACCGGACTGAACATCCTGCGCCCGGACTTCGAGGTGGACGCCGACGGGCGGTTCAGCTCGTTCGCGGTCGTGCAGGAGGGCGCGCAGCCGGGTGCCGGCGAGCGGCGCGTGCACCGTCTCGCCATCGGCGTCTACGACGACCAGGACGGAAAGCTGGTGCGCACCGAACGCGTCGAGCTCGACCTCGACGCCGCCGAGCGCACCGAGGTGCCCGCGCTGGTCGGTGTGCCGCGCGGCAAGTTCGTGCTGGTCAACGACGACGACCTCACCTACTGCTCGATCCGGCTGGACGCCGATTCGCTCGACGTGCTGGTCAACCGCATCGCCGACATCGCGGAGCCGCTGCCGCGCACGCTGGCCTGGTCGGCGGCCTGGGAGATGACGCGCCAGGCCGAGTTCCGCGCCCGCGACTTCGTCGCTCTGGTCGAACGTGGCGTCGGCGCCGAGAGCGAGATCGGTGTGGTGCAGCGGCTTCTCGTGCAGGCCAACACCGCGCTGAGCAGCTACGCCGATCCGGAGTGGGCCACGACCACCGGCTGGCCGGAATACGCGAACCGGCTGCTGGAGCTGGCCCGCGAAGCGGAGCCCGGCTCGGACCACCAGCTGGCCTTCGTCAACGCGCTGACCGGCGCGAAGTTGTCGGCCTGGCACACCGAGGTGCTGCGCGAACTGCTCGACGGTGATCCGGCGAAGGTCGGGTTGCCCGGCCTGGCGGTGGACACCGACCTGCGGTGGCGGCTGCTGTCCGCGCTCGCGGCGTCGGGCGAGATCGATGCCGACGGGCTGGACACGCCGGTCATCGATCAGGAGCTGTCCAACGACTCCACCGCCGCGGGCAAGCGCCAAGCGGCCGCCGCGGCGACGGCGCGTCCGATCGCCGAGGTGAAGGAGCAGGCGTGGGCGACGGTGATGGGTGACGACTCGGTGCCGAACATCACCGCCCGCTCGATCGTCGGCGGCTTCGCGCCCGCCGGACAGGGCGAGCTGCTCACGTCGTATGTGGAACGATATTTCGCCGAGGTCCCCGGCGTCTGGGAACGTCGCTCCAGCGAGGTCGCTCAGACCGTGGTGGTCGGACTCTACCCGCACTGGGCGATCAGCGAGGACGCGGTGGCCGTCGCCGACAAGTTCCTCGCGGGCGACCACCCTCCGGCGCTGCGCCGCCTGGTCAGCGAAGGCAAAGCGGGCATCGAACGCTCGCTGCGCGCCCGCACCTTCGACGCCCAGCCGTAAACGAAACCGGCGCGTCCACCCGATCGGGTGGACGCGCCGGATCACGATACGGACGGGAGCCGACCGCTACCTCCCGATCGCGGCTGCCATCACGCGCACCGCGGAGACCAGGCCGTCGATCAGCTGGCCCTGCCGGAACGAACTCAGCGCGGCGGTGACGCCGAGCTGGCAGACGCGGTCGTTCGCGCGGTCGGCGACTTCGCGGCCCGAGCGCACCTCGATCGCCTTGTCGTTGGGCGAGACGGCGATGAGCACCGAGTGCGCCGCCTCCGGCGTGCCGGGGAAGATCGCGTCCGCGCCCGCGGCCGGGTCCGCACCCAGATCGCCGATGTAGACGTTGAACCGCACCTTGGTCGCGCGGGTCGCCTCGGTGAGCACGTTGTCCATGGTGAGCCGCTCGTAATCGTCGAACGGCGCTTCCTTGAACACGTCGCCTGCCTCGTGCACGCCGGAGACGCGCCCGCTGCTGGTGATCGCGTATCCGTGCGGCAAATCGGCTTCGACCACCGCGGGCCACTTAGAACCTGCCACTTGCCCGTCCTCCGATCAGCTCCACCTCGGTGGACTCGATGGCCGCATGGTGTCCATGCGGCGTTTCCGGAAAGTGGTGACCCGAGCCGATCACCTCTTCAGTGGCACTCCACAGCACCGGCTGCTGGGTCCACTTCTGGCCGAGGGCGAAGTGGACCGGCTTCTCGCCAGGCAGTGGCTTACCGAGGAACGACAATCCGGCGATCACGCCGTAGATCACCAGCGGGATGCCGGCGAAGATCAGCACTGTCTCGAGAATGCTCACGGGTCAAAGGTAGACGATGCTCTGTAGTAGTTCTCCGTCCGGTCGAGCCGGGAGGCCGTCTGTGTCGACTCCACCCGGCTCGAGCTGGGACTTTTCGGCGTGCCTCAGACCAACCAGGCGGCCGAGTTCGGCGGCAACTGGCCGCCCTCGGCCGGCGCGCTGGCCAGCAGCACATCTCCCGGCGGTAACTGGATGGGCGCGTCGGAGGCGTTGAGTACGCAGACCAGTCCACCCGGACGGCGGAACGCGAGACAACCCGGCGGGCTGCCGTACCACTCGATCCGGTCCCCGGCGAACTCCGGCCGAACCGAGCGCAGTTCGATTGCCAGGCGATACAGCGACAACGTCGAGTCCAGCTCCTCCAGCTGCGCTTCGACGGTCAACGACGCCCAGTCGGGCGGGATCGGCAGCCACGGCGTCCCGGTGGTGAAACCGAACGGTGGCGCGGCGTCCTCCCACGGCAGCGGCACCCGGCAGCCGTCGCGGCCGCGCTGGGTGTGCCCGGAGCGCTCCCACACCGGATCCTGCAGCACCTCCTCCGGCAGGTCGTCGACGTTGGGCAGCCCCAGCTCGGAGCCGTTGTAGAGGAACACCGCGCCGGGCAGCGCGAGTTCCAGCAGGATCATCGCCCGCGCCCGCGCGACTCCGAGCGCGCCGCCGCCGTACCTGGTGACCTCGCGCTCGATGTCGTGGTTGGACAACGTCCAGGTCGGCACGGCGAAAACCGGTCCGACGGCGGCGAGCGAGTTGTCGATCGCGTCGCGCACCGCCTCGGCGTCGAACGCCGACTCCGCGAGCCGGAAGTTGAAGGCCAGGTGCAGTTCGTCGGCGCGCACGTACTCGCCGAAGCGGGTGTTGTCGTTCACCCACACTTCACCGATGAGCACCGCGTCGGGGTACTCGTCGACCACTTTGCGGATCCGGCGGTGGATATCGTGCACGGCGGGGTTGTTGAACCGCGGGTCGCTGTCGTCGTGCGCGAGCATGGCCGAGACGCTCAGCTCCGGCATGTCGGGCAGGCCGTCGGGCTTGGCCATGCCGTGCGCCACGTCGATCCGGAACCCGTCCACGCCCCGGTCGAGCCAGAACCGCAGCGTCTGCTCGAAATCGGCGGCGACCTCGGGGTTGGCCCAATTCAGGTCGGGCTGCTCGCGGGCGAAGATGTGCAGGTACCACTGGCCGGGCGTGCCGTCGGGTTCGGTGATCCTGGTCCAGGCGGGCCCGCCGAAGATGCTCGGCCAATTGTTCGGCGGCTGGGCGCCACCAGGCCCACGGCCGTCGCGGAAGATGTATCGGTCGCGTTCCGGGCTACCCGGAGCCGCCGCCAGCGCGGCGCGGAACCACGAATGCTGGTCGCTGGTGTGGTTGGGCACCAGGTCCATCGTCACCCGGATCCGGCGGGCGTGCGCTGCGGCGATCAGCGCGTCCATCGCGGCGAGCCCGCCGAAGAGCTCGTCGATGTCGCGCGGATCGGCAACGTCGTAGCCACCGTCGGCCATGGGCGAACGCATCACCGGACAGATCCACAGCGCGTCGACGCCGAGCAGTTCGAGATAGCCGAGTTTGTCCCGGACGCCGCCGAGATCACCGACCCCGTCGCCGCTCGAGTCCGCGAAGGATCTCGGATAAACCTGGTAGAACACGGCCGACCGCCACCACGGTTGCGTGGTGGGATCCACCGGCGCCTTTAAGGCTGGTGCATCACTCACATCCGCAATAGTGCCAAAGTTTTGTGGTGAAAGCCCCCAGGCGACGCGCGGCCGCGAACTGCGGGCAAACATTCAGCACCGCAGCCTGACGCGGTGAAAATATCGCCGCTGCCACGGCTCTCGGCGGCAACGCCCTCGTCACCTGTTGTTCATCAGCGAATTCACCGCGACCTCAACGCGGTAGAAAACACATTTCCGGCGAGCTCGTCCGGCCAACGGCGATCACCTTGTCAGAAAGGCGCGTTCACCAAGGAGTTGGCCGCCATCTCCAGGTAGTCCAGCAGCGTCTTGCGGTGCTCGTCGTCCAGCGTCTCCGGCTCGATCTCCGCGACCGCGATACGCATGCACCGCAGCCACGCGTCCCGCTCGATCGGCCCGATGGTGAAGGGCATGTGCCGCATGCGCAGGCGCGGGTGGCCGCGCTCGTCGGAGTACGTGCGCGGACCGCCCCAGTACTGCTCCAGGAACATCCGCAACCGGCGCTCCGCAGGGACCAGATCCTCTTCCGGATAGAGCGGGCGCAGCACCTCGTCGGCGGCCACCTCACGATAGAACGTCGCGACAAGCCGCCGGAACGTCTCCGCCCCACCGACCGCCTCGTAGAACGACGTCGCCGTTTGCTCGCCCGAAGTCATAGACCCTCTCGATTCACCGGATGCGCCGGTGTCCATTGTGCCCGCGCCGGAGCACCGCCGCCGCACTGCCCTTGCGCCGCCGCTCGGCAACCCGAGCAACGCCCCGAAATGGCACTTCAGCCACAGTTAACCGGACATTGTCGAAAATCACCGTGCATCGCCCGACATTCCATGGTCAACTGGGGGACAGTCTCTGCTTTGCAGATACCACATGATCCTGCCAATCATGAAATCGAGGTCGAGATGAAGCAGCGGCACAGCGCCCGGTCACACGAGGCGCGAGCACACCGACAACTCCAGCCCGCCGACGTCCACAATCGTGGGTCGGGGGCTACTCCGCTGCACATCTTGTCCGAACATCATCCGGGTGGACATCGTGGCCATCACGACCACGGCCCCCGCCCCACCGCCCCGCCAGCCGAGGGCACGAACTGGCTCAAGACCAGGGTGTTGCTGTTGAACGCCACCTACGAGCCGCTCACCGCTTTGTCCGCGCGCCGCGCGATCGTCCTCCTCATCTGCGACAAGGCCGACGCCGTTCACCACAACGACGAAGGGCCGGTAGTGCACTCCGCCGAGACGTCGGTGGTCATTCCGTCGGTGATCCGCCTGCGCAGCTACGTCCACGTCCCATACCGGGCCCGGGTCCCGATGACCAGGGCGGCCCTCATGCACCGGGATCGCTATCGATGCGGTTACTGCGGCGGCAAAGCCGAGACCATCGACCACGTCATCCCGCGTAGCCGCGGCGGGGAGCATTCCTGGGAGAACTGCGTCGCCAGTTGCGCGCCGTGCAACCACCGCAAGGCCGACAAGCTGCTCAGCGAGCTGGGCTGGACGCTGCGATCTCCACTGGTCTCACCGAAGGGCCCGCACTGGCGCCTGCTATCCACCACCACGGAACTCGACCCCGTGTGGTTGCAGTATCTCGGCGAAGGCGCGGCCTGACCGGTCAGGTGTACTCCACCACCAGCGTCGCCCAGGTCGGCGATGCCAGCGCTTCGAACACGTGCGGCCGATCGCCCGGGTAGGCGATGTAGTCGCCGGGGTGTAGTTCGACGGGCGCGTCGACCGGGCCGACCAGCGCGCGACCCTCGGCGAGCAGCACGTGCTCGACCACCCCGGCGATATGCGGGTCCGATCGGCGCGCATGCCCGGGTTCCGCGGTGATGCGAAACAGGTCGCGGCGGGAATTGGCGGGCCCGGCCGCCAGCAGGGTCGCCCGGTACTCCGATTGCTCGGCCGCGACCACGGGGCCTTCCCCGGCGCGGATGACGTGCACGCTCGGACGCGGCGGGTCCAGCAATCGGGAGAACGGCATGTCCAGCGCGACGCACAGCGCCCACAACGTCTCCAGACTCGGGTTCCCGGCTCCCGATTCCAGTTGCGACAACGTCGATTTCGCGATGCCCGCCCGGCTGGCGACCTCGCTCAACGACAACCCGGCCCGCGTGCGCTCGCGGCGCAGCGCGGCGGCGATCACCGCCTGGGGTGTGGTCGTCGCGTCCTGCCGCGTCATTCCGACAGAAAACCACATTGACGAAGCGCCGCGCCATGTTCACTATAAACAACATGCGTTCGATATGGCGAACACTGGATCGGGACACACTGGCGGGTATCGGGGCGGTGCTGCTCGCCGTCGGCGTGATCGGGATCTCCTACGGAGCGACCGCGGTGGGCGCGGGCTTTCCGGTCTGGCTGCCGATCCTGCTCGGATGCGTGGTGCTCGCCGGGAGTTCGGAGTTCCTGTTCATCGGGATTGTCGCCGCGGGTGGTAGCCCGATCGCGGCAGTGCTGGCGGGTTTGCTGGTGAATGCGAGGCATGTGCCGTACGGCTTGTCGATTCCCGACGCGGTCGGCACGGGATGGCGCAGACCGCTGGGCGTCCATCTGATGAACGACGAGTCCGTCGCCATGACCATCGCGCAGTCCGACACACACCGCAGGCGAGCCGCGTACTGGATCACCGGCGCGGGTGTGCTTCTGGCCTGGCCCGGTGGCGCGGCCATCGGAGCGTTGATCGGATCGGTGGTCACCGACACCTCGGTGCTCGGACTCGATGCGGTGTTTCCCGCGGTTCTGCTCGCCTTGGTGCTGCCCGCCCTGCGTGACCGAACCACCCTCGCGGCGGTGTGCGTAGGCACCGCGATCACGCTGATCAGCGCTCCGTTCCTGCCCACGGGACTGCCGGTGCTGCTCGCCCTGTCCGGAGTGCTGGTCGCGGCACGGGAGAAACCGGAACCAGCGACCACAGCGGGAGCGGCGTGATGCTGGCCGCCGGAATCGTCGCCCTGGCCGCGGGCACCTATGCGTTCCGCTGGGCCGGTCCCGCGTTGCGCGACCGAGTGCGCCCTCCGGCGCGCGTGGTGCGCCTGCTGGAGATCGCCGCCGTCGTACTGCTGACCGCACTGGTGGCGGTGACCACGCTGCCGCTGGGCACCACGAGCCTCGGATTCGCCGTGCCCGCAGGCGTTCTCGTCGGCGGCGTGCTGGCCTGGTTCCACCGGCCCATCCTGGTGGTGATTCTCGCCGCCGCCGCGACGACGGCACTGCTTCGCCTGATCGGCGTCTCCTGACCGACCGGATCACTGTCCCTGCCACCATGCTTCGCCCACGAGGGCGGCGCCGTCCCCTCCTGCCGACGGCGCCGCCTATCTCATCGATCGCTCCCGGGAGGTCAAGTGCTACCGGGTATTTCGTCCATGCCCCTTACGCCCTGCACACCAGCGAAGTTCGTCGCGTGCGGCGGCGGTAACGCGGCGGGGAAGCCGGCCGCATCCGCTCTCGAGTCGTCAACTGATCCGGCGGCAGCGAATCGACCCGAGCGACAGGAGAATTCGCGGGAATTTGCGGACTCCGAGCCCGGCCCACCTTCGGCTCGTGGCGCGGTCATTGCGCCAGCAGGGGAATCCCCCCACCGATGCGGCGAGCGACGGAACCGTAGCGGGCGTCGAGCCGCAGCCATGTCCTGGTCGCACGGACGCGCACGATCTCGGCGGGCGGGATGCGGCGCGGATCGGCCTTATCCCCCGAGTGGGGAATGAAATCCATCGCCGTGAGCGCGAAGACGACCCGCATCGGCACCTGCACCTGGGTGCCCGCGCCGGACACGGTCAGCACCGTTTGATCCAGCAGCGAGGCGGGCGGACCGTGGCCGCTGCCGTGTTCCTTCGCCAGCTGCGCACCCTGCTCGGCGAGTTCGACCAGGGTGCGTGCCGGCACGTCCTCGACGTGCGAGAAACCGTCCGTCGGCGGCAACGCGCCACGCCACGCGGAGTCCATCGAGTATCCGAGGTCGATCGGACTTCCGCTCGCCGATCCGGCCAGCACGACCTCGGCGCCGACCGTCACGTCGTCGACGCCGAGTTCGGCGACCACGGTGCGCATCGCCAGCGCCTCGAAGCCCGTCGCCACCCAGGCGGAGACGTAGTTCTCCCCGCGACGGCGCAGGCGCACCACCGCCGCCGGATCCAAGCGCACGGCCCTGGTCAGGAACGTGGCGAGATTCTCCCGCTCCGCGGGATCGGGCACGTGCAGTACCCGTTGTTCCGATATCACGGCTGCTCCACCGTCATCATTCGACGATCACCGACGCGGGTCGCTCACTCCATCCATTCGGACAGGTAATCACGCTCGGCGTCGGTGAGCCTGCGCAACCGCTGCGCAGGCATGTCGAACGCGGCGATCTGCGTGGACGCGACCACCGCCGCGGGCGAATCGGGCGCGGCGCCCGCAGCGCGCACCTCGTAACCGATGGTGAAGTCGACCGCGCGCAACTGCTCGATCCACATGGCGATATCCAGCGGCGTGTCCTCATGACGCAGCTGGCCGCGGTAACGGACCCGCAGGTCGGCGAGCACGCAGCCCTCGCGCAGCGGGGCGGTCGGGCGGCCGTCCTCGAACAGCCACGGGATTCGCGCCTCCTCCAGCAGCGTCACCATCCGGGCATGGTTGACGTGCTGGAACACGTCCATGTCCGACCATCTGACGTCCACTTTGGCGTGAAAACGCCTGGGCAGCACGAGGCTGCCCGCCGCCGTCCCGTTCCGGTTCACCGAACTCGTCAACGTGGTACCTCCGATTGAGCGCCCACCCCGCTCACCATGCTCCGCACTTGCCGCGCTGCAACCGACAACGTGGCGAGATCGTGGGTTCCGGACTCGAACAATTCCGACAGCGCCGCCCTGGCTCGGCCGAGGCGGGACTGATTCTTCGACTCCCAGTATGCAATCTTCTCATCCGCCGTCTCCTCGGGGTCGCCGCCGGAGAGCACGTCGAGGGTCAGCGAGCGCAACGATCCGTACATGTCGTCGCGCAGCGCGAGCCGCGCCAGCGCATGCCAGCGGTCGCCGCGCTCGAGGTGGCTGACCGCCTGCAACAGCCAGTCGATCTTGAGGTGGTCGTTGAGCGCGTAGTACAGCGAGCCGACCTCGTCGCCGTCCCGGTCGGTGATGTCGGCGATGTCCACGATGTCCAGCAGCGGGAAGAGGTTCAGCAGGCCGAATACCTCGGTGGCCAGATCGGTCGGGGCGCCGCGGGCGATCAACTCGGCAGACCGGTCGGTGAGGATGGACACGTGGTGCCCGCGCAGCCAGCCCGCGACCTTGGGGGCGAGTTCGCGCACGTCGGCGCGGTACCGGCTGATCTCCGAGCCCACCGCGATCGGCTGCGGCCGGTTGCTCAGCAGCCACCGGGACGCCCGGTCCAGCGTGCGCTTCGTCTCCAGTTCGAGCAGGTCGCGCACCGACGTGGGCGCGTCGCACGCGCGGATGGCCGTCCACATCTGGTGCAGGTCGAAGATTCCGCTGGCCGCGGCGAAGGCGCGCACCGCATCGGTGGGGCTGGCGCCGGCCTCTTCCGCGAGCCGGAAGGCGTAGGTGATACCGCCGTAGTCGACCATCTCGTTGGCGATCATCGTGGTGACGATCTCCCGGCGCAGCCGGTGCCGCTTGATCGCCGCGCCGAATCGTCCGCGCAGCGGCGTCGGGAAGTAATCCGGCAGGCGCGCGGCGAAGTACTGACTGTCGGGCAGGTCGGAATCGAGCAGATCGCCCTTCAGCGACAACTTCACGTGCGCCATGAGGTTGGCCAGCTCCGGCGACGCCAGTCCGGAGCCTTCTTCGATCCTGAGCTTCATCTCCTGATCCGAGGGCAGCGCCTCGAGTTCGCGGTCCAGACCGCGACGCTGTTCGAGAGCCTCGATGAGCCGCGTCTGCACACTCGACATCTGCGACGCCTCGGTGCGCGAGATGCCCATGAGGAAGTTCTGCGCCACGTTGTCCCGCAGCACCATCTGCGCGACCTCGTCGGTCATCGAGGCCAGCAGCGGATTGCGCTCGGCGACCTCGAGTTCACCGCTGGAGACCACGGCGTCGAGCAGGATCTTGATATTGACCTCGTGGTCGGAGCAGTCCACACCCGCCGAGTTGTCCAGCGCGTCGGTGTTCATCCGTCCGCCGTTGCGGCAGAACTCGATCCGGCCCAGCGCGGTCGCACCGAGGTTGCCGCCCTCGCCCACGACCTTGACCCGCAATTGGTTTCCGTTGACGCGAACCGTGTCGTTGGACTTGTCGCCCACCTCGGCGTTGGTCTCGGTACTCGCCTTGATGTAGGTGCCGATACCGCCGTTCCACAGCAGATCGACCGGCGCGAGCAAGATCGCGCGGACCAGGTCCGGCGGCGACAGCGATGTGACGTCCTCGCCCAGTCCGAGGGCCGCCCTGGCCTGCGGGCTGATCGGCACCGCTTTGACAGTGCGGTCCCACACACCGCCGCCGGGGCTGATCAGCGCTGTGTCGTAGTCGGCCCACGACGACCTAGGCAACGCGAACATCCGCTGCCGCTCCCGATAGGAACGGGCGGCGTCCGGAATCGGGTCGAGGAAGATGTGGCGATGGTCGAAGGCGGCCACCAAGCGAATGTGCTCCGACAGCAACATGCCGTTACCGAACACGTCACCACTCATGTCACCCACACCCACCACAGTGAAATCCTGCGTCTGAGTGTCGATCTCCATCTCCCGGAAGTGGCGTTTCACGCTCTCCCAGGCGCCCTTGGCGGTGATACCCATCGCCTTGTGGTCATAACCCGCCGAACCACCAGACGCGAACGCGTCACCGAGCCAGAAACCATAACTCTGCGCCACATCATTGGCGATATCGGAGAACGTCGCGGTGCCCTTATCAGCCGCCACGACCAGATAGGTGTCGTCACCGTCCCGGCGCACCACCCGGGCGGGAGGCAATACCTCCCCGGTCGCCCGATCCACGTTGTCGGTGACATCCAGCAAGCCCGAGATGAACGTGCGGTAGCAGGCGACGCCCTCCGCGCCCAACGCCTGCCGGTCCGCGACGGGATCACCGGTAGCCGTGGGGGGTTGCTTCACCACGAAACCACCCTTCGCACCCACCGGCACGATCACCGCGTTCTTCACCGCCTGCGCCTTCACCAAACCGAGGATCTCGGTACGGAAGTCCTCCAAACGATCCGACCACCGCAAACCACCACGCGCCACCGGCCCGAAGCGCAGGTGCACGCCCTCTACCCGGGGCGAGTACACGAAGATCTCGAACTGCGGTCGCGGCTTGGGCAGTTCGGCGATCGCGTGCGGTTCGACCTTGACCGAGACGAAGTCGCGCGGACTGCCGTCCGCGTCGGTCACGTAGAAGTTGGTACGCAGCGTCGCCGTGATCAGGCCGAGGATCGCACGGAGGATACGGTCGGCGTCCAGGCTGACCACCTCGTCGATCCGCCCACGCACCTGGGTCTCCAACTCGGCGGCGCGCTCGGCGGAGACGGTGTCGGGGTCGAAACGCGCAGCGAAAAGGTCGATGAACAGGCGCGCGATATCCGGATAGGTGAGCAGCACACGGCAGATGTTCGCCTGGCTGTACGGAAAACCGGCCTGCTGCAAGTACTTCGCGTAGGTGCGCAGGATCGAGACGGCCCGCCACGGCAGCCGGGCACGCAGCACCAGCTCGTTCAGCCCGTCCGCCTCCGCGCGGCCGTACCACATGGCCTCGAACGCTTCCACGAACCGCTCGCGCAGCCCGCGTACCTCCGCGTCCAGCACTTCGGCGCGCTGAGAGGATTCGAGCAGTTCCGCGTCCAGATCCCGGTCGAGCGAACTGCGCAGCAACTCGGGGCGGGCGAGCAGACCGAAATCGTAGATCCATCGCTCGCCACCGGCGCCGCCGTCGGCCGCGGCTTCCAGCTCGATCTGATACGGCCGCTCGTCCACCACTTCGACGCCGAGGCTCTGCAACACCGGAAGCACCTGGCTCAACGAGATACCGATGCCCCCGATGTAGAGCGTGAAGCGCCACGAACCAGGCGCCGAATTCGGCTTGCGGTAGAGGTACTGGTCGATACCGCCGTCACGCAGTCGCTGCAGGCGAACGATGTCCCTCAGCGCGCGAGCTGCGGCGAAATCCTGTTTGTAGCCCTCGGGGAAGGCCTCCGCGTAGCGCTGCACGACGGCGGGATCGATCACCGTCGACGTGCTCACCTCGTCGTTCAGACGGTCGTCCCACGTACGGCTGGCCTCGGCGAGGAGATTCTGCAGGCGCAGCCGGTTGGGCTCGGAAGTGTCGGCCACGGGGAGCGCCTGACGCGGGGCGCCGAACTCGACTTCCGGCATACGCACCGTGAAATAGACTCGGGCCAGGTCGCTTTCGCCCACCCGCGCGGAATAGTCGATCGACACGCCACCCAGTTCGCGGACCAGGATCTCCTGCATCTCCAGCCGGGAGCTGGTGGTGTACCGGTCACGCGGCAGATAGACCAGGCAGGCGACATAGCGGCCGTAGGTGTCCGCGCGCAGGAACAGGCGCACCTGGCGGCGCAGGCCCACGCTCAGCACCGCGGTAGCGGTGCGGCGCAGCGTCTCGGCGTCGGCGGAGAACAGCTCGGTGCGCGGGAAGGACTGGATGACCTCGAGCATCGCCTGACCGGAGAACGAATCCAGGTCGAACCCGCTTTCCTCGATCGCCGAGCGGACCCGGCGTTCGATCACCGGTATGTCCAGGACGTTCTCGTGCACGGCGGTCACGGTGAAGACGCCGATGAACAGGTGCTCGCCGATGACCGATCCGCTTGCGTCGAAGTCGGCGACGCTGACGAAGTACGGGTACACCGCACGGTGCACGGTGGCGGGGACCAGTCCTTGGGTCAGCGTGAGCAGCGGGCGGTCGCCGCCGTTGACCGGCACGTGGAAGTCGGTGCCGACGTCCGGGCGCAGCACGCCGAGGCAGGTGGCGGGCAGAACGGTGGACAGCTCGCGGCCCTCGTCGCTGTTCAGCCGATAGCGCGCGTAGCCGAGGAGGGTGAAGTTTCCCTTCGCCAGCCAGCGCAGCAGCTTGGCGGTGTCGGTCAGCTCGGCCTGCTCGAACGGCGCGGACCCGGATTGTGCGGCCAGATCCAGGTCGTCGGCCAGCTTGCCCTGCACGTCCTCGATGGCTTCGGTATCGCCGATCACCTGACGGACGTCGTCCACCACATCCGGCACCGCGCTCTCGACCTTGGCCAGCAGTGCCGCGCTGGTCGACGGATGCAATTGCACGTGCATCCAGGATTCGCGCAGCCCGGCCGCGCCGGTGCCGTCCACCTCGTGCGCGGCGGCGTGCGTCAGGCGCCCCTCCTCGTCCCGCTCGACCTCGAAGATGGGATGGATGATCTCGCTGACGCTGACGCCGATCCGGCTCAGCGACGAGCTGATCGACTCCACCAGCAGGGGCATGTCGTCGGTGACGACCTGCAGCGCCGCACCGATCCCCGAGCCGTCGTCCGGGTGATATACCCGCACCAGCGCACGACCGGGCCGACGCGTGACGGCCAATTCCAGGTGCCTGCGGAAGATCTGGGTGATGCCGGTGATCGCACAGTCCACATCGCCCGCGTCGACGTGGCGGAAGTATGCCTCCTCGAGCGTCGCGAGTTCGCCGCGCAAGGTCTGCGGCAAACCCGCGGCCCACGCCGCGCTGGACAATTCGGACGAGACGGTCATTTTTCGCCAACTCCCTCGGATATCGGTTCCGTAACAAAGTGACGCCGGTCCGAGGGTAACTGTGCGCCGATGACGCGTGGGTGAATTCCCTTTCGACATCCGGGTGTTCACCACGACCGCGGAGTTCGCCGCTCGTGTGCCGAGATCGGACGGGATGACCTCGGGCACAGCACAGAATCGGACCCGCGAACGTCAGGTGAGCGCTACAGGTCGTATCCGCGGCGGCAGCGGCGCCGCACCGGTACCTCGGGTCAGCTCGGCCAACGCATCGGCGGTCGAAGCCACCGATTGCTCGAACTGCGCCTGCGCATTCACGACTCCACCCTAGTGGGCTACGCGCGGGTAGGTGTCACTCCTGTTCCGCGTTCGGCGAGAAACCTCGTCGCCCCGCCTTGCCGAGGCGCTTCTCCCTCGGTTTCGCCGTGCATTTCCGGCCCGATCTCCCCCTGCGCCGATACATCAGCAAACGCCGGGCGGTGAATGAAACCCACCCCGGCTCCGAGCGCTCCCTCGCACCGGCAGAGGAAGTCGCACACAACGAAATAATTTCGCCGGCACCGCGATGGACGCTCGGACGAACGCGAAGTCCGGCCGATGCGGCGAGTAAGCCCCGGGTGGGTGCGGGCGGAACCGCACCCACCCGTCGCGGCGAACTCAGCCGCGGGTCAGCTTGCGGTGCGTAACCCGATGCGGGCGAGCCGCTTCCGGGCCGAGCCGCTCGACCTTGTTGGCCTCGTACGCCTCGAAGTTGCCCTCGAACCAGAACCAGTTGGCCTCGTTGTCCGAGTCGCCCTCCCACGCGAGGATGTGGGTGCAGGTGCGGTCGAGGAACCAGCGATCGTGCGAGATGACCACGGCGCAGCCGGGGAACTTCTCGAGCGCGTTCTCCATCGAACCCAGGGTCTCCACGTCGAGGTCGTTGGTCGGCTCGTCGAGCAGGATCAGGTTGCCGCCCTGCTTGAGGGTCATCGCCAGGTTCAGCCGGTTGCGCTCACCACCGGACAGCACGCCGGCCGGCTTCTGCTGATCGGGGCCCTTGAAGCCGAACGCGCTCACGTAGGCGCGTGAAGGCATCTCCTGCTGGCCGACCTGGATGTAGTCCAGACCGTCGGAGACCACCTGCCACACCGTCTTCTTGGGGTCGATGCCCGCGCGGTTCTGGTCGACGTAGCTCAGCTTGACCGTATCGCCGACCTTGACTTCGCCGCTGTCCGGCTGCTCGAGCCCCACGATGGTCTTGAACAACGTGGTCTTGCCGACGCCGTTCGGCCCGATCACGCCGACGATGCCGTTTCGCGGCAGGGTGAACGACAGGTCCTTGATCAGCTGGCGGTCGCCGAAGCCCTTGTCCAGGTGTTCGACCTCCACCACCACGTTGCCCAGGCGCGGGCCCGCGGGAATCTGGATCTCCTCGAAGTCCAGCTTCCGCATCTTCTCGGCCTCGGCGGCCATCTCCTCGTACCGCCCGAGGCGGGCCTTGTTCTTGGCCTGCCTGGCCTTGGCGCCGGAACGCACCCAGGCGAGTTCTTCCTTGAGCCGCTTCTGCAGCTTCTGGTCCTTCTTGCCCTGCACCTCGAGCCGCTCGGCCTTCTTCTCCAGGTAGGTCGAGTAGTTGCCCTCGTAGGGGTAGGCGCGGCCGCGATCCAGCTCGAGAATCCACTGGGCGACGTTGTCCAGGAAGTACCGGTCGTGGGTGACCGCGAGCACGGCGCCCTGGTACTGCGCGAGGTGCTGCTCGAGCCAGTTCACGCTCTCGGCGTCGAGGTGGTTGGTCGGCTCGTCGAGCAGCAGCAGGTCGGGCTTGCTCAGCAGCAGCTTGCACAGCGCGACCCGGCGGCGCTCACCACCGGAGAGGGTGGTGACCGGCTCGTCCGGCGGCGGGCAGCGCAGCGCGTCCATCGCCTGCTCGAGCTGGGAGTCCAGGTCCCACGCGTCGGCGTGGTCCAGATCCTCCTGAAGCTTGCCCATCTCCTCCATGAGCTCGTCGGAGTAGTCGGTGGCCATCAGCTCGGCGATCTCGTTGAAGCGATCCAGCTTCACCTTGATCTCGCCCATGCCCTCTTCGACATTGCCGCGGACGGTTTTCTCCTCGTTGAGCGGAGGTTCCTGCTGCAGGATGCCGACCGTGGCGCCGGCGGCGATGAACGCGTCACCGTTGTTCGGCTGGTCCAGTCCGGCCATGATCTTCAGCACGCTGGATTTACCTGCGCCGTTCGGGCCGACGACGCCGATCTTGGCGCCGGGAAGGAAGTTCAAGGTGACATCGTCGAGCACGACTTTGTCGCCGTGCGCCTTGCGAACCTTCTTCATCTGGTAAATGAACTCAGCCATAAGTGTGAAGCCTATCGGTGCGGGAGATGAGGGGACGAAGCAGAGCTACCCTGCCGCCGGGACGGAAACCGGTCGTGCGATCACGCGTCGACGGGCTCGGGTGCGCTGCCGCGGGGCGGCGCCGAACCGGCGGCTGCGACATTCTCCCCCGGCGCGTCGCCGACCGGCACCCGACCTTCAGCGCTCGCGGCCCCGGAAGTATTCCGCGACGGCAGATCGGCCAACCGGGTGAGTTGCGCGGCGCAGCGGGACAGGTCCGGTCCGACCACGCTGGCCCGCATCTCCAGATCCCGTCGTTCGACGCCGTCCTTGCTCCGGTACTCATGGGAGCGCAGCTGGCCGTAGGCGATGATCGGATCGCCGCGCCGCAGCGAGGCGTCGACACCCGCCACCAACCGGCGCCAGCAGCTGACCGTCAGATACAGCGTGCCGTTGTCCACCCACTGCCCTGACGCGTGATCCAGCCGCCGGGAATTGCTCGCCAGCCGGAAGGTGACCACCTGCTCGCCATTGGTCAGGTCGCGCTTGACCGGATGGGTGGCGATGGTGCCGATCACGGTCGCATTGGCCTCGTACATGATTACGCCCCTTCACATTCGGATCCGGGCCTGCCCGGAAGTTCCTCCCCCTCCAGGAGGCTCTTCCAGGGTGCGCCGAATCCGGGAGCGCCGAGCGATCCGATCCGGAAATGTGCACAACCCGCCGGAGTGTGAAGATCGCGCTTTTCACACCCGCGCGATCAGAACACCGCCACGTCGGTGTTGGCGCCGCAGAGCACGATCACCGGCCGCTCGTCCGGCGCGGGAACGTAGGCGCCGCTGTGCACCGCGGCCAGCGCCGCGGCGCCGGCGAGTTCGACGAGGATGCGGAACTCGCGCCAGAGATACTCGCGCGCCGCGCCGATCGCGTCGTCGGTGACCAGCAGCGACCGCACGCCGTGGCGGCGCGCGACGTCGAGGGCGATGTCGCCGATCCGGGTGGGGCCGAGGGTGTCCACGGTGATGCCGGAACCGAGGATGTCCACCGGGCCGTCCGCGTCCAGCGCCGCCCGCAGGATCGCGGCGCCCTCGGGCTCCACCCCGATCACCTGCTGACGGCGCCCCAGCGCGGCCGCGATCCCGGCCACCAGTCCGCCTCCGCCCACTGCCGCCAGCACCGGCGGCCGCCCGCGCACCTGCTCCTCGAGTTCCAGCCCGACCACGCCCACACCGGCGACCACGGCGGGCAGGTCGTAGCCGTGCAGCAGCAACGCGCCGCGTTCGGCGGCCAACTCGGTGGCGTGCTGCAAAGCCTCGGCGTAGGTGGTGCCGTACCAGAGCACTTCGGCGCCGTGCGACCACATCGCGGCGACCTTGGTGTGCGGCGCCGTCTCCGGGACGACGACCGTGCAGGCCTTGCCCAGCCGCGCCGCGGCCAGCGCGGCCGCGATACCCGCGTTGCCCGCGGAGGCGATCACCACGTGATCGGTGCCGCCGCCCGACTCCAGCAGCGCGTTCAGACTGCCGCGCACCTTGAACGTCCCGCCGTGCTGGAGGTGCTCGAGCTTCATCGTGACCGGGACCGGCCCGGCCGGGGTCGCGACGGAGGTGTGGAAGACCGGCGTCTTGCGGATATGCCCGGCCAGCCGCTTGCGCGCGGAGCGCACGTCCGACCGTTCCACCCGCCCTACCGGCCTGTGTGGGGAGACCACGGTGGCGCGTTCACTCACTTACGCACTTCTCCATCTCGCTTGGCCAGTTCGGCGTACATCGCGTTGTATGCGGCGAGTGCGGCGTCGTTGTCGCGTTCGGCGGCTCGGTCGGTGCGTTGCGCGAGCCGATGGTCGCTGCGGGACCATTGGATCAGCAACGCCAGCATCACCACCACCAGGGGGACCTCACCGCTCGCCCAGGCGAGGCTGCCGCCGGTGCGTTGGTCGCCGAGCAGATCGCCGTTCCACCCGAGGCCGAGACCGCGGTAGAACCAGCCGCCGAGCACGGTGGTCATGCTCATCAGCGCGACGCCGAAGAAGGCGTGGAACGGCAGCGAGCCGAACACCATGGCCAGCTTGGTCAGCGGCTCCACCTGCCTCGGCTTGGGATCGATGCCGATCACCACCCAGTAGAACAGGTAGCCGCTGAGCAGGAAGTGCACGTTCATCAGCAGGTGGGCCGCGTGCGAGTCGGCGTACGTGTCGAAGATGCCGCCCAGGTACAGCGCGTAGAACCCGGCGACGAAGATCGCCGAGGCGACGATCGGATGGGTCAGAAAACGCGACACCGGGTTGTGCACCGCGGCGAGGAGCCATTCGCGCGGCCCCGGCACGCCACCGCGGCCCGCGGGCGGCAGCGCGCGCAGCGCCAGCGTCACCGCACCGCCCAGCGCGAACAGGATCGGCGCGAGCATCGACAGCGCCATGTGCGCACCCATGTGCACGCTGAACATCGCGGGCGAGTACCTGCCGACTCCGGACGAGGTCGCGACCAGCAGCACCACGCAACCGGACAGCCAGGCGAGCGTGCGCCCGACCGGCCACGCGTCACCCCGCGCTCGCAACCGCCGCACCCCGAGCAGGTACAGCACAGCCAGCACGAGCGACAGCGTTCCGAAGATCAGATCGAAGCGCCAGTCGAACAGCATCCGGGTGAGATTCGGCGGCCCGGCCAGCTCGTAGCCCAGTTCCACTTCGACGGGGGTCGGGACGGAAACCGGGGGTGGTGGCGGCGTGCGGCCGAGCCCGACCGCCAGACCGATCGTCGCGGCGAAGATCAACACCTCCACGCCCGCGTACCTGACCAGCGCCGAGCGGTCGCGGGGATCGGCCGCGAGAGCGGGCAGTGCGGCGCGGCGCTGCAGATAGCCGAACACGCCCAGCAGCGCCAACGCGGCGGCCTTGGCCAGCACCAGCCTGCCGTAGGTGCTGGTGAACAGCTCCTCCGGTGGCACGCGGACCCAGGAGTTGATCACGCCGCTGATCGCGATCACGGCGAACGCGACCGTGGCGGTCAGCGAGAAGCGCCGCGTGGCCACGTCGGTGTACGCGCCGCCGCGCAAGGCGTGCGCGAGCACCGCGAACAGGCCGCCGACCCAGACAGCGGACGCGATCAGGTGCAGGATCAGGCTGTTGGTCGCCACGTCGTGCGACCCGCCCGAGGACGAATGCCCGGTCAACGCCAGCGGCATCATGGTGGCGATCGCGCAGCCGAGCAGGACCGGAGTCCAGCCCCAGCGCAACGCGAGCCGGCAACCCACGGCGACGATGAGGGCGAAGATCACGGTCGTGCGCCAGGCTCCGGCCAGCTCGATCTGACCGATCGCGCGCCACAGACCCTCCGGCCGCAGGACCTCCCCCACCGGTTGGCCCGTGGTATCCGAGACCGTCAGGGGCACGAGAAGCGCCGCGCAGCATGCCCAGACCACGGCGAAGTTCGACGCCCGGCGCACCGCGCGGTACCCGCCCACGTCCAGCAGCCCGTTCGGCTGCGGTGGCACGAGGAAGGCCGCGAAAAGCAGGGAACCGACGGTCAGCGCCGCCGAAAGATCGGCGAGCGCCCGCACCGCGGGCAGGCCGTAGGTGGTCGGCGCGCCCGGATCGGGAATGCCGAGCAAACTCAGTGCCTGCGCCGCCGACAGCCCCACCACCAGCGCCGCCACCACGGCCGCGATGGCGCCCGCCAACGCGGTGACCGTCGCGAACGTCGCCCCGGACCGGGTGGTCTCGGCTTCCGGAGCGACGGACGAGGTGGCGGCGGACGACATACGACTGAGCGTAGTTCGGCGAGTATTCCGTGGCCCGGTCGGGTTTGTACCGATATTGTGGGCCGCGCACCACCACGGGCGCGTCACCTACTGTCTCGGGATGGCTGAAACGTTGCTAACGCTAAGAGTCTGGGCACCTGGACGGTCGCTATAATCGACCCGCTGGACAGCACGGCCAATGTCGGCCATCGTGGAACCCGCTGCCTCCGTAGCTCAGTTGGATAGAGCAAGGGCCTTCTAATCCCTAGGTCGCAGGTTCGATTCCTGCCGGGGGCGCAGCACACTGGAGACCTGCAGCTATGCGGGTCTCCAGTGCTATTACCCGCGCAGCGGGTCGCTCAAACACGAAGAAATTTTCGTTCGATGCATCGCACCGCCAGGGCAGTGCCGGCGATCCAGCCGCGGCCACTCCGAGACTTGCGAGCCGGTTGCAGGACCGGACTTCCCCCGATCAGGACCTGGCCGTACCCCGAGCGGCGGCGCGACCGACGTCGACGGCACGCCGGTGGGCAGCGCTGCGAGACTTCCGAAACACGTCGATGCGACGTGTCAGCCGCAGACCGCCTCCATCGCTACCGTCAGCAGGTGGATGCCGTGATCGATTTCCTCGCCGGTGATCGTCAACGGCGGCATCAGCTTGATCACCTCGTCCGCCGAACCCGAGGTCTCCACGAGCAAACCGCGGTCGAAAGCGGCCTGACCGACCTTCTCCGCCAACGACGCGTCCCCGGAGACGACACCGTGCACCAGGCCCCGCCCGCGCGTCGTGACGCCCGGGAACGCCACCGCAAGCTCACTCAGCGCCCGCACGATCCGCTCCCCCTTGACGAGAGTCGCGCGTTCGAGTGCGGAATCCGACCAATAGTGTTCGAGCGCTACGCGACCGGTGACGAAAGCCGCGTTGTTGCCGCGGAAGGTGCCGTCGTGCTCGCCGGGCGCCCACTGATTCGAGTGCCTCGAAAACAGTCATCTCGGCGACGGTCATCGGCGATCCTTACTCGTCGTGCGCGAGCGCTCCAAAATCTGAAGTGCCAGTGTTTCTAACACCGTAGACGGCTGGATGTGGCGCTTTTCCGCAAACAGCGCCGAAGCCTTCCCCGCGCTCACCGGGGTCAGTAAAGTCAAACTCTTGTGCGCGGCAGACCGGAGGGGGGCGGACAGCGTGCCGTCGGGAAAAGATTTCGCAGCGCCGTCGCCCTCTACGCATCGCTCGTGGGCGCCGGATTCCGCAGGCAGTGGCAATACAAACTGGCCATGTTCGCGGGGCTGTTCACCAACTGCGTGTTCGGGTTCGTCCGCGCGGCCGTCCTGATGGCCGCGGTGGAGGCCGCGGGCGACTTCGGCGGATACGACCAGGGCAGCATCGGCGCGTACGTGTGGCTCTCGCAGGGGCTGCTCGGCGCGATGCAGTTCATGGGACCGCTGGGACAGCTGGACGATCGGGTCAAGAACGGCGACATCGCGATCGATTTCCTGCGCCCGGTCGATATCCAGTGTGGTTATCTCGCCGACGATCTCGGGCGAGCGGCGTGCACCTTCCTGCCGCGCGGGGTGCCGAGCGTGCTGGTCGGCACGCTCACCTTCGGCCTGGCGATGCCGGTCACGCCCGGCCCGTACCTGCTCGGCGTGGTGAGCGTGCTGCTGGCGGTGGTGGTTTCGTTCCTGTGCCGGTTCGTCATGGTGCTGATCGGATTCTGGGTCGTGGAGACCCGCGGCATCCGCCTGCTCTACTACACCTCGGGCACCTTCCTGGCCGGACTGTTCGTGCCGGTGCACATGTTCCCTTCGTGGCTGGGCGCGATCGCGGCCGCCACGCCTTTCCCCTCGATCCTGCAGTCTCCGGTCGACGTGCTCTCGGGGCGGGTCACCGGCGCAGAGGCGCTCTCGGTCGTCGGTGTGCAGGTGTTCTGGGTGCTGGTGGCCGGAATCGCCGGGCGCGTGCTCCTGGTCGCCGGGCGGCGCAGGCTGGAGGTACAGGGTGGTTGAGGTCGCGTCCCCGCGCGCCGGGTCGTGGTCGACGCCCTACGTGGCGGTGTTGCGCTCCAGGATCCGAGCCCAGCGCAGTTACCGGTTGTCCTTCGCCACCGAGATTTTGAGCGCCTTCATCGTGGGCTTGGTCGAATTGGCCGAAGTGTGGCTGATCTTCCGCACCGCGCGCGTCCTCGGCGGGATCGACCTGGACGCGGCACTGCTGCTGTTCGGGCTGAGCCACTCGAGTTTCGCCCTGTCCCAAGTGCTGTTCGGGCACCTGGACACATTGCCGGTACTGATCAGGATGGGCCAGCTCGACGCCTATCATCTTCGGCCGCAACCGCTCCTGCTGCAACTGATCACCAGCGACATCTCGCTGCGCAGGTTCGCTCGCGCTTCGGTCTCGATCGTCGCGCTCGCAGTCGGCCTGGCGCGCAACGACATCGAGTGGTCCTCGGCCACGGCCGCGCTGCTGACGCTCACGCTCGTCGGCGGCATCGCGTTGTTCGGTGGGATGTTCGTCTGCGCGGCCGGGTTGCAGTTCTATCTGATCGACGGCTCCGAACTCACCAACAGCTTCACCTACGGCGGCTCGTTCGCGGCGACGCAACCGGCGTCGGTGTTCCCCACCCCGATGCGGCTGCTGTTCGGGTTCGCCATCCCGGTGTCGTTCACGGCCTACCTCCCCACCCTCGCACTGCTGGGACTACCCGGGCCGCCGCTGCTGCCCGCCTGGCTGGCCTGGTTGACGCCGGTCGCCGCACTGTGGGTCTGGCTGCTGGCACTGGGTCTGTGGCGATCAGGCACACGGCACTACCAGGGAGGCGGCGGATGAGGACGGGGCGTCCGGAGGCGATCATCGACATGAACGAACTGACCAGGCAGTTCACCCTGTATCGCAAGGACGGCAACCGCTGGCGCAGGCGGCGGGAGACGCTCACCGCGGTCGACCGGATGACCGTCCGGATCGAGCGGGGCGCCGCCGTCGGCTACATCGGCGCCAACGGTGCGGGCAAGTCCACCACCATCAAGATGCTCACCGGCATCCTGGTGCCCAGCTCCGGCGCCGTGCGCACCTGCGGTCTGGACCCGGTGCGGCAGCGCCGCGAACTGGCCGGGCGGATCGGCGTGGTGTTCGGCCAACGCTCGCAGCTGTGGTGGGATCTGCCGCTGCGCGAATCGTTCGCGATCCTGGCCGCGATCCACCGGTTGGCGCCGCAGGCCGCACGCAAGCGCGCACACGAACTGATCGAGCAACTGGAAATGGCCGACACCCTCGACACACCGGTGCGGCAGCTGTCGCTGGGCCAGCGCATGCGCGCGGAAGTGGCCGCCGCGCTGCTGCATTCACCCGAGCTGGTGATCCTGGACGAGCCCACGATCGGCCTCGACGTGCTGTCCAAGCAGCGGCTGCGCGAGTTCCTCCGGGCCGAACGCGCCGAGCGCGGTACGACCCTGCTGCTCACCACGCACGACATGGGTGACATCGAACGGCTCTGCGGACGAGTGCTCGTCGCCGACCACGGCCGCCTGGTGTACGACGGCTCGCTCACCGGCTTGGCGGCCACGGTCGGCGCGCGCCGGGTCCTGGTGGTCGACTTGGCCGAACCGGCGCCGGACCTCGATGATCTCCCCGCGGCTCAACTGCTGGGCACCGAAGGCGACGGCATGCGGCAGCGGCTGGCCTTCGATCCGGAAGAGATCACCGCCGCGCAACTGCTGGCCGCCGTGTCCGACCGCGCCGAAGTCCGGGACCTGTCGATCGAAGAGCCCGAGATCGAGGACGTGGTCCGGCGGATATACGAGTCCGCCCGCTGAGGCGGCGGGCGGACTCGATGCGGTCGGCGCTGCCGATTCAGTCGGCCTCGCGGGCTCCCTGGTCGAGACGGAAGGGCGGGTACTCGTCCCGCATCAGACCGGCATAGGCCTGCACGCGGATGATCCAGCGATTGAGGCCCATCACGAAGTCGTAGACGCCCTGCGGGTAGCGCGCCGTGAACAGCAACGCGATCAGCGCGACGATCAGCAGGATGCCCAGCAACGAGATCGAGGCGCCGCCCCACTCGTCACCGCCTCCGATCAAGAGGCCGCCGCTCACCGCCGCGCCGACGATGAGATAGTGCGGAATGGCCAGCAGCCACCACTTCACCAGCACCAGTCCGCGGTGCAGCGTTTCCGGATAGTCGATCTCCAGGTCGGCCGGGTAGTCCGCGTCCGGCCGCAGACTGAACGGCGGATACTTGTCGGTGCCGAGCACCGAGAGCGCGTAGAAGCTCACCCGCCACCCCCAGCGCATGACGCCGACGTTGAAGTCGAACAGCTTGCGTGGGTACCTGCCGGTGATCAGGATCGCGAAGAAGGCGACGATCGTGAGGACCACGTACGCGACGTGCAGGAAGAACAACACGACGTAGTGCGGTATGGCCAGTAGCCACTTGACCAGCCACATCCACCGCGACAGCGCGGGGTCCAGATCGCCCCGGACGCGAATCGGGTCGGGCGGCACGACGGGCTTCTCGAGTTCCATGATCGACGCTCCTCACGGTTGCTGTGATCCAAGCCACAGTGTCCTGATTGTCGCGTATCCGGCCGATCGGGAACGGCACCATCTGATACCGACACGCCAACGAATAGGGGTGCACGGCGGCCGGTGGGAGACACAGAGCCCGACTCACATTGAGCAGCGGCCTATTCCATGCGAGCCGCTGAGCGCGGCCGATCTCGGCGTGATGACGGCCCGCGCGCGCCCGTGGAGCACAGCTCAACCGGAAGATTCTGTGGGCCAATGGTTTCCGGCCCTACGGACGATCCGGTCAGGCAGGTCCGTTCGCCTGCGCCGAATACAGGCTGACCTCGCCTTCCTCGCTGAGGAAGGCGTTGACCAGCATGGTGCGGGTGGCCCGCAACTCCTCTTGATCCGGCGCGGCGGTGGTGATCGAGATCTGTGGGATGACCGCCCAGTTGACCACGTAGCGCTCCGGCGGGCCGTCATCATCGGACAGCCGGGCCAGCCGGAAGACGGAGACCGTCTTGCGGACGATCAGGTTGCGCACGACCTCCGCGATTCGCTCGGGATCTTCCAGCGCGAACATGAAGCCGAATGTCAACTCCGGCGATGACACGTAGGCGGGCACGAACACCGAGGCTAGCGGATCGGGCGGCCACGCGCAGCGGTCGGATCGGATCGGTTGCCCATCGTGCGCTCGCTAATTGGCGGATGCGCTTGCCGCGGGCGCGGACCGGGTGACCGATCCGTAACGGAACATAACGATTTCCCGGCAGCTTTCGGATTCGTCCGGCAGAGTATTGCGCCGATTCCGCTACCGCGCTTTCCTGAAAGTGTCCCGATATTCCGGACCGTCTTCTCTCGCATCGTCGCGGATTTCCCGGTTTCTCTGCCGTGCTGGTGGACCGTGGGATGGCGTCCGGTTGCGGGACTGCGCCGGAGCCGAGGGGCGCCCCTCCCCGAAATCCCCCTCGGCCCTGGCGTACCCAGGATTCATCGTGTCGCAGAGGTATGCCATGCCCACCGAATACGCTCAGCGCAGTTTCGGAGCCGAGGAGCTGCCACCGCCCGCCGCCCTGTTTCGCGCGATTCGCGAACCCGGCGAGGACCAGCACCTGCACAGCGTGCTGCACGCCGCCCGGAAACTCGTCGAGTGCCACGAGCGGCGGCAGCGGGCACTCGAGCGAGCGCACGCACCGGGGGCCTCCAGCACTCATGTCGCGGCGTGCAGCCGGCAAGTGGAGGACATCGACGGCTGCCGCGCCGAGTGGGTCGGCCGGATCGACGCCTGGGTCGCGGCGAACGTGCAGCACCGAGAGGGCGCCTCACTGCACACCGAAACGCTCGGGGCGGTCATCGATCGAATTGCGGCGAAATGGGTTGCGGCTCGACACTCTTTGGGCGACGAGATCACGACTCGGCCGCATCCGATGCAGGCGGGCGGGGAAGCCCACCTGCAGTGGACCAGGCTGGCCGAGCTGATCGACGGCTATCAGGATCTGATCGCCGACGTCGTCGCACACCGGCGCAGGCTGCCGGTGTGGTGATCAGCGCGGCTCGTCGACCCCCGGCTCGACGACTTCGGCGTCGAGGAACCCCTCCGTCTCGGCGACCGGCGGCTTCGTGACCGTTACTTCGGTCTCCGCACCGAGGTCGTGCTCGAGATCCTGCTGCGCCTCGGCGTCCCGGCGAGCCGCGGCGGCCGCCTCGTTCATCTCGATCGCGTCGGTGATCCACTCACCGATCTCCCGGGTGACCTCGGCGACGGTGCCCGTGATGATGTTCGCGATATTGCCCACGTGCCGGGCGCCGGAGGACGTCAATTCCTGAATGAGATCCTTGTTGCTTTCGAATTTCCCGATCATTCACACGCCCGCTTCGCTCGCCTTCGGCTGACGCATCACGATAACACCGGGAGACGGCTCGCTCCGGACCCAGCGCGGCGGCAGGGCCAGCTTGAAGATTTTCTTCCACACCGAGCCGATCTGCTGACCGAGCGAGCCGGTGTTGTACGGCAAACCGTACTTTTCACACAATGCGCGCACGGTCGGCGCCATCTCCGGATAACGGCCGGCGGGCAGGTCCGGAAACAGATGGTGCTCGATCTGGTGCGACAAATTGCCGGACATGATGTGGAACAGTTTGCTTCCGGTGATGTTCGCCGAGCCGAGCATCTGCCGGATGTACCACTCGCCGCGGGTCTCGTCGGCGGTCTCCTCCTCGGTGAACGTTTGTACGCCGGCCGGGAAGTGACCGCAGAAGATGATGGCGAAGGCCCACACGTTGCGCACCAGGTTGGCGGTGACATTTCCCGCGAGGGTGTGGAAGAACAGCGGCCCGGTGAGCGCGGGGAACACCAGATAGTCCTTGAGCACCTGCTTGCCGGCCTTGTTCCACTGGCCGAGGAGCAACTGCTTGACCTCCGGCCACTTCTTCTTGCCCGCCAGGATGTTCTCCACCTCGAGGTCGTGGCCCATCACGCCCCACTCGAACAGCATCATGAGCACGAAGGCGTACACCGGCTGCCCGAGGCGCAGCACGTTCCACTCCTGGGCCTCGTCCATGCGCAGGATGGAGTAGCCGATGTCGCGGTCCTTGTTGTGAATGTTGGTGTAGGTGTGGTGCAGGTAATTGTGCGAGTGCTTCCACTGGTCGGCCGGGCAGACCGTGTCCCACTCGAACACCCGGGAATTCAGGCCGGGCTCGCGCATCCAGTCGTACTGGCCGTGCATCACGTTGTGGCCGATCTCCATGTTGTCGAGGATCTTCGACACACTCAGCGCCGCCACCGCGGCCAGCCAGAACGGCGGAAGAAAGCCGAGATACATCAGGCCGCGCCCGGCGATCTCGAAGCCGCGCTGCGCCTTGATGATCGAGTACAGGTACTCCCGGTCGCGTTCGCCGAGATCGGCGACGATCGCGGCGCGCAGTTCGTCGAGTTCGCGGCCGAGCTCCTCGATCTGATCCGGGCTCAGGACCAGCGGTCCGTTGTCGGTTTCGGTCAGGATGGTCATGATTCGCTCCCTTTCGGGGTCAGATGTCGACCTCGACGTCGCCGACCGGCGCATTGATGCACAGCTGGATCGGCTGGTCGGGGTCACTGTCGGTCTCGCCGGTGCGCAGATTGCGCGTGCAGCCGGAGCGGCGCACCGCGGTGCAGGAGAAGCAGATCCCCATGCGGCAGCCGTACTCGGGACTGAGCCCGGCGGATTCGGCCTGTTCCAGCAGCGTGGCGCCGTCGTTGCGCGCGCTCACCCCGCTGGCCGAGAAGTTCACCGTGCCGTGCGCTTCACCGGCGTCGGCCGGCGCGAGCGCGATCGTGAACTCCTCGGTGTGCAGCCGGTCCTCCAGCTGCTCGGCCTGATAGATCGTGCGCACCGCGTCCATCAGCGACTGCGGACCGCAGACATAGGTCTGCGCGTCGGCGAACCAGGGCGCGACGCGCTCCAGTTCGTCGTAGTCGAAGTACCCGCCGCCCTTCGCAGGGGCCAGGTCCACCCACGGCGCATCGGGGTCGACCCGCGGTGCCACGTTCTCGATGCGGTGCGGATACCGCAGCTCGATGCGAAAGTTGCGGTGCCGCCGCGCGATCGCGTCCAGTTCGGCTCGGTGCGGCAGCACTGCCGGCGACTTCGCGTAGTGCAGGAACACGACCTCGCCCGGATGGTCCTCCGCGGCCAGCGTGCGCAGCATGGACAGCACCGGCGTGATGCCGCTGCCGCCGCTGATCAGCAAGACGCGCTCCGGCCGTGGTTCGGGCAACCGGAACACACCGTCGGCGGGCGTCAGATCGACCACCATGCCCGCGGCGGCGTGGCGGTAGAGGTACTGCGACACCAAGCCGTCCGGATGCGCCTTGACGGTCAACTGAATATGACGATCCAGACCGCCTTCCGGATTCACCGGCGAGTAACACCGCATGTGCCGCACGCCATCGATCACCACGCCGATCTGGACATACTGTCCGGCGACATGGCCCTTCCACTGCCGGGTCGGGCGCAGGGTGAGCGTCACCGAACCCGGCGCCGAGCGGCGCACGTGAGTGATTTCGGCCCGCATGTCCCGCACCGTGAGGGTGGGGCGGATCAGTTCCAGATACCGGTCCAGCGGGTGGGGCGAGGTCAGGGTCTGCACCAGGTTGATCAGATCCACCATTCGTTCTCCGTACCTCTTGTCCGGGGCTGACGACGTGCGACCGATTTCAGTGCACGTCTGTACACTCAACTAGTGTGACGGATGACGGGGGCCTGGTGTCAACCGGCGAAACATGTGACTCGAACTACATCTAGGGATAGGGCGAATGGTGAACGGATGTATGCTCACCGGGATGAGTGAGCAGGCGGCTACCCGAGGCGAACGCAAGGAGCGGACCAGGCAGGCACTCCTGGACGGCACCCTCGCGCTGTCCGCCGACCGCGGATTCGCCGCGCTCAGCCTGCGTGAGATCGCCCGTTCGGCCGGCATCGTGCCGACCGCGTTCTACCGGCACTTCGCGTCACTGGAGGACCTCGGCGCCACCCTGGTCGACGACGGCGTCACCGCGCTGCGGCTGGCGCTGCGGGAAGTCCGCCGCAACGCGGACGCCAGCCTGTCGGACACCGTGCGCTTCGTGTTCGCGCAAGTGGGCCCGAAGCGGGAGCTGTTCGGCTTCCTCACCAGGGAGCGCCACGGCGGGTCCGCGGCGCTGCGCACGGCCATCGCGCGGGAGATCCAGCTGATCGTGCGGGAACTGGTCGCTGATCTGTCCCGGATCAGGGCCCTGGACTGCTGGACGCCGCGCGACCTGGAGATCGCCGCCGACCTGATGGTCACCACGGTGACCGACGGGATCGCCGCCTACGTGTCGGCCGCGCCGCGCGACGAGCAGGCGATCATCGATCGCACCGTCCAGCAGATGCGGTTGATCGCGCTCGGCATGGGCGGCTGGCGGCCGCCGAAGCGCCGCTGATCCGGCGCTCGGCCGCGAGCCGCGGTATCACCCGGCGGACCGGGACTGCTCGGCGTTACCGTCGCTGGCCGCGATCCGATCCGGCGGACGTACCGGCAGCAGCACCGCGAGCCCCGCCGCGAGTACCACCAGCAGACCCGCGATGCCCGCGCGGTCCGCGCCGGACAGCCAGACGAACAGGCCGAACAGCGTCGGCGCGAGGAACGACACCGCGCGCCCGGTGGTCGTGTACAAGCCGAAGAGCTGGCCCTCGCGCCCCGGCGGCGCCAGACGGGCCAGGAACGAGCGCGCCGCCGCCTGGGCGGGACCGACGAAAACCGTGAGCAGCAAGCCGAAGATCCAGAACATCAGCGGGCCGGACACCACGAGTAGCGCCAGTCCGCACACCAGCATGGCGGCCAAGGACCACACGATGACGAGCTTCGGCCCCACCCGGTCGTCCAAGCGTCCCGCGACGATCGCGCCCAGCGCCGCGACGACATTGGCGGCGATGCCGAACAACAGCACGTCCGAGTCGGCGATGCCGTAGACGCGCACGGCGAGCACCGCCCCGAAGGTGAACACCCCGGCGAGACCGTCCCGGAACACGGCGCTGGCCACCAGGAAGCCGACCGTGCGCCGATCGGTGCGCCACAGCTCGTTCAGGTCGCGCCACAGCACCCGGTACGAGCCGAGGAATCCGGCGCTCGCCGCACCGGGATCCGCATCCGTGCGGGGCAATTCCGGCACCGCGAACAGGACCGGCAACGCGAAGGCGGCGAACCAGACGGCGGCCAGCACGGCGACCAGGCGGATGTTGATTCCGTCGTCGGTGGGCACACCGAGCAGCCCGCGGTTGTCGCCCTCGCCGGCGATGAAGCCGAAGTAGCAGATCAGCAGCAGGAAGATGCCGCCGAAATAGCCCATCGCCCAGCCGAATCCGGAGACCCGGCCCACCGTTTGCGGTGTGGACACCTGCCGCAGCATCGCGTTGTACGGCACGTTCGCCAATTCGAAGCAGGCCGACGCGAACGCCAGCAGCACCAGACCGAGCCACAGGTCGCGATAGTCGTCGTGCACGAAGAACATCAGCGTCATCGCCGCGACGGTGAGCGCGGTCAGCATCCCCAGGGAGCGTTTGCGTTTCGCCGAGGCGTCGAAGCGCTGGCCGCTGACCGGCGCGGTCAAGGCGACGATCAATCCCGCGATACCCAGCGACCAGCCCAGCCAGGCGCTGGCGGAGACACCGCCGGGCAGGTCGTCACCGACCTTGTCGGTGAGATACACCGAGAACACGAACGTGAGGATGACGGCGTTGAATGCCGAAGATCCCCAGTCCCACAGCCCCCACGCCACCACTTGCCCGCGCCCGGCAGCCTGCCCGACCGTTGCCCGGGCGTTCACCTCGGTCATGCGCGCAGCTTAATGCGCGCGGACGTTCCGGGTCGGCCCTCAGCCACATCGTTTCGCGGCGGAGCGATCCGGGTTGGCTATGCACCCAGTTGCATAGTACCGAGTGTCATGGCTATTCTCGCCGCATGGCCCTCGAGCATGCGTTGCTGGTATCGCTCACCGAGCGCGCCGGATCGGGATACGAGCTGGCGCGGCGCTTCGACAAGTCCATCGGCTACTTCTGGAGCGCGACCCACCAGCAGATCTATCGCGTCCTCAAACGCATGGAGGAGTCCGGCTGGGTCGACGGCGAGTCGGTGGCGCAGGAGGGCAGGCCGGACAAGAAGGTGTACTCGGTGAGCGAGGCGGGGCGCGGCGAACTCGCCCGCTGGATAGCCGAGCCGAGCGACTCGGGCACCCCGCGCAACGAACTCGCGGTGAAGATCCGCGCCGCCGCCTACGGCGACATCACCGCACTGCGCGCCGAGGTGGCCCGCCACCGCGACCAGCACGCCCAGCGGCTCGAGCTGTACCGGCACATCGAGAAACGTGACTTCCCCGCCCCGGACCGGCTCGGCGGGACAGCCCTGCACCAGTACCTCGTCCTGCGCGCGGGCATCCGCGTGGAGTCGGGGTTCGTCGAATGGTGCGACGAAGTTCTGCACGCACTGCACCCGCGCGCGACAGCCCCGCACGCGGATTGACGGAGAAAGGCGACCTCACCGATGAGCTCCTTCCCCCATTTGTTCGAGCCGCTCGATCTCGGCTTCACCACCCTGCGCAACCGAGTGGTGATGGGATCGATGCATACCGGGCTGGAGGACCGCGCCTGGGACACCAACAAGCTGGCCGCCTACTTCGCCGAACGCGCACGCGGTGGTGCCGGCCTGATCATCACCGGCGGCTACGCGCCCAACCGTGCGGGCTGGCTGCTGCCCTTCGGCGCCAAGTTGACCAACAAAACCGAGGCCTACCGGCACCGGACGATCACCAAAGCGGTGCACGCGGAGGGCGGCAAGATCGCCATACAAATCTTGCACGCGGGCCGCTACTCCTATATGCCGGGCAGTGTGTCGGCGTCGTCGATCAAGGCGCCGATCAATCCCTTCCGTCCGCGCAAACTGTCGGCCAAAGGCATCGAGCGAACCATCGACGACTACGCCCGCTGCGCGAAGCTCGCCCAGTTCGCCGGTTACGACGGCTGCGAGATCATGGGCGGTGAAGGCTATTTCATCAACCAGTTCCTCGCACCGCGCACCAACAAGCGCACCGACGCGTGGGGCGGTTCGCCGAGCAACCGGCGCCGGATCGCGGTGGAGATCGTGCGCCGCACCCGCGCCGCGGTCGGCCCGGACTTCGTCATCGTGTTCCGGCTGTCCATGGCCGAGCTGGTGGAGCAGGGGCAGAGCTTCGACGAGATCATCGCGCTGGCACAGGAACTCGAAGCCGCCGGGGTGAACATCCTGAACACCGATATCGGCTGGCACGAGGCGCGGGTGCCCACCATCGTGACCTCCGTGCCCCGCGCGGCCTTCGTCGAGTTCACCGCGAAGATCACCGCGCGGGTGAGCATTCCGGTATGCGCGTCCAACCGGATCAACATGCCCGAGGTGGCCGAGGAGATCCTGACCCGGGGCGACGCGCAGCTCGTCTCGCTGGCCCGCCCCTTCCTGGCCGACCCGGAGTGGGTGAACAAGGCCGCGCAGGATCGCGTCGACGAGATCAACACCTGCATCGCGTGCAATCAGGCCTGCCTGGACCATGCCTTCCAGCACAAGACCGTCTCCTGCCTGCTCAACCCGCGCGCCGGGCACGAGACGGAACTGACGCTGCTGCCGACCCGCCGTACCAAGCGCGTCGCCGTGGTCGGCGCGGGACCGGCCGGGCTCTCGGCGGCGGTGAACCTCGCCGAACGCGGCCACCGCGTCGAGCTGTTCGAGGCCGACGACAAGATCGGCGGCCAGTTCGACATCGCCCGCCGTATCCCGGGCAAGGAGGAGTTCAGCGAGTCGATCCGCTACTACAACCGGATGCTCGAGCTGACCGGCGTCACGGTGCACCTGAACAAGCGGGTCGGCGCCGACGAACTGATCGCGGGGAGCTACGACGAGGTGGTACTCGCCACCGGCGTGCAGCCGCGCATCCCCGACATCCCGGGTATCGACCACCCGATGGTGCTGTCGTACGCCGAACTGGTCCGGGAGGAGAAGCCGGTGGGCAAGCGCGTCGCCGTGATCGGCGCGGGCGGCATCGGCTACGACGTCAGCGAATTCCTCACCGTCGACGGGCATCCCACCCTCAAATTGGACGAGTGGAAAGAGGAGTGGGGCGTCACCTCCGACGACGAGCAGGTCCCCGGACAGCTCGCCACGCCGCGGCCCGCCCCCGCCGCACGCGAAGTCGTCCTGCTGCAACGCAAAACCTCCCCGTTCGGCAAGGACCTGGGCAGGACTACCGGTTGGGTCCACCGCGCCGCGCTGAAGGCCAAGGGCGTCGAGCAGATCGGCGGCGTGAACTACGAACGCATCGACGACAACGGCCTGCACATCAGCTTCGGCGAGAAACGGCAACGGCCCCAGCTCATCCCGGTCGACAACGTCGTCGTCTGCGCGGGGCAGGAATCCGTGCGCGATCTGGAGGCCCCGCTGCGCGCCGCCGGTGTCAGCCTGCACGTGATCGGCGGCGCCGAACTCGCCGCCGAACTGGACGCCAAACGAGCCATCGACCAGGGCACCAGGCTGGCCGCACGGCTCTGAGGAGCGCGGTGGCCGGGCTCGATTTCCGGCCACCGTCGCCGCATCGCCTAGGCTGCACCGGGTGAGCCTGCCCTCCCCCACCTCCGAGAACCGCGCGGTCGTCACCGGCGCCTCCTCCGGCATCGGCACCGCGCTCGCCGCCGAACTCGCCGCCCGTGGCTACTCGCTGATCCTGGTCGCCCGCCGCGACGAACTGCTCACCGAGCTCGCGCAGCGGCTGACCCTCGCCCACGGCATCACCGCCGAGGTGCGCCCTGTCGACCTGGCCGACCGCGACCAGCGCGGCGCGCTGGTGGAGGAACTGTCCGCCCGCGACATCGCCATCCTGTGCAACAACGCGGGCATCGCGACCTTCGGCGCCGTCGCCGAACTCGACCCGGCCTACGAGCGCGCGCAAATGGAGCTCAATGCCGTCGCCGTGCACGATCTGACCCTTGCCGTGCTGCCCGGCATGCTCGCGCGGGGCGGCGGCGGCATCCTGATCAGCGGCTCGGCCGCGGGCAACATGCCGATCCCGAACAATGCCACCTACGCCGCGAGCAAAGCGTTCGCCAACACCTTCTCCGAATCGCTGCGGGGCGAACTGAAGGGCTCCGGCGTGCACGTCACGCTGCTGGCGCCCGGCCCCGTGCGCACCGAAATGCCGGATCCCGCCGAGGCGTCCATCGTCGACCGGATGGTGCCCGACTTCATGTGGGTCTCCTCCGAATACACCGCCAAGGTGTCCATCGACGCGCTCGCGCGCAACAAGATGCGCGTGGTTCCCGGCCTGATCAGCAAAGGGATGAGTGTGGCGGGCCAGTACGGACCGCGCGCGGTCACCGCACCCATCGCCGGCGCGTTCTACAAGAAGCTCGGCAACTGAGCCGTCGGCGTCAGCGAGCTGTCGAGAAGCGACGCCGAGTGGTCAAGGATCCGCAAACGACCAGCCCACCGGCCCGGCACCCGGCGTAGCCCTGGCGGCCCCGCAATCCGAGAAAGCGCTGACCCGGCCGGGGCGCTCAGCGGCGCCTGGTGCCGAACAAGCTGCGGGTGATCTGGCGGCCGGCCGCGCTGGCGGCCGAGCGCAGGAAGCTGCGCACCGCGGGGTTGTTCATGATCCGTTCGGCGGCGGATTCCTCGTCCGTGCGGGTCGCGGCGCGCCCGGGAACGGGAGTGGCCTGCGGCTCCCGCGCCGCGGCGGCCATCTTCGCGGCGAGCAACTCGTAGGCCGACTCCCGGTCGATGGCCCGGCCGTACTTCGAGGCCAGCGGGCTGGACAGGGCCCGCGATGTGATCGCGTCCGCGCCGATGGTGTCCATCAGCGATCGGGGCGGCCACAGTCTGGTCCAGGCCACCGGTGTCGGCGCGCCCTGTTCGGAGAGCACCGTCACGATCGCCTCACCGATGCCGAGCGATGTCAGCGCCTGCTCCAGGTCGTAGACGGCGGTCCTGGGATAGGTGCGGACGGTCTTCGCCAACGCCTTCTGGTCGTCCGGGGTGAAGGCACGCAGCGCGTGCTGGATGCGCGCGCCGAGCTGGGAGAGCACCTGATTCGGGATATCGGTGGGCAGCTGGGTGCAGAAGAACACACCGACGCCTTTGGACCGGATCAGCTTGACGGTCTGCTCCACCTGCTCCAGAAAAGCCTTCGAGGCGTCGGAGAAGAGGAGATGGGCCTCGTCGAAGATGAAGACCAGCTCGGGCTTGTCCGCGTCGCCGATCTCGGGAAGCGTCTGGAACAGGTCGGCGAGCACCCACATCAGGAAAGTGGAGAACATCACCGGCCGCGCCGCCTGCGCGCCCAGCTCGAAGAGGGTGATCACGCCCTTGCCGTCCACGATCCGCACCAGGTCGGCCGGGTCGAGTTCGGGCTCGCCGAAGAACGTGTCGCCGCCGTCGGCCTCCAGATTCACCAGCGCGCGCAAAATCACTCCCGCGGTGGCCCCGGAGACGCCGCCGATGCCTTTCAGGTCCTCCTTGCCCTCGGGGCTGGTGAGATGTGTGATCACCGCGCGCAAGTCCTTCAGGTCCAGCAGCGCGAGACCGTTGCGGTCGGCCCAATGGAAGATCAAGCCGAGGGTGGATTCCTGCGTCTCGTTCAATCCGAACACCTTGCTCAGCAGCACCGGGCCGAAGGAGCTGATCGTCGCGCGGATCGGCAGCCCGGCGCCGGTGGCGCCCAGTGCGACGAACTCGGTCGGGAAGCCGGTCGGCGCCCAGTCCGCGCCGGTCTGCGCGGCGCGTGCCGTGAGCTCGTCACTCCGCCGCCCCGGCTCGGCCAAGCCGGACAGATCGCCTTTGATGTCGGCGAGCACCACCGGAACCCCGGCGCTCGACAGCTGCTCCGCGATGCCCTGCAAGGTCTTGGTCTTCCCCGTGCCGGTCGCCCCGGCGACCAAGCCGTGCCGGTTGATCATCCGCATCGGAATGCGGACGCGCGCGGTGGGGTCCACCGTGCCGTCGACCACGACGGCTCCCAGCTCCAGCGCACTGCCCTCGAAGGCGTAGCCCGCGGCGATCTCCTGCGCGGCGGGCAGGTCTTCCGCCTCGGCGACCGGCTCGGCTCGTGCCGCGGTCGCGGTCTGCTCGGCGACTTCGCGTTCCGCGGCCTCCGCGGCCGCGGCTGCCTCCGCCGCGATCCGCGCCGCCTCGTCGGCGGCCTTGCGCGCCGCGGCCGCCTTCTCCTGCGGGGTACTCATCGCGCGTCCTCCGTCCTGGTTCGACTCGAACTGCGTCACGCAGTGTTTGCTGTCGCACCGAAAACGCCGAGTGCCGATCTGGGAGCACTGTATCCCCGCGGTTCGGATCCGGGGCCGCATCAGTAGCTTTGCGGTTGCCGTGCCGCGTCGCGAGCCCCGGACCTCGGCCCGGCTAATGTTGCACGAGTGTCCGACAAATACATGGTGTGGATGGATTGCGAGATGACCGGCTTGCGCTTGGACAGCGACAAGCTGATCGAGGTGGCCGCGCTCGTGACCGACAGCGATCTGAACATCCTCGGCGAGGGCGTGGACATCGTCATCCACGCCGACGACGACGCGCTGGCCGCGATGCCCGCGGTGGTCGCCGAGATGCACGCGCGCTCCGGGCTGACCGACGAGGTCCGCCGCTCGACGGTCACCCTCGAAGAGGCCGAGCAGCGCGTGCTCGACTACATCCGCCAGTACATTCCCACCCCGCGCACCGTGCCGCTGGCCGGTAACTCGATCGCCACCGACCGCGGTTTCATCGCCAGGGACATGCCCCTGCTGGACGCGCACCTGCACTATCGGATGGTCGACGTGAGCTCGATCAAGGAGCTGTGCCGCCGCTGGTACCCGCGCATCTACTTCGGCCAGCCGGAGAAGGGCCTGAGCCACCGCGCGCTGGCCGACATCCAGGAGTCCATCCGGGAGCTGGAGTACTACCGGCGAACCGCGTTCGTCGCGCCGCCCGGGCCCTCCACCACCGAGATCGCCGCCGTCGCCGCCGAGGTCTCCGAGATCGCGGAAGAACGGACCGAATCGGCCCAGGTCAACGGCTCGCGAGAAACCGATTAGGGCGTAGGCGGGTTGACACGCTAATATCTAGCCCGCCGGTTTTTCACCGGTGATGGTGAGCGTAGTTCAGTTGGTAGAGCACCAGGTTGTGATCCTGGCTGTCGCGGGTTCGAGTCCCGTCGCTCACCCCAAGGGCCCGGGCGGCTCCGAGATATCGGAGCCGCCCGGGCCTTTTCCATTGCGTCTCGAGTTCTTTCTCGAATGCCCACCTGGGCTGCGACATGCTGCCCTGACTCCCTCCCGAAACGCCGAACGGGCCACCGGATTCGCTCCGGTGGCCCGTTCGGCGTTCTTTGCCGCTCAGCGATTGTCGTCGGCGTTGCCCGCCTTCCAGACCGGCCACGGGATGTTCCAGTCCCCCAAGCCGTCCACGCCGGAGAGGGTGCCGCCCACGGTGTTCTTCACGATCGTGATGTCACCGCGCTTGGCGTTCTGGAAGACCCATTGCGCGTTCGCCGGGCTGAGGTTCAGGCAGCCGTGACTGGTGTTGCTGTACCCCTGCGCGCCCACCGACCACGGCGCCGAGTGGAAGAAGATGCCGCTGTAGGACAGTCGCGTCGCGAAGTCCACCGGCGTCTTGTACCCGTCCGGCGAGTTGACCGCCACACCGTAGGTGGAGGAATCCATGATGATCTTCTCGTGCCGGTCGGCGACGATGTAGACGCCGTTGTCGGTCGGCGTGCTGTCCTTGCCCATCGAGGTCGGCATGGTCCGGATCACCTGACCGTTCTGCTCGACGGTCACCTGCTTGGTGTCGTCGTCGGCGGTGAAGATCACCGCGTCGCCGATGGTGAAGAAGGAATGGACGTTGTCCTGGCCGTACAGACCGTTGCCGAGATCACGTCCATAGACGTTCACATCGATCGTGACCTTCGTCCCCGGCGCCCAGAAATGCTCCGGCCGCCAGCGCACCTCACGGTTGTTCACCCAGTAGAAGGCGCCCTCCACCGGCGGCTCGGTGGTGATCTTGATCGCGTCCTGCGCGGCCTTGCGGTCGGGGATGTTCTCGTCGAACTGGACAGCCACCGGCTGGCCGATACCGACGATCTCGCCCTCTCCCGGGATCAGGTAGGGCTTGGTCTGGTTACCGGGCGAGCTCGTGGTGAAGCTGAGCGTCGCGGAGTTCGCGCCGCCGAGCCCGATCGCGTCCGCCTTCAACTGGTAGGTCTTGCCGTAGCCGAGCACCTCGGTGGTCTCCCACGACCTTCCGTCGGCGGCGAGCTTGCCGTTCACGGTCTTGCCCTGCGGACTGACCAAGCTCACATTCGTGAACTTGCCGTCCTCCACCTTGAACGTCATCGGAACGCCCGGCGAGACGCCGACCTCGCCGTCCTTCACCGGGGCCATCAGCTTGGGCTTGATCAATTCCGTGATGGGGTTGCGGTCGATGGCCGCCTGCGCCGCCTCGGTGGCGTCGGACGCCGAGCATCCCGTCAACGCCAGCGCGGCGACGGCTACGACGATCACCGGTCCCGCGATAGTGCGCATCGACCACCGTCTGGCCGACTTCCGCCGACCCTGACCACCACTCATTTCAACCCCGTTTCAAAGTCTCGGTGCTCCAGGACACACCGATGGCTTCGGATACCGACCGCCACGCCGCTCACCCCGCCGTGTACGCGGGCGGTGGAGACCACAACCGGACATTCTGCCAGTGCGTCACGTCCAGGCCAATGTGAACACCACGTCCGTCACTGCAGCGTTACCACCTGTAGATCAACTCGGCGACCCCCGGCGTTACCGGCGCGGGAGCACATCACGTCAGAGCCGGTCAGGACGCGATTTCACTTCTACGGCCCCCGCCTGTTAAGGTTTGTCCCGCACCGGAACACGGGCAAGCGCCATTAGCTCAATTGGCAGAGCAGCTGACTCTTAATCAGCGGGTTCGGGGTTCGAGTCCCTGATGGCGCACAACACAAAAACCGTGCCCTTGCCAGTCATCATCTGGCAAGGGCACGGTTTTTCTCTCTCCGCACCGCCGGAATGTCCGTGACATCACCGTGACCTGGACTTTTTCCCAGATGCACCACGGGTCCCAATTCGGACAGCGATACGCCTCCTCAGCCGCCGAAATCCAGTCCAGCGGGCGAAAAGTTCTGTGATCTACCACACAAGACGTTTAGCAGCAAACTCCCAGCTTGGATAACGATTCGGCAACCGCGTCCTGGGCTTTCCAAGATCGGTAGCGCCTCCCGTTCAGAATTCGTTCATCCTCCGTTAACCAAGCGTGACCATTCTGCAATCAGGTCACAAAGCGACCTGAAGTTTGGTCAGCCCGAGGAGTTGTAGACACCGATTCGGTAACGATCACACGGCCAAGGCAAGCCGGCCACGTGATCGGCGGAGCGGAATCCGGCAACGGACCCGCAATCCCATACTTCCGCCCGTCTCTTCGCATCGAGGATGCGGAGTCCCGCGCGACACCGCGGCCGAGCCCACCGAGGGCGATCCGGCGCCGCACGCACGAAACGTCGCGTTCCGGGGACCTGAATGTCCCCCACAACAAAACCACACAACAGCACATGGCCGTTTCGGCGAACGCTACCAGCGTACGCGCCGCAGGATCCGTGCTGCCCTACCGCGGCCGGATCGAGTATGTCCCCGAACAAGGAACCGATTCGCAATGCCTGACAGACGCCTTTCCACCCTTCGCCGCCCCTCGCTTCGCGAGACCATCACCGTCGCCGTCGCGGCCGCGGGTGTCGTTGCCGTGGCCGCCTGCTCCGCGGCGTCCGTTGCCGACGACAGCGTCCCGTCTCGCATCGCCATGGTGGCCGAGCAGCAGCCCGCCGCCGCACCCGCTCCGGTCGCCGCACCGGCCGCGGAGGCGATCCCCGCGCCGCTGCCCGCCCCGGCCCCTGCCCCTGCCCCGGCGCCCGCTCCCGCGCCGGAGCCTGCTCCGGCCCCGATGCCCGCCCCTGCCCCGCCGGTCTACGAGAACAACCTGGACGGCTGGATCCGCGAGGCGCTCGACATCATGCGGGCGAACAACATCCCGGGCACCTACGAGGGCATCCACCGCAACATCATGCGTGAGTCGACCGGCAACCCCCAGGCCATCAACCTGTGGGACTCCAATGCCGCCATGGGCATCCCGTCCAAGGGCCTGCTGCAGGTGATCGACCCCACCTTCGCCGCCTACCACGTCGCGGGCACGCCCTTCGACGTCTGGGATCCGGTCGCGAACATCGTCGCCGCCTGCAACTACGCCGCGCACCGCTACGGCTCGATGGACAACGTCAACAGCGCGTACTGAGTCCATATCGCTTCGCAGCCTCCTCATCCGCCGATGGGGAGGCTGCGGCCTTTTCCGGCCGTGCGCGGGCAACCGACGGACGACGTCCGACTGCGTCCACTATCGTGATGCACCTGCGACCCGTGGACAGGCAATGACCGACTACGCACACAGCGACACGGCGGCCAAGAGCCGCGCCGAGAAAGCGCGGCGGCTGGCGAGCTACCTCTGGCAGCGCGGCATCACCGGAGCCGAGGTGCTCGCGATGCCCGCGCCGGTTCGGCGCAAACTGGCCAGGGCCGCCGAAACGAATCCGCCGAGCACCGACGAGACCTGGACGACGGTGGCGCAGCTGCTGGCGGAGAAGGACAGCTGGGCCGCCCGCCATCCGGAGCATCCCGCGGCTCGGCGCGAACACACCGACGAGAAGCTGCTCTGGGTGAAGCCGCCGATCACGCCTTGGAACTGAGCTTCCGGCGAAATGTGCTGTAGCACAACAATTCTCATGACTACTACAGCCTTCCGTAGACTGGTGTCATGCACCCGCCGACACTGCCGTCGCAATGACCGAGCGCAAGCCGCCGAAGGAGACCTTCGAATCGTGGATCGATAAGCAGATCCGCGAGGCGGCCGAGCGCGGCGATTTCGAAAACCTTTCCGGCGCCGGTAAACCGATTCCCGGGGCCGGCTCGGCATACGACGAGGACTGGTGGCTGCGCGGGTATCTGCGCCGCGAGGGGGTGAGCGGCGATGCCCTGTTACCGCCGTCGCTCGTACTGCGGCGCGATATCGAGCACCTCCCCGATGCCGTGCGTGACTCGACCACCGAACGGGAGGTGCGCGCCACGGTGAGCGAACTCAACCAACGCATCGTGGACTGGCTGCGGATGCCCGAAGGGCCGTACGTCCCGATCGCCCCCGTGAACGCGGACGAGATCGTCGCGCGATGGCGCGATGAGCGCGAGGCGGCGCGGCCGATGCGTGCCCACCCGTCCGGGAAAACCACACCGCCTTCGCGTGCGCCGTCCGGCGAGGGCACGGCACGTCCATCCCGCCGGTGGTGGCGCCGATGGTGGGGGCACGCAACCGACTAGCGTCGCCCCCGGGGGAACGAACGCCGCCGATCAAGCGCCGAGTTCGGTCACCTGCTCCACCTCGGCGACCACCTTGTCCGCCAGCGCGCGCAGGACCCGAGCCTCGCCCGCCGTCATCGGCTCGACGAAGACGCGACGGACCAGATCGACGTGGTTCGGCGCGGCCCGCTCCAGGGCGACGCGGCCTTCCGACGTGAGCTGGACGATGATGCCGCGGGCATCCTCCTCCGCGGGCCTGCGCTCGACCAGGCCACGGGCGTCCATCCTGGCCAGATGCTTGGACAACCGGCTCTTCTCCCAGCACACCTCGGCCGCCAGCTCCTTGGCGCGCAGACAACCGTTCGGGGCCGCGGACAACGCCACCATCAGTTCGTAGTCCGCCAGGGACAAGCCGTCCTCGGCCAGCCCGGCGGAAATCGCCCCATCCAAACGCTGGCGCAGCCGCACATAGGCCTGCCAGGTCGCCTGCTCGTCGTCACTCAGCCACCGGACCATGGGAATGAAGTGTAGTCACGGTTGGTTGACATGGACACCAACTCTCCAGGAGGTCTCGATGCCCGCCGTCACCGTTCCCGACATCATGGTCCTGCCGCGGCTGGCCCGCCCCGACGTCACTCTGCGCGCACGGCCGGTCCGGAGCGTGGTCACCGCCCACAAACAGCGCGAGGGCGCGGGATTCGAGGTGCGCAGGCCGTTCCCGAGCATGGACCTGCGCGCGGCCGACCCCTTCATCCTGCTCGACCAGATGGGCCCGGTCGCCTATGAACCACACGAGGCGAAGGGCGCGCCCTGGCATCCGCACCGCGGCTTCGAAACCGTCACCTACATGCTCGACGGCACCATGGTGCACCACGACTCGCAGGGCGGAGGGGGCATCATCGGCGAGGGCGACACCCAGTGGATGACCGCGGGCTCCGGCATTCTGCACGACGAGGTCCCGCCGGAGGAGATGGTCGCCTCGGGCGGCTGGTTCCACGGCATCCAGCTCTGGGTCAACTTGCCGCGCGCACTGAAGTTCGCGACGCCGCGCTACCAGGATCTGCGTGCCCGCGAACTGACCCTGCTGAGCTCGCACGACGGCGGCGCATTGATCCGGCTCATCGCCGGGGAGGTCGGCGGCTTCACCGGTCCCGGTTCGACCTACACCCCGATCGCCTACGCGCACGCGTCGATCACACCCGGTGGAATGCTCGAAACCCCGTGGCCGCAAGAGTTCACGGCGATGGCGTACGTGCTGTCCGGCAGCGGCACGGTCGGCGCGGAGCGCAGACCGCTCGGCGAAGGGCAGCTGGCGGTCTTCGGCCGCGGAGACGCGATCACCGTGACAGCCGATGCGCGCCAAGACAATCGGACCGGAGCGCTCGAGGTGTTGCTGCTCGGCGGACGACCGATCCGGGAACCCGTGGTGCAGTACGGCCCGTTCGTGATGAACACCCGCGCGGAGATCATCGAAGCGATGGCGGACTACCAGGCCGGACGCATGGGAAACATCCCGGCGGAGCACATCGGCGGCGCGGCGACGACCGCCTGATCGGCGTCGCGGGCGCGATCCCCTAATGCCCTAGTTCCGTCCCCCCGAGGTTGACAAGAGAGCGGCCCGTCACAACAGTGGATGCGGCGTCCGGTCGGACGCCCCATCCACCGCAGCAACCACATAGAGGAATACATGAACGTTCGCCGGCTCTCCGTCAGCGCGGCCGTCGCGGGACTGACCTTTCTCGCGGCTCCCGCCGCCCTAGCCGCCCCCCCGTCCGGTTCCGCCGGAACCGGCTCCTCGGCCGTCGACACCGGCTCCGCCGCGACCGGCTCGGCCGGTCTGTCGCAGACCGGTTCGGCCGGTGGCGCCTTCGCCAACTGCGACGACGCTCGCAACGCCGGACGGGCGCCGCTGTTCCGCGGGGAACCGGGCTTCGGCCCGCACCTGGATCCCGACGGTGACGGCTTCGCCTGCCCGACGGTCTGAACCGAAGGTGGAAAACGACGACACCCGGTGGGCAGCGCCCACCGGGTGTCGTCGTTTTCCCAGCTCAGCGGAAGATCTTGAGCAGCACCAGCCCGACGAACAGGGTGGCGGCGCCGATCAGGCTGTACTTCACCTTCGGCTCGTTCAGCTTCGCGACCACGATGTGCTTGGTGTCGTCCGCGATGCGATGCGGGTCCGCGCGTACCGCGAGTTCGTCGAGCGTGCTCGCCAGCCGAGTGCGGGCGGCCTCGATCTCCTGCTCGATCCGCTCGGTATCCCTTGCCACGTTCCACCCTCCTGTTGTCGATTGCCGCACCTGGGGCACGAAGCACGCCGCATGCTCGGCCGTTCGTGGAGCGCCCAGGGGCTCGCGGACGAGTCTATCCGCCCCCGCGCCGCGTTATCCGGCCGCGCGAGGATCTCCGGTCGCGACGTTCGGATACCGTGCTGGAGGTGACCACCACCCAACGACTCGCCCCCGGCGACACCGCCCCCGACTTCACGCTCGCCGACGCCGACGGCAAGGACGTCTCGCTGTCGGAATACCGCGGACGCAAGGTGATCGTGTACTTCTACCCCGCCGCGAGCACGCCCGGTTGCACCAAGCAAGCCTGCGACTTCCGCGACAACTTGGCCGACCTGGACGGCGCGGGCATCGACGTCGTCGGCATCTCGCCGGACAAGCCCGCCAAGCTGGCCAAGTTCCGGGACGCCGAGCAGTTGACCTTCCCGCTGCTGTCGGATCCCGACCGCGCCGTGCTCACCGCGTGGGGCGCGTTCGGCGAGAAGACGATGTACGGCAAGACGGTCGTCGGCGTCATCCGTTCGACCTTCCTGGTGGACGAAGAGGGCAAGATCGCCGTCGCGCAGTACAACGTCCGCGCCACCGGCCACGTCGCCAAGTTGCGCCGCGACCTGTCGGTGTAACCCGCCGGCAGCGAAAAGCCCGGCGCCGCAGCGGCGCCGGGCCGAGTTCGGGAGCCCGCTCGGGTGGCTCAGCTCTGCCACACCTGCTGGGCCGCCCATTGCGCCATCAAGCGGAGATGTTCGTCCCACCAATCCGCGGCTTCCGGGGTGAACGCCGCCGGCGGCGGGGTCTCACCGGGGAACAGCAGCGCGCCGTCGGGCGCGCCCACCTTGCGATCGGCCGGGAGCCCGGTGCCCGGCACCAGCGGCGCGGGCGGGCTCGTCTCCGCCTCCTTCGCGGCGTCGACGGGCACCAGCGGCAACGGACGATTGCGCGCGGCGGCCCCCCAGCGTTGCTCCGGATACTGCGCTCCGGTCGTGCCGGAGTCGAGTGGTCCGTCGAACGATCCGTGTGCCCCGGCGCCCCCAGCCTGGACCGGCTCACCCGGATGGACCGCACCGGCGCTCTCGATACGGCCGTCCGCGAGGACGACGGTCGGCCTCGGCGACGAGGAATCGTTGAGCAGGTAGCTCCCGCCGACGACCATTCCGCTGGCCAGCACCCCGGCCGCGGCGAACACCGCGACTCCGCCACGCGCCCGGTACGGCTCGCTCACCGGCTCGACGTAACCGTCCTGCTCGAGTCGCGCGCTCAACGCCGCACCCGCGGCGGACGCGAAAGCGCCCACCGTGCACGGGATCACCGGCGCCCCGAAGTCCTCCAACGCCTTCAGCACCGCCGGCCCGGCGCCCGCCGAGCCGATCAGTGCCACCGCGTGCGGCCGGGCGGCGGCCGCGTCCAGCTGTTCCCACGCCGCCGCCACGCCCATGCCGAGCGAGCGCGGCGTCGCCCGCCCCGCCTGCCCCACAGCGGCGAGCACCCGGCGGCGGCCGCGATCGACCAGGGTGAACGCCTGGTAGCCGGGCACCACCTCGCAGATCAGCAGGTTGTCGTAGGCGTCGAGCCACGTCATCATGCTCGCCGCGCTCAGATGGGCCGATTTCGCCGAGACCATCGAGGCGCTGTGCCACGGACCCGTCGCCAACCGGGTCACGATGGCGCGCCGCTCGGCGGCGTCCCGGTAGGCGACCGCCACGCCGCCGATCTCCCGGTCCGAGCCGAGGCCCGCGGCCAGGGCGTCCAGCGCGGTCTCGACCGCCGCGGCCACCTCCGCCTTACCGTCACCATCCGTTCGTTCCACCCGACGCAGCAGCACGCGGTCGGCCAGCTTCTTGCCGTCCGCGAGCGCCACCGCGTGCACGGCGCCGCGTTCGGTGGAAACGCCGAGAGTCACCACAGATTCAGCTACCACTGATCACGCCTTCCCTCTGCGCATTGACCGAGCTCATGGACTGCCGAAAGCCATGAGCCCCATGGATTCCCCTGCTCGGAACACACGTCGCGATGCACGCGCGCTCGGTAAGTGTTCGGCACCACATCGGTTACGGATGGGTAGCGGAAATCCAGCCGCCTGGACTCGAACGGCGGATGCGCGTATCGCACGCGTGCCCCTACCGTTAGCCTGGATGCGTGGAAGTACGCGCGGAGGCCAGGTCGAAGCACCGTCTGGACCCTGCGTTGGAGCTGCAGGACGACCCACAGGAGCTCATGCCGCGACGCCGGCCGACGCAGGAACGCAGCAAACGAAAGTTCGACGCCTTACTCCAGGCGTCCAGGGAACTGCTCGTCGAGGTCGGGTTCGAGTCGTTCACCTGTGAGGAGGTGGCGGCCAGGGCCGAGGTGCCGATCGGCACGCTGTATCAGTTCTTCGCCAACAAGTACGTCATCGTCTGTGAGCTGAATCGTCAAGACCTGGTTGCCGTTTCCCAGGAGTTGGCCGACTTCCACGGCGAGATCCCGTCGCTGGACTGGCTGCGGCACATGAACCAGTTCGTCGACCATCTGGCCAACCTCTGGATGACCGACCCGTCCCGGCGGGAAGTGTGGCTCGCTATGCAGTCCACCCCGTCCACCCGGGCCACCGGCGCGATCCACGAGAAGCAGTTCGCCGAGGTCGTGTCGCAGATGCTGCGGCCGCTCACTCCGCGCACCCCGCGGGTGCGGCGCACCATGATGGCAGAAGTGCTGGTGCACGTGGTCTATTCGATGCTCAATTTCTCGGTGCAGGACGAGCAGAGCAGCGCCGAAGCCGTCGCCGAACTCAAGCGGCTGATGGTCGCCTACCTGCTCGTCGCGGAGAAGGAATCGCGCACCGGCAGCGAACGATAGCGGGTGGTCCCGGGGGAACCGGGACCACCGCGCGGCTCAGCCCGCGTTGTCGCGGCCTTCGATGAGGTCGGCCAGCTCGCCCGGGTCCTCGAGCACCACCATCGCGGCGGCGGTGTCGCCGTCGTGTGTCAGCGACAGGTGAACCCGGACCCGGGGAAGGAACTCGGCGGCCAGGCCGTGCAACTTGATGCTCGGCCTGCCCCACGCGTCGTTGACCACCTCGATCAGCGGATAGGGGTTGTCCCCGATCTGCGGGCGGCGGGCGAACCGCGACGATGCCCAGGCTTTGAGCACCGCCTCCTTCGCCGCCCACCGCGCCGCGTAGCTGCGCGCCGGATCGGTTCCCTTGCTCTGGCAGTAACGCCGCTCACCCGCGGTGAAGCTTTCCCGGAGCATGGTGGTTCCGGCGCGTTCGAGCTGTTCGGCGAACTCGGAGATGGTCACCAAGTCCAAGCCGATACCGAGGATCGTCATAGGCGGGCAGCCTACGACTTACTCGGCGAGACCGTGCGCGAACCCGGCGCGACGGGTTGCCCCGCCGCGCTTCCGGTTACGCGCATCCCGGGCCGTTCGCCCGGTAAGCGCCGTCCTCCGCCAGGCGCGCCTCTTGCGAGAGCAGCATGTCGGCCTCCAGCTGGCGGGCCCGCCCGGACGGCGTGCCTTCCCCGCCGAGCCTGCGGTCGGCCGGACGCTCGTACAGCGGCGCCCCGCCGCACATGGCCTCCACGAACCGCTGGCGGCCGCTCAGCTGACGCTCCTGCGCCCTGCGCTGGTACTCGTCGCGCCGCCCCGGCTCGATGGCCTGGATGAACGCCTGCGGGTGCACGATCGCCAGCAGGCCGTTCACATGGCCGAAGCCGAGCGAGGTGACCAGACCGGCCTTCAGCGGAAGCCGATCGCCCAGGTGCAGCGCTTCACGCAGCCACACCAGGTGCGGGTACGGCCGCATCTTCTCGTCGACGCAGTCCAGGCTGCGGTTCGGCGGGATGACGCCCTGCTCCAGCACCTGGCACAAGCCGATGAGCTGGAAGGCCGCCGCACCACCCTTCGCGTGACCGGTGAGGGTCTTCTGCGACACGACGAACAGCGGAGCGCCGTCCGAGCGTCCGATGGCCGTGGCGAGGCGCTCGTGCAGCTCGGACTCGTTCGGGTCGTTGGCGGCCGTCGAGGTGTCGTGCTTGGACACCACCGCGATCTCGTCCGGGGTCACGCCGAGCTTGCGCAGTTCGACCGCCAGCCTGGACTCGGTTCCGCCGCGACCCGCACCCAGCGCGCCCAGGCCCGGAGCCGGAATGGAGGTGTGCACGCCGTCCGCGAAGGACTGGGCGTAGGCCACCACGCCGAGCACCGGCAGGCCCATCTCCAGCGCGACGCTGCCGCGCGCCAGGAGCACGGTTCCACCGCCCTGCGATTCGATGAATCCGCCGCGACGGCGGTCGTTGGCGCGGGAGAAGTAACGGTCGCTGATGCCCTTGGCGCTCATGGCCGCCGAATCCGCGGTGGCTGACATGTCACCGAAGCCGACGATGCCCTCGATGCCGAGATCGTCGTAACCGCCTGCCACGACCAGGTCGGCCTTGCCGAGCCGGATCTTGTCGACACCCTCCTCGACCGACACCGCGGCGGTGGCGCAGGCCGCCACCGGGTGCACCATCGCGCCGTAGCTGCCGACGTAGGACTGCACCACGTGCGCCAGCGCCACGTTCGGCAGCGCCTCCTGCAGGATGTCGTTCGGGCGCGGCTCACCGAGCAGGTTGTCGACGTACAGCGAGCGCATCGAGGACATGCCGCCCATGCCGGTGCCCTGCGTGTTGGCGACCAGCGAGGGGTGCACCCAGCTCATCAGCTCCGCGGGACTGAAGCCGGAGCCGATGAACGCGTCCACCGTGCACACGATGTTCCACAGCGCGACCCGGTCCACCGAGGCGGCCATATCGGGCGAGATGCCCCAGATGGTGGGGTCCCAGCCGGTCGGGATCTGGCCACCGACGGTGCGCGACAGCTTGGCCCGGCGCGGCACGCGGATCTCGGTGCCCGCCTTGCGCGTCACGGTCCAGTCGCCGGAATCGGCGACCGGCGTGATGACCGTGTGCTCCGGATCGGCGGCGTGGAAGGCGCGGGCCTCGGCCTCGCCGCCCACCGTGAACGACAGATCCTGGTCGAGGAAGACCGAGGTCATCAAGGGCGCCGAGTTGTCGGTCATGGCGCCGTCGTCTTCGTAGCGGCGCACACCGCAGCGGGCGACCACCGCGTCGTGGTAGCGCTCGGCCAGCTCGTGCTCCGGTACGTAGTCGCCGGAGTCGGTGTCGTACCAGCCCGGCTTCGGGTCGTTCTCCCAGGCCACCATGCCGGTGGTCCAGGCCAGCTCCAGCACGCCCGCCGCCGACAGCTCGTCGGAGACCTCCATCTCGAAGCGGGTGCGCGCCGAGCCGTACGGCCCGAGCTCGCCCGCGCCGACGATGACCACCATGTCGGCCGGATCCGCGGTCACCTCGCCCCACTCGGGCACCGGAAGCGCGGAGGTCACCGTCGGCGGCGCGGGCAGCGCGGCGATCGTGCGACCCGCGTCGGCGTCGGTCTGCGCCTCCGCCTGTTGTTCCGCAGCCTGCTTGGCCAGCTCGGGCAGGTCCAGCTTGGCCCTGGCCAATCCGCCGGTCAGGTCGATCTGCTGCGGGCCGCTCGCGGTCACCTGACGCGCCCGCGACGTGCACCACTTGAGCAGCTCGGCGGCCATCTCGGCGGTGGACCAGGTCTGCACGCCCGCCTTCTCGACCGCCTCGACCATCGGGTCGTTGTGGCCCATCAGGCCGGTGCCGCGCACCCAGCCGATCAGCGCGTGCACCAGGGTGACCCGGGTCGACCACGACTTCTCGGCCCGCCACTTGGCGACCACCGCGTCCAGCGCCGCCTTCGACTCGCCGTAGGCGCCGTCGCCGCCGAACATGCCGCGGTTGGGCGAACCCGGAAGCACCACATGCAGTTTCGCGTCCACGTCGTGATCGGCGCCCAGCTTGGACAGTCCACCGATCAGCCGCTCGACCGACCAGAGCAGCACTCGCATTTCCATTTCGGCGCGAGCGCCCGCGTCGGCGAGGTCACCGGCCACCCGCGGCGCCGCGAACGGCAGCAGCAGCGTCGGCGTCATCGCGTCCTTGATCTTGATCTTCGACCCGCCCGCGCTGTCGACCTGCTCGGTGCCGATCCAGTCGATCAACGCGTCGACGTCCTGGTAGGACGCCATGTTGGCGGGCACGACCCACAGGGCCGCGCCGTGGCGGGCGTTGTCCCGGTACAGCTTCCGGTAGAAGGCGAGGCGTTCGTCGTTCAGCGCCGAGGTGGTCACCACCACCGTGGCACCGCCGCTGAGCAGGATGCCGGTCGCCGCCGCGGCGATGGATCCCTTGCTGGCGCCGGTGATCACCGCGATGTCCGAGGACCACAGGCCGGGCTCTTCGACGCTCAGCGCCGCCTCGGCGATGCGCTCGTACAGCCCGGCGAGCACCGAACGGGCCTCGTGCATCGCCCGCTGCCGCCACCAGTTCGCCTGCGCGGCAACGGCTTCGCCCGCCCCGAGGAAACCGGTGACCGGTCCGTTCGCACTGCCCGCGTCGTCGGCCAGCCACAGCCGGGCCAGATCCTCGCGCGCCGTGGCCCACCGGTCGTCCAGCAGCACCGCCTTGCGCGCGTCGAACGCGGGCGCGACCAGACGCGGCCAGTCCGAACCCAGTTCGGCCGCCACCAGATCGACCAGGGAGTCCGCGGAAGCCTCCGGTGCGGAGACCCGCTCGGACAGGCCGAGCTGTTCGAGCACCACGCGCGCGGCCGTGGCCAGCACGCCGTCGCGTCCGGTGATCTGCTCGGTGAACTCACCCAGCGCGGCAGCGTCGACGGTCGCACCGCCACCGCCGCCCGCCGAGGGCAGCGACACCGCGACACCGCGGCGGGCCGCGACGGCCTGCACGGCGGCGTCGATGGCCGCGTCGACCGAGGCGGCGTCGCCCAGCGCGCCGGAGACCAGCCCGCCCAGGTCACCGCCCCGCACGCTGGTGCCTTCCCTGGTGCCCAGCGACACTTCGGCCGTCACGTGGCTGGCCCAGCCGTCGCCGAGTTCCCAGACCTTCTTCACCCGATCGGCGATGGCGGCGGGACGCTTGCCGGACGGGCCGAAGACTTTGCGCAGATGATCGCCGATGGCGTCGGTGAGCACCGTGCCGAAGGGACGGTAGGTGCGGGCCAGCCGCTCCACCGTCGCGGACAGCGCGCCCATGTCGGCGTCGGCCGCGCCGTCGATCGCGCCGAGCGACAGCTCGGAGCCGAGGTCGACCAGCAGCTGGTTGCGCCGGGAGGACACACCGTCGCAGAGGCCCTCGATGGTGTCCACCGGGCCGATCTGGTCCAGCCGCAGCTTGGTCCACAGCGCGATCAGCACGCGGGTGGCGTCGGCGGCGGTGAACGCGATGTCGTCCGGACGCGGGCCGCCCGAGCTCGGGGCGGGCGCGGCGACCGGGGCGGCGGCGACGGCCGCGGCCGCAGGCGCCGTGGCGGCCGACTCGTCCATGGGCTCGTCGACCGGCGCGGGATCGGTGTCGGTCGCGTAGACGATCGCCGCCTCGCGCTCGATGTTGAGCACCTCGACCGTGGCGCCGCTGAACGCGGGCAGCTTCAGCGTCTGGGAGGCCAGGTTGGCCACCGTCGGCGTCGCGCCGAGACCGATCTCGACGAACCGCTCGATACCGAGGCCGCCGTGCATGGGGTCGGTGAACAGCAGGTCTTGCGTCTCGATCCAGCGCACCGGGCTGGCGAACTGCCAGGCGAGCAACTCGATCAGCACCACGCGGCACAGCTCGGTCGGGCGGGCCGCCCAGCTGTCGAAGTCGGCCAGCACCTCCGCGAGCGGTTCGGACGGCACCAGGTCCGCGATCTCCTGGACGAACCCCCGCTCGAGCGAGAACAGTCTGGGCACCAGGTTCGGGATGTAGCGGCCGACCAGCACCTCCGGGCGCAGGTCCACCGGCAGCAGCTGTTCGAGCTTCTGCCGGAACTCCGGGACGCCCTTGCGCAGCACCGTCGAGTGGAACGGCACGTCGATGCCGGGGACCAGGATGAACGCCCGCTTGCCGCCGAATTCGGCACGGCGGCGGTCGATCTCCTCCTCCAGGGCGTCCAGCCCGGCCACCGTGCCCGCGATCGCGTACTGCGAACCGCGCAGGTTCAGGTTGACCACCTCGAGGAACTCCCCGACCCGATCGCCGACCTCCTTGACGAAGTCGACGACCTCGCCGTCGGGCAGCCCGATCTGCGAGGGCCGGATCGCGGCCATCCGGTAGTCGCTGCGCCCCTGCGAGTCACGCGGCACCAGCTCGTGCATCGCGGAACCGCGCTGGAACACGACCTCGAGCACCGCCTCCAGCGGAAGCACTCCCGCGACGGCGGCGAGCGCGTTGTACTCGCCCACCGAGTGGCCCGCGAGCAGCGCGTCCTCGACGAACGCGCCGGCCTCACGCAGTTCCGCCACCTGGGCGACACCGAGGGTCGCCATGGCGACCTGGGTGAACTGGGTCAGGTGCAGCACGCCGTCGGGGTGCCGGTGCTCGACGCCCCGCGCCTTCAGGTAGGTCGGGTTGTCGCGCACCACGGCCAGGATCGAGAAGCCGAGCGCGGCACGGGTGTGCTTGTCCGCGCGCTCCCAGATCTCCTTGGCCGCCTTCGACCGGGAGCGGGCGTCCAGCCCCATCCCCTTGCGCTGGATGCCCTGTCCGGGGAAGGCGTACACGGTCTTCGGCGCCGCGGTGCGACCGGTCGCGGTCATCACCAGTTCGCCTTCGGTGCGGCAGGAAACCTCTACGATCTCGCTGCCCGCGTCGACCGCGACCCGCTCGACGCGCACATCGATCTCCGCGCCGGGGCGGACCATGCCGAGGAACCGGGTGGTCCACGCGGTCACCGTCCGCGCGGGCACCGAGCCGGCCGGATCGACCGCCGACACGACGTGCTGCGCGGCGGCCGACAACCACATGCCGTGCACGATCGGACTGCCGAGCCCGGCGAGCTTCGCGGCGGCATCGCTGGTGTGGATGGGGTTGTGGTCACCGGAGACGGCGGCGAAGGCGTGCATGGTGCGCGGCGCCACGATCGTGACATCGCGGCGGCGCCTGCGCGGAGTGTCGGTGGCCGCGTCGGACACCGTGCCCGCGGCGCGCGGCGGAGCGGCGAGTTCGCCGGTGCCGTTGCGCCCGCGGATCGCGAACCGTTCGGTGAGCGTGGCCAGCACCGGCATCGACATCCCGGTCTCGGGCTTGTCCAGCATGGCGGTGATCCGCACGTGCACCTCGACGACGCGGCCGAGGTCGGTGTCGAGGGTCTCCCCGGCCTCCGCGCGCACCGCGAGCACGCTGGTCTCGGCGGGCAGGTCGGCGGCGAGGTGCACCTGATGGTCGAGGTGGACCAAGTCGAGCATGCCCTCGATGACGCTCTCGCCCTTGGCGGTGCGGGTCGCGCCGAGCACCGCGAACACGGCGGGCCAGCAGGCGCCGACCAGCACGTCGGGCACGGTCCGGCCGAGCGTGCTCAGCGTGCCGGGCAGGCCGGAGCCGGTGACGCCCGCGTGATCGGCGATCAGGTCCGGCGTCCAGGCCAGGTTCACGTGCGCGACCTTGCCCTTGACCTCCGGAAGATCCTGGCCCGCGGCGACCGCGAGCAGCGCGGCCATGGCCTCGTGCGCGTCGGCCTCGGTGACGACCGGGGCGCCGCCGTTGTGGACCGAGGCCGGCACGGTGATCCGGATGCGCACCGCGTTGCCTGCCAGCAGCGGAACGGTCAACTCCAGGTAGGCGTGCTCCGGCTCGGGGCCGGTGGTCTCCACCAGCGTCGCGCCGCTGGGCGGATGCACCGCGCCCTTGCCGTCGACGACCCATTCGGGCAGATCGCCGAGCCGGTGCACCGGGCTGATCGTGGTGCGGCCTGCCCACTGGACGTCCGGCGCGGCGAGGACGGCGTCGATCGGGCCGCTGGTGACGCCCGCCGTGCGGCGCGCGTCCACCGCGGCGGGCACCGCGCCCGCGCGCACCAGCGAGTACGCCGTGTCCTGTTCGAAGCGGTCGAGCAGCTCGCCGACCGGCTCGTCGACCCGCGTGATGCCGGCGACCGAGACGGTGCCGGGAATGACGCACACCTGATCGGCCGAGTAGCGCGGATCGTGCGCCTGCCACAGCGAGTCCGAGCGCCACCAGCGGCGCACGTCGGCGTCCACGACCGGCACGAAGTTCACCGGCTTGCCCGGTGTCTTGCACAGCGCCACGAAGAACGGAACGTCCGCCGGATGCAGCAGGGTCTGCTCCGCCGCAGGGTAGGCGTCCTTCAGGGTGCACAGCGCGGCGACCGGGTCGTCGAAGTCCTCGTCGCTCGCGAACAGCGTGGGGATCTCGCCGCGGTCGGCCGGATGCAGCCGGGATTCGGTGCGGCGCATCATCTCCGCGAACCGGTCGCGCCAGGTGATGTCCAGCCACACCGAGCTGGTGGCCTCGGCGATCGCGTCGCCCAGGTCGCTGCCGCAGTCGAAGTCCTTGCGCCGGTCCAGGCCGACCGCGAGCTCGACGTAGCGCTCCAGCCAGTCCTGGTAGGTCATGGTGACCAGGTCGCCGAAGTACGGCTTCGCGGTGGCGTTCAGCGCCGCGATGATCTCCTCCCGGCGAGCCGCGACCGCGTCGGCGTCACCCGCGACCTCGTCCAGCAGACGGCCGGTGCGCGAGGCGGCGTTGTCGATCTCGTGGATGTCGGCGCCCAATTGGCTACGGCCCGAGGCCATCCCGCCGGACGCGGTGCCCGCGCCGACCCAGTCGGGGGTGCCGGGAGTATCCACCAGCAGTTGCTTGACCTCCGGCGCGGTGGTGGCTTCCAGCGTGGCCATGGCCGCCGTGCCGACCAGCACACCGTCCAGGGGCATCACGGGGTAGCCGTGCTGGACCGCCCATTGTCCGGTGAGGTATTCCGTCGCCCGTTCGGGGGTTCCGATGCCACCGCCGACGCACACCACCACGTTGGCGCGGTTGCGCAGCTCGGCGTAGGTGGCCAGCAGCAGATCGTCCAGGTCCTCCCAGGAATGGTGCCCACCTGCCTTGCCGCCCTCGATGTGCATGATCACCGGGTAGTCCGGAACCTCGTCGGCGATGCGCAGCACGGCCCGGATCTGGGCGACCGTACCCGGCTTGAACGCCACATGCGCGATGCCGACCTCGGTGAGCTCCTGGATCAGCGCGACGGCTTCCTCCAGCTCCGGAATGCCCGCGGTCACGATGACGCCGTCGAACGGGGCGCCCGCCGAGCGCGCCCGCTGCACCAGCCGCTTACCGCCGAGCTGCAGCTTCCACAAGTAGGGGTCGAGGAACAACGAGTTGAACTGCACCGAGCGTCCCGGGTGCAGCAGCTTCTTCAGCTCGGCCACCCGGTCGGCGAAGATCTGCTCGGTCACCTGGCCACCGCCGGCCAGCTCGGCCCAGTGGCCCGCGTTGGCCGCGGCCGCGACGATCTTCGCGTCGACCGTCGTGGGGGTCATGCCCGCGAGCAGGATCGGCGAGCGCCCGGTCAGCTTCGTGAAGGCGGTCTCGACCACGATGCGCCCGTTGGGCAGCCGCACCGGCTGCGGCGCGAATGCCGACCACGGGGTCGCGGGCTCCGGCGCGGCGCCCGGGGTGAGCAGGCTGCGCTGGCCGGCCCGGGTGGCGACCGCGACCATGCCCAGGCCGGTGCCCTTCACCGTGCCCGCGGTGACGCGGGACAGCAGATCGCCCGGGCCGAGGTCCAGAATCCATTGCGCGCCTGCGGTTATCACACCCTCGACGACGTCCACCCAGTCGATCGGGTCGACCAGGATCTCGCGCGCCAGCCGGCCCGCCAGCTCGGCGTCCAAGCCGCACTGGGTAGCCCAGCTGCTCACCAGGTCGACGGTGTCGGCCAGCGCGGGGTGATGGAACGCGACGTCGACCGCCACGTCCTCGAAGACCGGAGCGAACACCGAGCCACCGCGTGTTTTGGCGTCGCGCTCCCGCGCCTGCTCGTCGTGGATCCGGGCACACCGCTGGTGCACCCGCTCCAGCTGCGCGGGCGGTCCGGACAGCACCGCGCGGCGCCGCCCGTTGCGGATCGAGATCACCACGGAGGCGGCAGGATCGACTCCCGCGCACACCTCGGCCACCACGGCACGCAGCTGCTCGGGATCGACGTTCGACACCGCGGCCATCGGCGAGCGATCGCCCACCGGCATCAGCCCGCGCCGGCGCGCCACCAAACCCGCTGCCGCGCCGATCATCTGGGCCACCGCGAGCAGCTCCGCGTCAC